>NZ_MIYM01000001.1:0-769221 GCF_001777155.1 Hydrogenophaga sp. PML113 | reverse complement strand
CCTTCACCCCGCTGTCGTTGAGGTTCTGCGCGTGCGCGTGGCCCTGGCTGCCGTAGCCGATGATCGCGACCGTCTTGCCCTTGATGAGGGACAGATCGCAGTCCTTGTCGTAGAAAACTTTCATGGTTGCTCCGTTGGAATGGAAGGGGTGATCAGACGCGCAGGATTCTCTCGCCGCGGCCGATGCCGCTGGCACCGGTGCGCACCGTCTCCAGGATGGCGCCGCGGTCGATGGCTTCCAGGAAGGCGTCGTTCTTGCCCTGGTCGCCGGTGAGTTCGATGGTGTAGCTCTTGTCGGTCACGTCGATGATGCGGCCGCGGAAGATGTCGGCCATGCGCTTCATCTCCTCGCGTTCCTTGCCCACCGCGCGCACCTTCACCATCATGAGCTCGCGCTCGGTGTAGGCGCCTTCGGTGAGGTCGACGACCTTGACCACCTCGATGAGGCGGTTCAGGTGCTTGGTGATCTGCTCGATGACGTCGTCCGACCCGGTGGTCTGGATCGTCATGCGCGAGAGGCTCGGGTCCTCCGTCGGCGCCACGGTGAGCGATTCGATGTTGTAGCCACGGGCCGAGAACAGGCCCACCACGCGGGAGAGTGCGCCGGGCTCGTTCTCGAGCAGCACGGCAATGATGTGCTTCATATGCAGCTTCCTCTTTTTGCCGCCCTCCCCCGTGCACGGTAATGCACGGGCTCGACGGTCAATAGATTCGACTTGGGGATGGACCGGCCTCGCGGCCGGTCCGCGGGGGGTGGATCAGAGGTCTTCCGAACCCAGCAGCATCTCGGTGATGCCCTTGCCGGCCTGGACCATGGGGAACACGTTCTCGGTCGGGTCGGTGCGGAAGTCCATGAAGACCGTGCGGTCCTTGAGCTTGCGCGCCTCGCGCAGCGCCGGCTCCACGTCCTGCGGGCGCTCGATCAGCATGCCCACGTGGCCATAAGCCTCGGCCAGCTTCACGAAGTTGGGCAGCGCGTCCATGTAGCTGTGGCTGTAGCGGCCCGAGTACTCGATCTCCTGCCACTGACGCACCATGCCCAGGTAGCGGTTGTTGAGCGAGACCACCTTGATCGGCGTGTTGTATTGCAGGCAGGTGGACAGCTCCTGGATGCACATCTGCACCGAACCTTCGCCGGTGATGCAGAACACCTCGGACTCGGGCTTCGCGAGCTTGATGCCCATGGCGTAGGGAATGCCCACGCCCATGGTGCCCAGGCCACCCGAGTTGATCCAGCGGCGTGGCTGATCGAAGCGATAGAACTGCGCCGCCCACATCTGGTGCTGGCCGACGTCGGAGGTGATGTACGTCTCCGTGTCCTTGGTCATGTTCCACAGGGTCTCGATGACCATCTGGGGCTTGATGACGTCCGTGTTGTGGCGGTCGTACTTGAGGCAATCGCGCGAGCGCCACCCCTCGATCGTCTTCCACCAATCCGCCAGCGCCTTCTCGTCCGCGCGCTGAGGCGTCTCGCGCACCATGTGGATCAGCTCGGTGAGCACGTCCTTCACGTCGCCGACAATGGGCACATCGACCTTGACGCGCTTGGAGATGCTCGACGGGTCGATGTCGATGTGGATGATCTTGCGCTCGTTCTGCGCGAAGTGCTTGGGGTTGCCGATCACGCGGTCGTCGAAACGCGCGCCCACGGCCAGCAGCACGTCGCAGTTCTGCATGGCGTTGTTTGCTTCGATGGTGCCGTGCATGCCCAGCATGCCGAGGAACTTGCGGTCCGACGCGGGGTAGGCGCCCAGGCCCATGAGCGTGTTCGTCACCGGGTAGCCGAGCATGTCGACCAGCGTGCGCAATTCCTGCGTGGCATTGCCCAGCAGCACGCCGCCACCGGTGTAGATGTAGGGACGCTTGGCGCTCAGCAACAGCTGCAAGGCCTTGCGAATCTGGCCACCATGGCCCTTGCGCACCGGGTTGTAGGAGCGCATGGCCACGGACTCGGGGTACCCGGTCCAGGTGGTCTTGTTGAAGGACACGTCCTTCGGGATGTCCACGACCACGGGGCCGGGTCGGCCCGAGCGCGCGATGTGGAACGCCTTCTTCATCACCTCGGCCATGTGGCGCACGTCCTTCACCAGGAAGTTGTGCTTGACGATGGGGCGCGTGATGCCGACCGTGTCGCATTCCTGGAAGGCGTCCAGGCCGATGGCCGCCGACGGCACCTGCCCGGTGAGGATCACCATCGGGATGCTGTCCATGTAGGCCGTGGCGATGCCGGTGACGGCGTTGGTCACGCCGGGACCGGAGGTGACCAGGGCCACACCCACGTCGCCCGTGGCGCGCGCGTAGCCGTCGGCGGCGTGCACGGCGGCCTGCTCGTGGCGCACCAGCACGTGCTGGATGCTGTCCTGCTTGTAGAAGGCGTCGTAGATGTGCAGCACGGCACCGCCGGGGTAGCCCCAGACGTACTTCACGCCTTCGGCCTGCAGGGCCTTGACGAGGATTTCCGCGCCGCGGAGTTCGAGGGGGGGCTGGCCGGATGTGGAAGCGGCGGCCGCCGAGGCCAGTTCGGCCTTGGTGATGTCCATGATCAACCTTTCGAGAATTTCTCTGACGAAAAACCTTGGGTGCCCCTTGGCCCACCCTTGTGGGGCGGCTTCGGGACTTGAGACCAGTGGCCATGGGCGGAACGATCTGCCGCCGGACCCTGATCCGTTTGCCTTGTGAAGACGGAAGCCCGAGATTATGGCACTGCAGCAAAAGCCGGCCAGGGCTTTTTTGTCGGCCCGGGCCGGAATGCGACAATTCCGCCCTTCTCCCAGAGTCCCCATGACCCCCGACGCCCCCGCTTCCGGCGCCGCCGACCGCCCCGACCGCCCCGACCTCACCGCCCCTTCGCTGCGCCGCCGCATGGCCTGCTGGCTGTACGAAGGCATGCTCATGTTCGGTGTGGTCTTCATCGCCGGCTACCTGTTCTCCGCCCTCACCCAACAGCGCCACGCACTGGAAGGCCGCCACGCCCTGCAGGGCTTCCTGTTCGTGGTCTTCGGCATCTACTTCACCTGGTTCTGGCACAAGGGGCAGACCCTGGCGCAGAAGACTTGGCACATCCGCGTGGTGGACACCGCAGGCCGGCCGATTGGCCAGGCCCGCGCCCTGGTGCGCTACGTGTTCTCGTGGCTGTGGCTGCTGCCGCCACTGGCGCTGAGCTGGGTGCTCGGTGCCCAGGGCGGCGAGGCCGCCGTGCTGCTGATCGGCTGGGTGCTGGTCTATGCGCTGCTCTCGCGCCTGCACGCGCAGCGCCAGTTCCTGCACGACGCGCTGGCCGGCACCCGGCTCGTGCACCACGCGCCGCCCCCCCAACCGAAGAAACCGAAGAAAGCGCGCCGCCCGTGAACGCCCCCGAAGTGAACCCGCAGAAGCGCCGGCGCGGCATCAGCCGCGTGTGGCACGCGATGTTTTACTCCCTGGCCGGGCTGCGCGCCGGTTGGGGCGAAGCCGCCTTTCGCCAGGAGGCCATCGCCGCCTTCCTGCTGGTGCCGCTGGCTTTCTGGGTGGGAGAGGGATGGGTCGAGGTGGCGCTGCTGATCGGTACCGTGGTGCTGGTGATGGTGGTCGAGTTGCTCAACACCGGCATCGAGACGGCCATCGACCGCATCGGGCCCGAATGGCACGCGCTGTCCAAGCGTGCCAAGGACATGGGCAGCGCCGCCGTGCTGCTGAGCCTGCTGCTGTGCGGTGGCACCTGGCTGGCGGCGTTGTGGGTGCACGCGAAGGATCTGCTGTGAGCGCCCCGAGTTTTTCCCTTTGTGTGTACTGCGGTTCGAGGCCGGGGGGGAGTCCCGCGTTCCTGGACGCCGCCCGCCAGGTGGGCGAATGGATCGGCCGCCACGGTGGCCAGCTCGTCTATGGCGGTGGCCGCAACGGCCTGATGGGCGTGGTCGCCGACAGCACGCTCAAGGCCGGTGGCCGCGTGGTGGGCATCATTCCCAAGGCCTTGGTGGAAAAGGAATGGGCCCACAACGGCTGTACCGAACTGCACGTGGTGGACACCATGCACGAGCGCAAACGCCTCATGGCCGAGCACGCGCACGCCTTCCTGGCCCTGCCCGGCGGCATCGGTACCTTCGAGGAGTTCTTTGAAGTCTGGACCTGGCGCCAGCTGGGCTACCACGACAAGCCCGTGGGCCTGCTCAACGTCGGCGGCTACTACGAGGGCCTGATGGCCTTCCTGCGCACCGCCGTGCAGGCGCAGTTCATGAACGACTGGCAGATGGACCTGATCCGCGTGGACGCGGACATCGAGCGCCTGCTGCCGGCGCTCATCGAGGCCGCGGGCACGGCGCCACAGCCTCGTCTGGACGAAATCTGAGCGCCTGAACCTGTGCGGGAGGGCGCGCGGGCGCTCAGACCGCGGTTTCGTCTTCTTCGCCGGTGCGGATGCGCACCACGCGTTCGACAGAGGTGACGAAGATCTTGCCGTCGCCAATCTTGCCGGTGCGCGCGGCGCGCACGATGGCATCGACGCAGCGATCCACGTCTTCGTCCTTCACGACGACCTCGACCTTCACCTTCGGCAGAAAGTCCACCACGTATTCGGCGCCGCGGTACAGCTCGGTGTGTCCCTTCTGCCGCCCGAAGCCCTTGACCTCCGTCACCGTCAAGCCGGTCACGCCTTGTTCGGCCAGCGCTTCGCGCACCTCCTCGAGCTTGAACGGCTTGATGACGGCGGTGATCTGTTTCATGAGCGGGGCCCTTATGGATGACGGAACGTGCCGAAAAATGTATCACGCTCACGTCATCGACCGGCCCCGCAGGCCCGGCCAGCCGAAGGCCGTCGTCGGAAATGGATCTTTCGCTGTCCCCGACACCCTCGCGTGCCATACTGCCGCCCCCATACCGCCCCACGCCATGCCCCCTCACTGGCCCCGTCACGTCCCCATCACCGTGAGCTGCCGCGGTGGTCACCCGGAGAACGTGCACCACGGCTCGTTCGCGGTGGTCGATCGTGCGGGTCGGGTGCTCGCGAAGGCGGGCGACGTGGACACACCGGTGTTCACGCGCTCTTCGCTCAAGCCGTTCCAGGCCATGCCACTGATCGCGCGCTCGGCCGAGCGGCTGGCGCTGGACGAGGCCGACATCGCCTTGCTGTGTGCCAGTCACAACGGCGAGCCGGAACACGTGGCCCGCGTGGCCGCGCTGCTCGCGCGCATCGGTGCCGACGAATCGGCCCTGGCCTGCGGCGCGCACGAGCCGTATGTGTTCCGCTTCAACGGCCTGACGCCGCCGACCGGCGAGCGCTACGGCCCGCTGCACCACAACTGCTCGGGCAAGCACGCGGGCATGCTGCTGCTGGCCGAGGCTTTGGGGGCCCCTCTGGCGGGCTACCTGGCACCCGACCACCCCGCACAACGCGAGATCGCGCGCTGCGTGAGCCACTGGTCGGGCCTGCCCGAGGCCGCTCTGGTGCGCGGCCTCGACGGTTGCAGCGCGCCGAACTTCGCCCTGCCGCTGCGTTCGCTGGCACAGGCCTTCGCGCGGCTCGCCTCGCCCGAGCCCGACCCCGTGTACGGCCAGGCGCCGCAGCGCATCGCGCGAGCCATGAGCCGGCACCCCCACCTGGTGAGCGGCCGGGGCCGCAACGACCTGTTCCTCATGCGCGCGGGCCGGGGCGACTGGGTGAGCAAGGTGGGCGCCGACGGTGTGCAGGCACTGGCCAGTTTCCGTCGCGGCATCGCCATCGCGGCCAAATGCGGCGACGGTCAACTCACGCCGCTGATGGTGGCGCTGGTGGCCGCCCTGGAACAGCTGGGCTGGATCGACGACGGCATCGACCGCGAGGAGCTGGCCCGGCTGCTGCCGCCGCCGATGCAAAACGCGGCCGGCGCGGAGGTGGGCGAGATGCGGGCCGTGCTGCACCTGTCGGCCGCCTGAAGGGCCCCAGGCGGACGGCTCACGCCCGGTACTTGCTCGTGATCGGGTAGCGCCAGTCCTTGCCAAAGCTGCGGTGCGTCACGCGGATGCCCACGGGCGCCTGGCGGCGCTTGTACTCGTTGATGCGGATCAGCCGCACCACCTTCTCGACGTCCGCGCGCGCGAAGCCCGCGGCCACCAGGGTCTGCGGACTCTGGTCGTTCTCCATGTAGCGCTCGATGATGGCATCGAGCACGGCGTACTCGGGCAGGCTGTCCTGGTCCGTCTGGTCGGGGCGCAGTTCGGCGCTGGGCGGGCGCGTGATGATGCGCTCGGGGATGGGGTTGCCGCCGGTGCCGTAAGGGTCGTGCGCGTTGCGCCAGCGCGCGAGCTTGAAAACCGTGGTCTTGGCCACGTCCTTGATGACCGCAAAGCCGCCGGCCATGTCGCCGTACAGCGTGCAGTAGCCCGTGGCCATCTCGCTCTTGTTGCCGGTGGTCAGCACGATGCTGCCGAACTTGTTGGACAGCGCCATGAGCAGCGTGCCTCGGATGCGCGCCTGCAGGTTCTCTTCGGTGGTGTCCTCGGCGCGGCCCTCGAACAGCGGCGCAAGCGAGGCCTTGAAGGCTTCGAACTCGGGCGCGATGGCGATCTCGTCGTAGCGCACGCCCAGGCGCGCGGCCATGTCGCGCGCGTCGATCCAGGAAATGTCGGCCGTGTAGGGCGAGGGCATCATCACCGTGCGCACCTTGTCCCTGCCCAGCGCGTCGACGGCGATGGCCAGCACCAGGGCCGAATCGATGCCACCCGACAGGCCCAGGATGGCGCCGGGAAATCCGTTCTTGCCGACGTAGTCGCGCACGCCGAGCACCAGGGCGTGCCACAGGTCGGCCTCGGCGCTGTGTTCGCGATCGATGGCGGCGTGGATGCGCCAGGCGCCCTGCCCCGCGCGCTCGAAGCGGGCGTCGAACTCGGCTTCCTCGAAGCTGCGCGCGCGCCCGGCGAGATCGCCCGCCGCGTCGAGCACGAAGCTGCGGCCCTCGAACACGATCTCGTCCTGCCCGCCCACCAGGTGGGCGTAGACCAGCGGCAGGCCGGTGGCGCGCACGCGTTCGCGCATGGTGGCCTCGCGTTCACCGCCCTTGCCGGCATGGAAGGGCGAGGCGTTGATCACCGCCAGCAGCTCGGCGCCCGCGGCGCGCGCGTCGGCGGCCGGCGCCTCGAACCAGGCGTCCTCGCAAATGAGCAGGCCCACGCGCACCGGCTGGCCGTCGGTGCCGGGCACGTCGAACACGCAGGGGGTGTGACCGGGCACGAAGTAGCGGCGCTCGTCGAAGACCTGGTAATTGGGCAGCTCGCGCTTGGCGTAGGTCGCCACCACACGGCCTTCGCACAGCACCGTGGCGGCGTTGTGCAGCGAGGCCACGGCCACGCTGCGCCCGCGCGCCCCGCCGCCCGCGCGGGCCGGATGGCCCACCACGATGCAAAGGCCTTTGAGCTGCGCCGTGCAAGCCGCCACCGACTTGAGGGCATCATCGCAGGCGTCGACGAAGGCGGGCCGCAGGTACAGGTCTTCGGCGGCGTAGCCGCAGAGGGCGAGTTCGGGCGTGAGCAGCAGCCTCACCCCGCGCGCGTGGGCGGCCGTGGCGGCCTCGACGATGCGGCGGGCATTGCCCGCCATGTCGCCCACCACGAAGTTGAGTTGGGCAACCGATACGGAAAACGACATGGAATCTGGTGCGAAGGCAGGGGTCGGGCGTGGCTGAAATCGATTATGTCACCCGCGT
Source organism: Hydrogenophaga sp. PML113 (assembly GCF_001777155.1). Taxonomy (NCBI): domain Bacteria; kingdom Pseudomonadati; phylum Pseudomonadota; class Betaproteobacteria; order Burkholderiales; family Comamonadaceae; genus Hydrogenophaga; species Hydrogenophaga sp. PML113. Next base: position 761,569 of record NZ_MIYM01000001.1, on the reverse strand, counting down.
CCTGGGCGATTGGGGCGCGGTGGACGCCGCGCAATGGGCGCAGTTGCTGGCCCTGGAGGACGACCCCAGCCCCTTCGCGCGGCACGAGTACCTGCGGGCCATGAGCGACACGGGCTGCGCCACGCCGGACACCGGCTGGACGCCGCGCATCCTCACCCTGTGGCGGGGTGAACGACTGGAAGCCGCCTGCGCGGTCTATCTCAAGTCGCATTCCTACGGCGAATACGTCTTCGACTGGGCCTGGGCCAACGCCTATGCGCAGCACGGCCTGGCCTACTACCCCAAGGCGCTGGTGGCCGTGCCCTTCACCCCCGTACCGGGCGCGCGGCTGCTGGCGCGCGACGGCGCCGCGCGCGCCGCGCTGGTGCGCTCGCTCGTGCGCTGGTGCGAGGAAGAGCGCCTGTCTTCGCTGCACCTCCTGTTCGCCCAGCCGCGCGACGCGACCGCCTGCGCCGAGGCCGGCCTCATGCTGCGGCACACGGTGCAGTTCCATTGGCAGAACACCGGGTGGCCCGACTGGGACGCCTTCCTCGCCAGCCTGCAGCAGGACAAGCGCAAGAAGATCCGCCAGGAGCGCCGCAAGGTGGCCGAGGCCGGGGTGCTGTTCCGCCACGCCGAGGGCCACGCCATCGCCCCGACCGACTGGGATTTCTTCTACCGCTGCTACGAGCGCACCTACTGGGAGCACGGCAACCCGCCCTACCTCAGCCGCGGCTTCTTCGAACGCATGGCGAGCGACATGCCGGAGCACTGGCTGCTGTTCATCGCCGAGCGCGGGGGCCAACCCATCGCCAGCAGCCTGATCGCCATCGACCCGGCGCATCGCGTGGCCTATGGCCGCTACTGGGGCGCCCTGCAGCGCGTGGATTGCCTGCACTTCGAGGCCTGCTACTACCAGCCGCTGCAGTGGTGCATCGCCCAGGGCTACCAGCGCTTCGAGGGCGGCGCCCAGGGCGAACACAAGATGGCGCGCGCCCTGCTGCCCGTCAAGACCACCAGCGCCCACTGGCTGGCCCACCCGGCATTCGCCGAGGCGGTGGACCGCTTCCTCGAACGCGAAGGCGAAGGCGTGGAGCAGTACCTGGGGCATCTCGCCGCGCGCAACCCGCTCAAGGCCGAGCCCTCCTGAGCGAACCCTTTCGCTACACTCGGCCGCCATGGACGAGCAGGACGCGTTCTTCACCCACGGCATCGTGGGCGCCCCGTTTTCGGTGCTGCTCGGGCGGCGCCTGGACACGGGCGACCGCAAGGCGCAGGGCCTGCGGCTCGACCCCAACAGCGGCGACAGCCGCCTGAGCTCGGCCTGGCGGTCCTGGGCCATCGAGCGCCTGGCCACGCTGCCCGCGGGGCAGCCGCGGCGCCGCCCCAGGCCCCTGCGCCGCTGGCTGGAGCGCCACGCCCTGGCCATCGCCGCGCTGGGCCTGGTGGCGCTGGCCGCGGGACTGGTGCTCACCGCCCGGTCCCAGGGCTGGCTGGCCCCGTTGCTGCCGAGGCTGCCATGGTGAGCAAGAACGCGCAGGACACCCTCACCATCGACCCGGTGGCGATGGAGATCACCAACCGCGTGGCCGCTGGCTGCGATCTCAGCGGCGACCTCAACTTCGAAGGCGGCCTGCTGGTCCAGGGGCACCTGGAAGGCCACATCCGCGTCGACGGCCGCCTCATCATCTGGACCGGTGCCAGCGTGCGCGGGCGCATCCGCGTGATGGGCGACCTCTACCTCTTCGGCCAGCTCGGCTCGCCCAACGGCGGCCCGCACGACACCAGCCTGGAATGCGAGGGCATGGTCTACGTGAGCAAGTCCGGCGTCAGCACCGGCACCCTGTTCGCGCGGCGGCTGCAGATGTACGAAGGGGCCCAGTTGAAGGGCCCCTTCCATACCCTGCAGGTCGAAGACCGCCTGCCGGTGCTGCGCGACGTGCTGGTGCAGCCGCCCGCCGCGTCCTGAACACCCTGGCCGCTCAGGCCTTTTTCTGGGCCTTCTCGTAGTTGGCGATCCCGTCCAGGATTTCCTTGTGGGCGGCGGCCTTGTCGGCCCAGCCCAGCACCTTGACCCACTTGCCCTGCTCCAGGTCCTTGTAGTGCTCGAAGAAGTGCTGGATGGTCTTGAGGCGCATGGGGTTCAGGTCCTCGGGCTTCTGCCACTGGGTGTAGATCGACAGGATCTTGTCCACCGGCACGGCCAGCAGCTTGGCGTCCTCGCCAGCCTCGTCTTCCATGCGCAGCATGCCCAGGGCGCGGCAGGTCACCACCACGCCAGGGTGCAGGGGCACGGGGGTGATCACCAACACGTCCACCGGGTCGCCGTCGCCCGAGATGGTCTTGGGGATGTAGCCGTAGTTGGTGGGGTAGTGCATGGACGTGCTCATGAAGCGGTCCACGAAGATGGCGCCGGTTTCCTTGTCGACCTCGTACTTGATCGGGTCGGCGTTCATCGGGATTTCGATGATCACGTTGAACGCTTCGGGAACCTTGCTGCCAGGGGTGACGTTGTCGAGGGACATGAAAGACTCGAGGGGAGGTTGAAGGGGATCGGTCACGGAGCCGTCGCGGGCGCGACGGGTGGGCGCGGCGCCCGCTCCGTATTTACCCTGATTTTACCGACGCCAGCCTGACGCCCCCGATGGCAAACGGGGGGAATCTGGCTACATTGCGTCGGTTGGCCAATCGCCGGTGCCCTGCTGCAAGTTCCGCAGCGCGGGCGACAGCGAGGAAGCAACGCAGCGGGGGCATACCCCGGAGGCGTTGCCCCCTCCAAGTCGAACTCACTGGCAGGAGAACTTCATGGTTGGTCAAAGTGCGCTGATCTTCGCGCTCGTCTGTGGCCTGATCGCCGTGGTCTACGGCTTCTGGTCGCGCAGCTGGATCCTTTCGCAGGACGCCGGCAATCCCCGCATGCAGGAAATCGCCGGCGCCATCCAGACCGGCGCGGCCGCCTATCTGGCGCGGCAGTACAAGACCATCGGCCTCGTGGGCATCGTGCTCGCGGTGCTCATCGGCGTCTTCCTCGACGGCCCCACCGCCATCGGCTTCTTGGTCGGCGCGGTGCTCTCGGGCGCCTGCGGCTTCATCGGCATGAACATCTCGGTGCGCGCCAACGTGCGCACCGCGCAGGCCGCCACCAAGGGCATGGGCCCGGCGCTGGACGTGGCCTTCCGCGGCGGCGCCATCACCGGCATGCTGGTGGTGGGCCTGGGCCTGCTGGGCGTCACCGGTTTCTTCTGGTTCCTGGTGGGCAACGGCAACCTCAACGCCGCCTCCAACCTGTCCAAGATGCTCAACCCGCTGATTGGCCTGGCCTTCGGCTCCTCGCTGATTTCCATCTTCGCGCGCCTGGGCGGCGGCATCTTCACCAAGGGCGCCGACGTGGGCGCCGACCTGGTGGGCAAGGTGGAGGCCGGCATTCCCGAAGACGACCCGCGCAACCCGGCGGTGATCGCCGACAACGTGGGCGACAACGTGGGCGACTGCGCCGGCATGGCGGCCGACCTGTTCGAGACCTACGCCGTCACGCTCATCGCCACCATGGTGCTGGGCGCGCTGATGGTGGCGACCGCGCCGCTGCAGGCCGTGATCTACCCGCTGGTGCTGGGCGGCGTGTCCATCATCGCGTCCATCATCGGCTGCTTCTTCGTCAAGGCCAGCCCCGGCATGAAGAACGTGATGCCCGCCCTGTACAAAGGCCTGGTCATCGCCGGCGTGCTCTCGCTGATCGCCTTCTGGTTCGTCACCGCCTGGGTCATGCCCGACAACGCCATCACCCAGAGCGGCAGCCAGCTGCGCCTGTTCGGTGCCTGCGCGGTGGGCCTGGTGCTCACCGGCGTGCTGGTGTGGATCACCGAGTTCTACACGGGCACGCAGTACAGCCCGGTCAAACACATCGCACAGGCTTCCACCACCGGCCACGGCACCAACATCATCGCCGGCCTGGGTGTCTCGATGCGCTCCACGGCCTGGCCCGTGCTGTTCGTCTGCGCGGCCATCGTGGCCGCCTACATGCTCGCGGGCCTGTACGGCATCGCCGTCGCCGCCACCTCCATGCTGAGCATGGCCGGCATCGTGGTCGCGCTCGACGCCTACGGCCCCATCACCGACAACGCCGGCGGCATCGCCGAGATGGCCGAGCTGCCCAGCAGCGTGCGCGACATCACCGACCCGCTGGACGCCGTGGGCAACACCACCAAGGCCGTCACCAAGGGCTACGCCATTGGCTCGGCCGGCCTGGCCTCGCTGGTGCTGTTCGCCGACTACACCCACAAGCTGGAGACCTACGGTGCCAAGGTCAGCTTCGACCTGAGCGACCCGATGGTGATCATCGGCCTGTTCATCGGCGGCATGATTCCCTACCTCTTTGGCGCCATGGCCATGGAGGCCGTGGGCCGCGCGGCTGGCTCGGTGGTGGTAGAGGTGCGCCGCCAGTTCAAGGAGATCGCCGGCATCATGGAAGGCACGGCCAAGCCCGAGTACGGCAAGGCGGTGGACATGCTGACCACGGCGGCCATCAAGGAAATGATCGTGCCCAGCCTGCTGCCGGTGATCGTGCCCATCCTGGTGGGCGTGTTCCTGGGGCCCAAGGCGCTGGGTGGCCTGCTCATGGGCACCATCGTCACCGGCCTGTTCGTCGCCATCTCCATGTGCACCGGCGGCGGCGCCTGGGACAACGCCAAGAAGTACATCGAGGACGGCCACCACGGCGGCAAGGGCTCGGAGGCGCACAAGGCCGCCGTCACCGGGGACACCGTGGGCGACCCCTACAAGGACACGGCCGGCCCGGCGGTGAACCCGCTGATCAAGATCATCAACATCGTGGCGCTGCTGATCGTGCCGCTGCTGCCGCTGACCTGACCCTCGGCAAGCCCATCAGGAAGCCCGCCCCGCGCGGGCTTTTCTGTTTTCAGGCCTGCGCGAGCCGGCGCACGATGTCGCTGGCCGCTGGTGTGAGCGAGGTGAGCCGCGCCTGCTCGCCGCGTTCGATCGCGTCGAGCACCAGCTCGGTGATCGCGCCCACGGCCGCCATGGCCATGGCCTCGCTCAGCGCGTGTTCGGCGTCGCGATCGCGGTTGACCGTGTCGCGCATGAAGTCGGCCAGAGATCGCATGACCTCTCGGCGCACGTTGGCGCCCGCCTCGCCCAGGTGGTGGATCTCCACAAACAGCGTGCGCAGCAGTTGCGGCCCGGCCGCAAGGTGAGCGAAGTAGGCCTGCAGCGCCGTTTCCAGCTGCGCCTGCCAGGGCCGCTCGGGCTGCACCGACTCGCGCAGCGTGCGCAGCGCCGAGGCGCTGGCCTGGCGGTACAGCGTGAGAAAGCAGGCGTCCTTGTCGCTGAAGTGTTCGTAAAAGGTGCGCTTGGAGACGCCCGCCACGCGCACCACGTCGGACACGGTGGTGGCCGCCAGTCCCTTCTCGCCGGCGACGGCGGCGAGGGCTTGCAGCAGGCGGGTGTCGTGCGGTTCGGCGACGGGGGCGTCCGGACGGGGCATCGCGCGATCTTACCGAGGGCCTTGTCGCCTCATGCCCCTTGCGCCAACACCCGCTCCACCGCCGCATGAAAGCGCGCCGCGCTGCACTCCGTCGCGCCCAGGTGCCAGTGCGCGTTCGCCCCGCTGGCCAGGGTCGATTGGCAGCTCACCCCGAGCGCGAAGTCCTCGTCCAGCGCTCCCCAGAAGGACTCGACGTTCTTCTGCCAGTGGCGGGCCGCTTTCTCGCTCGTGGGCTTCTCGGGGATCAGCGTGACCGCGCGCACCGTGCTGTGGCCCACGCTGTCCGGCAGCACGGTGAACAGATTGGCGTGGTCGCCCTCGTGCAGGATGAAGGTGGCCGGGAAGAAGAAGTAGATGATGTTTGAGTGCGGGCCAATCGCCCAGCGCTCATGCGGCTGCTCGCGCAGCCCCGCCATGCTGCGCTTGGGCAGCAGCAGCCGCTGGTGGTCGTCGTCGTGGTCGGCGATCAGCAGGTTGTCGTGGAACAGGTGGGCGATGCTCTGGCGGTGCGCGTACTGGAAGTGGTAGGTCTCCAGGTTGCCCTCGAAGGGGATCTTCCAGTTCGCGGCGTTGGGAAAGCTGCGCTCATGGAAGGGCACCCAGCCGTCGTAGCCCCAGTGGCGCAGGTCCTGGCCGAAGCGGCCCAGGTGGCGCTCCAGGTCGATGCGATCGGGCTCGCCCTCGCGCAGCGCGCGCGGCACCACCCACACCAGGCCCAGCGCCTCGCCCACGGGCACGCGGGCGAGCGAGCAGCGCTCGGGCGGTGCGTGCGGAAAATCCGCGGCGTGCGGGCGGCCGCGCAAGGCGCCGTCCAGACCGTAGGTCCAGCTGTGGTACGGGCAGATGAAGGCACGCTGGTGGTGGTGCGCTCCCGCCCCCAGCAGGCGCGCGCCGCGGTGGCGGCAGGCGTTGATGAAGGCGTTCAGCTCGCCGCCCTCGCCGCGCGCCAACAGCAACGGCACACCCGCCACGTCGAGGGCCAGGCTGTCGCCGGCGGCCGCCAGGCTGCCCGAGGCGCAGACCGCGATCGGCAAGGCGCGGAACAGCCGTTCCCGCTCGGCTTCGAAGCGCGCCGGGTCCAGGTAGCGGCTCACGGGGCTGAACGTGGGTTCGCCGCGCTCGCTGGCGCCGGCCTCGATGAGCGCGAGCGCGCGCTGGATCAGCCGAACCTGCTCGTCGTGGTGCATGCGGTCTCCTCTGCCCCGTGTGCGGTGCACGGGTGCGGGGCATTGTGCATGCCGTCGCGCACGGCGGACGCCGCCTGGGCGACGCGCCGCCCCCGTTCGGATCAACCCGCGCTGGCCTTGGCGCGCGCGCGGGCCATCACACGATCCAGCGCCTCGCGCGTGAGCGGCTTGACCAGGAAGTCCTCGATGACGGGCAGATCCTGCGCCGCGCGGCGGTCGTCGCGCCAGGTGGACGAGGTGAGCACGCTCACGAACACCGGGTGGCCCTCGCCCACCAGGGCCTCGATCTGGCGCGCGCAGTCGAAGCCATTCATGCCGGGCAGATTGATGTCCAGCAGCACCAGGGTCGCGGAGCGCTCAGCATCCTGGCGCAGGAATTGCAGGAAGTCCTCGGCCGATTCGAAGGCCCGGATCTCACCCGCAAAGCCGGTCTTGCGGATGGTGATCTCGTGGAACAGGTTGTCGTTCTCGCTGTCGTCGACGAGCAGGATGCGTTCGGTATTCATGGCGGGCGGGCCAGGGATGGGCCCGGAAAAGCGTCACCACCGCGCCCTCGTGGGGCACCGGCGGGATGAACGGAACGGAAAACGAAAAACCCGAGGGGCACGCCGGGTGGGCGCGCTCGCGCGGTGTGGACGCCAAGGGGCGGCGATGTGGCGGTGCGGTGTTCGCCCGACCGGCGGACCGCGCCGCGAGGGCGCCAATCGCATCGGATGACCTGGGGGACAGGTCGGCGGGAAGTTCCCGCTGGAGGACGCGCAGAAACGCGTCCCGTCAACGAACGCGCGGAATTTTGCACGCTCATGACCAAAATCACTAGGGTAAACCCTTAGTTCTCGGCGGGAATGCTTGGGCATTGCGGCCGGGTCTCCTGGATCCGCGCCTGTCTATGATCGCCACGCCCTCCCGCGCCCCCCCATGAAAGTCGACGTCGCCAAGCTCAAGCTGTTCATCGAGGTGCTCGACGCCGGGTCCATCACGGCTGGTGCCGGGCGCTGCCACCTGTCCGTGGCGGCGGCCAGCAGCCGGCTGCAGGAGCTGGAATCGGCCCTGGGCGTGCGCCTGTTCGAGCGCCGCGCCTCCGGCGTGCGGCCCACCGACGCTGGCATCGAGCTCGCGCGCCACGCCCGGTCGGTGCTGGTGGAACTGGACCGGCTGAAGCGCGAGATGGCGCCGTTCGCGCACGGCGTGCGCGGCCGCGTGAGCCTGCTGGCCAACACCGCCGCGCTCTCGGGCTACCTGCCCGAGCCGCTGTCGCGCTTCCTGAGCGAACACCCCGAGGTCGACGTCGACCTGCAGGAAATGTGGACCGGCGAAATCCTGGAGGCCCTGCACCGCCGCAAGGCCGACGTGGGCGTGCTGGCCGACACCATGGACACCAGCGGCCTGCACGCCATGCCGCTGGCCGACGACCATCTGGTGGTGGTGGGCACCGCGCACCGCCTGGCCGCGCTCGGCGATTCGCCGCGCTTCGACGAGTGCCTGGATCACCCCATGGTGGGCCTGCCCGCGCAGAGCGCGCTCTACACCTACCTGCAGGTGAAGGCGGCCGATCTCGGCAAGGTGATCCGCTACCGCGTGAGCCTTCGCACCTTCGAGGGCGTGCTCAAGATGGTGGCGCTCGACGTGGGCCTGTCCATCGTCTCCAGCCTCGCCACACGCGAACTGGTGCGCCAGTACCCCGGCCTGCAGTGGCGCCCGCTGCGCGACAGCTGGGCCAAGCGCCGCTTGCTCGTGTGCACGCACCACGCGCACGACACGGCACCGGCCTCGGTGAAGGCGCTGATCGGCTTCCTGCACGAGCAGTCCGCGCGCGACTGAATCGCGCCATGGCCCGCGCGGCCTCCGGTTTTTTCGAACGCCCCCTCCGCTTCTTTGCGATGGCTCGCCCGGCGCGGCCTCGACAGAATCGCGCCGCATGGAAATGCAGCAACTGGTGGCGGTGGCCGCCGTGTTCGTGGTCGCGGGCACCGTCAAAGGGGTGACCGGGCTGGGCCTGCCCACGGTGGCCATCGCCGGGCTGTCGATGGTGCTGCCGCTCGCGCAGGCCGCCGCGCTGCTGGTGCTGCCCTCCCTGCTCACCAACGTCTGGCAGTACCTGCGCTGCGGCGTGGCCTGGGCGGTGTGGCGCCGCACGCGCGGCCTGTGCCTGGGCACCGCGGCCGGGGCCTGGCTCTCGCCGCTGCCCGAGGTGGCCAGCGCCGGCCCCTGGGCGCAGGCCCTCACCGGCGGCCTGCTCGCGTTCTACGGCCTGGCCGGTCTGGTCGGCCTGCGCCTGCCGCCGCCCGGGCGCCACGACGCATGGATCGGTCCCGCCATGGGCCTGGCCACGGGCGCGCTCACGGTGGCCAGCGGCGTGTTCGTCATGCCCAGCGTGCCTTACCTGCAGTCGCTGGGCCTGAACAAGGACACCCTGGTGGGCGCGCTGGGCCTCACCTTCACCGTCTGCACGCTGTGCCTGTGGATCAGCCTGGGTGCCGGTGGCGTGCGCACGGACGCGCTCGCGGCCTCGGCCAGCATGCTGCTGCCCGCGCTGCTGGGGCTGGGCCTGGGCGCCTTCGCGCGCCAGCGGCTCAGCGAGGCCGCGTTCAAACGTGGGTTCCAGATCGCCATCGGCGCGCTGGGCCTCACCATGGTGCAACGCGCACTGGTATCGATGGGGGCCGCATGAACACGCTGCAAGACCTGTCCGCCCAACTGGAGGCGCTGCACGCATCCGCCTTGGCGCTGCGCTCGCTGATGGAAGACCTGGAGCCCAGCGCCGCGCTGTCCGAGCAGCGCTGGTTCGTGGGCCTGCACCTGGCGCGCCAGCTCACCGAGGCCAGTGACGAGGCGCGCGCGCAGCTGGTGCGCTGGTCGAACGCCGACGCCGCGCCGCTGCGCACGCCCCACTGAACACAGGCGACGCGGGGCATGACAGGCCTCGCATACACTGCCGCGCCATGGCTTCGCGCGCGACACCCCCTTCACGCACCGCCGGCGGCGGTGGCCGCGCCCGGCCCGCGAAACGCGCGCTGCTCTCCACCGAGAGTTCGCCCTACTACCGCATCTGGGTGCTCACCAACGTCACGGGCAAGCCCTTCGGCCTGCGCTTTGGGGAGCGCTTCGACCTCAACCTCACCGAGTGGCGCGTGCTGCTCACCGTGGCCGACAAGCCCGGCATCACGGCGCAGACGCTGTCGGATTTCACCGGCCTGGACAAGATGAGCGTCTCGCGCGTGGTGCGCAAGCTCGAATCGCAGGGCCGGCTGGCGCGCGAGAACAGCGAGGCGGACCGCCGCAGCTTCCACCTCAGCCTCACCGACGAGGGCTGGGCCGTGTATGGCGAGATCGCGCAGGCCGCGATCAAGCGCGAGGCCCATGTCTACGCGAGCCTGAGCGAGAGCGAGCTCAACACCTTGCACAAGCTGCTGGGCAAGCTGCTGCTGCAGGCGCGCAACGACCCCACGGGCGACGACCCGATCGAGTGATCTCGGCGCGCGCTCAGAAGCCGTAAGGCTCCAGCGCCGGATCGCCGCCCGCGTGCGCGGGCGCCTCGGCCCAGGCCAGCAAGGAGCAGCCGAAGGTGGACGACACGTCCACGCGCGACCCCGGTTCGATCACCACCACCGACGGCCCCGCCACGCGCGTGTCGCCGATGCGCAGGTCGCCCGCCATCACGAACCAGTCGGTCAGGCCCTGGTGCTGCAGATCGGGCAGGTGCGCGCCGGGCCACAGCTGCAACATGCACAGGCGCCGGTTGTGGCCCGTGCCCGCGTAGTCGAACACCGCGCGGCGCGACACCCGCGCAAACGGCGAAGCCACCGGCACCACCTCGTCGAGCACCACGGTGATGTCCGGGGGCGTGAACGGCGATTCGTTGACCACCGTGGTCTTCTTCGCGTGCGGGTGGATCGCCGCGCCATCGGGCTCGATGGTCACCGGCGCCTCCAGGCGCGAGAACAACGTGCAGCCGCCGTAGGTCACCGCGTCGTGCGTGGCACCCGCCAGGTTGATGCCCACCGCGCCCGCGCGCGTGGTGCACTGGAAATCGACCAGCTCGCCCGACAGGAAGTAGCTGCTCGCGGTACCCCGGTGCTGGTGCACGCCCGATCGGCTCATGGGATCGAAGGCGATCATCCCGAGGAACAGGCCCGCGGCTTCGTCGCGGCGCACCGCCTTCTCGCGCGCGGTGCCGCGCGGCGTGGTGCGCCAGGGCAGGCTCTCCAGGTCGTAGGCGTACACGCCGGGCAGCGCCTGATGGCCAGGCATCCAGCCGGCGCTTTGGCCCTTCTGCGGTTCGTGGACAGCGTTCATCGAGGCTCCTTAGGGTAAACGAGAGGGTTCGGTATTTGGTAACGATCGTTACTATATGGCCGAACCAAGGATGCTGTCATGTCTTTTGTTTCGACCCCCGACGACGCACCGGTGAGCGTGGTCACCGGCGGCGCCAGCGGCATCGGTGCCGCCACTGCCGCCCTGCTCGCGCGGCGCGGCCACCAGGTGGTCACGCTCGACCGCGCCGCCGTGCCGGATGCCACGCTCGCGGGCGCGGTGGCCGACGGGCGCCTCACGCACATCGCCTGCGACCTGGCGCGCGAAGACGCGGTGTGCGCCGCCTTCCTTGCCATCGCGCAGCGCTTCGGCCGCATCGGTGGCCTGGTGAACAGCGCCGGCATCGAATCGCGCCACCTGCTCGACGACATGACCGTGGCCGACTGGGACCGCGTGCTCGACGTGAACCTGCGCGGCACCATGCTCTGCCTGCGCGAGGCCGCGCCGCTCATGCGCCACGGCGGCTCCGTGGTCAACGTGGCCTCCATCGCGGGAAAGCGCATGTCCTATTCGGGCGACGCGGCCTACACCGCGTCCAAGGGCGCGGTGCTCGCCTTCACGCGCCACATGGCCTTCGAGCTCTCGGGCCAGCGCATCCGCGTGAACGCCGTGTGCCCCGGCCCCACACTCACGCCCATGATCCACCGCAGCCTCAGCGCCGAGCGCATTGCCGCCGTGGCCGAGACCGTGCCCCTGGGCCGCTGGGTCGAGGCCGCGGACGTGGCCGAGTCCATCGCCTTCCTGCTTTCCCCCGCCGCCGCCATGATCACCGGCAGCACCATCGACGTCGATGGCGGCATGCTGGTGTCCAACGGCACCCCTTACCGGGACTACGTGGCCGCCCGGCAAGCCCAGCGCCCCATGCCACCTCAACAGGAGACCACGCCATGAAACGCATCCGCCCCTTGCTGGCCGGGCTCGCGCTCGCCAGCCTCGCCTTCGCCGCGACCGCGCAACCCGCGCTGCGCATGGCCTACGTCGCACCGCCGCCGGTGTGGGGGCCCATCGCCGACCGCTACGCGAAAGAAGTGGCCGACCGCAGCAACGGCGAACTCAAGGTGCAGTCCTTCGGCGCCGGCCAGCTCGGCAGCCTGCCGCAGAACTACGCGGGCCTGCGCACCGGCCAGATCGACATGATGCTGGCCGACACCGGCACGCTGGCGCTGGCCAAGGGCGGCAAGGACTTCAACGCCCTGTTCGCGCCCTACGTGTTCCGCGACCACGCGCACTTCAAGGCCTTCATGCAGTCCGACACCTTCCGCCAGATGCTGGCGCCAGTGGAGAAGGAAGCCGGCTTCAAGTACGTGGGCTACGTGTCCGACCGCTCACCGCGCCAGCTCACCACCTCCAACCGCAAGGTGCTCAAGCCCGAGGACATGAAGGGCCTGAAGGTGCGCGTGCCCGAGACGCCCGCCATCCTGGAGGTCATGAAAGGCTGGGGCGCCGCGCCCACGCCCGTGCCCGCGGCCGAGCTCTACCTGGCCATGAAGCAGGGCCTGGTCGACGGCCAGGACAACGGCTTTGACGCCATCGCCGGCGCCAAGTACTACGAGGTGCAGAAATACGCCATGCGCATCGACTACATCCAGTCGGGCCTGATGGTGCTGATGGCCGCGGACAAATGGTCGCGCCTGTCGCCCGCCCACCAGAAGGCCATGACCGAGGCCGTGGCCGCCACCGAGAAGTGGGCCAGCCAGATGACCTGGGACGTGGCCACCAAGTCCATCGACACGCTCAAGGCCAACGGCATGGAGATCGTCGAGCCCGATCTCGCGGCCTTCCGCCAGGCGGCCGACAAGGTCACGACGGGCTTCGACGGCCAGCTCTGGGCCAAGGGCACGGTCGAGAAGATCCGGGCCGTCAAATGAACCGCCTGCTGGGCTGGCTCGACCGGCTGATGCTGGCCCTGCTGGGCGCCTGCCTGCTGGTCCTCGTCCTGGTGGGCGGGGGCCAGATCCTGCTGCGCGAGATCGCGGGCATCCCCTTGCCCTGGGCCACCGAATTCAGCGTCGTGCTCATGATCTGGGCCACCATGCTCACCGGCTACGTGGGCGTGCGCCGCGACAGCCACCTCTCGGCCGACTTTCTGGGCCTGAGCATGTCCGAGCGCAAACGGGCCGTGCTGCGCACCCTGGCGCTGCTGCTCTCGCTGGTGTTCGTCGCGGTCTACGGCTGGGAGAGCCGCCTCGTCATCGACGCCATGGAGGGCATTCCCTTCACCTCCATGCCGGCCACGCAGCCGCTGCTGTACTGGTCGCTGCCGGTGGGCGCGGCGCTGATGGCGCTGGCGCTGCTGGACAAGCTGTGGCAGCAGTGGACCGGCGTTCGCGGAGCGGCCTGATGCAGCAGCTGATCCTCTTCGGCATCCTGATGGCCGCCTTCATGGCCTTCGCGGTCATCGGCGTGCCGGTGTTCTTCGCCATGGGCCTGGCGGCGCTGGTCTTCATCGCCTGCAGCGGCGGGGCCGTGCCGCTCAACATCGTGGCCTCGTCCATGGTGCAGGGCATGGACTCCTTCGCCTTCCTGGCCATCCCCTTCTTCTTCCTCGCGGGCGAGCTCATGAACACCGGCGGCATCACGCGCCGGCTGCTCAACTTCGCCTCCGCCGCGGTGGGGCACATCCGCGGCGGCCTGTCGCACGTGGCCATCCTGGCGAGCATGGTGTTCTCGGGCGTGTCGGGCTCGGCCGTGGCCGACGCCTCGGCCATCGGCTCCTCGATGATCCCGGCCATGAAGGACAAGGGCTACCCCGGCGCCTACGCGGCCGCCGTGGTGGCCGCCGCGTCCACCATGGGCCCCATCATTCCGCCCTCCATCGCCTTCGTGGTGTATGCCCTGGTGAGCGACGTGTCGGTGGGCCAGCTGTTCCTGGCCGGCGCCATCCCGGGCCTGCTGATGGGCGTGTACCTGCTGGCCGCCGCGAGCTGGGTCGCGCACCGGCGCAACCTGCCCTATTCCGAACGCACCTCGCTGCGTGCCGTGGGACGCGCCGCCTGGGACGCGCTGCCCGCGCTGGCCATGCCGGTCATCATCATCGGCGGCATCGTGGGCGGCGTGGTCACGCCCACCGAGGCCGGCATCACCGCCGTGCTCTACGCCATCGTGATCAGCGTGCTGTTCTACCGCGAACTCAGCTGGGGCCAGACCTGGCACATCTTCCGCGAGTGCATGGTCAGCTCCGGCATCATCCTGCTCACCATCGCGGCCTCGGGCATCTTCTCCTGGCTGGTGGCCAACCTGGCCATCGGCGAGACCCTGGCCACCACGCTGAAGACGCTCACCGACAGCCCCTGGGTGATGCTCGCGCTCATCAACGTCGTGCTGCTGCTCTGGGGCCTGGCGCTGGAGCCGGCGGTGGCGCTGGTGACGCTGGTGCCGGTGCTGGTGCCCATCGCCAACGCCTATGGCATCGACCTCGTGCACCTGGGCGTGATCGTGGTGCTCAACCTCATGATCGGCCAGCTCACGCCGCCCTCGGGCGTCATCACCTTCCTCACGGCGCAGATCGCGGGATCGCCGCTGCACGCGGTGTTCAAGGAGGCCCTGCCGTTCACGCTGGCGCTGATCGCGGTGCTGCTGATCGTGACCTACGTGCCGCTGGTGTCGCTGTGGCTGCCGGCGGTGTGGATCGGCGGCTGAGCGCCGCCGCGCCCACCCACGCTCACGCCACCTTGCCCAGCGCCCGCAGCAGCTTCTGCGGCGTGATCGGCTGCGAGTGCACCACCGCGCCGAAGGGCGCGATGGCGTCGTTGATGGCGTTCATCACCGCCGCCGGCGCGCCGGCCGTGCCGGCCTCGCCAGCGCCCTTGGCACCCAGCTTCGAACTGCGCGTGGGCGTCATCACGTGCGCCAGCTCGATGTCGGGCATTTCGGCCGACATGGGCACGAGGTAGTCGGCCATGTTGGCGTTGAGCATGAGGCCGGCCTCGTCGTACAGGCATTCCTCGAACAGCGCGCCGCCGATGCCCTGCACGATGGCGCCGCGCATCTGCTCGTCCACCAGCATGGGGTTGAGCACGCGGCCGCAGTCTTCCACCGCCCAGTGCTTGAGCAGTTTCACGAAGCCGGTGTCGGGATCGACTTCCACGTAGGACGCCTGCACGCCGTTGGTGAAGATGAAGGGGTAGTCGCGCTGCGCGTAGTGGCGCGTGACCATGAGCTCGGGCGTGAAGCCCGCCGGCAGCGTGTCCGAACGGAAGTAGGCGATGCGGCCCAGTTCCTGGAGCGGCAGCAGCTCCTGGCCATCGCCAGCGTCGACCACGCGGTCGCGGCGCAGCGCCAGCGTGCCTGGCTCGCGCTGGAGAATGGCCGCCGCCACCTTGAGGATGTTCTCGCGCAAGGCCTGGCCCGCGAGCAGCACCGCCTCGCCGCCGATGCCGGCGCCGCGCGAGGCCCAGGTACCGCCGCCATAGGGCGTCACATCCGTGTCGCCCGTGATGACCTTGACCTTGGCGATGTCCACGCCTACCGCGTCGGCTGCGATCTGGCGGTAGATGCCCTCGGTGCCCTGCCCTTGCTCGCCCACACCCACCAACACCGTGACGTCGCCCTCGGGGTCCAGGCGCAGGGTGGCGCCGTCCTGCGAAGCGATGCGCGCGCCGCCCACGCCATAGAACGCGGCGCTGGGGTTGGTGAGCTCGATCACCACCGCGAAGCCGATGCCGCGGTGCACGCCCTGCTTGCGCAGCGCGGTCTGCTCGGCGCGCAGCGCGTCGTAGTTCATCAGTTCGCGCAGCTTCCTCAGGCTGGCCTCGTGCGACAGCACCTCGAGCTTGATGCCTGAGGCACCCGTGGCCGGGTAGGCGTCGTCCCGTATCACGTTGCGGGCGCGGATCTCGAATGGGTCCATGCCGATCTTCTGCGCCGCCAGGTCCACCAGTGCCTCGGTCACGGCGCAGGCGATGGGGTGGCCCACGCCGCGGTACTGGCAGGTGGGCGTCTTGTTCTGGAACACCACGTCCAGCTTGGCGCGGTAGTGCTGGTGCTTGTAGGGCCCGCCCACCAGGTTGACCACCTGGTTGCCCTCGATGGCGCTGGTGCGCGGAAACATCGAGTAGGGCCCGATGGCGGTGAGGTCGTCGATATCGAAGCCGAGGATCTCGCCGTCCTTGTTGGCCGCGATGCGGCCGCGCACGCGGTGGTGGCGCGCGTGGATGTCGCTGGTGAAACTCTCCAGCCGGTCGGCCACGAACTTCACCGGACGGCACAACAGGATGGACAGGGCCACGGTCGCGAAGTCGTCGGGATAGGCGTGCACCTTGATGCCGAACGAGCCGCCCACGTCCTTGCAGATCACGCGGATGGCGCTCGCGGGCAGGTCGAACTGGCGGCCGTAGAGGTCCTGCATCATGTGCGGCGCCTGGCAGGAGTGGTAGACCGTGAGGCGCTGCTCGGCCGAATTCCAGTGCGCGATCTGCCCGCGCGGCTCCAGCGTCACGCCGGTGTGGCGGCCGAACTCGAACGTGGCCTCGGCCACCGCATCGGCTTCGGCGAACACCCGATCGACCTCGCCCACGTTCAGGCTGCGCGTGAAGCACAGGTTGTCGCCCAGCTCGGCGTGGATCGGTGGCGTGCCGGCGTCCAGCGCGGACTCCATGTCGGTGGCCAGCGGCAGTTCCTCCCAGTCCACCACCAGGTGCTGCAGCGCGTCCTCGGCCTGCGCGCGCGTTTCCGCCACCACCGCCACCACGGGCTCGCCCTGCCAGCAGGCGCGTTCCACGGCCAGCGCGTGCTGCGGCGCGGACTTCATGCCCGCCAGGTGGCCCAGCACCGCCACCCAGGGCTTGCAGACCTTGGCGAGGTCGTGGCCGTCGGCCACCATCAGCACGCCGGGCATGGCGCGCGCGGCGTCGGCCTGCACGGCCTTGATGCGCATGTGCGCGACCGGGCTGCGCCAGAACACCACATGCGCCAGGCGCGGCAGTTCGATGTCGTCGATGAACTGGCCCAGGCCCTGCGTGAGGCGCTCGATGCCGCCGCGCGGCACCGGCGCGCCGATGTAGCGCTGGTCCTCGGTGACGGGCGCGATCGGCGTGGCCTGTTCGACGCCGGGCTCGAGGTTGACGATGTCGCGTTTCACAGGGCGGCCTCCTGGCGCTGGCGCAGCACGTCGCAGATCGCATCGACGATGGCGTGGTAGCCGGTGCAGCGGCAGTAGTTGCCCGAGATCCAGTCGCGCACCTCGGCGCGCGTGGCATCGGGGCGCGTCTCCACCAGCTCCTTGGCCGCCATCAGCATGCCCGAGGTGCAGAAGCCGCACTGCAGCGCGTTGCGCGCAACGAAGGCCTGCTGCAGGTCGCGGATCGCGCCACTCTGGCTCAGACCTTCGATGGTCTTGACCTCGCCGCCATCGGCCTGCACGGCCAGCGTGAGGCAGCCGCGCACGATCTGGCCGTTGAGTTCCACGGTGCAGGCGCCACAGACGCCGTGCTCGCAGCCGAGGTGGCTGCCCTTGAGGCCGAGGTCCTCGCGCAGGAAATCCACCAGGTGGGTGCGCGGCTCGACGCGGCAATGGCGCGTGTGGCCATTGACGCTGACTTGGATGGGATGCAGGTCCGACATGGGCGTGGGGCTTTCGGGTCAGGCGAGCGCCGCGGCCAGCAGGCGCTGCAGCAGCACGCCGGCCAGGTGGCGCTTGGTCTCGGGGGTGTTGGTGAGGTCGGGCAAGGGATCGATCTCGGCGCGCAGGCTGGCCACGGCGAGCGCCAGCGTGGCCTCGTCGGGCGCCTTGCCGTCGAGCAGGGCTTCGGTGCGGCGCGCGCGCCAGGGCGTGGTGGCCACGCCCATGAAGGCCAGCCGCGGCGACGACAGCGCGCCGCCGCGGCGCCGCGCCGAAGCCGCCAGGCCCACGATGGCGTAGTCGCCGTGGCGGCGCGCGAGCTGCGCCATGCCGCTCCACCCATCGGGCGCCGCCACCGGAATTTCGCCCGCGACCACGATCTCATCGGGCCGCAGCGCGGTGGTGTACAGGCCGGTGAAAAAATCGTCGGCGGCGATGCGGCGCTCGCCCGCCGGTCCTTGCGCCACCACCGTGCCGCCCAGCGCGAGCATGCAGGCGGGCCATTCGGCCGCCGGGTCGGCGTAGGCGATGGAGCCGCCCCAGGTGCCGCGGTTGCGGATGGCCCGGTGCGCGATGTGGGGCGCGGCCTCGACGAGCAGTGGCGCGTGCCGCGCCACCAGGGGGCTTTGCTCGATCTGCGAGTGCGTGGCCAGCGCGCCGATGCGCAGCACCTCGCCGCAACGCTCGATGCCGCGCAGCGCGGCCAGGCCGGTGATGTCGATCACCAGCGCGGGCTCGGACAGGCGCATGTTCAGCGTGGCCATCAGCGTTTGCCCGCCGGCCAATACGCGCGCGTCGTCGCCATGGCGAGACAGCAGGTCGATCACCTGCTCGATCGAGCCGGCCTTGACGTAATCGAATGCAGCGGCCTTCAAGGCACCCTCCTCAAGCGGACAACAGGGAAGCGATCCACACGCCGAAGCCGGTGGCCAGGGCGCCCAGCGCAAACCACAGCACACGCACGCCCTCGCCGAGCGGCGCGGGTGCCTGCGCCGATACGGCCCGGGGTGCGGGCGCGACGGACGCGGTGGTGGTGGCCGGCGCACCCGCCGCCGCGGGTGGCGCAGCGTCAGCGGGCGCGGTCTCTTGCGCCACGGTCTCGGCCAGCGGCACCGCCGCGCCAGGCGCCAGCTCGCCCTGGAAGGCCGCGAAGAACTGGTCCGCCATCTGCTTGGCGGCCGCGTCGATCATTCGCCCGCCCACCTGCCCCAGCTTGCCCCCCACCGAGGCCTGCGCCGTGTAGCGCAGCCGCGTGTCGCCGCCTTCGTCGGCCAGCGACACGGTGGACTGCCCCTTGGCCATGCCCGCCGCGCCACCCGAGCCCTCGAACTGCAGCGTGCAGCCCTCGCCGGGGCGCACGTCCTGCAAGCGCAGGTGGCCCGTGAAGCGCGCGCGCACAGGCCCCACCTTCACGGCCACGCGCGCCGTGCGCTCGGTGTCGCTGGTGGCCTCCAGGCTTTCGCAACCGGGGATGCAGCGCGCCAGGACCTGCGGGTCGTTGAGCGCGGCCCAGACCGTGTCGCGAGGTGACGCGATGAGGATGTCTCCGTTGAGTTCCATTCGTTTTCTCTGCCCCCGGGTTTTCACGGGTGCGCTTGTTTACCAACCGTTCAACAATGCTATGTCTCATTGACCGTTCGGTAAATAGCGTGCGCATACAGAAAAACCCTGAGCGAGCCAAAAAAGTCGACGCGGCAGCGGCCGAAGGCGCACCCGCGCGCCGCCGGCTCAGCGTGTCCGAACGCGAGCGCCAGATCGTCGACGGCGCGATCCAGTTCTTCGCCTCCAACGGCTTCGGCGGCCAGTTGCGCGACCTGGCCAAGAGCATTGGCGTGACGCACGCCCTGCTCTACCACTACTTCCCCACCAAGCAGGCGCTCATCGACCGCGTGTACCTCGACGTGTTCGAGGGCCGTTGGCGCGACAGCTGGGACGAACTGCTGGACGACACCAAGGCCGACGTCGAGGACAAGTTCACCGCCTTCTATGCCGACTACGTGAACAACGCGCTCTCGCGCGAGTTCGTCCGCATCCTCATGTTTTCGGGCCTGATGGACCACGCCATCTCCGACCGCTTCTTCGCCATGCTGCGCGAACGCCTGTTCCCGCGCCTGATCCGTGAGACGCGGCGCTTCCGCGGCTCGACTTCGCGCGCCAAGCCCAGCGAGCGCGAACTCGAACTGCTCATGGGCCTGCACGGCGGCATGTTCTACATCTCGATCCGCCGCTGGATCTATGGCCAGGACGTGCACAGCGAGGCCATGCACGACACCTGCGACGAAGCCCTGGTGCGCGACCGCGTGCGCGGCTACCTGCAGGCCAGCCGCGAACTGCTCACCCAGAAGAACCCGGCTCGATGAGCCGCCATCCCAAGAGCAACAGAAGGAGACACGACAGATGAAGCTTTCAACCCTCGCCGTGGCCGGCGCACTGGCCCTGGGCACCGGCCTGGCCGCGCTGCCCGCCGCCGCGCAACAGCGCATCACGGTCAACATCGGCTCCAGCCACCCCACCTCCAACATCTGGGCCTATGCCATGAAAGAGGTGTTCCAGCCCGAGGTGGACCGCATCCTCAAGGCCGGCGGCGGCAAGTACGAGATCCGCTGGCGCGAAAACTACGGCGGCACGCTCTACAAGTTCACCGACACGCGCACCGCCGTGCGCGACGGCATCGTCGACGTGGGCATGGTCGGCACGGTCTGGGAAAACTCGGCCATGCCGCTGCAGAACGTCACCTACTTCACGCCTTTCGCCACCACCAACCACGAGCTGCTCATCGAAATCTTCGACAAGCTCAACACCACCGTGCCGGCGCTGCGCGAGAGCTGGGCCGCGCAGAACATGGTGCCGCTGTCCTCGCTGATCACCGACAGCTACGACATCTACGCCAACTTCCCGATCCGCACCATGGCCGATCTTCACAACAAGAAGATCAACGCGCCCGGCACCTCGGCCAACTGGCTGCGCGAGACCGGCGCCACGCCGGTCGACGGCGCCCTCACCACCTACTACACCAACATCCAGACCGGCGTGACGCAGGGCGCGCTGTCCTTTGCCAGCGGCATCGGGCCGGCGCGCGTGTACGAAGTGGCCAAGTACCTCACGCGGGTGGACGTGGGCTCCATGTACTTCGGCAGCGTTGCCGCGAACAAGAAGTTCCACGACGCCCTGCCCAAGGAAGTGCAGGACGCCTTCGCCCAGGCCGGCAAGGCCACGTCCAAGGCGCATGGCCAGCACGTCACCAAGACGGCCAACGCCGCGCTGGACACCATGAAGGCCGCGGGCCTGCAGATCGCCGACCTGCCGGCGGCCGAGAAGGCCAAGTGGGTCAACGGCCTGCCCAACATCGTGCAGCCCTGGCTGCAGGCCACGGGCGACAAGGGCAAGGCCGTGCTCAAGGCCTACTTCGACGAGCTGCGCGCGCACGGCGTGAAGCCGCTGCGCGACTGGGACGGCCAGAACCGCTGAGCCCCGGCGCCCGCGCCCGACGCCACGTGGCGACGCGCGCGCCCCAGTGAAAGTGAACCGTGCACAAGAAAGCTGAACCCGCCGCCGAGGGCGGCGCCCCCGCCCCGGCCAACCCGCACCCGCTGCAAGGCATCGCGCGCACGCTCGCGGCCGCCGGCACCGTGTGGATCTTCCTCATGATGATGATGGTCGTGGCCGACGTGGTCGGCCGCAACTTCCTCGACAGGCCCATCACCGGCGTGGCGGAATTCGCCGCGCGCTCGGTGGCCTCCATCGTGTTCCTGCAGCTCGCCGCCGCCATTTGCTCGGGCCGCATGACGCGCAGCGACTTCCTGCTGCGGCTCATCGGCGCACGTTCGCTCGGCGCGCTGCGTGTGCTCGAGGTGGGCAACGCCCTGCTGGGCTGCCTGCTGTTCGTGGCACTGGCCTTCATCGCCTGGCCCGAACTCTCCCAGGCCTGGAGCACGAACGAGTTCTTCGGCGTGCAGGGCGTGTACACCGTGCCCACCTGGCCCTTTCGCGCCCTGATCGTGGGCGGCTCGCTGGTGGCCGCGGGCGCTTACCTGCTGCAGATCCCTTCGCTGTGGCGCCACGCGGGCGACTTCGGAGATCCGCATGAGTGAACTGGTTTTTGGCGGGCTGCTGATCGGCGCGCTCGTGGTCTTCGTGCTGCTGGGCGTGCACATCGCCGTGGCGCTCATCGGCATCGGCTTCGCAGGCATCTGGCTCATGCGAGAGGACGTGGAGATGGCCATGCGCCTGCTCTACCTCTCCGCCTACAACGGCGTGGCCGACTACATCTTCGCCACCATCCCGCTGTTCGTGCTGATGGGCCTGTTGGTGTCCATATCGAACGTGGGCAAGGACACCTTCGAGGTGGCCGAGGCCCTGCTGCGCCGCGTGCGCGGCGGACTGGGCGTGGCCACGGTGGCGGCCAACACCGTGTTCGCCGCGGTCACGGGCGTGTCCATCGCCTCGGCCGCCGTCTTCACCCGCGTGGCCGTGCCCGAGATGGCCCGCCACGGCTACCGCACGGCCTTCGCGGCGGGCACGGTGGCCGGCAGTTCGGTGCTGGGCATGATGATCCCGCCCAGCCTGCTGATGATCATCTACGGCGTGCTCGCCGAGCAGTCCATCGGCACACTGTTCATCGCCGGCATCATCCCGGGCTTCATGCTCGCCGCGGTGTTCGTGGCGATGATCGTGCTGATGGCCACCTTCGCGCCCGGCATGGTCTTCGACCTCAAGCGCCAGCGCGACATGGCCCAGCAGCGCGCCAGCGGCCCGCTGCTGAGTGGCGCGCAGATGGCCGGCAAGCTGGTGCCCATCGTCGCCCTGGTGGCGCTGGTGCTGGGCGGGCTCTACAGCGGCTTCTTCACCCCCACCGAGGCCGGCGGCATCGGCGCCTTCGGCGCGCTGGTGGTGGCGCTGGCGCGGCGCAGCCTGGGCCAGGGCCGCTTCTGGCGCGTGCTGCACGAAACGGGCAGCGTCTCGGTCACCATCCTGATCCTGCTGATCGCCGCGAGTTTCTACAGCCGCATGCTGTCGGTGGCGGGCGTGCCGGTGGCCATCAGCGAGCTGGTGCAGGACGCCGGCCTGGGGCCCTATGGCTTTCTGCTGATCTACGTGCTGATCGTGCTCTTCCTCGGCATGATCCTGGACTCCAGTTCCATCCTGCTGATCATGACGCCCGTGGCCGTGCCCATCGCCAGCGACCTCGGCTTCAACCTCATCCAGTTCGGCGTGCTGACCGTGCTCGCGGTGGAGATCGGTCTGCTCACGCCGCCCTTCGGCATTTCGGTGTTCACGGTGAAGTCCACCTTGAACGATCCGCGCGTGTCGGTGGAGGCCATCTTCGGCGGCACCCTGCCCTACGTGGCCGCCATGCTGTTCGTGCTGCTGCTGGTGGCGGTGTTTCCGGTGCTGTCGCTGGCACTGACCTGAGGCGCCCGCGCGCGGCGGGCTCAGCCCGCCGGGCCGGGCACGAAGATGTCGGCGTGGAAGCGCTCGGCCGGCAGTTGCATCGCATCGGCGCAGGCCGCGCGCACGGCGGACACCATGGGTGGCGCGCCGCAGCAGTAGACCTCGCCGCCGCGCGGCAGTTCATCGGCCAGGGCGCGCACGGCGGCGTCCACCCGGCCATGGAAAGCGCCCAAGGCCTTCGCCTCGGCACCGTCTTCCAGCGCCGCCACGAAGCGCCAGTTCGGCAAGGCCCTGGCCCATTTGGCGGCGTGTTCCAGCAGGTAGAGGCCGGCGCGGTCGCGCGCGCCCCAAATCAGGGAAACGGGACGCGCCGACCTGCGCTTCGCGAGGTCGTCGAGCAGCGATTTCACCGGCGCGAAACCGGTGCCGCCGCAGACGCACAGCAAGGGACTGCCGGCCTCGGGGTCGAGGTCCACCTGGCCGAAGGGCAGCTCCACTTCGAGCAGGTCACCGGGCTGCAGGTCCGCCACCAGGGCGCTGAAGCGCCCACCCGCGACGTGCCGCACGTGCAGTTGCACGCCGTCGCTTTCGTGCGGCGGGTTGGCCATCGAGTAGCTGCGCCGTTCGCCGTCGGGCAGGTGAACCTGCAGGTACTGCCCCGCGCGGAACTTCGCGCGCTGGCCCGCTGGCAGGCGCAGTTGCAACAGGCTGACATCGGGCGCGGCCAGGGTGTTGCGGTAGACCTTGAGCTGCAGGCGCTTGCGCGCGCCGGGCTCCAGGCGGCGCCAGCTCGATGGCGCGATCGCCAGGTCGGCGCGCGGGCGGCATTGGCAGAGCAGCTCCTGGCCAGGCGGCGTCGCTTCGGCGGACACGGGGCCGCGCTCGAAGTCACCGCCCTCGACGCGCGCGGCGCAGTTGCCGCACACGCCCTTGCGGCAGGAGTAAGGCACCTCGATGCCGGCCTTCAGCGCGGCGTCGAGGATGGTTTCTTCGGGCTCGCATCCGAAACACAGGTCGGAGCCCACGATGCGGATCTGGTGGCTCATGGCAAATGAAAGAAGAGGATCAGGCGCGCACCGGGTCCAGCATCAGGCGCAGGCTGCGCAGCAAGGCATCGGGCCGCGCCCGGCCGGTGCCGGCGATGTCCATGGCGCTGCCATGGCCGGTGCTGGCCAGCAGCACCTCGGCGCCGATGGACAGGGCGCAGGCGCCTTGCGGGGCCAGCAGCTTGATGGGGATGTGGCCCTGGTCGTGGAACATGGCCACGTAGAGGTCGTGCGGCCGGTGCGCGTGGTCCGCCAGCAGCACGTCGGCGCCTTGTGGTTCGCCCACGTCCAGGCCCTGCTCGCGCAGCGCGCGCGCCGCGGGCACGGTGCAGTGCGCGTCGTGCGGCCCGAACAGCCCCCCTTCGGACGCGTGCGGATTGATGCCGAACAGCGCCACGCGCGGCCGGGACAGGCCCAGCCGCTGGCAGGCGCGCACGCCGGCGCGCGCGGCCGCCGCCACCAGATCGGGACTCAGCCGCGACAGCGCGCGCTCCACGCTTTCGTGCAGCGTGGCGTGCACGATGCGCAGGCCGCCGCCAATGAGCAACAGGAACACCTCGTCTTCACCGAGTCCGCACACCGAGGCCACCAGGCTGGGGTAGCCGCTGAACACGATACCGGCCTGCGCGATGGCGGTCTCGTGGTGCGGGCCGGCCACCACGGCTTGCACCGCCCCCGCGCGGCAGGCCTCAATGGCGGCGCTGGCGCTGGCCACCGCGCTGCGGCCGGCGCCGGCATCGATGCGACCGGGCTGGTGCGAGCCCCTCGGCAGACCGCCCACGTGCACATGCTGCAGGCCGACCAGCAGGTCTTGCAGTCCCAGGCTTTGCGCCGTGGCGCGCAGCACCTCGCCCGGCCCATAGAGCACGAGGCGCTCGCGCGCTTCGGGCGCCAGCTCGGCCAAGGCCTTGAGCGCGATCTCCGGGCCGACGCCGTTCGGGTCGCCCAGGCTCAGGGCCACGCGCGAGCTGTTCATCGCGGACGCCGCGCCGCTCACAGCGGCAAGGCCATGAGCGTGTCGGTGACGGTGCTGTCGCACACCGCCACGCGCTCGGCCAGCAGCAGCCTCCCGTCCACCCGAACGAAGCGGTCGCGGTAGACGCCGGTTGCGAAGGGCTGCGTTTCACCGTGCGCCATGATGCGCGCCACCATGAAAGGCGTTCGGGCGCGCGCCGATTGCGCGTCGGCCGACTCCAGCACCGGCACGCCCAACAGGTGGCGGTAGCGCTGGCGCTCGTAGATGTTGGCCTCGCGCAGCGCGGCCACCCGGTCTTCGAGCATGGCGCGCGAGTCGGCCCAGACGATGCCAGCCGGCAGGCCCTGCTGTTCGTTCTCCACATGGGTGATGCGGTAGAGCGCATCGGGCGCGAAGAAGTCGGGCCACTGCTCCAGGCGGTCGCTGTCGATGGTGTCGGCGTAGGCCGCGTGAAAGGCCATCAGGCTCAGCAGGTCGATCATGCCGCCACCCCCATGTGCTGGCGGTAGGCCTTCCAGAAGCCGCGCACCGAGGTCTCCGTGGCCCGGCCTTCGCCCGAGGCCACCACCTCGCCGCCCATGGCCACCACGGCCTGCTGGTCTCGCGCCCCCGCGATGCCGCGCTGCACGAAGCCGCCCACGGCGCCGTCTTCCATGGAGATGAAGCCCGCCGGACCCACCAGGTTGCACTGCTTGAGCCGCACGCGCAGCCGCTCGGGCGTGTCGTCCTCGAAGCCCAGATAGACCCAGTGCAATTCGGCGCGGTCCTTGCCTTTGGTCACCACCTGGCGCACGGCCAGGCAGTTCTGTATCTGCTGCAGCACGAAACCGGGGAACACCGACAGGATCTGCAGCGTGACGCCATCGGGCCATTCCTCGAAGCCCTCGAGCAGACTCGGGTCCTTCAACCGGTAGCGGTCGTGGTCGGAACGCAAGCCCTGCTCCTTGTACGACGCGTCCTTGGCCGAGGGATCGATCATCGAATAGCTCACGTGGTTGCCACCCGATTCGTCCACGATCACCCCACCTTTTTGCGAGAGGCGGTTGATCTCGAAGGTGGTGAAGAACAGGTGCAACAGGCTCGCGTGGTAGCTGTCGCGCACGTTCTCCACGTAGAGCTTCCAGTCGTTGGGCAAGGCCTGCGTGAACCGGCCGATCACCTTCACCGGCTTGTGCAGAACGCGCTCGATGCGCGCGCAGATGTCCTCTCCCAGGTACTCCTCGATCGGCGGCACCTCCTCGCTGAAGCTGCCGAACACCAGGCCGCAGAACACGGCCACGCGCAGCTTGCGCGGCCCGTGGTTTTCCTTGCAGAAGTCCGGCGGCATGCCACCCTGCCCCTTCACCCCCTTCTCGAAGGCCACGCCGGTGAGGTCGCCCTGGCGGTTGTAGCTCCAGGCGTGGTACACGCATTGAAAGCTCTCGGCCTTGCCCGACTTCTCCAGCGCGATCAACGCGCCGCGGTGCGCGCAGCGGTTCTCGAAGGCGTAGATCTCGCCGTCGGCGTCGCGCACCACCACCACGGGCGTCTCGCCCACGTGCGTGGTGCGGTAGCTGCCGGGCTCGGGCAGCTCAGCGTCCAGACACAGGTAGTTCCAGGTGGCGCCTCTGAACACGCGCGCCTGCTCTTGCTCGTGGATCCCCTCGTCCGCATAGACCGCGTAGGGCACGCGGCTGAGCCGATCGGTCCACCGGATGGTTTGCACGTCTGGCATGGCCGGCATCACTCGAGGGTCACGTTGGCGGTCTTGATCACGCGCGCCCACTTGTCCGACTCCGCCTTGATGAAGGCGGCCGTCTGCTGGGGCGTCTGTCCACCGGGTTCGGCGCCCTGGGCGGCGAACTTTTCGCGCACGTCGGGCAAGGCCATGGCCTCGGCGAAATGCTTCTGGATCTGCTGGGCCACGGCGTTGGGCGTACCGGCGGGCGCCACCACGCCAAAGAAGGTCACGGCCTGCATGTCGGGCAGCTTGAGCTCGGCGAAGCTCGGCACGTCGGGCAAGGCCTTGGAACGGCGACTGTCGGCCACGGCCAGCACCTTGATGCGCTTGCCCTGGTGGTACTGGGCCGACGACGCGATGTTGTCGAAGAAGACGTCGACCTGGCCACCGACCAGGTCCGTGAGCGCGGGCGCGGTGCCGCGGTAGGGGATGTGAACCATGCGCGTGCCCGTGAGCTGCATGAACAGGTTGGCGGTCAGGTGCGAGGTGGAACCATTGCCCTGCGAGGCATAGGTCACCTTGTCGGGGTTGGCCTTGAGGTAGGCGATGAACTCGGCCAGGTTGGCCACCGGCAGGCGGTTCGACACGCCCAGCACGTTGGGCACCGTGGCCACGACGGTCACGGGCACCCACTTGGTGGGGTCGAACGGCATGGACTTGTAGAGGTGGTGGTTGATCGCGATCGGGCCCGGCGGCGATACGAGCAGGGTGCTGCCATCGGGCTCGGCCCGGGCGACGAACTCGCCACCGATGTTGCCGCCCGCGCCGGTGCGGTTCTCCACCACGATGCCGGCGGGATAGGCGTCGCGCATCTTCTCGGCCAGCACGCGCGGCAGCACGTCGGCCGTGCCGCCGGCCGGAAACGGCACCACCAGGCGCAGCACCTTGGGTGCCACGGCCGTTTGGGCCTGCGCGTTAAAGGGCAGCACGGCGCTGAGGCCGGCGGCGATCGACGCCGCGGCCAGCGCGCGTCGCGTGATTCGTGGGGAGCTCATGTCATTCCTCTACTGGGGTGGGCAGAACGTGGCGGCCAAACACCGACACGGCGGCGCAGTCTAGGCGCGCACTTGATGCACATCAACGAATTCGAACAAAATGTGCGCCATGCGAACTTCAACCAAAGCCTCTCCTGGCACCCATGCCGACGACGCAAGCCATGGCGCGGACGAACGCGCCGAGCGCGGCGAGCGCGACTACGTCATGGCGCTGGAAAAGGGGCTGGCCATCATCGAAGCCTTCGGCCAATTGCGCAGCGGGGCCACGCTCACCGAGTTGGCCGACGTCACGGGGCACACCAAGGCGTCGGTGCGCCGTTCGTTGCACACCCTGTGCCACCTGGGCTACGCCACGCAGGACGGCCGTCAGTTCCAGCTCGCCGCGCGCGCGTTGCGCCTGGGCTCTGCCTTCGTGGTGTCGGATGCGCTCACGCGATTGGCCCAGCCCATCCTGGAAACCACCGCCGAGCGCACGAAGGAATCGGCTTCGATCGCGGTACTGGATTCGCAAGACTCCGTGTTCGTGGCCCGCGCCACGCACCGGCGCAGCCTATCGGTGGGGCTGGGCGTGGGCGCGCGCCTGCCGGCCTACGCCAGTGCCACCGGGCGCGTGCTGCTGGCCGGGCAGCCGCGCGACGCGGTGCGCTTCATGCTCAGCCGCATGGGCCGCCCGGCGCTCACGGTCAAAACCATCACCAGCCTGCCGAAGGTGATGCAACAAGTGGAGCTGGCGCAGCGCCAGGGTTACGCGCTGTGCGACCAGGAACTGGAGATCGGCCTGCGCTCGATCGCGGTGCCCATACTCGACCGCCATGGCCGCACCATCGCGGCAATGAGCCTGTCGGTGGCAACCAGCCGAATGGACATCCCGGCCATCATGGACAAGCTGTTGCCTGAGCTGGAGCGAGCGAAGCAGAAGTTTCCGGCGCTGCTGTGAAGCGGCGCCCCACGCGCCTCAGGGGGTGGCGGCACGGCGGTGGCCCGCTCGGCAATCGAGGCGCCGGAAACAGAAAGCCCCTGGAGCCTGGCGGCTCAGGGGCTTTGTGCGTTTCAGAATCTGGGGTGGCTGATGGGACTCGAACCCACGACAACAGGAATCACAATCCTGGACTCTACCAACTGAGCTACAGCCACCGCAAGCCGCGCATTATAGCCTCAGCTGGAAAGCGCCCTCAGCGCGCGGCCAAGGTGGCCGCGCCGGGTTTGGGCACCTTGATGCTGGCCTTGTAGCGGGTCTTGAGCGTTTCGTAGTAGGCCAGGCCTTCGGCGCCCGACCACCACTGCGACACCTGCTGCACCTCCTGTCCCAGGCGCTGGGCGCTCACCTCGCCGCGCGGCAGCACCTGGCTGACCTGCACCACCGCATAGCCCTGCTCGCCCAGGTTCACGCCCGCCCAGGCCGGCAGGGCCTTGGGATCGGCGCTGAGGGCAGCGTCGAGCACGCGCGGATCCAGGTCGAGCGGAGCGTCGCGCGACACCGTGACCGAGGCACCCAGCGCGGCCGCATCGGCCCCGCCCTTCCAGGCCGCCAGCTGCTTCTCGCCTTCCTGCTTGGCCAGCTCGGTGGCGCGCTGCGCGACCAGTCGGGCGCGCACATCGTCGCGCACCTCGGCCAGGCTCAGGGTGCGCGCGGGGTGATATTCCACGATGCGCGCCGACACCAGCTGGTTGCTGCCAGTGTCGATGGCCTCGGTATTGCGCTTGCTGGCCGTGGACTCGGGCGCGAACAGGGCCTCGAGCAGGCGGCGGTTGCTCAGCACGCCCTGCGCGCCAGGGGCGGGCACGCGGTGCAGGCCCTTGGCGGTCTGGATCGTGAGGTTCAGGCGCTCCGCGGCGGGTTTGAGCGAATCGGACTGCTCGTAGACGAGGTTGGTGAAGCTGTCGGCCGACTCGGCGTAGCGCTGCTGGGCCTGCTGCTTGCGCAGCGCGGCCTCGATCTGCGGGCGCAGTTCCTCGAACGAGCGCTTGGGCGGCGCCTTGATGTCCGTGAGCTGGATGATGTGCAGGCCGAAATCGCTCTCGACCAGGTTCGAGATCTCACCCTTCTTGAGCGAGAACACGGCCTGCTCGAACGGCGGCACCATCGCGCCGCGGCCAAAGAAGTCGAGGTCGCCGCCGTTGGCGGCCGAGCCCGGGTCCTGCGAGTTGGCCTTGGCCAGTTCGGCGAACTTGGAGGGATCGGCCTTGACCTTGGCGAGCAGTTCCTCGGCCTTTTTGCGAATCTCCGCCTTCTGCTCGGGCGTGGCGCCCTGGGGCACGCTCAGCAGGATGTGGCTGGCGCGGCGCTCCTCGGCTCCGCTGAGTTGCGCGGCGTTCTGCTCGTAGTAGGCGCGCAGGTCGGCCTCGTTGAGCTTGACCGATTGCTCCAGCGCCGCGGCGTCGAGCACGAGGTACTCGATGTCGGCCTGCTCGGTGGCCTGGAACAGCGCCTGGTTCTGGTTGTAGAAGGCCTCGATGTCGGCGTCGCTCGGCGCCACGCGCGAGGCAAAGTCTTTGGCCGCGAAGGTCTTGACGCGCACCTGGCGTTTCTGGAAGAAGGCATCGAGCGACATCCGCGCCATCGCGCTGCCGGCGAAACCGCTGTCCTGCACGCTCTGCAGCACCTGGCGCTGCGACAGGTCGGCGCGCACGGAGGCCTCGAACATCTCGGGCGTCATGCCTTGGCGAGAAAGCAGCTGCCGGTAGGCCTCGACGTCGAGGCTGCCGTCGGGGCGGCGCATGGCGGCGATGGTGGGGTTGGACTGCAACTCGCGCGCGAGGCGCTGGTCGCTGGTGTAGAGGTTCAGCTTCTGCGCAGCGGCGGCCAGCACGCGCTCGCGCACCATGCGCTCCAGCGTGCCGTAGCGCGCCTCGTCGGAGTCGAGCATGGCGGGGTCGATCGTCGGCATCATCTCGCGCAAGCGCTGCGACTCCTGGCGGTGCGCCTGCTCCCACTCGTTGCGCTTGATGCTCTTGCCATCGACCGTGGCCACCGTTTCGCCACCCTCGCTGAAGCGGGTGTAGCCCTCGACCCCGAAGAGCACGAAGGAAGGAATGATCAGGATCAGCAGGAAGCCCATGAGGTACTTCTTGTGATCGCGAATGGAATCGAACATGCGAACGTCCTTGAGGTGGCGGGTCGAGTGCCGGATTCTGATGGACAACAAAAAAGGCGAACCCGGGTTCGCCTTTTTTTGGTGGGTGCTGACGGGGTCGAACCGCCGACCTACTCCGTGTAAGAGAGCCGCTCTACCGACTGAGCTAAGCACCCATGTACTTGAATGGCCAGGTCAGTTGACCGCATCCTTCAGTGCCTTGCCGGGGCGGAACTTCGGCACCTTGGCGGCCTTGATTTTAATCTCGGCGCCGGTGCGCGGGTTGCGGCCCTTGCGAGCGGGACGTTTGCTCACGCCGAACGAGCCGAAGCCCACCAGGGAAACGGTGCCGCCCTTCTTGAGCGTGGTGCGGATGGCGGCGATGGTGGAGTCGAGAGCACGCGTCGCAGCGGCCTTGGAGATGTCGGCGTGCTTGGCGATGTGTTCGACGAGTTCGGTTTTGTTCACGAAGAGCCCCTCTTGAAATGGATTGGGTGAAGCGTGTATTGGGCCGGGTGCGACGGCCGCCGCGGGGGCCGGCCGGTGTCTGCCCGGGAGCGCAGGCCCTGGCGGAAGTGCCGGAATCCATGCGCCGAACGATTAGACCCATGTGCCGCGGCGCGTGTCAACAAGACATCGGGCGCCGAGGCCCATGGGCCACACGAGCGGCGATTCTAGACGCAGATGCCCCACACAGGCCTCCCTTGCCTGGGGCATCGGCGCGTCGGCGAGATCAGCGGTCAGAGGAGCGCGGCGATCGCGCGGCCCACGTCGGCCGTACCCGCGCGCCCGCCCAGATCGGCCGTGCGCGGCGCACCACTCTTGGGCTCCAGCGTGGCCTCAATGGCGCGCAGCACGGCGTCGTGAGCCTCGCGGTAGCCCAGGAAGTCCAGCATCATCGCGCCGCACCAGATCTGTCCGATGGGGTTGGCCACCCCCAAGCCCGCGATGTCCGGCGCCGAGCCGTGCACCGGCTCGAACAGCGACGGCTGGGTGCGGTCGGGGTTGAGGTTGGCGCTGGGCGCGATGCCAATGGTGCCGGTGCAGGCCGGCCCCAGGTCCGACAGGATGTCTCCGAACAGGTTGCTGCCGACGACCACGTCGAAGAAGTCGGGCCGCTGCACGAAATGCGCGGTGAGGATGTCGATGTGGAACTTGTCCACCGTCACATCTGGATACTCTTTCGCCATTTCGGCCACGCGCTCGTCCCAGTACGGCATGGTGATGGCGATGCCATTGCTCTTGGTGGCGCTGGTCAGGTGCTTCTTGGGCCGCGAACGCGCCACCTCGAAGGCGTAGCGCAGCACGCGGTCGACGCCGTGGCGCGACATCACGGTTTCCTGCATCACGATCTCGCGCGGCGTGCCGGCGTACATGCGCCCGCCGATGCTGCTGTACTCGCCCTCGGTGTTCTCGCGCACGATGACCATGTCGATCTCGCCCGGCTGGCGCGGACTGCCGTCGCGCCGCACGACCGGCGCGACCACGCCGGGCATCAGGCGCGCGGGCCGCAGGTTGATGTATTGGTCGAACTCGCGGCGGAACAGCAGCAGCGAGCCCCACAGGGACACGTGGTCGGGCACCTTGGCGGGCCAGCCCACGGCACCGAAGTAGATGGCCTCGTGCCCCCCGATGAGGTCCTTCCAGTTGTCGGGCAGCATCTGGCCGTGCTTCTCGAAGTAGTCGCAGCTGCTGAAGTCGAAGTGGTCGAACTGCAGGTCGATGCCGAAGCGCGTGGCCGCGGCCTCGAGCACGCGCAGGCCCTCGGGCATGACTTCGGTGCCGATGCCGTCGCCGGCGATGACCGCGATGCGGTGCTTGCTCATGGGGGGTCTCCTGGTGGTGCTGTCGAATCGGTGCGCCACTGTAGCGAATCCATTCGCAATAATCCGTGCATTGATTATTGAGCCAGGAGCAATTCATGGATCGCGCCGATCTGGAGATGGTGCAAGCCGTTCGCCAGCACGGCAGCCTGGCGCAGGCCGCCCAGGCCCTGGGGCTCACGCCATCGGCCATCACGCGGCGGCTGGCGGCGCTCGAGGCCTCGCTCGGTGTGCGCCTGTTCCAGCGCACCACGCGCCGCGTCAGCCCCACGGCCGAAGGCGAGACCCTGTCGCTGCGGGCGGCCGAGCTGCTGCGCGGCTTCGAGGCGGCGCAGGCCGAGCTGCGCGAGCGCCAGGCCGAGCCCGCCGGGCCGATCCGCCTGGCGGCCACCTTCGGCTTCGGGCGGCGCTGGTTGGGGCCGGCGCTGGCGGCCTTCCAGGCGAAGCACCCGGCGGTGTCCATCCAGCTGCAGCTCACCGAGCGCCTGCCCGATCTGGCCGCCGAAGGGCTGGACGGGGCCGTGTGGCTGTGGAGCGCGCCCGACCAGCGCGCGGGCGAGTGGGTGTCGCGCCGGCTGGCGCCCAACCGGCGCGTGCTGGTGGCCGCGCCCGCCTACCTCGCCGTGCACGGCGCGCCGCGCACGCTGGACGACCTGGCCATGCACCACTGCCTGGTGGTGCGCGAGCACACCGACGCCGACCCGAGGCGACAAGACCACTGGGCGCTGCAGCACGAGGGCGACGCCGCCCTGCGCCGCGTGGCCATCGCCGGGCCGCTGTCGAGCAACTCGGGCGAGCTGGTGCGCGACTGGTGCCTCGCGGGCCAGGGCATCATGCTGCGCAGCCTGTGGGACATCGCGCCGCGGATCGCCAGCGGCGAACTGGTGCACGTGCTGCCGGCCTGGAGCCACCGCGACGCGGACATCCACTGGTTGGCGCCCTGGCAGGCGCAGTCGCCCAAGCGCATCCGGCTGCTCGTGACCGCCCTGGCCGAGGCCTTCCGTGACGAGCCCTGGCGGCCCGCGCCGGCGCTCAGCGCGGCGAGCGCACGACCAGGCTCACGCCGAAGGCCGTGACCGCGATGCCCGCCACCGTGAGCGGCGTGATCGGCTCGCGAAACAGCAGCCAGGCGATGACGGCCGTGGTCGGCGGCACCAGGTACATCAGGCTGGCCACACTGGCCGCGGCCCCGCGCTGGATCAGCAGATAGAGCAGCGAGCTGCCGCCCAGCGTGAGCCCCAGCACCGACCACGCCATGGCGCCGATGAACTCGCCCGAGTAGTGCATGGGCTCGGGCTCCAGCAGGGCCAGGGGCAGCGTGACGATGAAGGCCGCGATCAGTTGCACCGTGTTGGCGGTGCGCACGTCGCAGGCCTGCACGAAGCGCTTCTGGTACAGGGTGCCGGCCGTGATGGCGAACAGCGCGAACACCGCGTACGACAGGTTCTCCGCATTGGCGTGGTCGCCCGGCGAGCCTTCGACCAGCTTGCGCGATACCACCAGCACCAGCCCCGCAAACCCCAGCAGCAGGCCCAGCCACTGCCGGCGCGACACCCGCCCCTGCGCGCCGCCCACGGCGCTGAGCCAGATGGCGGTGAGCACCGGCTGCAGGCCGACGATGAGCGAGGACAGGCCCGAGCCCATGCCGGCCTTCACCGCGGCCCACACGCCGCCCAGGTAGCCCGCGTGCATGAGCACACCGACCACCGACAGGTGCAGCCATTGCGTGCGGTTGGCCGGCCACTTCACGCCGGCCCAGACGATCCACGGCAGGAAGCACAGGATGGACAGCGCGTAGCGCATCGCCAGGAAGGACAGCGGCGGCGCGTGCGGCATGCCGTAGCGCGCGACGATGAAACCCGTGCTCCAGATCAGCACGAACACCCAGGGCATGGCGCGCAGCCAGGCGTTGTCGGACGCGGGAGAACTCACGGGCTCGCTTTCAACGGGAACGCGCGCGGATCTCGGGCAGCGCCTTCTGCAGGTAATAGACCATGGACCACACCGTGAGGACGGCCGACATCCACAGCAGCCAGGTGCCCCACAGGCGGGTGTCGATCAGGCCGAACAGGCGGCCGTCGAACAGCAGGAAAGGGATCGCGATCATCTGCACCATGGTCTTGACCTTGCCGATCATGTGCACCGCCACGCTCTTGGTGGCGCCGATGATGGCCATCCACTCGCGCAGCGAGGAGATCGCGATCTCGCGGCCGATGATGATGAGCGCCGCGAACACGTCGGCCCGGCCCATGTGCACCAGCACCAGCAGGCTGGCGCAGACCAGGAACTTGTCGGCCACCGGGTCGAGGAAGGCGCCGAAGGCCGAGGTTTGGTTGAGCTTGCGCGCCAGGTAGCCGTCGGCCCAGTCGGTGAGCGCGAAGACGATGAACATGGCGGTGGCCACCAGGTTCTGCTCGGCCGGGCTGAGATGCCCCACATAGAACACCCCCACGATCAGCGGAATGGCCACGATGCGGGCCCAGGTCAGCAGGGTGGGGAGGTTGAAGAACATGGCCGGATTATGCGGGCTGGCCCGCACGGGCCAGATCGATGGCTGCGGCCATCGTGCGCCACTGCATAATTGACGTTTACGTCAACGTCAAAGCCACCCCGGCACACCCATCCCCTCAGGAGCACAAGCATGGAGATTGCAGGCAAGGTATTCATCGTCACCGGCGGCGCCTCGGGCCTCGGCGAAGGCACGGCGCGCATGCTCGCGGCCAACGGCGGCAAGGTCGTCATCGCCGACATGCAGGCCGACAAGGGCGAGGCCGTGGCCAAGGACATCGGCGGCGTGTTCGTCAAGTGCGACGTGAGCAGCGAGGCCGATGGCCAGGCCGTGGTCGCGAAGGCGGTGTCGCTGGGCAAGCTGATGGGCCTGGTCAACTGCGCGGGCATCGCCCCGGCCGAGAAGACCGTGGGCAAGAACGGCCCGCACGCGCTGGCCGTGTACACCAAAACCATCATGGTCAATCTGGTGGGCAGCTTCAACATGATCCGCCTGGCCGCCGACGCGATGTGCAAGAACGAGCCCGAGTCGACCGGTGAGCGCGGCGTGCTCATCAGCACCGCCAGCGTGGCGGCCTACGACGGCCAGATCGGCCAGGCGGCCTACAGTGCCTCCAAGGGTGGCGTGGTCGGCATGACGCTGCCGATCGCGCGCGACCTGGCGCGCAACGGCATCCGCAACATGACGATCGCCCCCGGCATCTTCGGCACGCCCATGCTGTTCGGCATGCCGCAAGAGGTGCAGGACGCACTGGCCGCCAGCGTGCCCTTCCCCAGCCGCCTGGGCACGCCGCAGGACTACGCCAAACTGGCCAAGCACATCATCGAGAACGACATGCTCAACGGCGAGGTGATCCGCCTGGACGGCGCGATCCGCCTGGCGCCTCGGTAAGCCGGTGCTTCGGGCGTAGAGTCGCGCCATGAAGCGCTGGCTCTCGCCCCTCCTCCTGACCTTGCTGCTGGCGGCCTGCGCGCAGCCGCCCGCCACGCCCCCTCAGCCCGAAGCCGCCTCCGGCTACACCGCGAAGCCGGGCTGGTCTTTCGGGCGCTTGGCCGTCGCCGCCGCCAACCCGCTGGCCACCGAAGCGGGCGCGCGCGTCCTGCGCGAAGGAGGCAGCGCGGTGGACGCCGCGATTGCGGTGCAGATGGTGCTGACGCTCGTGGAGCCGCAGTCCAGCGGCATTGGCGGCGGCGCGTTCCTGCTGCATTGGGACGGCCGGCGCGTGCAGGCCTTCGATGGCCGCGAGACCGCGCCGGCCGCCGTCGACGAGCGCCTCTTCCTCGACGCACAGGGCCAGCCGATGCCCTTCGCGCAAGCCGTGGCCAGCGGCCGTTCGGTGGGCGTGCCGGGCACCGTGGCCATGCTGGCCCTGGCGCACCGGCAGCACGGGCGCCTGCCGTGGGCGCGGCTGTTTCAGCCCGCCATCGACCTGGCCGAGCGCGGCTTTCCCGTGAGCCCGCGGCTGCACACGCTGCTGGCCGCCGAGCAGGCACTGCCGGCCGACCCCGTGGCACGCGCCTACTTCTACCGCGCCGATGGCACGCCGCATCCCGTCGGCCACGCGCTGCGCAACCCCGAGCTCGCGGCGGTGCTGCGCGACATCGCGGCCATCGGGCCACGGGCCCTGGTCGACGGCCCGATCGCGCGCGCCATCGTCGACAAGGTTCGCCAGCACCCCAGCCTGCCCGGCGCGCTCACGCAGGACGACCTGCGCCGCTACCAGCCGCGCGAGCGTGAGGCCCTGTGCCACCCGCTGCGCACCGGCGGGCGCTGGGTGCGCCTGTGCGGCTTTCCGCCGCCCAGCTCGGGCGGCATCGCGGTCGGGCAGATCCTGGGCCTGCTCTCACGCACGCCGCAGGCCCTGGCCGGCCTGCGCGACGGCCGCCCCGGCGCCGACTGGCTGCACGCCTACACCGAGGCCTCGCGCCTGGCCTTCGCGGACCGCGCCCAGTACGTGGGCGACCCCGACTTCGTGCCCGCGCCCGGCGGGGACTGGAACAGCCTGCTGGCCCCCGAATACCTCAACGCGCGCGCCCAACTCATCGGCCCGCAGCGCATGCCCGAGGCCAGGCCGGGCCGGCCGGCCGGCGCGACGCTGGCCTTCGCGCCCATGCCCTCGCAACCCGAGGCCGGCACCAGCCACATCAGCATCGTCGATGGCCGCGGCAACGCGCTGGCCATGACCACCACCATCGAATCGGCCTTCGGCTCGCGCCTGATGGTCAGCACCGATCCCTCTCGCCCCGGCGGCTTCCTGCTCAACAACGAACTCACCGACTTCAGCTTCGCCCCCGCCGACAGCCAGGGCCGCCCCATCGCCAACCGCGTGCAGCCGGGCAAGCGGCCGCGCTCGTCCATGGCGCCCACGCTGGTGTTCGACGCCCAGAGCGGCGAACCCCTCATGAGCGCGGGCAGCCCGGGCGGCGCGCTCATCATCCACTACACCGCCAAGGCACTGCACGGCAGCTTGCACTGGGGCCTGCACCCGCAGGCCGCGCTGAACCTGCCCAACTTCGGCACCCTGGGCGGTCCGCTGATGCTGGAGCAAAACCGCTTCCCCGACGCCACCGTCCAGGCGCTGCGCGCCCTCGGCCACACGGTGCAAACGGTGGAGATGACCAGCGGCGCGCAGGCCCTGCTGCGGCGCGGCGGGCGCTGGCTGGGCGGTGCCGATCCGCGGCGCGAGGGCATCGTCGCAGGCGATTGACCGACACCCCCGTCGGCGCGGGAGATCCCGTCCAGACAGGCCACGGGTCCGGCTGTGCCGGTCCCTTGGCAGGGTCCCCTCGGGGGGGCGCGCGCGGCGCGGCGGGGGTGCTTCATACTCTCCCCCTTCCCCATGGCCATCCCCCAGAGCTTCATCCAGGAACTGCTCACCCGCGTCGACGTGGTCGACGTGGTGGGCCGCTACGTGCAGCTCAAGAAGGGCGGCGCCAACTTCATGGGGCTGTGCCCCTTCCACGGCGAGAAGTCGCCCTCGTTCAGCGTCAGCCCGTCCAAGCAGTTCTATCACTGCTTCGGCTGCGGGGCGAACGGCAACGCCATCGGCTTCCTCATGGAGCACACGGGCATGGGCTTCGTGGAAGCCGTGAAGGACCTGGCCGCCCAGGTCGGCCTGCAGGTGCCCGACGACGCCGCCTCGCCGCAGGACCGCGAACGCGCCGCGCAGCAACGCCAGCAACAGGCCACGCTGACCGACGTGCTGGAGAAGACCGCCCGCGACTACCAGAAGCAGCTGAAGGCCTCGCCGCGCGCCATCGGCTACCTCAAGGGCCGAGGCCTGTCGGGCCAGATCGCCAAGGTGTTCGGTCTGGGCTACGCGCCCGAGGGCTGGCGCCACCTGGCCGGCGTGTTCCCGGACTACCAGTCGCCGCTGCTCACCGAGTCGGGCCTGGTGATCGAACACGCCGACGAAAAAGGCCAGGACGGCCAGGCCAAGCGCTACGACCGCTTCCGCGACCGCGTGATGTTCCCCATCCGCAACGTCAAGGGCGAGTGCATCGGCTTTGGCGGGCGCGTGCTCGACAAGGGCGAGCCCAAGTACCTCAACTCGCCCGAGACGCCGGTCTTCAGCAAGGGCCGCGAGCTGTATGGACTGTTCGAAGCCCGCACCGCCATCCGCCAACACGGCTACGCCCTGGTCACCGAGGGCTATATGGACGTGGTGGCGCTCGCCCAGCTCGGTTTTGGCAACGCCGTGGCCACGCTGGGCACGGCCTGCACGGCCGACCACGTGCAGAAGCTGTTCCGTTTCACCGACGCCGTGGTGTTCAGCTTCGACGGCGACGCCGCCGGCCGGCGCGCCGCGCGCAAGGCGCTGGACGCCGCCCTGCCCTGGGCCAGCGACACGCGCAGCGTGAAGTTCCTCTTCCTGCCCGCCGAGCACGACCCCGACAGCTTCATCCGCGAGCACGGCACCGAGGCCTTCGCCGCGCGCGTGAAGGAAGCCATGCCGCTGTCGCGCTTCCTGCTGGAGGCCGCCGGCGCCGACTGCGAGCTCGACACCGCCGAAGGCCGCGCGCGCATGGCCAGCCAGGCCCGCCCGCTGTGGAGCGCCTTGCCCGACGGCGCGCTCAAGAGCCAGCTGCTGGCCGACATCGCCCACACCGCCGCCCTGGACGCCCAGGACCTGCTGCGCCTGTGGGCACCGGCGGGCGGCCGCGGCCAGCCGGGCGGCGCCGCGCCGCGCCCGGCCCGCGCCCGCCAGGAACCGCGCGACCCCGACGGGGGCCCGGAACACGATCATGGGTACGAACACGGTGGCGGGTACGGGTCCGGTGCCCCGCGCCGCCGCCAGGGGCAGGCCGCCACCCAGCACGCCTGGCACGGCCGCTCGTCGGCGTCGCGCCGCGGCCTCATGAGCCGCGAAGACCGGGCCCTGGGCCTGCTGCTGTCGCATACCCCGTCCTGGGACCAGCTCTCCGCCGACGACCACCACCTGCTGGCCGAGTTGCCCGCACCGCACGGCCCCCTGTTCGCCTGGCTGGAGGCGCAACTGCACGAGCACGGCCACCAACCCTGGGCCGCCCTGCGCGAGGCCCTGCGCGGCCACGAACACGAGGCGCTGGCTTGCCAGCAGGTGGAGCGCTGCGCCCTGACCCCCGGCGCCGAGGAAGACGCCGAGGAACTGGGCGGCGTCATGCTGCGCCTGCGCATCGAGCACCTGAAGGCCCTGGAGGTCGAGGCCATCGCCCGCGCCGGCAGCGACCCGGCCGAACTGCGGCGTTATGCCGACATTCAGGCCCAGCGCAAGGCGCTGGAGCACCAGATCGGCGCCGCGCCGGTATAATCCTCGGTTGCACCGCAAGCGCGACAGCAGCACCTCCGGCACCGGCCCGGCCCTCCTGCAAGGGCTACATGGCAACACCGCCTGGCCACCCCGCCCTCCCCGGGCGCGCGGAACCCCGCAAGGACTGCACACCAAATGATCGCCCCACAGCTTGCAGGCCCGCCCGCACCGGCCCGTGGCGGGTGCCGTGCTCTTCCAAAACCACCGGTTGACCCCAAGTAGGGTTTTCTGGCGGCTGTTGGGTGTTCTGCCGGTTCCATCGACGTTTTTTTGAGGTTCCCATGCCCGCGAAGAAA
Organism: Hydrogenophaga sp. PML113; assembly: GCF_001777155.1. Lineage (NCBI taxonomy): Bacteria > Pseudomonadati > Pseudomonadota > Betaproteobacteria > Burkholderiales > Comamonadaceae > Hydrogenophaga > Hydrogenophaga sp. PML113. The sequence goes on along the minus strand of NZ_MIYM01000001.1, from coordinate 721,411 downwards.
GCCAGTCCGTCCGCTGCCGCCACCAAGACCGCCGCCAAGAAGGCCGCTCCGGCCAAAGCCCAACCGGTGGCCGCTCCCAAGAAAGCCCCCGCAGTGACGACCAAGACCACCCCCACCAAAGCCGCCGCCAAGGCCGCGCCAGCCAAGAAGGCTGCCGCCAAGACGACCGCCAGCAGCACCGCGAAAAAATCCAAGCCCGAGGCCCTGGCCGAGGAGTTGCTGGAAGGCGAAGCCCCCGCCAAGAAGAAACCTGGCCGTCCCGCCAAGGCTGCGGCCGACAAGCCCGCCGCCAAGCGCGGCCGCAAGCCCAAGGCCGACGCCAAGGGCAAGGGCGAGGACGATCTCGACGACGCCGACCTCGGTGACATCGACGAGGACCTGGTCGGCGACGACGTGCCCGAAGAGGCCAGCACCGAGGAAGCGCAGCCGGTCGAAAAGGCCAAGCCGCTGCGCATGAAGATCAGCAAGGCCAAGGAGCGTGCGCTGATGAAGGAATTCGGGCTGGACGAGACCGTCCTGTCCGAGGAGGAGGCGCGCGCCCGTCGCGAGCGTCTCAAGACCCTGATCAAGCTGGGCAAGACGCGCGGCTACCTCACGCACGGCGAGATCAACGACCACCTGCCCGACAAGCTGGTCGAGGCCGAGACCCTGGAAGTGGTGGTCTCGCTGCTCAACGACATGGGTGTGGCCGTCTACGAACAGACGCCCGATGCCGAGACCCTGCTGCTCAACAACACCGGCCCCACCGCCGCCACCGAAGAAGAGGCGGAAGAGGAAGCCGAAGCCGCCCTGTCCACGGTGGACAGCGAATTCGGTCGCACCACCGACCCGGTGCGCATGTACATGCGCGAAATGGGCACGGTGGAGCTGCTCACGCGCGAGGGCGAGATCGAGATCGCCAAGCGCATCGAAGGCGGCCTGCACAGCATGATGGAAGCGATCAGCGAATCGCCCGCCACCATCGCCGAGATCCTGGCCATGGCCGAGGAAATCCGCGAAGGCAAGGTCGTCATCTCCACCGTGGTGGACGGTTTCGCCGACGCCGACGAGGCCGACGACTACGTTGCCGAGGAAGACTTCGACGACTACGACGAGGCCGACGACGACGACGGCAAGGGCGGCTCCAAGGCCCTCACGCGCAAGCTCGAGGAACTCAAGCGCGAGGCGCTGGAGCGCTTCGACGCCATGCGCGGCATGTTCGAGAAGCTGCACAAGATCTACGACAAGGAAGGCTACGGCAGCCCCCACTACGCCAAGACGCAGCAGGCCATCACCGAGAAGCTGATGACCATCCGCTTCACGGCCAAGGCGATCGAGAAGCTGTGCAGCACGGTGCGCGGCCAGGTCGACGAGATCCGCAAGAAGGAGCGCGAACTGCGCCGCATCATCGTGGACAAGTGCGGCATGCCACAGGAGACCTTCATCAAGGACTTCCCGCCCAACCTGCTCAACCTCAAGTGGGTGGAGAAGCAGGCCGCCGCGGGCAAGCCCTGGAGCACGGTGCTCGAGCGCAACATCCCGCCGGTGCAGGAGCTGCAGCAGGGCCTGATCGACATCCAGAGCAGCGTGGTGGTGCCCATCGAGCACCTCAAGGACATCCACAAGCGGATGAACAACGGCGAGGCCTCCTCGCGCGACGCCAAGAAGGAAATGATCGAGGCCAACCTGCGCCTGGTGATCTCCATCGCGAAGAAGTACACCAACCGCGGCCTGCAGTTCCTGGACCTGATCCAGGAAGGCAACATCGGCCTCATGAAGGCGGTGGACAAGTTCGAATACCGCCGCGGCTACAAGTTCTCGACCTACGCCACCTGGTGGATCCGCCAGGCCATCACGCGCTCGATCGCCGACCAGGCGCGCACCATCCGCATCCCGGTGCACATGATCGAGACCATCAACAAGATGAACCGCATCAGCCGCCAGCACCTGCAGGAGTTCGGCTTCGAGCCCGATGCGTCCATCCTGGCCGAGAAGATGGAGATGCCCGAGGACAAGATCCGCAAGATCATGAAGATCGCCAAGGAGCCGATCTCCATGGAAACGCCGATCGGCGACGACGACGATTCGCACCTGGGCGACTTCATCGAGGACACCACCAACACCGCCCCCATCGAGGCCGCCATGCAGGCTGGCCTGCGCGAAGTGGTGAAGGAAATCCTCGACAGCCTCACGCCGCGCGAAGCCAAGGTGCTGCGCATGCGCTTCGGCATCGAGATGTCCACCGACCACACGCTGGAAGAAGTGGGCAAGCAGTTCGACGTCACGCGCGAACGCATCCGCCAGATCGAGAGCAAGGCGGTGCGCAAGCTCAAGCACCCGAGCCGCAGCGACAAGCTGCGCAGCTTCATCGACTCGCTCTGATCGGGCGGGTTGACCAGAAAAAAAAGGGAGCCACTGGCTCCCTTTTTTTTGGTCGCGTGGATCAGGTGCCGCGGGGCCGGACGACGAGCTCAAGGTAGCCCGTCGCCGCATCGGGCTCGCGCGCGAAGTCCCAGTCGGGCAGCCAGGCGATCAGCAGCTCGGCCGTGGTGCGCACGCAGCAACCCGCCATCACGTGCCCACCCCACACGCGGCCCTGGGCGTCCGCCACGCTCATGTGAAGGTGCGCGTGGTCCATGCCCAGCGAGCCGCTGAGCGTGAGGATCTCGCTGGGCCCGGGCACGAGCAGGACGTCCTCGGCCGCCGCCAGGCGCAGGCGAGCGTCCACCAGGCTGCCGATGCCCGCGACCACGAAGGCCGCGCGCTGGTGGTGCTCACGCGCCGCCGATTGCAGTGCGGCGCGCAGGTCCTCACCCGGGTTCAGGCGCAAGGGCAGGTGGTCCATGGTGGCGGTCTACATCAGCTCATCGAGAAATCCGCGCGCCGCCGGCGAGAGCGGATGGCCGTTGCGCTGGTAGATATAGAACGCGCGCTCGATCGCGGGTTCGACCAGCGGGATGAAGCTCAGCTTGAGATCGCGGCGCAAGGCCCTGGCGTAATCGGGGGCGGTGGTGACGCCCAGGCCCTGGCCGACCAGTGCGAGCGCCGTGGGCAGGTGCTCGACGACGGTGGCGTCTTCCATGCGCTGGGTGCGGCCGTGCCGCCACAGCGCCTCGCGGATGTCTTTCTCGAACGTGCTCGGGTAGCAGATCCAGGGATCGTCCTGCGTGTCGCTCCATCGGATGGACCGCTTGCGCGCCGCGGGATGCGCGGACGAACAGACGAACTGGATCGCGACCTTGCGAAAGAAACGGCGTTCCACGCCGGCATCGCATGGCCGGTCCGGACCGATGCCGAACTCCACCGCACCGCGCGAGACCGCGGCGGGAATGTCCTCCAGCGCCGTGTCCATGATCTGCACGCTGACCTGCGGGTGCCGGGCCGAGAACTCGGCCAGCGCCGGGGGAATGAGCGTGCAGGCGAGCAGGCTCGGCGCGCTGAAGCGCAAGGAGCCCCGCTGCAGCTGGCGGACGTCGGCCGCGCTGACGGCGATGCGGTCCAGATCGTCGAGCATGCGCTTGGCGATGGGCACCAGCTGCAGGCCCATCTCGGTCGGCGTGATGCGCTTGCCCTCCCGATTGAACAAGGGCAGGCCGACCTCGGCCTCCAGTTGGCGGATCACCATGCTGACGGCCGACTGGGTCAGGTGCAGTCGGTGCGCGGCGCGCGTGAAACCGCCGGTCTCGACCGCGGCAATGAAGGCCCGCAGTTGCCGGAGACTGATGTGCATCAGCTGAACTTATGGGTGGGTCAAAAAACAGCGTTTGAATCCTAGCACCGGGGGCCGCAGACTCCACCGCCAGCACAGCCCCCACCCGCGACGCCCATGCCCCGAATCACCTTTGTCAGCCCCGATGGGGGACGCAGGACCATCGACGCACCCGATGGCGAAACCCTGATGCGCGCCGCGACGCAGCACGCGGTGGACGAGATCCTGGGCGAATGCGGCGGCGCCTGCTGCTGCGCCACCTGCCACATCTACCTCGACGAAGCCTCCCTGGCCAAGGTGCCGCCGGCCAGCGAGATGGAACGGCAGGTCCTCGAGTTCACCGCCGCGCCGCGCCGAACGGGCAGCCGGCTGGCCTGCCAGGTGCTGGCGGACCGGCTGAGCGACGGGCTGATTGTTGAACTGCCGGCGACCCAGATCTAGGCGCCACCCCCAAGACACCGTTTCACCACCTCACCCCTACTGCCATGCCACAAGCCCCTCGCCCCCGCTCCTTCCAGCTCCATCCCGACGACAGCCCCTGGGAACCCGCGGACTACAACATCATCTGGGAGGACGGCCGCGAATACGGGCGCTTCCGCCGCGTGCTGCGCCGCGACGCGCACGGCCTGACCGTCATCGCCCGCTTCGTGGCGCCACCGGGCAAGGCCTGGAAGATCATGGGCCGCGCGCCCGAACTCGGTGAAGAGGTCTACATCATGAAAGGCGCCTACTACGACACGCGCGGACGGGTCGTGGCCAGGGAAGGCAGCTTCATGTACAACGCGCCGGGCGCGCTGCACGGCGGCATCTCGACCGACATGACGCTGTACCTGCACTGGTGCAGCGGCAAGCCGGACGAGATCGTGTCGGTGGACCTGATCGACTTCGAGGTGGCCCCAGGCGCCTGAGGCCGCGGGGCCGAGGCCTTCAGCCCATGTGCAGGCCGCCGTTGACCGAGAAGTCGGCTCCGGTGGAATAGCCCGCCTCGTCACCGGCCAGCCAGGCGATGATGGAGGCGATCTCGCTCGGCTCGCCCAGGCGCTTGACGGGCACGGTGGCCACGATCTTGTCCAGCACATCAGGGCGGATCGCCTTGACCATGTCGGTGCCGATGTAGCCCGGGCTCACGGTGTTCACCGTGACGCCCTTGTTGGCCAACTCCTGCGCCAGCGCCATGGTGAAGCCGTGCATGCCGGCCTTGGCCGCCGAGTAGTTGGTCTGGCCCGCCTGGCCCTTCTCGCCGTTGACGGAGCTGATGTTGATGATGCGGCCCCAGCCCTTCTCCACCATGTCGGGCACGACCTGCTTGGTCACGTTGAACATGGAGTTGAGGTTGGTGCTGATGACCGCGTCCCAGTCCTCGCGCGTCATCTTGAGGAACATGCGGTCGCGCGTGATGCCCGCGTTGTTGACCAGCACGTCGATGGAGCCGTGATCGGCCTTGGCCTTGGCGAACGCGGCGACGGTGGAATCCCACTCGGCCACATTGCCCACGCTGGCGTGGAACGTGAAGCCCAGGGCCTTCTGCTCGTCGAGCCACTTCTGGTAATCGCGCGTGGGCCCGCAGCCGGCAACGACCTTGAAGCCCTCCTTGTGCAGGCGCTGGCAGATGGCGGTGCCAATGCCCCCCATGCCCCCCGTGACGTATGCAACCTTCTGACTCATGGTGACCTTTCCAGGCGATTGTTGTTGAACACGTTCATGCTAGCCGTGCGCTCAGCGCTCGACAGCAAGGGAAACCCCCATCCCGCCGCCGATGCACAAGGCCGCGAGGCCGCGCTTGGCGTCGCGGCGCTGCATCTCGTGCAGCAGCGTCACCAGCACGCGGCAGCCCGAGGCACCGATCGGGTGCCCGATGGCGATGGCGCCGCCGTTGACGTTGACGCGCGACGGGTCGAGCTCCAGCGCTTTATTCACCGCGCAGGCCTGGGCCGCGAAGGCTTCATTGAGTTCGAACAGGTCCACGTCGGCCGCCTTCCAGCCCGCGCGTGCCAGCGCCTTCTTCGACGCCGGCACCGGACCCATGCCCATGGTGGCCGGGTCCAGGCCGCTGGTGCCGAAGGCGGCGATGCGCGCCAGCGGCGTCAGGCCCAGCGAGGCCGCCTTCTTCGCGCTCATCACCACCACGGCGGCGGCGCCGTCGTTGATGCCGCTGGCGTTGCCCGCCGTCACCGTGCCCGCCTTGTCGAACGCGGGGCGCAGGCCGGCCAGCGCGTCGGCGCTGGTCTTCTTGTTGATGAACTCGTCGGCGTCGAAGACCAAGGGGTCGCCCTTCTTCTGCGGGATGCTCACGCCCACGATCTCGTCCTTGAACCGGCCGGCCTCCTGCGCGGCCGAGGCCTTCTGCTGGCTGCCCAGGGCCAGCGCGTCCTGCATCTCGCGCGTGATGCCGTGCGCCTTGGCCACGTTCTCGGCGGTGATGCCCATGTGGTACTGGTTGTAGACGTCCCACAGGCCGTCCACGATCATGGTGTCGGTCATCTTCCAGTCGCCCATGCGCTGGCCGTCGCGGCTGCCGTTGAGCACGTGCGGCGAAGCGCTCATGTTCTCCTGGCCGCCGGCGATGACGATCTCGCTGTCGCCGGTCTGGATGGCCTGGGCCGCGAGCATCACGGCCTTCAGGCCCGAGCCGCACACCGCGTTGATGGTGAGCGCGGGCGTTTCCTTGGCGATGCCGGCTTTCATCATGGCCTGGCGCGCGGGATTCTGGCCCACGCCGGCGGCCAGCACCTGGCCCATGATCACCTCGCCGATGGCGTCGTTGGGCAGGCCGCTGCGCTCCAGCAGCGCCTTGATGACGGTGGCGCCGAGTTCGGTCGCGGGCGTCTTGGCCAGCGTGCCACCGAACTTGCCGACCGCGGTGCGGGCGGCGGCGACGATGACGATGTCTTCCATGAGCGTTCTCCTGTAGGGATAAAAAGCAAATGCGATCCGGGACGGGCGTCCTTCAGCCCGAGGCACCGAGGAACCGGCTTTGCCGGGCCCCTGGTGTCGCCCCCGGGTGGGGGGCGACGCGAAGCGGCGCGGGGGAGAGTCATCTCACGCCTTGGCCTTCACGTAGCGGCCCGGCGCGGGTTCGATGGCGCCGTAGGCCTTGCCCCGGCCGTAGGCCTTGGGCGCGGGAATCTGCTTGCCCCCCAGGGGCTTGAGCCAGGCGGCCCAGTCGGTCCACCAGCTGCCCGGGTGCTCGGTGGCCTGGGCGATCCAGTCCTTCACGTTCTCCGGGAAGGCGCTGGAGCCGCTGGTCCAGTGGCTGCGCTTGCCCTTGCTCGCGGGATTGATGACGCCCGCGATGTGGCCCGAGGCGCCCATGACGAAACGCTTCTTGCCCGGGAACAGCTGCGTGCTGCCATAAGCGCCGCCGATGGGCACGATGTGGTCCTCGCGCGAGCCGTAGATATAGACCGGCAGCTTGACCTGGCGAAAGTCGATCTTCTGCCCGCAGACCGACACCTCGCCGGGCTTGATCAGGTCGTTCTGCAGGTACATGTGGCGCAGGTACCAGGCGTAGTAGGGGCCGGGCAGGTTGGTGCTGTCGGAGTTCCAGTACAGCAGGTCGAAAGGCGGCGGCGTTTCACCCTTGAGGTAGTTGCCCACCACGTAGTTCCAGACCAGATCGTTGGGCCGCAGGAAGCTGAAGGTGGTGGCCAGGTCGCGCCCGGGCATGAGGCCGCCATTGGCGAACTGCATCTCGCGAAAGCGCACGAAGTTCTCGTCGATGAAGACGTCGAGGATGCCGGTGTCGCGGAAGTCGAGCAGCGTGGTGAGGAAGGTGGCGCTGTGCACCGGCTGCTGGCCCCTCCCGGCCAGCACGGCGAGCGCCGTGCCCAGCATGGTGCCGCCCACGCAGAAGCCCAGGGCGTTGATGTCCTTGGCGCCGCTGATGTCGCGCACCACCTCGATGGCACGGATGACCGCGTCCTCGATGTACTGGTCCCAGGTGGCCTGGGCCAGCGACTCGTCGGGGTTGCGCCAGCTCACGACGAAGGTGCGGTGACCCTGCTCCACCGCATAGCGGATCAGCGAGTTGTCGGGTTGCAGGTCGAGGATGTAGAACTTGTTGATGCAAGGCGGCACCAGCAGGAAGGGCCGCTCGTACACCTTGGCCGTGAGCGGCTTGTATTCGATGAGCTGGAACAGCTCGTTTTCGAACACCACCGCGCCTTCGGTGGTGGCCACGTTCTTGCCGACCTCGAACACGCTTTCGTCGGTCATGGAGACGTGGCCCTGCTTGATGTCGTGCAGCAGGTTGGCCACGCCCTTGGCGATGCTCTCGCCCTGGGTCTCGATGGCCTTCTTCTGCGCCTCGGCGTTGAAGGCCAGGAAGTTGCTCGGCGCGCTGGCGTCGATCCACTGCTGCACGGCGAAGCGCACGCGCGCCTTGGTCTTGGCGTCGCCCTGCACGGCCTCGGCCATGGCCATGAGGGTGCGGGCGTTGAGCAGGTAGGTGGCCGCCGTGAAGGCCGCCAGGGGATTGCCGCCCCAGGCCTCGGACGCGAAGCGGCGGTCACCCTCCGGCCTGGCCGCCAGGCCCTGATTCCACAAGGCCGCGGCGTCTTTCAGGTAGGTCTGCTGGATTTCCAGCAAGGTGGCCGGATCGAGCGACGCCTGGGCGCCACCGGCCTGCTGGAACAGCTCGGTGAAGGCCGGCATGCCCATCGGTGCGGCGCCCTGCGCGGGCGGCATGAAGGCCCGGAAGGCGGCCATGGGGTCGGGCGCGGGCCCGGCCGTGGCGGACGCGGCGCCGGGAAAAGACTGGGCCATCTGCGTCCACTGCCGCACCAGGCCCTGCTGGAACTCCTGGGCCGCCTGGGCCCAGTCGGCCGTGTCGTTCTTCTTGCCCGATGCCATGCCAGTCTCCTCAGCTTTCACGCTCGGCCTACAGTGTCGGCCCTTGTCTTCAGGAATGTCCCAGTATCCCTGCGCCGCCCCTATGGGGCATTGACGCCAATCAACGAGAAAGCAAGCCGTGTACCTGGTCGTGATCGCTTGGATGTACGTCGTGCTGATGATGTCGGTGGCCGAGGCCACGAACACGACCGGCTCGGTGCTCGGGGCCATTGTGACCTTTTTTCTCTACGGGGTACTCCCCATGGTCGTGGTGGTGTACCTGCTGCGCACGCCGCAGCGGCGCCGCGCGATCAAGGCGCGCGAAGCAGCCGAGGACGCGGCGCGCGCGGCCGAGCGGGCGGCGCCCTCAGCCCAGCCAGACGCAGGCGGCGAAGCGACCGGTGCCGCCGAGGCGGGCGGCGTCGCGCCGGTGCGAAAAGAACCTTGAGCGTTCGCTGACGGTGCACCAGCCGGCGCTGCCGTCGTTGCCATGCAAGGAGCGCAGCCCGGCCGCCGACAGGCGCTGGCGCGCGAGCGCGGGCAGGTCCGCCCACCACTTGCCGCGCGTGGGGTGGGCGTGAAAGTGCGCGGCGGCCGCGCGGTCGGCGCTGACGAAGGCTTCCCACACCTCTTCGCCCACCTCGAAGGCCGTGGGGCCGATGGCCGGACCCAGCCAGGCCATCACCTCGCCCGGGCCGGCCACCTCGCGCAGCCGCTGGAGCGTGGCCTCCAACACCCCGGCGTGCAGGCCGCGCCAGCCGGCGTGCGCGGCGGCCACGGCACGGCCGCTGGCGTGGGCGAACAGCACCGGCAGACAGTCGGCCACCATGATGGTGGCGGCCTGGCCGGGCGTGTGCACCACGGCCGCGTCGGCCTCGGCGCCGTCGGGCGTGCCGGCGTCCAGCACCGCCACGCCCGTGCCGTGCACCTGGCGCAGGAACACCGGGCGCGCCGGCGCGCAGAACGCGGCCAGGCGCTGGCGGTTGGCGGCCACGGCGGCGGGATCGTCGCGCACGTGGTCGCCCAGGTTGAAGCTGTCGAAGGGCGGCGCCGAGACGCCGCCCGCGCGCGTGGTGCACAAGGCGCGCACGCCCGCGGGCGCGGGCCAGGCCGGCGTGAAAACCGAAGCGGGGGTGTCCGGCGCCATCAGGCCGCGATGCCGCAACAGGCCAGGGCCATCAGGCCTCGGCGTCCGGGCAGGCCGAGGGCTGCGCCTTCTGGAAGGCGTCCAGCGCCATGCAGGCCTCGAATGCGGCCATGGTGCGAGGCAGGCCACTGAAGTCGGCCTTGAAGCGCTGGCCATTGAAGATCTGCGGCACCAGGCAGCAGTCGGCCATGGTGGGCGTGTCGCCGTGGCAGAAGCGGCCCGAGGGTCCGGCGGCGAGCTGTTTCTCGAAGGCCTCGAGGCCGACGCGCACCCAGTGGCGGTACCAGTCGTTCTTGGGCTCCTCACCCACCTTGAGCTCGTTGACGAGGTACTTGAGCACGCGCAGGTTGTTGATGGGGTGGATCTCGCAGGCCACGATCTGCGAGAGCGCGCGCACACGCGCGCGGCCCAGGGCGTCGGTGGGCAGCAGCTTGGCGCCGGCCTGGGTCTCGTCCAGGTACTCCATGATGGCCATGGACTGCGTCAGGCGCGTGCCATCGCCGAGTTCCAGGGTGGGCACCAGGCCTTCGGGCAGTTGCTCGGACCAGGCCGCCTGCCGGTGCTCGCCGCGCGCGATGTGGATCGGCACGTACTCGTAGGGCAGGCCCTTGAGGTTGAGCGCGATGCGCACGCGGAACGAGGCCGAGGAGCGGAAGTAGTTGTAGAGCTTCATGGCCCCCGAGGATAACCCCCGGGGGCTTGCGCACCGGGGCGCTCAGGCGCCGGCCAGCGCCGGGTAGTCGGTGTAGCCCTTCTCGCCGCCGCCGTAGAAGGTGGTCCGGTCGGCGGGGTTGAACGGACCGCCCTGGCGCAGGCGCTCCACCAGGTCGGGGTTGGCGATGAAGGGCTTGCCGAACGCCACCAGGTCGGCGCCATCCTTCAGCGATTGCTCGGCCAGCGCGAGGTCGTAGCCGTTGTTGACCATCCAGGCGCCCTGTCCGCCCGCGCTGCGCCAGGCCTGGCGCAGCGCGGCGTAGTCGAAGGGCCGGTCGTCGATCTGCCGGGGGCCACCGGTGGCGCCCTCGATGACGTGCACGTAGGCCAGGCCCAGCGGGCCGAGCTCGCGCGCCACGTACTCGAAGAGCGGCTGCGGGTCGGCGTCGACGATGTCGTTGGCCGGCGTCACGGGCGACAGGCGGATGCCGGTGCGGCCCGCGCCGATGGCGCCGACGACCGCCCGCGTGACTTCCAGCAGCAGGCGCGCGCGGTTCTCGATGGCGCCGCCGTAGGCATCGTCGCGCTGGTTGGCGCCGGTCTTGAGAAACTGGTCGAGCAGGTAGCCGTTGGCGGCGTGGATCTCTACGCCGTCGAAGCCGGCCTCGATGGCGGCGAGCGCGGCGCGGCGGTAGTCGTCCACGATGCCGGGCAGTTCGTCGGTCCGCAGCGCGCGCGGCGGCGAGGTTTCCACGAAGGTCGGCACGCCGTCGACGATGAGCACGGTCTTGGTCTTGGCCGTGACGGCCGAGGGCGCCACCGGCGCGCCCTTGCCCGGCTGCAGTTCGGTGTGCGAGACGCGGCCCACATGCCAGAGCTGGGTGACGATCTTGCCGCCGGCCTGGTGCACGGCCTCGGTCACGCGCTTCCAGCCGGCGATCTGCTCGGGCGCGTACAGGCCCGGCACGTCGGCGTAGCCCTGCCCCTGGTGGCTGATGGCGGTGGCCTCGGTGATGAGCAGGCCGGCGCTGGCGCGCTGGCGGTAGTAGGTCGCCATCAGCGGCGTGGGCACGGCGCCGGGCGCGCGGTTGCGCGTGAGCGGCGCCATCACGATGCGGTTCTTGAGTGCGATGTCGCCCGCGCGGGTGGGCTCGAACAGGGTGGTCATGGGCGGTTTCTCCAGATGAAGGGGCGCGGCCCGCAGGCCGCCGACACCCGCATTCTCGGGCCGCGCCGCAAAGGGCCTACGCCCCGTACGGCCAAGCGATTGGCGCTACCCGACGCCGCCCGCGCCGGCGCGCCAACCGCCTCAGCCCACCACCAGCTTCATCAGCGGCATCACGCGCTCGCTTTCGCTGCGCCGCTCCAGCGCCAGGCGCATGTTCATCTGCGCCACCTGGGTGTGTTCCACCGCCAGGGCCTGGGCGCGGGCGCCCTCGCCGCGCTTGAGGGCGTCGAACAGCATGTGGTGCTGGCGGTGCGCGTAGAGCATCCAGTCGCGGTCCATGGCCACGGTGCCCTGCATGGGCAGCATGGCCGAGGCCGGTGCGAAGGGCAGCTTGTCGTTCAACACCACCGCGCGCTGCAGGGCGCGATTGCCGCAGGCCTGCAGGATGAGTTCGTGGAAGCGGTCGTTCATGCGCGCGTAGGCCGCGTAGCTTTCCAGCGTGAGCGGGTCATCGGCCAGCAGGCGGTCGCCTTCGTCCAGCACGGCCTGCAGGTCGTTCTGCAAGGCACGCGGTATCCCGTGTTCGGCCACCAGCCGCGCGGCCATGCCCTCCAGGTGGCCACGCACGGCGATGGCGTCGACCACCTCCTGCGCGGTGAACTGGCGCACCAGGTACTTGCCGGTCTCGTTCGCCTCGACCAGGCCTTCCTGCTCCAGCGTCACCAGCGCGGCGCGCACCGGCGTGCGCGAAGCGCCCAGGCGCTCGGCCAGCTGTTGTTCGGCCAGGCGCTGGCCGGGCTCGAACTGGCCCGACAGGATCCAGTCGCGCAACTGCATCAAAACGGTTTCTTGCAAGCTCATGGTTGAAACTGTACACTGCATTTTCAAAACGGGATACCGTTTTAGACAGAACCCCCACCCAAACCTTCCAGAGCCCCATGAAAGCTGAACTGAATCAACGCCTTACCCAAGTCGGCCCCGGCACCCCCGGCGGCAACCTGCTGCGCCGCTACTGGCAGCCCGTGGCCCTGGTCGACGAGTTCAATCCGGCGATCGATCCGGCCATGGCGGTTCGCCCGGTCAAGCCGGTGCGGGTGCTGGGCCAGAACTTCGTGCTGTTCAAGAACAGCGAGGGCCGCTTCGGCCTGCTCGACCGCGATTGTCCGCACCGCGGCGCCGACCTGGCCTACGGCCGCAACGAAGGCGACGGCCTGCGCTGCCCCTTCCACGGCTGGAAGTTCGACGTCGAGGGCCGCTGCCTGGAAACGCCCGCCGAGCCCGCCGGCAGCACGCTGTGCAAGCGCGTGACGCAGAAGAGCTATCCGCTGATCGAGCGCAGCGGCGTGCTGTTCGGCTGGTTCGGCCCCGAGGGCGTGGAGCCCCCGCCCCTGCCCGCCCTGGACTGCTTCAGCGCGCCCGACACCCACGTCTTCGCCTTCAAGGGCCTGTGGAACTGCAACTGGCTGCAATCGCTGGAGGTGGGCATCGACCCCGCGCACGCCTCGTACCTGCACCGCTTCTTCAACGACGGCTCGCTCGACGACGCCTATGGCAAGCAGTTCCGCGGCGCCAGCGCCGGCGAAGTGGACGGCGAGCGCTGGCCCATGACGCGCGTGATGCGCGAGTTCGGCCAACCCGAGATCCTGCACGAGCCCAAGCCCTGGGGCCAGCAGCTCACCGCGCTGCGCAGCCTGAACGACGAGCTCACCCACGTGCGCGTCACCAACTGCGTGTTCCCCCAGACCTTCGTGATCCCGCTGTCCGAGACGATGACGATCACGCAGATGCACGTGCCGGTGGACGACACCCACAACTACTGGTACGCCTTCTTCACCAGCTTCGACAAGGCCGTGGACAAGGACGCCATGCGCAAGCCGCGCCTGGACGCCGTGACCCTGCCCTTCTTCCAGCCCAAGATGGGCCGCCACAACGACTGGGGCTTCAACGCGAAGGAGCAGGTGGAGCGCACCTACCTAGGCATGGGCGAGGAAGACATCAATGTGCACGACCAATGGGCCTGCGAGAGCATGGGCGCCATCCAGGACCGCACGCGCGAGCACCTGGGCACCAGCGACAAGGTCATCATGGCCCACCGCCGCATGCTGCAGCAGGCCATCGACACGGTGGAGCAAGGCGGCACCGCCCCCGGCATCGCCGACGCGGCCAAGCATGGCGACATCCATGGCCCCGACACCATCGACGGCTTCGCCCCCACGGGCGACTGGGACGCCTGGTGGCGCAAAGCGGTGGACGACCGCCGCGAACGTTCGCCCTGGAGCGCGAAGGACGCGGCCACGGCGGGCGCCAAATGAGCTTCGCCGAACGCTGCGGACTCCACACCCCCGAGCGCGAAGCCGCCTGCCAGCGGCTGGAACGGCTGATCGCCGAGCGCGGCATTCAGCGCGTGCGCGTGGGTTGGTGCGACGCGCACGGCCTGCTGCGCGGCAAGACGCTGATGCCGCACGCCGCCGTGCGCGCGCTGCGCCAGGGCGTGGGCATGGTGGGTACGCTGATGCTCAAGGACACCGCCGACCGCACGGCCTGGAAGGTGTTCGAGCCCGGCGGCACGGCCGACCTGCCCGGCTTCGCCGGCGCCTCCAACCTGCTCCTGCTGCCCGACCCCGAGAGCTTCATCGAGCTGCCCTGGTCGCCCGGCACCGCCTGGCTGCGCGCCCAGCCCTGGCATGAGGACGGCCGGCCCGTGGCCTTCGACAGCCGGCGCGTGCTGCAGGCCGCGCTGGAGCGGCTGGCGCAGCGCGGCCTGGGCTTCACCACCGGACTGGAGGTGGAGTTCCACATCTACCGCCTCACCGACGCCACGCCCCAGCTCGACCCCGAACGGGCCGCCTGGCCGGGCCTGCCGCCGGCGGTGCAGATGGTGCACCCGGGCTACCAGCTGCATGGCGAGGCCATGACCGACATGGCCGAGGACGCGCTGCGCATCGTCGAGCGCACCGCGCTGGGCCTGGGGTTGCCGCTGCAGTCGCTGGAGATCGAACTCGGCCCGAGTCAGGTGGAGGCCGTGTTCGACGCCACCGACGCGCTCACCGCCGCCGACCAGATGGTGCTGCTGCGCAACGGCGTGCGCCAGGCGCTGCGCCGCGAGGGCTACCACGCCACCTTCATGTGCCGCCCGCCCTTCCCCGGCATCATGTCCAGCGGCTGGCACCTGCACCAGTCGGTGGTGGCGCTGGACGGTGGACGCAACGCCTTCATGCGCGACGCGCCCGCGCCCGGCACCGACCCGCGCGACGCCACCCACACGCTCAGCGAACTGGGCGCCGGCTGGCTGGCCGGTCTGCTGGCGCACGCGCCCGCGCTCACGCCGCTGTGTACCCCCACCGTCAACGGCTTCGGCCGCTTCCGCCCGAACGCGCTGGCGCCGCAGGCCATCCTGTGGGGCCGCGACAACCGCGGCGCCATGCTGCGCGTGGTGGGCGGCGCGGGCGACGGGGCGACGCGCATCGAGAACCGCCTGGGCGAGCCGGCGGCCAACCCCTACGTCTGCATGGCCGGCCAGATCCACGCCGGCCTGGACGGCGTCGACCAGCGACTGGCCGCGCCCCAGGGCACCGAGGCACCCTACGCCGAAGGCAGCCAGCGCATCCCCAACAACCTGGGCGACGCCCTGGCCGCGCTGCGCGCGGACGCCGCCATGGTCAAGGGCCTGGGCGAGACCGTGGTGAACCACTTCTGCCGCATCAAGCAGAGCGAACTGGAGCGCCACGCCGCCGCCGAGGACAAGACCGACTTCGAACGCCGCGAGTACTTCTCGCGCTACTGAACCCCACGCACCATGATCAAGATCCGAATCATCAACGCCGACCAGAGCGAGACCGAGCTCAGCGGCGCGCCCGGCAGCAGCCTCATGAAGGTGGCCGTGGACGCTGGCGTCAGCGGCATCGCGGCCGACTGCGGCGGCACCCTCACCTGCGCCACCTGCCACGTCTACGTCGACCCCGCCTGGGCCGACAAGCTGCCGGCGCCAGCCACCGACGAGAGCGACATGCTCGACTTCGCCGCCGCGCCGGTGCGGCCCGAAAGCCGCCTGTCCTGCCAGATCGTGCTGACGCCCGAACTGGACGGCCTGGTGGTCACGCTGCCGGCCAACCAGTATTGAAGTGGCACACTCGGGGGTCTTGAGCGCCTTCGGCCGACCGAAGGCGCTCGCACCGCAGCGCATTGCGCGGAGGTTTATTCAGTGCCCGCCTACGTCATCCCCCCGCCCCCCACCGTCTCCGTGCCCGTGGTCGGGCGCGCCGAGCGCTTCCCGGTCCACCGCATCTACTGCGTGGGCCGCAACTATGAGGAACACGCCAAGGAGATGGGCTTCACCGGCCGCGAGCCGCCCTTCTTCTTCCTCAAGCCGGCCGATGCCATCGTGGTGGCCGACGCCGGCCAGACGGCCAGCCTCCCCTACCCGTCCCTGACCCAGAACCTGCACCACGAGATCGAGCTCGTGGCCGCCATCGGCACCGGCGGCAGGAACATCAAGGCCGCCGACGCGCTGAGGCACGTCTTCGGCTACGCCGTGGGCCTGGACATGACCCGGCGCGACCTGCAGGGCGAGATGAAGAAGCAGGGCCGCCCCTGGTGCATCGGCAAGGCCTACGACCAGTCGGCCCCCATCGGCCCCATCACCCCGGCCGCCCAGGCCGGCGACATCGCCAACGCCGCCATCTGGCTGCAGGTCAACGGCGCCGACCGCCAGCGCAGCAACGTCAGCAAGCTGATCTGGAACCTGGCCGAGACCATCGAACACCTCTCCGCCGCCTGGGAACTGCAGCCCGGCGATCTCATCTACACCGGCACCCCCGAGGGCGTGAACGCCGTCGTCAGCGGCGACACCCTGCACGGCGCGGTCGACGGCCTGGTGCCCATCACGGTCAAGATCGCCTGAAAACCGCCGATCTTGGGGTTTGACCTCTGATACAGGGGCACACCCACGGTTTAAGCTTGAACCAGTTCACCAACCCCGGAGACCCTTCCATGATCCAGCGCAGAACCCTGCTCCAGTCCGGCGCGGCCATCGCCCTCGGCGCCCCGGCCCTCACCGGCTTCGCCCAGCAAAGCGTCACGCTCAAGTTCCACACCTTCATGGCGCCCCAGTCCAACGTGTGGCTCAACATGCACAAGGCCTGGATGGACAAGGTCGAGAAGGACTCCGGCGGACGCATCAAGTTCGAGGCCTACCCTGCCATGACGCTGGGCGGCTCGCCGGTGCAGCTGTACGACCAGGCGCGCGACGGCGTGGTCGACGTCGTCTGGACCCTGCCGGGCAACACCCCGGGCCGCTTCCCCCGCATCGAGGTCTTCGAGCTGCCGTTCATGATGAACAACGCCGAGGCCACCTCCAAGGCCTACTGGGAGTACGTGCAGACGGTGGCGCAGGACGAGTTCAAGGAAACCCAGCCCATCGCCCTGCAGGTGCACGGCCCCGGCATGTTCCACATGCGCAACAAGCTGGTGAAGACCGCCGACGACCTGCGCGGCTCCAAGGTGCGCGGCCCCACCCGCCAGATCACCAAGATGCTGGGCCTGCTGGGCGCCACGCCCGTGGGCATGCCGCTGCCGCAGATTCCCGATTCCCTCTCCAAGGGCGTAATCGACGGCTGCGTGATCCCCTGGGAGGTGGTGCCTTCGGTGAAGGTGCACGAACTCACCAAGTTCCACAGCGAGTTCGCCCCGGCTGGCGGCGCGCTGTACACCACCACCTTCGTGATGGCCATGAACAAGGCCAAGTACAACAGCCTGGCGCCCGATCTCAAGGCCGTGATCGACAAGAACTCGGGCATCGAGACCTCGGGCTGGCTCGGCAAGACCCAGCAGGCCGGCGACGCCGCCGGCCGCAAGGCGGCGGCCGACCTGGGCAACACCATCTACCAGATTCCCGCCGCCGACGCGCAGGAGTTCAAGCGCAAGGCCCGCCTGGTGGAAGTGGAGTGGATGCAGGACATGGACAAGCGCGGCTTCGACGGCAAGAAGCTGTTCGAGACCGCCAAGGCCCTGATCGAGAAGCACGGCAAAAAGGCGTAAGCCGCCCGCTTGCCTGACCAGCCGGGGACATCCCCGGCTTTTTTTTGCGTTCCGCCCACTACACTGCCCCGATGCTGCGTCCGCCCGCCAAGTTCTGCCGCCACTGCGGCACCGCTGTGCAGATGCGCCTGCCCGACGACGGCGACACGCGCGAGCGCGCGGTCTGCCCGGCCTGCGGCACGGTGCACTACGACAACCCGCTCAACGTGGTGGGCACCGTGCCCGCCTGGGGCGCCGAAGGGGACCGGGTGCTGCTGTGCAAGCGCAACATCGAGCCGCGCTGGGGCAAGTGGACCCTGCCCGCCGGCTTCATGGAGCTCGGTGAGACCACCGCCGAGGGCGCGCTGCGCGAAACCGACGAAGAGGCCGGCGCGCAGATCGAGCTGGGCGAGCTCTTCACCCTCATGAACGTGCCGCGCGTGGGACAGGTGCACCTGTTCTACCGCGCGCGGCTGCTCAGCGAGCGCTTCAACCCCGGGCACGAAACCATCGAGGCCCGGCTGTTCCGCGAAGACGAGATCCCCTGGGACGAGATCGCCTTTCGCACCGTGCGCGAAACGCTGCAGTGCTACTTCGCCGACCGCCGCCAGGGCCGCTTCGGCTTCCACACCATCGACATCGTGTGAGGCATGGCCAGCAACACGCCGCTCGTGTTGCGCCTGGGGACGGCCCAGACCCTGGCCTGGGCCTCCAGCTACTACCTGCCGGCCATCCTGGCCCGGCCCATGGCCGAGGGCGCGGGCGTGTCCGAGGGCATGGTGTGGACGGCGTTCTCGGCGGCGCTGCTGCTGTCGGCCGGCATCGGCCCGTTCGCCGGCCGCGCCATCGACCGCTTCGGCGGGCGGCCGGTGCTGGTCGCCAGCAACCTGGTCTTCGCCGCCGGCCTGGGCCTGCTGTCGCTGGCCGATGGGCCGGCGCTGCTGTTCGCCGGCTGGCTGCTCATTGGCGTGGCGATGGGCGGGGGCCTGTACGAAGCGGCCTTCTCGGCGCTGGTGCGCCTGCAAGGTGAGGCCGCGCGCGACGCCATCACCGGCATCACCCTGCTCGCGGGCCTGGCCAGCACGCTGGGCTGGCCCCTGTCGGGCTGGATGGAGGCGCAGTGGGGCTGGCGTGGAGCCTGCCTGGGCTGGGCGGCGCTGCATCTGCTGCTGGGCCTGCCGCTCAACGCCCGCCTGCCGCGCGCGGTGGCCTTGCCTCCCCCCCGGCCCCATGGCGACGGCCAGGAGACGGGAGCGCCGCCGCGCGCGCCCCGCCACGTGGCCTGGGTACTGGCCTACGTGTTCGCCGCCACCTGGTTCGTGAGCACCGCGCTGGCCTCGCACCTGCCGGCCATGCTCATGGCCAGCGGCCTCAGCCTGGCCGGCGCACTGGCGGTGGGCGCGCTGGTGGGGCCGGCGCAGGTGGCCGGCCGCCTGCTCGAATTCGGCGGGCTGCGGCGCTTTCACCCGCTCGTCTCGGCGCGTGTGGCCGCCGCCATGCACCCCGCGGGCGTGCTGGTGTGGATGGCGGCCGGCGCGGTGGCCGCGCCGGTGTTCGCCGTGCTGCACGGCCTGGGCAACGGCATCCTCACCATCGCCAAGGGCACGCTGCCGCTGGTCTATTTCGGCCCGGTGGGCTATGGCCGCCGGCAGGGCTGGATCGTCGCGCCCTCGCGGGTGGCCCAGGCCTTCGCGCCGCTGCTGTTCGGCGCGCTGGTGGAGCGCTGGGGCGCGCAGGCGCTGTGGGTGTCGGGGGCGCTGGTGGCGAGCGCGCTGCTGTGCCTGCTGTGGCTGCGCTCCGCGCCGGTCGACCGTAGGACCTAAGGGTTCGCCCTGTCATTCCAAGGCGGGGGCGTCGACCGACCAACACCGTTTGGCGACCAGTCGTAGGCCCCAATGCCCAGGCCGCCATGTCACCGGAACATGAGCTCATGACTTCGTCACCCATGCAGCATCGTGGGGATCAAAGGAGTCAGCATGGACGAACCGGATCTGTCGACCTGGTTGCAGGATTGGCGATACGCCGCGCGCAGCGAACCAGCGCTCGGCATACACAGCCTGGATCCGATCGTCGTGTCGATCGACGACGACAACTGGGTCACCTTGTCGGCCACGGCGTCGCCCGACATGCTGCGCCTGGACATGCTGCTCGACGCGGACCTGCCCGACGAGGCCATTCCCTGGCTGGTCCGCCAGATCCTGCACTGGACCTTCGACCACCCCTACGCCGAAACCGCCCTGCAGTTCGCCCTCGCGCCCGACGCGACGCTCCTGGCCTACACCCACCTGCGCGTATCGCCCGAAGACGAAGCGCCAACGGTGATGGAGAGCATCCACACCGCCCTCGACCAAGCGGAGGACGCCTGGGGCCAGATCCTGGTCGACGCGCTGCTCAAGGCCCATCTGGAAGAGCGCGTCCCGGCCGGCGAACCCTCCGCACTCGCCGCCTGAGGGCGCCACCCCATCACCCAACGCCCTCTCGAACGCATCGACATGAAGCCTTGGACGACGCGACAGCCCTACGAACGGCACCACCATTCATGGTCGACGTCAGACCCGAGCACCCCGCGCCAGCGATCGGGAAGCGCCTCGTCCGACGAATCGTCGGAGGAACTCACCGTTCCCCTGCTCGGACAACGGGCGGCGAAGCACATCGCCCAGGCGCATGTCGATCGGTCCCGCCGTCCCCCCAGGGGGAGTGGCAGCTTCGGTGCGATTCAGCCGTCGGGCGATGCCATGCCCGTGCACACCCCACTGGCGCTGCCTGCGCTGCCAGACGCCCCCGGCATGGCCACCCCCCAGTCTCTGGTGCCTTGGGCACCCCAGCCACGGCTCCCTGGGGCGATGGCGGCGGAGATCACGCAGAACCAGCGCCACCGCGTGGCATTGACGGTGCACAACAAGAGCGTGGTCTATGGGCTGTGGGCGCTCACGGCGATCGGCCAGGTGATCCTGGCCAGCGTGAGCGCGGGCGCGGGCGTGGGCGGTCAGGCCTCTCCGGCGCCCGCCTTCCTCAGGAGTTTTTTCTCCTTCTACGACGGCTTCATCGTCAACAGCGACCACCGCTACGCCGACCGCGACTACAAAAAAGTGCGGGGCCTGCTCGAACAGGCCCTGGAGGATTGGCGAACCATGGCCCGGCAGGTGAACGGGCAGCCACTGGACGAAGCCTCCGAGCAACTGCTGGCCGCGACCCGCTACGCCGTGACGCTGCTTGCCGAAGTGTTGAGCGGCATCGAATCGACCTTCCTCACCATCCCCCAGGCCCGACTGTTGAAAACGCACCGCGACCTGTCCCTGGCCGCTGAAGACAAGTGGCTGGAACGCCAGCGACTGCCCGATACGGTTCTCAACGCCTCCCCAAGGGCGGCGCTGGACCAGGAGATGCGCGAGCTACTGAAGCAGCTCGATGCCTTGCCACACCTGCGCCACCCGCCCGTGACGCGCCGCGACCTCAAGGACCTGCAGCTGGAGGTCCGCCGAGGGGGCCGTCGGATTCGCCGTCTGGAAAAGACGGCACCCCTCGATCCCCATTTGGCGACCCTGCGCGCTGAGCAGGCCGATCGGCAGAACCGACTCGACCGGCTGCGCCCTTTCTTCAGCCGAGGCCGGGGCATCGCCCTGTTGGGGAACCCCCGCGATTTGGGGCCGCGGCAATTGGTGGAGATGCGCGATTGGGAGATCAACAAAATCACCGTGCCCGCCTCGGTGGCCTCCACGCTCGCCAACCTGATCGTGTCGAACCTGCACCTGGGCGCCCTCGCGTCACAAGGAATGGGCATTGCCGGCGCCCTGCTCGGCCTGGCGCTGACCCCGATCAGCTTCCGGTTCGCCGAACTCGACATGGAGGTCGCCAAGCGCGAGCGCCGGAGCACCGCCGACGGCATCCGCGGGGTATTCAGGCAACTGGCCGACGCGGTCGGCCTCAAGAATGACCTGGTCGGTGAATCCTCCCAGGCCACCATCGGCAGGTACCTGGTTGACAACCAGATCACCACCTTGCGTGGCGAGTTCAAGGCGCACAAACAAACCCAGTGGTACACGGGCATTCGCGCGCTCAGGGCGCAGTTCGTGTTCCTGCTGACCACGCCGGTGGCGGCCATCGCCCTGGGCGGCACGGCCCTTGCCCTGATCATCGTGGCCAACGTGGCCACGGCCGGCCTCGTGAGCGTGGTGGCCCTGGGCATCACTGCCGCGGTGCTGGCGCCCTTCTATGCCAGCATCTGGCACCGGCTGCGCAAAGCCAAGCAGGCCAAGGACGCAGACAAGCAACAGCTGCGCATCGAGCAGCACCTGCAAAAGGTGCTGGGCACGGACTACACCCAGTGGATCTACACGCTGTCCCAGGCAGAGTTCGATCGGCGCATGCAAGTGGCCAGGCAGAGCGCGCCCAAGGGCTTGCGCCAGGGGCTGGAACGCCAGGCCTTGCTCAAGCACAACAAGTTCGTCGCCATCGAGTGGCTCTCGCGCGATCTGCTGGGCGCCGCGCGACAGGCCGCCCTCAAGGGCGAGGCCGTGCGCGAGAGCTTCGCGGCGCAGATGCTGCGCAAGATGGGCCTGTGCGATGACGATGTCGACTACCTGCGGACCTGCCTCCCGCTCTGCGCGAATGAGCAGCACTACCTCGGCGTGTGCCGCAGCACCATCGCCGCCAAGGTGTACAAGACCCGGCACTTTCGGTCCGATCGCCTCCCGTTCCACAAACCGGCGGCCTCCGTCGAGAACACCCACCAGGCGCTGCTGGCCCTGCTGAACGATCCTGCCCATGCCGGCCTGCGGCAGGACCTGATCGCCGCGACCTCGCGCGATGCGCTGCATCCCTGGGGGGCCGCCACCACCCAAAAACGCCTGAACCGCGAGGAGCGCTTGGCCCGGTTCAGGGCCGCGCTGCTGGAAAGGAACATCGATCTGGACGACCTCGAGCGGTTCAGAACCAAGCGCACCGCCTTTCACATGGACGTGTCCGAACAGGTGACGACGACGGCGGCAACGGCGACGACGACCACCACCACGACAACAACGACGACCACAAGGGTCATGGGCCACAAGCTCCAGTGGCTGCTGGAGGTGCTGATCGACCCCAGCGAGCACGTCCCGTCCCCGCGCCATCTGCAGCCCCTGGCCCAGGCACCCAAGGTCCAGGCGCCGTTGATGGGCCACGACGTGCTGGTCGGCGCCATTCAGGAAGTCGGCCACACCAAACTGAAACCCTGGTTGGTCAAAGAACTGGAGGGCCCCAGCTTCCGCACGCCCAACCCCATGGGCACGGCGGGGCAGTTTCTGAAGCGGATCGATCAGCGCCCTGAGCTGATCGACGAGGTACTGAACGCCCTGAAGGCGTGGAAGCTGCGCAAATTGAGCGAACTGCCCGGCAAGCCCACCGCGCCCCCGGGATTCAACAGCCTGGACGACTGGTTGCTCGCGGCTTTGCAGGAACGCATCGACCACTCCCAGACGCTCAGCGATGGCATGGAGGCCGGCCTGGCCGCCGGGCACAAGCAGCGGGGAAAGCGGCTTTTCCGCCACCTGTCCGACGGCCGCCTGGCGGCCATGGCCTGCGCACGGCGCCAGGAGGCCCTGATGAACGGAATGGCCACGCCCCTGCATCCCCGCACCGGCTTGCAGCGCTTGATTTCCGTCGAGTAGAGAGGCCATGGGCCTCGCCCGTGGCGCTCTTCGGCTGGCGCCACCGGGCGGGCCTCTGCAAACAAAAAGGCCTTGCGATCACTCGCAAGGCCTTTTTTCTGGAACGGGGTTCCTGGTGGGCGGTGCAGGGTTCGAACCTGCGACCCCTGCCGTGTGAAGGCAGTGCTCTACCACTGAGCTAACCGCCCGATCAGCGCCGCTTGGCAGCGCTGTCGGAAGCCTCGCATTATAGCCAGATTTTCTGGGCCGCTTTTTCAGGCCGCTTCCAGCCGCCGCCACAGGGTCTTGCCCTTGCTGGATTTGTCGAGTTCGGCCAGCACGGTGTCGTGGGCCAGTGCTTCCTGCTCGTTGGCGCGCAGCACGGGCAGGTCCAGGCGGCTCAGGTCCACCACCTCCACCACCCCGCCCTCGCCCGGCGCGTCGGCCACCTCGATGAGCAGCGCGTCCTGGCCGCGCGTCATGTTGATGTAGACGTCGGCCAGCAGTTCGGCGTCCAGCAGGGCGCCGTGCAGCGTGCGGCCCGAGTTGTCCACGCCCAGGCGGTCGCACAGCGCGTCCAGGCCGTTGCGCTTGCCCGGGAACATCTCCTTGGCCATCACCAGGGTGTCGAGCACACCGCTCACCACCTCGGTCACGCGCGGCAGGCCCAGGCGCCTGAACTCCATGTTCAGGAAGCCAATGTCGAAGGGCGCGTTGTGGATGATGATCTCGGCGCCGCGCAGGTACTCGATCAGCTCCTCGGCGATGGCCGCGAACTTGGGCTTGGTGCGCAGGAATTCGTTCTGGATGCCGTGCACCTTGAGCGCGTCCTCGTGGCTGTCGCGCTCGGGGTTGACGTAGTGGTGCAGGTTGTTGCCGGTGAACTTGCGGTTGAGCAGTTCCACGCAGCCAATCTCGATGATGCGGTCGCCGTTCTCGGCCGACAGGCCGGTGGTCTCGGTGTCGAGAATGATCTGGCGCATCAGTGGTTCTCTTTGGCGTGGTTGATCGTGTACTTGGGTATCTCGATCGTCACGTCCTGCTGGGCCAGGATGGCCTGGCACGACAGGCGCGACTGTGGCTCCAGGCCCCAGGCGCGGTCGAGCAGGTCTTCCTCGTCCTCCTGGGCCTCGTTCAGGCTGTTGTAGCCCTCTCGCACGATGACGTGGCAGGTGGTGCAGGCGCAGCTCATGTCGCAGGCGTGCTCGATGTTCACGCCGTTCTCGAGCAGGGCCTCGCAGATGGAGGTACCGGCCGGCGCGCTGATGGTCTTGCCCTCGGGCGCGTACTCGGTGTGCGGGAGGATCTTGATCGTGGGCATGGGGTTCTTGGACTCAGACTTCTTCGATCTTCTTGCCGGACAGGGCCTGCTGAATGCCGCGGTTCATGCGCTCGGCGGCGAAGGACTCGGTGCCCTTGGCCAGCGCCTCGATCGCGGCCTCGATGGCGGCGGCGTCCTCGCCCTCGGCGGTGGTTCGCAGGGCGGCCATGAGGGCGTCGATCGCATCGCGCTCGTCGGCCCGCAGCAGATCGCCATCGGCCGCGAGCGCGGAATGGGTGGCCAGCAGCAGGCGGTCGGCGTCGACGCGGGCCTCGACCAGGGCGCGGGCCTGCATGTCCTGCTGAGCGGTGGCGAAACTGTCCTGCAGCATGCGGGCAATCTGCTCGTCGCTCAACCCGTAGGACGGCTTGACGTCGATGCTGGCCTCGACACCCGAGGTCAGCTCTTTCGCGGCCACGGCGAGCAGGCCGTCGGCATCGACGGTGAAGGTGACGCGGATGCGCGCCGCGCCCGCCGCCATGGGCGGGATGCCGCGCAGCGTGAAACGCGCGAGGCTGCGGCAGTCGGCCACCAGATCGCGCTCACCCTGCACCACGTGCAGCGCCAGCGCGGTCTGGCCGTCCTGGTAGGTGGTGAAGTCCTGCCCGCGCGCGGTGGGGATGCTGCTGTTGCGCGGCACGATGCGCTCGACCAGACCACCCATGGTCTCGATGCCCAGCGACAGCGGGATCACGTCGAGCAGGAGCAGGTCGCCGTCCTTGCTGTTGCCAGCCAGGGCGTTGGCCTGGATCGCCGCGCCCAGCGCGACGACCTCGTCCGGGTTGAGGTTCACCAGGGGTTCGGTGCCGAAGAAGCTGCCCACCGTGCGGCGGATCACCGGCATGCGCGTGGAGCCGCCCACCATCACAACGCCCTTCACCTCGTCCTTGGACGTGCGCGCGTCGCGCAGGGCCTTGCGCACGGCGGCCATGGTGCGGGCCGTGAGCGGCTCGGTGCAAGCCTCGAAATCGGCGGCGGTCACGCTTTGCTCCACCACGCGGCCCGCCAGCGTGGCGCGGAACGGCACCTGAGCGTCGGCCGACAGGGCCTCCTTCACGCGCCGCGCCTCCTTGTGCAGCGCCGCGCGCGCGGAGGCGTCCAGCGATTCGATCGCCATGCCTTGGCGCTGCAGCACCCAGGCCGCGAGCGCCTGGTCGTAGTCGTCGCCCCCGAGCGCGGAGTCGCCGCCCGTGGCCAGCACCTCGAACACGCCGCGCGTGAGGCGCAGGATGGAAATGTCGAAGGTGCCCCCGCCCAGGTCGTAGACCGCGTAAACGCCCTCGGCGCCGTTGTCCAGGCCGTAGGCGATGGCCGCGGCCGTGGGCTCGTTGATGAGGCGCAGCACCTCGATGCCGGCCAGCTTCGCGGCGTCCTTGGTGGCCTGGCGCTGCGCGTCGTCGAAGTACGCGGGCACGGTGATGACGGCGCCGAACAGGTCGTCGGCGAAGCTGTCCTCGGCGCGGTAGCGCAATGTGGCCAGGATCTCCGCGCTCACCTCCATGGGGGTCTTGCGGCCGGCCACGGTGTCGATCTGGGCCATGCCGTCCTGGTCGACCACCGCATAGGCCAGCCGGTCCACGTCGACCACCTGGTCGCGCCGGCGGCCCATGAGGCGCTTGACCGAGCTGATGGTGTTGGCCGGGTCGTCCACCTGCGCGGCCAGCGCGTCGTGCCCGATCTGGCGACCCGAACCGCCGGCCGAGGCCGGGAGGTAACGCACCACGCTGGGCAGGATCACGCGGCCTTGCTCGTCGGGCAGGCATTCCGCCACGCCATGCCGCACCGCGGCCACCAGGGAATGCGTGGTGCCGAGGTCGATGCCGACCGCCACCCGGCGCTGGTGCGGGTCAAGGGACTGGCCGGGTTCGGAAATCTGCAGGAGCGCCATCGGGGTTGTCTGTCGTGTCGGTATCGCGGGAACGGGAGCCGCTTATTGTCCCCGCTGATCGAGCCGATCCTCCACGTCGCTGGCAAAGCGCTCAATGAACATGAGGGCTCTGACTTGACGCGCGGCCTCCGGCGCGTCACCCCGCTCGTCCAGCGCGGCGCGCAAGGCCTCGACGCGCGCGCGCCTCGCCTCGGCCACCTCGTCGGCCAGGGCCTCCAGCGCCTCCACGCCCTCGGTCTCGTCGAGCGACTCGCGCCACTGCATCTGCTGCATGAGGAAGTCGGCCGGCATGGCGGTGTTGTTCTCGGCCTCGATCGGGGCGCCGCGCCGCTCGCACAGGTAGGCCGCGCGGCGCAGCGGGTCCTTCAGGCGCTGGTAGGCCTCGTTGATGCGCACCGACCATTGCATGGCCTGGCGCTGCGTGGCCGGATCGGCGTGCGCGTTGCGGTCGGGATGGGCCTGGCGCTGCAGGTCCTTCCAGCGCGCGTCGAGCGCGGCGCGGTCGATGGCGAAGGACTCGGGCAGGCCGAAGAGCTCGAAGTCGCTGGATTGCAGGTTCATGGAAAAAGAAAGACCGCCGAGGCCTGCGCCGGGCGGTCGATTCGAGACCTCATCGCTCAGATTCTGAAGCTCTCGCCACAGCCGCAGCGGTCCCGTTCGTTGGGGTTGTTGAACTTGAAGCCCTCGTTGAGGCCTTCGCGCACGAAGTCGAGTTGCGTGCCGTCGATGTAAGGCATGCTTTTCGGGTCGACCAGCACCTTCACGCCGTTGTCCTCGAACACCACGTCCTCGGGGGCGATCTCGTCGGCGTACTCCAGCTTGTAGGCCAGGCCCGAACAGCCGGTGGTCTTGACGCCCAGACGCACGCCCACGCCCTTGCCGCGCTTGGCGATGTAGCGCGTGACGTGGCGCGCCGCAGCTTCGGAAATCGTGACGGCCATGGGATCAGTTCGCGTGCTTCTTGCGGTAGTCGTCCACGGCCGCCTTGATGGCGTCCTCGGCCAGGATGGAGCAGTGGATCTTCACCGGCGGCAGCGCAAGCTCCTCGGCGATCTGGCTGTTCTTGAGCGCGGCGGCTTCGTCGAGCGTCTTGCCCTTGACCCACTCGGTCACCAACGAGCTCGAGGCGATGGCCGAGCCGCAGCCGTAGGTCTTGAAGCGCGCGTCCTCGATCACGCCGGTGGCCGGGTTCACCTTGATCTGCAGCTTCATCACGTCGCCACAGGCCGGCGCACCTACCATGCCAGTGCCAACCGTCTCGTCGCCCTTGTCGAAGGAACCGACGTTGCGGGGGTTTTCGTAGTGGTCAACGACTTTTTCGGAATAGGCCATGTTGTTCTCCTTCGGATCAGTGGGCCGCCCACTGGATGGTCGACAGGTCGACGCCATCCTTGAACATTTCCCACAAGGGTGACAGTTCACGCAGCTTGGCGACGTTCTCCTTGATCGTCGCGATCGCGTAGTCGATCTCTTCTTCGGTCGTCCAGCGGCCGATGGTCATGCGCAGGCTGCTGTGCGCGAGTTCGTCGCTGCGGCCCAGGGCGCGCAGCACGTAGCTGGGCTCCAGGCTGGCCGAGGTGCAGGCCGAGCCCGAGGACACCGCGAGGCCCTTGATGCCCATGATCAGCGACTCGCCCTCGACGTAGTTGAAGCTCATGTTGAGGTTGTGCGGGATACGGCGCGCCTCGTTGCCGTTGATGAACACCTCCTCGATGTCCTTCAGGCCATTGACCAGGCGGTCGTGCAGGGCCTGGATGCGCTTGTTCTCTTCGTGCATCTCGGCCTTGGCGATGCGGTAGGCCTCGCCCATGCCCACGATCTGGTGCGTGGCCAGCGTGCCCGAACGCATGCCGCGCTCGTGGCCGCCGCCGTGCATCTGCGCCTCGATGCGCACGCGCGGCTTGCGGCGAACGTACAGCGCGCCGATGCCCTTGGGGCCGTAGGTCTTGTGCGCGGTCAGACTCATCAGGTCCACCGGCAGGCTCTGCAGGTCGATATCGACGCGGCCCGTGGCCTGCGCGCCATCGACGTGGAAGATCACGCCCTTCTCGCGGCAGATGGCGCCCAAGGCAGCGATGTCCTGGATGACGCCGATCTCGTTGTTCACGAACATGACCGAGGCCAGGATGGTGTCCGGGCGGATCGCCGCCTTGAAAGCCTCCAGGTCGACCAGGCCGTCGGCCTGTACGTCGAGGTAGGTGACCTCGAAGCCCTGGCGCTCCAACTCGCGCATGGTGTCCAGCACGGCCTTGTGCTCGGTTTTCACCGTGATGAGGTGCTTCCCCTTGCCCTTATAGAAGTTCGCCGCGCCCTTGAGCGCGAGGTTGTTCGATTCCGTCGCGCCGCTGGTCCAGACGATCTCGCGCGGGTCGGCGCCGATCAGCGCGGCCACCTGCTCGCGCGCGGTCTCCACCGCCTTCTCCGCCTCCCAGCCCCAGGCGTGGCTGCGCGACGCGGGATTGCCGAAGTGCTCGCGCAACCAGGGAATCATGGCGTCCACCACGCGCGGATCGACCGGGCTGGTGGCGCTGTAGTCCATGTAGATGGGAAAGTGCGGGGTGCTCATGGGCTTGTTCTGTCTGGCGTTGGACAAGGGCTGGCGAGGCCGGCGGCCAACACGCCGCCAGCCCCGCGGGCCGGATTCACTTCGAGAGCGCGGCGCCTCCGAGGGCGAACACGGAGTTCGGCGCGTTCACGCGGATGGGCTTGACCACCGGCGTGCTGGAAATGGCGCGCTTGATCATGGGCGCGTTCTCCACCACCACGCCCTTGGCGAGCTGCTCGTCCACCAGCGACTGCAGCGTCACCGAATCCAGGAAATCGACCATGCGGGCATTGAGCTGGGCCCAGAGCTCGTGCGTCATGCAGCGCTGGCCTTCGCCCAGGCAGTTCTCCTTGCCGCCGCATTGGGTGGCATCGATCGGCTCGTCCACCGACACGATGATGTCGGCCACGGTGATTTCGCCCGCCTTGCGGCCCAGGGTGTAGCCACCACCCGGCCCGCGGGTGGACTCCACCAGCTGGTGCCGGCG
The DNA here is from genome assembly GCF_001777155.1 of Hydrogenophaga sp. PML113. NCBI lineage: Bacteria > Pseudomonadati > Pseudomonadota > Betaproteobacteria > Burkholderiales > Comamonadaceae > Hydrogenophaga > Hydrogenophaga sp. PML113. The sequence goes on along the minus strand of NZ_MIYM01000001.1, from coordinate 692,044 downwards.
CAGCTTGCCGAACAGCTGCTCGAGATAGGACAAGGAAATCTGCTGCCGCTGGCTGATAGCCGCCAGCGTGACCGGACCGTTGTTCTGGCGCAGGGCCAGATCGATCATGGCTGTGACCGCGAAGCGGCCCTTCGTCGTGAGGCGCATTGCAAGCTCCTATTGTGTTGCTTGACCTTCGTGGCAAGGCCCGCCGGGCATCCGCCGTGGCGAACCCCTCCTCCACCCGCCCCGACCCTTGAGGGTCTGTTGCTGTCGCGGGGTTTCCCGACTAATTTTGTCGAATTATAGCCCAAAAGCTGAGCGATTTGCTCGGCATTGTACCGGCATGGGGTTTGTGCCAGTGGACAGGCGCCCGGGCACACCCCCCGGATTCTGGGAGTCGGCTTGCCACGAAAACGTTCAGGCCGCGCTGTCGTGCCCGGTGGACCCGAACACCCGGGCCTTGAGCTCGGCGAGTTGGTCGCGCACCTGGGCGGCCTTCTCGAACTCCAGGTTGCGGGCGTGCTCCAGCATGAGCTTTTCCAGCCGCTTGATTTCCCGGGCCACGTCCTTCTCGCTCATTTCCTCAAGCTCGGCGCGGGCGGCGCTTTCGGCGGCCAGGCGGTCGGCCTCCTTGCCCGCCTTCTCGCTGTAGACGCCGTCGATCAGGTCCTTGATGCGCTTGTTCACGCTGCGCGGCTCGATGCCGTGCGCCGCGTTGTGCGCGATCTGCTTGGCGCGGCGGCGCTCGGTTTCGCCGATGGCCGCCTTCATGGAGTCGGTGATCTGGTCGGCGTAGAGGATGGCCTTGCCGTTGAGGTTGCGCGCGGCGCGGCCGATGGTCTGGATCAGGCTGCGCTCGGAGCGCAGGAAGCCCTCCTTGTCCGCGTCCAGGATGGCGACCAGCGAGACCTCCGGAATGTCCAGGCCCTCGCGCAGCAGGTTGATGCCCACCAGCACGTCGAAGGCGCCCAGGCGCAGGTCGCGGAGGATCTCCACGCGCTCGACCGTGTCGATGTCGCTGTGCAGGTAGCGCACCTTCACGCCGTTCTCGGTCAGGTAGTCGGTGAGCTGCTCGGCCATGCGCTTGGTGAGCGTGGTGATGAGCACGCGCTCCTGGCGCTGCACGCGCAGGCGGATCTCCTGCAGCACGTCGTCCACCTGGTGCATGGCGGGGCGCACCTCCAGCTCCGGATCGACCAGGCCGGTGGGCCGCACCAGCTGCTCGACCACCTTGCTGGCGTGGGTCTTTTCGTAGTCAGCCGGTGTGGCCGAGACGAACACCACCTGGCGCATGCGCTGCTCGAACTCCTCGAACTTCAGCGGCCGGTTGTCCAGCGCGCTGGGCAGGCGAAAGCCGTACTCCACCAGCGTGGTTTTGCGGGCGCGGTCGCCGTTGTACATGCCGCCGAGCTGGCCGATCAGCACGTGGCTTTCGTCCAGGAACATCACCGCGTCGCGCGGCAGGTAGTCGGTCAGGGTAGACGGCGGATCGCCCGGGCGCGCCTGCGACAGGTGGCGCGTGTAGTTCTCGATGCCCTTGCAGTGGCCCACCTCGCTCAGCATCTCCAGGTCGAACCGGGTGCGCTGCTCCAGGCGCTGCGCCTCCACCAGCTTGCCCATGCCCACCAATTCCTTCAGGCGCTGGTCGAGTTCGAGCTTGATGGTCTCCACCGCCTGCAGCACCTGCTCGCGCGGGGTCACGTAGTGGCTGCTGGGGAAAACGGTGAAGCGCGGGATCTTCTGGCGCACCTTGCCGGTGAGCGGATCGAACAGCTGCAGGCTTTCGATCTCGTCGTCGAACAGCTCGATGCGGATCGCCATCTCGGAGTGTTCGGCCGGGAAGACATCGATGGTGTCGCCGCGCACGCGGAACTTGCCGCGGCCGAAGTCGGTTTCGTTGCGCGTGTACTGCATGCGGACCAGCTGGGCAATGGCGTCGCGCTGGCCAATCTTGTCGCCCACGCGCAGGGTCATCACCATCTGGTGGTAGCTCTCGGGCTTGCCGATGCCGTAGATGGCGGAGACCGTGGCCACGATGAGCACGTCGCGCCGCTCCAGGATGCTTTTGGTGCAGCTCAGGCGCATCTGCTCGATGTGCTCGTTGATCGCGCTGTCCTTCTCGATGAACAGGTCGCGCTGCGGCACATAGGCCTCGGGCTGGTAGTAGTCGTAATAGCTGACGAAGTACTCGACCGCGTTCTTCGGGAAGAACTCGCGGAACTCGCTGTAGAGCTGGGCGGCCAGGGTCTTGTTGGGCGCGAACACGATGGCCGGGCGGCCAACGCGCGCGATCACGTTGGCCATGGTGAAGGTCTTGCCCGAGCCGGTCACGCCCAGCAGGGTCTGGAAAACCTCGCCGTCGTTGATGCCTTCGACGAGCTGGTCGATCGCCTCGGGCTGGTCCCCGGCCGGCGGGTAGGGCAGGAACAGCTCGAAAGGGGAGTTGGGGAAGCGCACGAACTCGCCCGGGGTGGGGGCCTCGCTCGCCACTTCCTGCAGCAGGGGGGTGGTCATCGGGAAATTGTGCCGGAACGCGATGGCCCTGGCGGCTATGCTGGCGCCCCATGACCGCGCGCGAAACCCGACCCACGCCCGACAAGGACGCCATCGACGCCCTACCCCCCTTCCCGCCGCTGGACCTCGCGCGCATCGCGCTGGTGCGCAGCGCCGACGGCGCCCGCGACGCCGCCGCCGCGCTGGCCGCTCACCCGGTCTGGGGCTTCGACACAGAATCCAAGCCCACCTTCTTCAAGGACCAGGTGTCTGACGGCCCGCACGTGGTGCAACTGGCCATCGCCGAGCGCGCCTGGGTGTTCCAGCTGGCCGACCCGGGCTGCCGCGCGGCGGTGGCGGCCCTGCTGGCCCACCCGGCGCACGCCAAGGCGGGCTTCGGCCTGCGCGACGACAACCTGCGGGTGCGCGCCAAGCTGGGCATCGAACCCGCGGGCGTGATCGAACTCAACGCCCTCTTCCGCGCCCAGGGTTACCGCAAGGACATGGGCGTGCGCGCCGCCGTGGCGGTGCTGTTCGGCCAGCGCTTCGCCAAGAGCAAGAAGGCCGCCACCAGCAACTGGGCCGCCGCCAGCCTGAGCGAAGCGCAGCTGCTCTACGCGGCCAACGACGCCTGGGCGGCGTTCCGGGTGGCTCAGGCCTTGGGGGTGGAGGCGGGCTGAGTCACGTTGGCCAGCCAGTCCTTGAGCACGGCGTGGAACTCGGCCGGCTTCTGTTTCATGATCCAGTGCCCCGTGTCCAGCGACTTGGCCGCGCAGCCGGTGGTGCGGTTGAGGTGGCGCACCCAGCGGCTGGAATGGAACATGAAGGGCTTGCGCCGGCCATAGACGAACAGGCCCGGCAGCTGCTCGTCGATCAGCCGCTCGGCCTGGCCCGCGCCGCGCAGACCGCCGAAGGCATTGAACCAGCGCATGGCGTAGGGGTAGTTCATCTCCCAGCCGATCAGGGCTGGGTCGTTGCGGCAGCCGATCCGGCGCGCCATCCAGCGCGTCATGCGGTTGGCCAGGCCGGGCGCACGCGGGCCCAGTGACCAGGCGGTGGCCAACCAGAGCTGGTAGCCCGCGATCATGAGCTTCTCGCGCCAGCCCAGGGATTCGAAGTAGTCGCGCGAGCCCACGTCGCCGATGTCCAGCGCCACGATGCGCGCCACGCGCTCGGAGTGGCGCTTGGCGTAGGTGTAGCCGAAGGCGCAGCCCCAGTCGTGCAGCAGCAGGGTCACGCGCTGGTCGGGGCTCACGGCGTCCACGATGCGCGCGATGAGCGCGACGATGTCGCTCTGGCTCATGGGCCGGGGGCCGCGCGCCAGGTCGAAGCCCGGCAGATGGAAGCGCACGCAGCGCCAGTCGGGCACCAAGGCGGCCACGGTGCCGTCCCACAGCGCGGGCGTGTCGGGCCAGCCATGCACCATCACCACCGTCTGGGGCCCCACGCCATCGATGAAGACGTCGACGTCGTCGATCACCAGTTCGGGCACAGGACCCGGTTGTGTCTCGGGACCGTCGTCGGCCCCGGCGACCCGGGGAGCGGTGGTGGTGGTGTTCATGTCACAAGGCTTTGCCCAACCGTTGAATGCCTTCTTCGATCTTGTCCAGCGGCGCGGTGGCGAAGCTCAGGCGCAGCGTGGCGTGCACCGGGTCGGTGGCGAAGAACGGGGCGCCTGGCACGAAGGCCACGCCCTGCTCGATGGCCTTCTTCGCGAAGACCGCGCCGTCGGCCACCTTGCCGCCCGCGCCGGTGAGCCAGGCCCACACGAACAAACCGCCCTGGGGCGCGACGAAGTCGATCGCGTCTCCCAGTTCGCGCCGCAGCGCGGCCGTCATGGTGGCGGCACGCTCGGCGTAGACGCGACGCACGCGCGACAGCGTGGCGGGCATGCGACCGGCCTTGAGGTACTGGGCCGCCGTGGCCTGGGCAAAGGTGCTGGTGTGGGCGTCGCTGAACTGCTTGCACATGGTGGCCTTGGCCAGCAATTCGGCCGGCCCCACCATCCAGCCCACGCGCAGGCCGGGGCTGAGCACCTTGCTCAGCGAACCGCAGTGCACCAGGACGTCGCGCGCGCCGGGCACCTCGTCGGCCAGGGCCAGCAGGCTGGGCGGCGGCGCTTCGCCGAAGTACAGGTCGCCGTAGGGGTCGTCTTCCACGATCAGGGTGCCGTGCTTGACCGCCATCCGCAGCACGGCCTTGCGGCGCTCCAGGCTCATCATGGCGCCGCTGGGGTTGCCGAAGGTGGGGATGAGGTAGACGAACTTGGGCTTGTGCTCGGCGATGAGTTGCTCCAGCCGATCGGTCTGGGCGCCCTGCCCGTCCACGGGTACGGTGACCAGGTCGGCGCCGTACAGGCGGAAGCACTGGATGGTGGCCAGGAAGGTGGGGCCTTCGACGATCACCTTGTCGCCGGGCGACACGAGCGTCTTGCCCAGCAGGTCCAGCGCCTGCTGGCTGCCGGTGGTGACGATCAGGTCGCTGGCGGCGAGCCCGCGCACGCCCTTGCTGGCCATGAAGGCGGCCAACTGCTCGCGCAGGGGCTGGTGGCCCTCGGTGGCGCCGTACTGCAGGGTGGCGCCGGGCTCTTCGCTCAACGCGGCGTTCACGGCCTCGCGGATGCCGTCGACGTCGAACAGGGCGCTGTCGGGAAACCCGCCCGCGAAACTGATGATGCCGGGCTTGCCGAGCAGCTTGAACAGCTCGCGGATGGCGGAGGTTTCGACGTTGTTCAGGCGATCGGCGAAGGGAATGGTGTGGCTCATGCGGACGGGGGGTGGGGTCGGATCGGAATGGCGCATTGTCACCAAAACCGCGCGCCGCGCATCGGCCCCGGGCAAACCCTCGGAGGGATGGATAGACTGCGCGCCCATGAAGCGCGAGCTGATCGAACCCTTCTTCGCCACCCTGAAGGCGAGCAACCCCAGCCCCCAGTCGGAGCTGGAATACACCACCGTCTTCGAGCTGCTGGCCGCCGTGCTGCTGTCGGCCCAAGCCACCGACGTGAGCGTCAACAAGGCCACGCGCCAGCTGTTCCCCGTGGCCAATACGCCGCAGGCCATCTTGGCCCTGGGGCTGCAGGGGCTGGAGGGCTACATCAAGACCATCGGCCTGTTCCGCAGCAAGGCCCGACACCTCATGGAGACCTGCCGCATCCTGGTGGAGCGCCACGGCGGCGAGGTGCCACGCACGCGCGAGGCGCTGGAGGCCCTGCCCGGCGTGGGCCGCAAGACGGCCAACGTGGTGCTCAACGTGGCCTTCGGCGAGCCCACCATGGCGGTGGACACGCACATCTTTCGCGTCAGCAACCGCACCGGCCTGGCGCCGGGCAAGACCCCGCTGGCCGTGGAACTGGCGCTGATGAAGCGCGTGCCGCCCGAGTACGCGGTGGATTCGCACCACTGGCTCATCCTGCACGGGCGCTACGTGTGCCTGGCGCGCAAGCCGCAGTGCCACCGCTGCGCGGTGGCGGCGTACTGCGACTTCACGCCCAAGACGGCGGGTTGACGCTGGCGTCAAGCCCGCGCCCGACAGCGGGGCTCAGCCCTTGGCCGCCGCCTTCGCCTCGGCGATCCAGCCGTCGAAGGTCTTCTGGTTGGCCTTGATCCAGGCGTCGACGTGGCGCTCGATGTCGGCCGGCTTGTTCTCACCGTCGCGCATGCGCAGGTTCTGGGCATTGATGTCGCCCACCGACAGCTTCATCACCTCGAACAGCTTGCCCGCGGCCGGGTTTTTCTCCACGAAGGCGCGGTTGGCCACGATGCGCTGCGTGTTGATGACGAAGCCGTAGTTCTGGCCATTGGGCAGCTTGGTGTCCAGCTTGGCCTGCTCGCCGGGCAGCGAGGAGAACGGCACCTGCAGCCACACCACGTCCTGACCCGGGCGCAGCACGCCGCTCACCCAGTAGGGCGTCCAGGTGTAGTACAGGATGGGCTTGCCCTGCTTGTAGCGGGTGATGGTGTCGGCGATCAGCGCCGAGTAGCTGCCCTGCACGTGGCGCACGGTGTCGCGCAGTTTGTAGGCCGTGAGCTGGTGTTCGATGACGGCCTCGCAACCCCAGCCGGGGTTGCAGCCGGTCAGGTCGGCCTTGCCATCGCCGTCGGCGTCGAAGAGCTTGGCGATCTCGGGCTTCTGCAGCTGTGCGACGTTGGTGATCTTGTGGGCGTCGGCCGTCTTCTTGTCGATCAGGTAGCCCTGGGCCGCGCCGGGCGAGTAGGCGCCGGTGCGCGAGAGCTTGGCGTCGCCGCCGGCGTTCTTGTAGAAGTCGGCGTGCAGCGGGTCCCAGTGGCTGGCCAGGTAGGTGGCGTCGCCGTTGGCCAGGGCCACGTGGGCGGTGGCGTACTCCACCTCGCTGATCGGCTGCACCTCATAGCCCAGCTTCTGCAGCGCGCGACCCACCAGCAGGGTCTGGAAGGTTTCTTCAGCGATGGAGCTCTTCACCGGCTTGACCACGACGCCCTTGCCGGGCAGGTCCTGGGCGATGGCGGTGGCCGCCGTGGCGGCCACCAGGCCGGCGGCGAAGAGCTTGCGCCACAGCGTGAATCGGTGGAATGGAACGTTCATGCGGTTTCTCCTTGGGTGAGGTCGTTGGAGGAAGAAAGTGAAGGGTGACGGCGGCTTCGCGCCAGCCGCAGCACCAGGCCCACAGGCCCGGTCTGCCACCAGTGGCGCGCGCCGCGGCGCGGCTGGCCCATGGCCTGGGTGATGCGGTCCAGCGTGATGGCCAGCAGCACGATGCCCAGGCCGCCGACCGTGGCCAGGCCCATGTCCAGGCGGCCGATGCCGCGCAGCACCATCTGGCCCAGGCCGCCCACCGCGATCATGGAAGCGATCACCACCATGGACAGCGACAGCATCAGCGCCTGGTTGACGCCCGCCATGATCGAGGGCATGGCCAGGGGCAGCTGCACCTTGGTCAGCATCTGCCAGGGCGAAGCGCCGTAGGCCTGGGCGGCTTCGATCAGGTCGGGCCGCACCTGGCGGATGCCCAGCGTGGTCAGGCGCACCAGCGGCGGCAGCGCGAACACGATGGTGACGATCACGCCGGGCACGTTGCCGATGCCGAACAGCATCACCACCGGCACCAGGTAGACGAAGGCCGGCGTGGTCTGCATCGCGTCGAGCACGGGCCGCACGACACGCTGGGCGCGGTCGTTGGCCGCCAGGAGCACCCCCAGCGGCAGGCCGATCAGCACACAGAAGGCCAGCGAGGTCAGCACCAGCGAGAGCGTGACCATGGCCTCGGGCCAGATGCCCAGCGTCGACACCAGCAGCAGCGAGACCACCGCGCCGATGGCCACGCCGCGACCCGCGCACTGCCAGGCGATCAGGCCCAGCAGGGCCACCATCACCGGCACCGGCACGGCCAGCAAGGCGGCTTCCACGCCGCCCAGCGTGGCGTCGATGGGGCCGCGCACGGCCTGGAAGAAGGGCCGGAAATGGTCCACGGCCCAGCCCAGGCCGCTGTTGATCCAGTCCTGCACGGGCAGGCTGCCGTCCCAGAGCTGGCTGAGGTGAAAGCCGTCCGCGCCGGGCGCGGCGGCGGCATCGGCCGGCGCGACGTTCAACCAGTCGCCACCCGAGGCTTGCGTGCTGGTGGACCAGGCGTCGCCGGCCGGCGCCGCGACCGACCCCTGGGGCTCAGCCGCGGGCGCGGCGGAGGCCCAGGGGTCGGTCGCGGCGGCGTCGGCCTGCGCGAGCGGGATGTCGTTCGGGGAAATGGGGGTCGTGTCCTGCATCGCTGCTCCTTTCTCACTCGCCGCCACGGTCCATGAACCGCAGCAGCGTGGTCTTGCTGATGGCGCCGACGTACCGGCCGTTTGCGCCCACCACCGGCAGCGGCCAGGGTGCTTGCGCCACCTGGCCGAACAGTTCATTGACGGGGTGCCCGGCCTCCAGCGCCTGCACGCCGGGCAGGAAGGCGTGCTGCAGGCCCAGCGGGCCCTCGTGCCCCTTGAGCGCGGCGCGCAGCGACTCCACGGACACCATGCCCTGGAAGCGCTCCTGCGTGCACACCACGAAGGCGTACTCCCGGTCCTGCTGCTCCAGCATGGACAAGGCCGCACGCGCGCCGCGCGTGGGGCTTTCGGCCACCACCACCTGGCTGCGGCGCGCGATGTCGCCGGCCTTGAACACGGCCGCCGCGTCCACGCCGCGCACGAAGTTGCGCACGTAGTCGTCGGCCGGTTCGCGCAGGATCTCCTCGGGCGTGCCCACCTGCACCACCTGGCCATCTTTCATGATGGCGATGCGGTCGCCGATGCGCATGGCCTCGTCCAGGTCGTGCGAGATGAAGACGATGGTGCGGCGCTTGACCTCCTGCAGACGCAGCAGCTCGCTCTGCATGTCGGTGCGGATGATCGGGTCCAGCGCCGAGAAGGCTTCGTCCATCAGCAGGATGGACGGGTCGCTGGCCAGCGCGCGCGCCAGGCCCACGCGCTGCTGCATGCCGCCAGACAGCTCGTCGGGGTAGCTGTCGCCCCAGCCGGCGAGGCCCACCTGCGAGAGGGCCTCGTCGGCCTGGGCCAGGCGCGTGGCCTTGTCCACGCCCGCCAGCTCCAGCCCGAAAGCGGTGTTGTCGCGCACCGTCATGTGCGGCATCAGCGCGAAGGACTGGAACACCATGCTGATGTCCTTGCGGCGCAGGGCACGCAGCTCGCGGTCGCTGTGCTCGAAGATGTTGCGGCCGTCGATCACGACCCGGCCGGCGCTGGGCTCGATGAGCCGGTTGAGCAGGCGCACCAGCGTGGACTTGCCGGAGCCCGACAGGCCCATGATCACGAAGATCTCGCCGGCCTGGATGCTGAAGTGCGCGTCGAAGACGCCGATGGACTGGCCCGTCTCGGCCAGGATTTCCTGCTTGCTGCGTCCCTCTCGCACCAGGGCGAGCGCGGCCTGCGGCTCGTCGCCGAAGACCTTGAACACGTGGTCGATCTGAATGTCTTTTGCCATTGCGGCGGGCCTCCTTGTGGGTGGGCTTTGGGCAATGGCCGCCTGGGGACAAACGCGCAGGCGGCCGCGGACCGCAGCCACGCAGCAGGCACTGAAGACGACGAAGCACGACGCATGCAGCGCCTGTGCACGCCAGGGGGAGCCGTTCAGCGGGCCTGGTCGAGGGGCGTGAACGAGGTGGCGCGACGCGGCGGCAGTTGGCTGGAATCCAGCCGGTGCCGGGCAAGGCCCGGCGGGGTATCACCAGCGCCGCGACGGGATTCAGGTCGATCCGCGAGTAGCGCCCGGTGCGTCAACATGTCTTGTTGACTGTTAGGGAAGCGAGGATTGTAACTTTTTGATCTATGCGAGTCAAGCCAGACCATTGGCATCGGCTGGCAACGGCCCGCATCGGAAAACAAAAAGCCCGCCGGAGCGGGCTTTTGCCGGGAACCGCAGCGATCAGCCGCTGTGCGGGCGCTTGCCCGGGTTCTTCTTGCTGCGCGTGGCCACGCCGCGCTCCAGGCTGCGGCGCTGGCCACGGCCGGGGGTGGGCAGCACGACGCCATTGGCAGCGACGGGACGGGGGGTGGCCTTGCGGTCGGCCTCGGTGACGATCTTGTTGCCCATGGCACTTTCCTTAGAGCGGCGGGTGACGAAAAACCGGTATTGGACCACAGGACGCGGACGCCTTCGCGCACCACCCCCGTCCACGTATGCTGCCCGCATGCTTCGCCTGCTCGCCACCGTCTCCTGGCCCGAGTTCCGCCACCACCCCTGGCGCACGGCCATCGCCGTGCTCGCCGTGGCGCTGGGCGTGGCGCTGGCGCTGGCGGTGCAGCTCATCAACGCCTCAGCCCTGGCCGAATTCCGCGACGCCGTGAGCGCCGTCAACGGCCAGCCCGACATCGAGCTGCGCGCCCGCCAGGGCCTGCTGGACGACGCCCTGTTCGAGCGCGTGGCCGCGCACCCGGGCGTGGCGGCGGCCAGCCCGGTGCTGGAGCTGCCCGCCTCGCTGGCCACGGCCCGCGGCGAGCGCCTGCCGGCGCGCCTGATCGGCGTGGACGCTCTCAGCGTGGGCCGCGTGGCGCCCGCGCTGATGCCGCTGACGGGTGGGGACGGCGGCCGCCGCCTGGACCTGTTCGCGCCCGACGCCGTGTTCCTGAACGCGAGCGCGCGCCAGGCCGTCGGCGGCGCCGCCACCGTCGGGCTGCGGCTGGGCGCGGCCGATCACGCCTTGCGCGTCGCCGGCCAGGTGAACGCGCCCGGCGCGCCGGTGCTGGTGATGGACATTGCGGCCGCCCAGGCCCTGGCCGGGCGGATCGGCGCGCTCAGCCGCGTCGACCTGCGGCTGGTCCCCGGCGCACCGGCCGAGCGCGTGCTGGACGAGCTGCAACTGCCCCCGGGCACCCTGGCCCAGCGCCCCGAACAGGCGGGCGAGCGCATCAGCAACCTGTCGCGCGCCTACCGCGTCAACCTCACGGTGCTGGCGCTGGTGGCCCTGTTCACGGGGGCCTTCCTGGTGTTCTCGGTGCTGTCCCTGTCGGTCGCTCGGCGGCAGGGGCCGCTGGCGCTGCTGGGCGTGCTGGGCCTGTCGGCGCGCGAGCGGCTGCGCCTGGTGCTGGCCGAATCGGCCCTGCTGGGCCTGCTGGGCGGCGCCATCGGCGTGGCCCTGGGCAGCGCCGTGGCGGCGCTCGCGCTGCGCCAGCTCGGCGGCGACCTGGGCGGCGGCTACTTCACCGGCGTGTCGCCCGCCCTGCGCTGGAGCCCGTGGGCCGCGCTGCTGTACGGCGCGCTGGGCGTGGCGGCGGCCGTGGCCGGCGGCTGGTGGCCGGCGCGCGCGGCGCAGGCCCTGGCGCCGGCGCAGGCGCTCAAGGGCCTGGGCACGGACGCGCCCACGGCGCGGCGGCACACACTGGCCCTGGGGCTGCTGCTGCTCGCCGGCCTGGCCGCGCTGGCGCCGCCCGTGGCCGGCCTGCCGCTGGGGGCCTATGTGTCGGTGGGCCTGCTGCTGGTCGGCGGTATCGCGGCGCTGCCGCTGAGCGTGTCGGCCCTGCTGGACCGCCTCGCGCCGCACACCATGCGCCACCTGTTGCCGCTGCTGGCGGTGGAGCGCGCGCGCCGCCTGCGCGAGACCGCCGCCGTGGCCACCAGCGGCGTGGTGGCCAGCCTGGCCCTGTCGGTGGCGCTCACGGTCATGGTGGCGAGCTTTCGCGACTCGGTGACGCACTGGCTGGACACCGTGCTGCCCGCCCCGCTCTACCTGCGCGGCAGCGGCGGCGCCGGGGACAGCCAGCACCTGCCGCCCGCCTTCGTGGACGCGGTGTCGGCCGTGCCCGGGGTGGCGCGCGCCGACCCGCTGCGCGCCCTGCCCCTGCAGTTCGACCCCGCGCGCCCGCCGGTGACGCTGGTGGTGCGCCCGCTGCGCGGCGATCCTTTGCCGCTGCCCCTGGTGGGCGAGACCGCCGCCGTGGCCGCGCCCGACGTGCCCGTCTATGCGAGCGAGGCCATGGCCGACCTGTATGGCGCACGCCTGGGCCAACCCCTGCCCGCGCTGGCCCAGGCCCTGGCCGCGCCCGAGGCCCGGCGCGCCCGCTACGTGGTGGCCGGCGTCTGGCGCGACTACGCGCGCCAGCACGGCAGCGTGGCCATCGACGCCGACACCTTCGCGCGCCTGAGCGGCGAGCGCCTCGTGAGCGACCTGGCGCTGCACCTGGCGCCCGGCGCCGACCCGCAGGCGGTGCGCGACGCCATCGACGCACTCGCGCAAGCGCAGGGCCTGCAGGACAGCATCGAGTTCGCCTCGGCGGAGCAGATCCGCGCCGCCTCGCTGCGCATCTTCGACCGCAGCTTCGCCGTCACCGTCTGGCTGCAGGCCGTGGCCATCGGCATCGGCCTGTTCGGCGTGGCCGCGAGCTTCAGCGCGCAGGTGCTGGTGCGGCGCAAGGAGTTCGGCTTGCTCGCGCACCTGGGCCTCACGCGGCGCCAGATCCTGGGCGTGGTGGCGGCCGAGGGCCTGGCCTGGACGGCCCTGGGCGCGCTGGCCGGCACGGCCCTGGGCCTGCTGGTCAGCCTGGTGCTGGTGCACGTGGTCAATCCACAGAGCTTCCACTGGACCATGGACCTGGTGCTGCCCTGGGCGCGGCTGGGTGCGCTGGCGCTGGCGGTGGTGCTGGCCGGCACGCTCACGGCCTGGCTGGCCGGGCGCGCGGCGGCCAGCCGCGACGCGGTGCAGGCCGTCAGGCAGGACTGGTGAACGCCATGCACCCCCTCTCCCGCCGCCACTGGCTGCTCGGCAGCGCCGCCGCCCTGGCCTGGCCGCTGGCGCCGGCGCGCGACATCGCCCGCCCCGGCGACACCCTGCGCCCGCGCGAACTGGTGTTCCCGCGCGACCACGGCAGCCACCCCGACACGCGCACCGAGTGGTGGTACCTCACCGGCCACGCGCGCGACGGCGGCGGCCGCGACTTCGGCTTCCAGATCACTTTCTTCCGCAGCCGCGTGGACGAGGCGCGCGACCTGCCCGGCCGCCTGGCCGCGCGCCAGTTGCTGTTCGCGCACGCCGCCATCACCGACGTCGCGGGCCGGCGCCTGCACCACGACCAGCGCATCGCGCGCTGGAACGGCGAACGGCCCGCCAGCACCGAACGCGCCGTGTTCGCCAGCGAAACCGACACCGAGGTGGTGCTGCGCGACTGGTTCATCCGCCGCCGCGCCGACGGCGGCTACGCCACGCGCGGCGTGGGCGACACGCTGCTGATCGACATCGAGGCCCGCGCGCCGCAGGCCTGGCTGCTGCAGGGCGACCGGGGCTTCTCGCGCAAGGGGCCGGACGCCGCGCAGTCCAGCTTCTACGTCTCGCAGCCGCAGCTCCAGGTGAGCGGCACCCTGGGCCTGGCCGGCCAGCGCTTCCAGGTGAGCGGCAGTGCCTGGCTGGACCACGAGTGGAGCGAGGCCCTGCTGCACCCCGAGGCCGTGGGCTGGGACTGGATCGGCATGAACCTGTTCGACGGCCACGCCCTCACCGCTTTCCGGCTGCGCCGCGCCGACGGCTCGGCCCTGTGGGCGGGCGGCTCCTTCCGCGCCGCGGCCGACGCGCGCGAGGCGAACGCCATCCACCGCTTCGCCCCGGGCGAGGTGGAATTCAAGCCCCAACGCTGGTGGACCAGCCCGCTCACGCGCACGCGCTACCCCGTGGAATGGCTGGTGCGCACGCCGGCCGACTTCTACACCGTGCGCGCGCTGGTCGACGCACAGGAACTCGACAGCCGCGCCAGCACCGGCGCGATCTACTGGGAAGGCCTGTCGGAGCTGATCGACAGCAACGGCCGCCTGGTGGGGCGGGGCTACCTGGAAATGACCGGGTACGCCCAGCGGCTGGTGCTCTGAGGCGGCGCGCGCGCCGCGCTCAAGCGGGCATCAGGACGGCTTCTTGTCCTCGGCGCCCACGGCGTCGCGCACGCACTTGTTGGTGAAGCTGGTCTTGGCCGCGCCGGAAAGCTTCTTCTCGCCCGCGGCCGTGGTGCAGGCCGCCGTGGCGTCCTTCTTGCACTTGGTCATGAAGGAGTTCTTGGCGGCGCCGGCCAGCTTCTTCTCCATCGCCTTCGCCTGGCAGGTGGCCTCGTCGGCCCAGGAACCGGTGGCGGTGAACGCCAGGGCGGCGGCGAGGATCAGGGTGCGGTTGAGCATGGGGAACTCCTGGGGGTGTCGGAGCGGCGATTGTTATCACGCGATTCGATGGCGTGCAATGGGATGGCGGGGGGAGGACAAGAAGCAACGGCGGCTGCGAGCGTTGCGCCGAAACGCCGATGCCGACGTGTTGACACGCCCGCTCGGCGGCTGTTGTTCGGGGCGTCCCCTTCACTGGCGCCTGGACCGGTGCGGCGAGCCGGGCCGGCGCTGGATCGGCGCATGGCGGGCGGCGCCGCTCGGCGCACGCGTCTTGGCCTAAGCTAAGCACCCCCCTCGGCACCGACCTCCGGGTCCCCTCCCCCATGGCCACCGCCTCCGACCGCCCCTCGGGCAAGAGCCCGCGTTCGCTCACCGGGCTGCTGCCCTTCATGCGTCCCTACCGCCTGCAAATGGGGCTGGCCCTGCTCTTCCTGGTGCTGGCGGCGGCGGCCACGCTGGCGTTTCCGGTGGCGCTGCGCCTGCTGATCGACGACGGCCTGGTGCCGGCGGGGCGTGGTGATCAGGTGCTGGCGCTGCGCGAGCATTTCGCGGCGCTGTTCGGGGTGGCGGTGGCGCTGGGCCTGTTCTCGGCGGTGCGCTTTTACCTGGTCAGCTGGATCGGCGAGCGCATCACGGCCGACCTGCGCAACGCGGTGTACCGCCACGTGCTGCGCCAAAGCCCTCAGTTCTTCGAGACCACGCAGACCGGCGAGGTGCTGTCGCGACTGACGGCCGACACCACGCTGGTCCAGACCGTCGTGGGCTCATCGTTGTCCATGGGCCTGCGCAACGCGGTGATGGGCCTGGGCGCGCTGGTGATGCTGGTGTGGTCGCACCCCTATGTGATGGTGTTGGTGCTGGCCACGGTGCTGCTGGTGGTGCTGCCGGCCATGTGGTTCGGGCGCCGGGTGCGCCGGCTCTCGCGCGCCAGCCAGGACCGCATCGCCGATTCGAGCTCCATCGCGGCCGAGGTGCTGAACGCGATTCCCACGGTGCAGAGCTACGCGGCCGAGGGGCGCGAATCCCAACGCTTCGAGCAATCCACCCAGCACGCGTTCGAGACCGCCGTGCGCCGCACCAAGGCGCGCGCCGCGCTGGTGGCCTTCGTCATCATCGCCAACGCGGCGCTCATCCTCTGGGGCATGTTCCAGGGCACGCAGGCGGTTCTGAACGGCCAGCTGTCGCCGGGGCAGCTGGGCCAGGCGGTGTTCTACGTGGTGATCTTCGCGGGCGCGGTGGCCGTGCTGGGCGAGGTGTACGGCGACCTGCTGCGCGCCGCGGGCGCGAGCGAGCGCCTGGTGGAGCTGCTGGCCAGCGAGTCGCCGGTGCGATCGCCCGCGAACGCCGTGGACGCGCCGCTGCCGGCGGGCGGCAGCGCGCTGGCGTTCGAGCAAGTCCGCTTCAATTACCCCTCGCGCCCGGCGCAGGCGGCGCTGGACGGGTTTTCGCTGGCGGTGGCGCCGGGGCAGACGGTCGCCATCGTGGGCCCCAGCGGCGCCGGCAAGACCACCGTGTTCTCGCTGCTGCTGCGCTTCTACGACCCGCAGCAGGGCCGCATCGTGCTCGACGGCACGCCGATCAACGCCCTGCGGCTGCAGGACCTGCGCGAGCGCATCGGCATCGTGCCGCAGGACCCGGTGATCTTCTCCAGCAGCGCCATGGAGAACATCCGCTACGGCCAGCCGGGCGCCAGCGACGAAGCGGTGAAGGCCGCCGCGCGCGCCGCCTTCGCCGACGAGTTCATCGCCCAACTGCCCGAGGGCTACGCCACCTTCCTGGGCGAGCGCGGTGTGCGCCTGTCGGGCGGCCAGCGCCAGCGCATCGCCATCGCGCGCGCCATGCTGAAGAACCCGCCGCTGCTGCTGCTGGACGAGGCCACCAGCGCGCTGGACGCGCAGAGCGAGCGCGTGGTGCAGGCGGCGCTGGAGGCCGCCATGCGCAACCGCACCACCCTGGTCATCGCCCACCGGCTGGCCACGGTGCAGCGCGCCGACCCCATCGTGGTGATGGACCACGGGCGCCTCGTGGAGCAAGGCACGCACGCCGAGCTGGTGGCGCGCGGCGGGGTGTACGCGGGCCTGGCGGCTCTGCAGTTCAACGCCTGATTCCGCCGGCGCGGCGTGCCCGCGCCCAGCCTCAGCGCTCGGGCGCCCACTCGCGGAAGAAGCGGATGCGCTCCTCGTCCGCCGGGTGGCTGGCCAACGCGATCGGCAGCACGCCGTCGGCGTCGCGGTCCTGGTTTTTTCGCGCGGTGGCCAGGCGCTCGAACAGCGAGACCATCACGGCCGGCGACAGGCCCGCGCGGTCCAGCCGCTCGGCCGCGTAGGCGTCGGCGCGGCGCTCCACGTCGCGCGAGTAAGACTGGGTCAGCAGCGCCGCCGGCACGCTGGCGATGAAGCCGCTGGCGTCGCCGAAGACCACGCCCACGATGGCGCTCAGCAGGCTGGCGCGCACCAGCATGTCCAGGCCGTCGCGGTGGCGCACGTGGCCCAGCTCGTGCGCCAGCACGCCGGTCAGCGCGTCGGGCCGGTCGTGCAGCAGCTCGACCAGTTGGTCGGTCACGACCATCTGTCCGCCCGGCAGGGCCAGGGCGTTGGGGCCCAACTCGGGCGCATCCCGGAACGACAGGCGCCAGGCGGGCGCGTCGCCCTCGGGGTGGGCGCGCTCGACGAAGGCCCGCCAGCGCCGCTCGATCGCCTGGCGCCGCGCCTCGTCCAGGCGCGTGGGCTTGAGCAGCGCGCGGTCGAGCTGGGCCAAGCCGTCGCGCCCGATGCGCTCGTCCAGCGACAGCGGCAGGCGCTGCGCGACGAACTGGCTGGCCACGGGCACGCCCCAGAACCAGCTCGCCAGCAGCACCGCGACGGCGCCCACCACCGCCGCGGCGGTGGCGCGCCAGCTCTGCTGCCAGCCCACCACCCAGGACTCGCGCAGGCCCTGGGCGGCCCACCAGGCGTCCCAGCCGCTGGCGTCGGCGTGCTGGATCAGGCCGCCGTCGGGCAGCTCGGTCTGGCGCTGGCCGTGTGTGCGGCGCTCAGGCCAGCGCACCTCGCGCAGGGGGTAGCGCCGCGGCGGCTCGGCGCGCTCCGCGTCCAGCGGCTCCAGCACCAGCTCATCGCCCTCGACGCGCAGCTGCACCGCGCGCCCGCGCGGGCTGCGGCCATCGAACCAGCGCGTGGGCAGCGGCTCACCCATGCCCGCTCACAACCCCATGTCGATGCCGAAGAAGTCGCCCGCGGCGTCGCCCAGCGGGCCGACGTCGCGCCGCTGCGCGTGCGCCAGCCAGTCGTTCACCGAGCCCTTGACCTGCAGCGCCATGGCCTCCAGCCGGGCGCGCGCCAGGCGCACCTGGGCGAAAGGCCAATACAGACCCAAGGTCAGCGCGATCAGCAGCCAGTTCACCGCCGTCACGCGCGCCAGCGCGCCAAAGCCCAGCCCGCTGCGAAAGCGCGTGTTGCGGCTGCGGGTGTTCTGCCACACCAGGTTCTGCAGCGCGGCGGTGTAGTGGGTCACCACCAGCATGGGAAACAGCAGATAGCCCAGCGCGACGGCGCCGCTCAGCATCAGCACGCCAGCCGCCGTGCGCCCCGCCAAGCCCACGCCCAGCGCCGCGATGGCGCCCACGATCAGCACCACCAGCAGCATCACGCCGCCGGTGCGCAAGCCAAGCCCGTAGAACTGGCGCACACCGGCGCGCAGCTCGGTGCGCTCGCCAGCAAAGCGGTAGCCGCCGTGCTGGTACTGCTTGATGCGCGCCAGACACCAGGGCATGACCAGCGCGAACAGCGCCATCACGCCCAGGAACAGCAGGCCCATGCGCCGCCGCTCCTCGGGCGAGGCGCCCTCGCCGGGTGCCAGGTCGGGCGCGCTCAGGCCCAGGGCCACGAAACCCAGCACGGGCAGCAGCAGCGGCGCGAAGGCCAGGTAGGCGCCCTTGAGGTCGCCCTCGAAGCTCAGGCGCACACCGCGCCAGCTGGTGTTGCGCAGGCGAAACTGCAGCGAGGCCCGCCACAGCGCCGGCCACAGCAGGGCGAACACCAGGAAGATGGCGCCGGCCACCAGCGGCGCCGTTTCCGAGGTGACGCCATAGGCCAGGCCGAACAGCGCCACCACCAGGTAGCCGCGGAACATCTTCCAGGGGTTGGCGTGAAAACCCAGCGGGTCATCGCCCACCAGGGTGTTGTTCTGGAAATACGCGATGCGCCGCGCCCGTGCGAAGGGCCAATACAGCGTGAACGTCACCAGGACCAACAACAGGTTCACGATCCAGATGCGGAAGTACTCGCTGCCTGAGCCGGTGAACCGGATCGGCAGCGTTTGCACCGGGGGCCGCGCATCCGGTGCGCCCGGCGCCTCACCCAGCCTATCGATGTTGTTCATCTTGCCTCCCTCCTGTTAGCAGGCCGGCGGATGCTAGCACCGGCCGGCCAAGGCCATGCAGCGCAGGCATGGAGCCATCCTCAGCCCGCCTTGGACAAGCGCCGGGGCGCTGCGTACAGTGCTTGGCGCCGTGGCCCCGCAGCGGCCATGCCCCATCGAAGGACCCACCATGTCGTCGCCCACCCCTCCCTCCGTGCTGACCCAGGCCCTGCCCTCCTACCTCGACCCCCACCACCTCGGCCCCTGGGGCATCTACCTCCAGCAGGTCGATCGCGTCGCGCCCTACCTGGGCAAGCTGGGGCGCTGGGTCGACACCCTCAAGCGGCCCAAGCGCACCCTCATCGTGGACGTGCCCATCCATCTGGACAACGGCACCGTGGCCCACTTCGAGGGCTACCGCGTGCAGCACAACACCAGCCGCGGGCCCGGCAAGGGCGGCGTGCGCTTCCACCAGGACGTGACCCTGTCCGAGGTGATGGCCCTGGCGGCCTGGATGTCCATCAAGAACGCCGCAGTGAACGTGCCCTACGGCGGCGCCAAGGGCGGCATCCGGGTCGACCCGAAGCTGCTCACGCGCGGCGAACTCGAGCGCGTGACGCGCCGCTACACCAGCGAGATCGGCATCATCATCGGCCCGACCAAGGACATCCCCGCGCCCGACGTGAACACCAATGAGCAGGTCATGGCCTGGATGATGGACACGTACTCCATGAACGAGGGCGCCACCGCCACCGGCGTGGTCACCGGCAAACCGGTCGACCTGGGCGGCTCGCTCGGCCGGCGCGAGGCCACCGGCCGCGGCGTGTACACCGTCGGCATCGAGGCCGCGCGCCGCATCGGCCTGGACGTGACCCGCTCGCGCGTGGCCGTGCAGGGCTTCGGCAACGTGGGTGGCGTGGCCGGCAAGCTGTTCGCCGAGGCCGGCGCCCGCGTGGTGGCCGTGCAGGACCATGGCGGCACGGTCTACAGCGAGGCCGGGCTGAACGTGCCCGCCCTGCTCGACCACGTGGGCCGCCACGGCTCCGTGGCGGGCTTCGCGGGTGGACAGGTCATCCCCAACGAGGACTTCTGGGGCGTGCCTTGCGACATCCTCATCCCCGCCGCGCTCGAAGGCCAGATCACCGACAAGAACGCCGGCCGCATCCAGGCCCGCATGGTGATCGAAGGCGCCAACGGCCCCACCACCCCGCAAGCCGATGACATCCTGCACGACCGCGGCGTGCTCGTGTTGCCCGACGTGATCGCCAACGCCGGCGGCGTGACGGTGAGCTACTTCGAGTGGGTGCAGGACTTCTCCAGCTTCTTCTGGACCGAGGACGAGATCAACGCCCGCCTGGTGAAGATCATGAAGGACGCCTTCTCGGCCGTGTGGCAGGTGTCGGAGGACCACAAGGTCAGCCTGCGCACCGCCACCTTCATCATCGCCTGCCAGCGCATCCTGCACGCGCGCGATCTGCGCGGCTTGTATCCCTGACTCCCCCTGCGCCGCTGCGCGGCGTCCCCCTGTCTGGCGCGCCTGCGGCGCTTGGAGGGGGGACGATGCCCGCGGCCCGGCAAAGCCGGTTCCACGGCATCTCTGGCGTTGCGCACGCGCTCCGGGTAGGAAGCTGCGCAGCGGCCGCAGGGAGAATTCCTGCTATTGCAGGGTGTCTTTCACCGCCGGCAGCAGGGGCAGGGGCATCACCTCCACGCCTTCTTCCAGCAGCTCCAGGGCCACGGCCGCGCTGGTCTGGCCGCGGATGTTGCGGCGCTCGATCTCGCCGTGGTGCATGGCGCGGGCCTGCTCGGCGAACCGCTCGCCGACGTCTTCGGTGTTGACCATGATCTCGCGCATGGCCTTGAGCATGCGCGCCTGCAGCTCGGCCAATTCGGCCTGTGCGGGGTGGTTGCTGAGCGTGAGGCCTTCGGGGCCATGGGCCGCGCCCTGTGGCTCGCGGCCCGCACGCAGGTTCAGGCGCGGCGCCGAGAGTTTTTTCTCCACGCGCTGATCCCCGCACAGCGGGCAGCTCACCAGCCCGCGCTCCAGCTGCTGGTGGAAATCGTCTTCGGAGCCGAACCAGCCCTCGAACACGTGCTGGTGGGCGCATTGCAGATCGAGCACCTTCATGGCGCGCAATTATCCTGCCAGTCCAAGACCCATTGGCCACTGAGCACATTCTGCAGCCACAGCATGCCCACCAAGGTCTTGCTGTCGATGACCCGGCCGTCGCGGCACCAGGCCTGGAGTTCGGCCGGCGTGGCAGTGAAGACGTCCAGCGCCTCGCCGTCGTCGAGCGCGCGCTCGCCCAGGCTCAGGCCGCGCGCGAACCAGACGTCGATGACCTCGTCGGAGTACGCGATGGTGGGCGCCAGGCGGCCCGCGAAGGCCCATTGCCGGGCCGCGTAGCCGGTCTCCTCGCGCAGCTCGCGCCGCGCGCAGGCCAGGCTGCCCTCGCCGGCGTCGAGCTTGCCAGCGGGAAACTCCACCATGACGGCCCCCATGGGGTGGCGGTACTGGCGTTCCAGCACCACGCGGCCATCGTCCAGCAAAGGGACCACCATCACCGCGCCCGGGTGCAGCACGAATTCGCGCGTGGCCTCGGCGCCCGTGGGCAGGCGCACGGTGTCGCGCACCACGTGCAGGAAGTGGCCACGCAGCAGCTCGGCGCGCGCCAGCGGCGCTTCGGTCAGGTGAGGCTCATCCACCGCGGCGTTTGTAGAGGTAGCGGTACACGAAGCCCGGGAAGGCCAGCGTGAGGAACAGGCTTGCCGTGGTGGCGTAGAACTCCCAGCCCTGCGGGTAGATCTGGCCCACGCGCTGCTCCAGGGCCAGGCCCAGGGCCCCGACGGCGAAGTACAGCAGCACGAGTTCGAGCAGGCGCAGCCACAGCGTCTTGGGCTTCGCGCGCGGCAGCACTGCGAGCCAGCGGTTGTTGACGAAGGGCAGGTTCGCGGCCACCAGGGCGGCCGCCAGCACCAGCCAGATCAGAGCGGTTTGGTTCATGGCGACGGTGTGAGCGGTCCGGCGCGGGAGGGTTCCCCGCGCCGCGGCCTCAGGCGAACAGGGCCGCCACCGCCTGCGCGCACACGGCCATGAGGCCGCCCGGCACGATGCCCAGAATCAGCACCAGCGCGCCGTTCACCGACAGCACCGAGCGCACGTCCAGGCTGGCCTCGATGGGCGCGCTTTGCGTGGGCGCGTCGAAGTACATCACCTTGACCAGGCGCAGGTAGTAGAAGGCGCCGATCAGCGACATCACCACCGCGAACACGGCCAGGCCGACGTGGAAGGTGCTGGGCGAGGCCAGCAGCGCCTGCAGCACCGAGAGCTTGGCGTAGAAGCCCACCAGCGGCGGCACGCCCGCCAGCGAGAACATGCAGGCCGCCATGACGCCTGCGTACAGGGGGCTGCGCTGGTTCAGGCCGGCCAGGTCCTGGATGGTGTCGGACTCGAAGCCCGCGCGCGAGAGCAGGATGATCACGCCGAAGGTGCCCAGCGTGGTGAGCACGTAGGTCACCACGTAGAACATGGACGAGCTGTAGGCGTTGGCCATGTTGCTGCCGTCGCCGCCGGACACGCCGGCCATCAGGCCCAGCATGAGGAAGCCCATTTGCGCGATGGTGGAGAAGGCCAGCATGCGCTTGAGGTTGGTCTGCGCGATGGCGGCCAGGTTGCCCACCAGCAACGAGAGCACGGCCAGCACGGCCAGCATCTGCTGCCAGTCCACGGCCAGCGGCTGCAGGCCTTCGACGAGCAGGCGGATCACGATGGCGAAGGCGGCCAGCTTGGGCGCGCCGCCGATGAGCAGCGTGATGGACGTGGGAGCGCCGTGGTACACGTCGGGCACCCACATGTGGAACGGCGCCACGCCCAGCTTGAAGGCCAGGCCCGCGACCACGAACACCAGGCCCAGCACCAGCACCTGGACAGAGCCCTTGAGCGTGGCCTCGCCGCCGGCGATGGACGCCATCACCTGGCCGATGTCGAGCGAGCCCGTGGCGCCATAGACCATGGACAGGCCGTAGAGCAGGAAGCCGCTGGCCAGCGCGCCCAGCACGAAGTACTTCATGGCGGCTTCGGTCGCGGCGGTGTCGTCGCGGCGCAGCGCCACCAGCGCGTAGCTGGAGAGCGTGAGCAGTTCCAGGCCCAGGTAGATCACCAGGAAGTTGTGGCCCGAGATCATGACGAACATGCCCAGCAGCGCGAACAGGCTCAGGCTGAACAGCTCGCCGCCACGCAGCATGTCGCGCGCGCCGGCGTAGGCGCGGCCGTAGACCAAGGTGGCCATCAGGGCGATGGTGGCGAAGCACTTGAGCCAGTTGCCCATGGGGTCGCTGACGATCATGCCGCCGAAGCCCTCGATGGTGCTGCCCGAGGCGCCGGCCATGCCGAGGAACACCGCGACGACGGCCAGGGTGAGCAGGGTCAGCGCGTAGGTGCTGCCGCGCAGCGGCGTCTTGACCGCGAGGTCGGCCAGCGCGATGACGCAGGTCATCACCGCCAACAGAATTTCCGGGTAGGCCGCGACCCAGCTGAGTTTGTCGATCATGGGGCTGTTCTCGCTCGGTCTATTCTTGTCAGTTCAGCTTGGAGTTCGCCACGTGGCGCAGCAGCTCGGCCACGGCCGGGTCCATCACGTCGGTGAAAGGCTTGGGGTACACGCCCATGGCGAGCACGGCGATGGCCAGCAAGGCCATCACCAGGAATTCGCGCGCATTGATGTCGCTCAGGCCGCGCACCTCGTCGTTGCCCGGCTCGCCCAGGTAGACGCGCTTGAACATCCACAGCGAGTAGGCGGCGCCGAAGATCAGGGCGGTGGCGGCCAGCAGGCCGATCCAGAAGTTGGCCTTGACGGCGGCGATGATCACCATCCATTCGCCCACGAAACCGGCCGTGCCGGGCAGGCCAGCGTTGGCCATGGTGAACAGCAGCGCGAAGGCGGCGAAGCGCGGCATGGTGTTGACCACGCCGCCGTAGTCGGCGATCTCGCGCGAGTGCACCCGGTCGTACAGCACGCCGATGGCCAGGAACATGGCCGCCGACACGAAGCCGTGCGACACCATCTGCACCAGGCCACCGCTCATGCCCAGGTCACTGAAGATGAAGAAGCCCAGCGTGACGAAGCCCATGTGCGCCACGGACGAATAGGCCACCAGCTTCTTCATGTCCTGCTGGACCATGGCCACCAGGCCGACGTAGATCACCGCGATCAGCGACAGCGCGATCATCAGCCAGGCCCATTCGTGCGAGGCGTCGGGCAGGATGGGCAGCGAGAAGCGCAGGAAGCCGTAGGCGCCCAGCTTGAGCATGATGGCCGCCAGCACGGCGGAGCCACCGGTGGGCGCCTCCACGTGCACGTCGGGCAGCCAGGTGTGCACCGGCCACATGGGCACCTTCACTGCGAAGGCCGCGAAGAAGGCGAAGAACAGCAGGGTCTGCGCGGTGCCGCCGATGGGCAGGCGGTACCAGTCGCTGAGCGCGAAGCTGCCACCCGACTGCACGTACAGGTAGATCAGCGCGATCAGCATGAGCAGCGAGCCCAGCAGCGTGTAGAGGAAGAACTTGAAGGCCGCGTAGATCTTGTTGGGGCCGCCCCAGATGCCGATGATGAGGTACATCGGGATCAGCGTGGCCTCGAAGAACACGTAGAACAGCATCGCGTCCTGCGCGCTGAACACGCCGATCATGAAGCCCGAGAGGATCAGGAAGGCGCCCATGTACTGGTTCACGCGCTCGGTGATCACCTCCCAGCCCGCGATCACCACGATGACGGTGGTGAAGGCCGTTAGCAGCACCAGCCACAGCGAGATGCCGTCCACGCCCAGGTGGTAGTGGACGTTGAAGCCCTCGATCCAGACGGCCTTCTCGACGAACTGCAGGGCCGCGCTGCCGACCTCGAAGCCGGTGTACAGCGGCACGGTGACGGCCAGGCCCGCGAGCGCGCCCAGGAGCGCAACCCAGCGGACCACGCCCGCGTGCTGATCGCGCCCCAGCGCGAGCAGCACGACGCCCACGAGGATCGGCGTCCAGATGGCAAGGCTCAGCAAACCCATGGTCTTTTCTTTCTTCGTTGTCTTATTTCGCGAGCCAGACGAAGTACGTCATGAACAGCATCACCCCCACGAGCATCACCAGCGCGTAGTGGTAGAGGTAGCCGGTCTGCGCGCGGCGCACCACGGCGGCGATGGCGCCGACGATCTTCCAGCTGGCGTTCACCACGCCGCCTTCGATGACGCCACGGTCCCCGCCCTTCCACAGGCCCACGCCCAGGCCGCGCGCGGCGCGGGCCAGCACGTTCTCGTTGAACCAGTCCATGTAGTACTTGTTCTCGAGGATGACCACGATGGGCCGCAGCGCGCGCGCGATGGCCGCAGGCACGGCCGGGTTGACCAGGTAGCAGTACCAGGCGCTCACGGCACCGGCCAGCGCCAGGTACAGCGGCGCCGTGCTGAAGGCGTGCGTGGCCATGGCCCAGGCGCCGTGGAACTCTTCGGCGAAGGTCTTCAGCGCGGGGTGCGCGTCGGCGTTGACGGTGATGGCATCGCGGAAGAAGTCGCCGATGACCATGGGCTCGATCGTGAAGTAGCCGATCACCACGGACGGAATGGCCAGCAGCACCAGAGGCAGGGTCACCACCCAGGGCGACTCGTGCGGCTTGCCGTCGCCGTGGCCATGCCCGTGATCGCCGTGGTGATCGTCATGGTGCGCGTCGGGGTTCTGGTCGTAGCGCTCCTGGCCGTGGAAGACCAGGAAGTACAGGCGGAACGAATAGAACGAGGTCACGAACACGCCCGCCAGCACCGCGAAGTGGGCGAACCCGGCGGCCGGCAGGTTGCTGAAGTGCACCGCCTCGATGATCGAGTCCTTGGAGTAGAAGCCCGACAACAGCGGCGTGCCGATCAGCGCCAGCGTGCCGATCAGCGAGGTGAGCCAGGTGATGGGCATGTACTTGCGCACGCCGCCCATCCAACGGATGTCCTGGTTGTGGTGCAGGCCCATGATGACCGAGCCAGCCGCGAGGAACAGCAGGGCCTTGAAGAAGGCGTGCGTCATCAGGTGGAAGACCGCGACCGAGTAGGCCGAGGCGCCGAGCGCCACCGTCATGTAGCCCAGCTGCGACAGCGTGGAGTAGGCCACCACGCGCTTGATGTCGTTCTGGATGATGCCCAGGAAGCCCATGAACAGCGCGGTGATGGCGCCGATGACCATGACGAAGTTGAGCGCCGTGTCGGACAGCTCGTAGAGCGGGCTCATGCGCGCGACCATGAAGATGCCGGCCGTCACCATGGTGGCGGCGTGGATCAGCGCGGAGATCGGCGTGGGGCCTTCCATGGAGTCGGGCAGCCACACGTGCAGCGGGAACTGCGCGCTCTTGCCCATGGCGCCGATGAACAGGCAGATGCAGATGACGGTGATCAGCATCCAGTCGGTGCCTGGGAAGCCCAAGGCACCGAGTTCACCCGCCTTGGCGAAGATCTCGCTGTAGTTCATGGTGCCGGCGTAGGCCACGATCAGGCCGATGCCGAGGATGAAGCCGAAGTCGCCCACCCGGTTGACCAGGAAGGCCTTCATGTTGGCGAAGATCGCCGAGGGCTTGTTGAACCAGAAGCCGATCAGCAGGTAGGACACGAGACCCACCGCCTCCCAGCCGAAGAACAGCTGCAGCAGGTTGTTGCTCATGACCAGCATGAGCATGGAGAAGGTGAACAGCGAGATGTAAGCGAAGAAGCGGTTGTAGCCGTCGTCGTCTGCCATGTAGCCGATGGTGTAGAGGTGCACCATGAGCGAGACGAAGGTGACCACCACCATCATCATCGCGGTCAGGCCGTCGACCAGGAAGCCGATCTCCATCTTGAGCCCGCCGATGACCATCCATTCGTAGATGGTCTGGTTGAAGCGGGCGCCGTCGATCACGTCGGCCAGCGTCATGACCGACAGGATGAAGGCGACCAGCACACCCAGGATGGTGGCGCCGTGCGAGGCGCGCCGGCCGATGACGTTGCCACCGAAGGCAGTGCCCAGGATGCCGGCCACCAGCGAGCCCACCAGGGGCGCCAGCGGCACGGCGAGCAGCGTGGAGGCGGATAGCGTGTTGCTCATGTTCCGGTCAGCCCTTGAGCGTGTTGAGTTCTTCGACGCTGATCGACGACTTGTTGCGGAACAGCAGCACGAGGATGGCGAGGCCGATGGCCGACTCGGCGGCCGCCACGGTGAGGATGAAGAACACGAACACCTGGCCGTGCAGGTCGCCCAGGTAGTGCGAGAAGGCCACGAAGTTCATGTTGACCGCGAGCAGCATGAGCTCGATGGCCATGAGCAGCACGATCAGGTTCTTGCGGTTGAGGAAGATGCCGACGACGGAGATCGCGAACAGGATCGCGCCGACCGACAGGAAATGACCCAGCGTGAGGCCGCTCATTTGAAATCCTCCGCGCAGTGCGCTACGGTGCGAGCCCCTTCGGGCGGCCGGGCGTGGCTCATGCCTTGCCCTCCTCGGTGTTGGGGGTGGCGGCCACGGGCGCCGGCTTGGCCGCCGCCATGGGCACGACCACCAGGCGGTCGCGGGCGCGCACGTGGACCTGGTCACCCGGGTTGATGGCCTTGCTGTCCTTGCGCTTGCGCAGCGTCAGCGCGATGGCCGCGACCATGGCCACGAGCAGGATGAAGCCCGCGACCTGGATGGGATAGAGGTAGGCCGAATACAGCAGCTTGCCGAGTTCGCCCGTGTTCGACACGTTGGCGGGCACGGTAGCGGCGGTGGTGGCGATGGAGGGGAAGCCCACCCACAGCACGGCGATCAGCTCGCCAGCCACCACGGCGCCGAGGATGGCCGCCAGCGGGAAGTGGTGCCAGAAGCCGCGGCGCAGCGACTCGATGTTGATGTCCAGCATCATCACCACGAACAGGAACAGCACCATGACAGCGCCGAGGTAGACCAGCACCAGCGTGATGCCCAGGAACTCGGCCTTGAGCAGCAGCCACAGCGCGGCCGCCTGCGAGAAGGAGAGCATCAGGTACAGCACCGCGTGCACGGCGTTGCGCGAGGTGACCACGCGAAAGGCCGCGAACAGCAGCACCGCCGCGAAGAGGTAGAAGAAACCGGTGGTGAAGTCCATGGGATCTCTGGATGGGCTCGGTCGCGCCGCGCTCAGCGGTACTTGGCGTCGGCGGCCTTGGCCGCGGCGATCTGGGGTTCGTAGCGGTCACCCACCGCGAGCAGCATTTCCTTGGTGAAGTACAGGTCGCCGCGCTTTTCGCCGTGGTATTCGAAGATGTGCGTCTCGACGATCGAGTCGACCGGGCAGCTCTCTTCGCAGAAGCCGCAGAAGATGCACTTGGTGAGGTCGATGTCGTAGCGCGTGGTGCGGCGCGTGCCGTCGGCGCGCACATCGCTTTCGATGGTGATGGCGACGGCGGGGCACACGGCCTCGCAGAGCTTGCAGGCGATGCAGCGCTCCTCGCCGTTCTCGTAGCGGCGCAGCGCGTGCAGGCCGCGGAAGCGCGGCGACAGTGGTGTCTTCTCCTCGGGGAACTGCACCGTGACCTTGCGGCGGAAGGCGTAACGGCCGGTCAGGGCCATGCCCTTGGCCAGTTCGACGAGCATGAAGCTCTTGAAGAAGTCGCGGAAACTGAAGGGCGCGACGGCGGTGGTGGTACTCATGCTTGTGCCCTCCTCACTGCCAGATGTTCCAGCGCGTCTGCATGAGCGCACCCACGAGCAGCAGCCACACCAGCGTGACGGGGATGAAGATCTTCCAGCCCAGACGCATGATCTGGTCGTAGCGGAAGCGGGGGAAGGTGGCGCGGATCCAGATGAACATGGACACCACCACGAAGGTCTTGAGGCCCAGCCAGATCCAGCCCGGCACCCAGTTGAAGATGGCGCTGTCGATGGGGGGCAGCCAGCCGCCCAGGAACATCAGCACAGCCAGGATGGACACCAGCCACATGCTGGCGTATTCGGCGAGGAAGAAGATCGCGAAACCCATGCCCGAGTACTCGACCATGTGGCCGGCCACGATCTCGGCCTCGCCCTCGACCACGTCGAAGGGGTGGCGGTTGGTTTCGGCCACGCCCGAGATCACGTAAACCACGAAGATGGGCAGCAGCGGCAGCCAGTTCCAGGACAGGAAGTTCAGGCCCATGCCGGCGCCCATGCCGCGGGCCTGCGAATTCACGATCTCGGCCAGGTTCAGGCTGCCGGCGGTCATCACCACCACCAGGAAGCAGAAGCCGATGGCGATCTCGTAGCTCACCATCTGGGCCGACGCGCGCAGCGCGCCCAGGAAGGCGTACTTCGAGTTCGAGGCCCAGCCCGCGATGATCACGCCGTAGACCTCGATGGAGGTGATGGCCAGGATGACCAGCAGGCCGGCGTTGACGTTGGCCAGCACGGCCTCGGGGCCGAAGGGGATGGCCACCCAGGCGGCCAGGGCCGGCATGATGGCCATGACCGGGCCAAGGCGGAACAGGCCGTTGCTGGCCGCGCTCGGGCGGATCAACTCCTTCGTGAGCAGCTTGAGCGCGTCGGCGATGGGCTGCAGCAGGCCGAAGGGGCCCACGCGGTTGGGGCCGTGGCGCACCTGCATCCAGCCCAGCAGCTTGCGCTCCCAGAGCGTGAGGTAGGCCACCGCGCCCATCAGCGGCGCCAGCACCGCGACGATCTTGATGAGGGCCCAGAGCACGGGCCAGGCCGCCGCGGTCCACCACGCGGCGTTGATGAGGCCCAGGCCGCCGTTGTACATCGCGTCGATCACGCTGCCACCCCTTCTTCTGCGCGCGCGCGGCGGGCATCGGCCGTGAGCTGCAGCGACGGAGCGCGGCGCACCAGGGCGTCGAGTTGGTAGATGCTGGCCACGCAGGGCGGGGCCGCCGCAGGCGTGGTGTCGATGGTCGTGCCAGGGGCCTGGTTGTTCAGGCGCTCGGCCGCCACCAAGGCGCCCGACTCGACACCCGGCAGCGCGCGCGCGAGTACGGCCTGCGAGGAATCGGCGTCGAAGCCCGGCAGCTCGAGCAGGTTGCCCAGCACGCGCAGCACCTTCCAGGCCGGGCGGGTGTCGCCCAGGGGGCGCACCACGGCGTGGAAGCTCTGCAGGCGGCCTTCGGCGTTGACGAAGCTGCCGGAGGTTTCGGTGAACGGTGCGATCGGCAGCAGCACGTCGCTCACGTCCAGGTTGGTCTTGAAGGGGCTCAGGGTCACGACCATGTCGGTGTTCGCCAGGCCCTGGAGCCCGGGGGCCGTGTCCTCGGCTTCCACGTTGAGCAGCAGCGCGGCCTTGAGCGCCCCGCCGAGCATGCGGCCGGCGTGCAGGCCGCCCTGCCCCGGCACGGCGCCCACGAGCTGCGCGCCCACGGTGTTGGCCGCCTCGGTGAGGTAGCCCACGCTGGCGCCGGTGTGCTGGGCGATGAACTGGGCCAGGGCCAGCAGGCTGGTGGCCTGAGCGTGGTGCGCGGCGGCGTTGCCGAGCAGCACCGCCTTGTGCTCGCCGCCCAGCAGCGAGGCCGCGATGGCGCGCTGAGCGTCGGTCGCCTCGACCGGCACCGGAGCGGACACGCCCTTCTCGGCGGCCACCGCGGCGGCCACGCCGGCCAGGGCCGATACCCAGGCCGCGCTGTCGCTGAGCAGCGTGTGCTTGACGTTCATGGCCCACTGGGGCGCGGCCTCGACCAGCGCGCTCAGTTGCGCGCCGCGGCGCACGGCCTGGCGGATGCGCTGCGCAAACAGCGGGTGGTCTTTGCGCAGGTTCGAGCCCACGACCAACACACGCTGCAGCGTGGAGAGTTCGGCGATGGGCCGGCCCAGCCAGCGCGCCTGGCCCTGGGGCGCCACGGCGCCGGGGTCGGCCGCGCGCAGGCGGCTGTCGATGTTCTCGCTGCCCAGGCCGCGCACCAGGGCGCCGGCCAGGGCCAGCTCTTCCACGGTGGCGTGCGGGCTGGCCAGCAGGCCGATGGCGCCGGCGCCGTGCGCGGCCTTGACCTGCCGCAGCCCATTGGCGACGTACTCCAGCGCGGTCTGCCAGTCCACGGTCTTCCACTCACCGCCCTGCTTGAGCATGGGCTGGGTGAGGCGGTCCGCGCCATTGAGCGCTTCGTAGGAGAAGCGGTCGCGGTCGGCGATCCAGCACTCGTTGACCGCTTCGTTCTCGAGCGGCACCACGCGCATCACCTGGTGGTTCTTGACCTGCACCACGAGGTTGGCGCCGGTGGAGTCGTGCGGGCTCACGCTCTTGCGGCGCGAGAGTTCCCAGGTGCGCGCGCTGTAGCGGAAGGGCTTGCTGGTGAGCGCGCCCACGGGGCAGATGTCGATCATGTTGCCCGAGAGCTCGGAGTCGACCGACTGGCCCACAAAGGTCTCGATCTCGGCGTGCTCGCCGCGGTGGCTCATGCCGAGCTCCATGACGCCCGCGATCTCCTGGCCGAAGCGCACGCAGCGCGTGCAGTGGATGCAGCGGCTCATCTCCTCCATGGAGATCAGCGGCCCCACGTTCTTGTGGAAGACCACGCGCTTTTCTTCCTGGTAGCGCGAGCCGGAGCCGCCGTAGCCCACGGCCAGGTCCTGCAGCTGGCATTCGCCGCCCTGGTCGCAGATGGGGCAGTCGAGCGGGTGGTTGATGAGCAGGAACTCCATCACCGACTTCTGGGCCTTGACGGCCTTGTCGCTCTGGGTGCGCACGATCATGCCCTGCGTGACGGGCGTGGCGCAGGCCGGCATGGCCTTGGGCGCTTTCTCCACGTCGACCAGGCACATGCGGCAGTTGGCCGCAATGGACAGCTTCTTGTGGTAGCAGAAGTGGGGGATGTAGGTGCCCGCCTTCTCGGCCGCATGCATGACCATGCTGCCCGGAGGCACTTCGACCTTCTTGCCGTCGAGTTCGATTTCAACCATGGGGATGTCCGTGTTCCTCGTGCTCTCAGGCCGTGGCCGCCTTGTTGCCCGTTTCGGCCTGCGCGGCGTTGATCTTGGCCTCGAACTCGTGGCGGAAGTGCTTGATCATGGCGCGCACCGGCATGGCCGCCGCGTCGCCGAGCGCGCAGATGGTGCGGCCCATGATGTTCTCGGCCACGTTGTCGAGCAGGGCCATGTCCTCGGGCCGGCCCAGGCCGCGGTCAATGCGGTCGACCATGCGCCAGAGCCAGCCGGTGCCTTCGCGGCAGGGCGTGCACTGGCCGCAGCTCTCGTGCATGTAGAAGTACGACAGGCGCTTGAGCGACTCGACCATGTCGCGCGAGTCGTCCATCACGATGACGGCGCCCGAGCCCAGCATGGAGCCGGCCTTGGCGATGGAGTCGTAGTCCATCGTGCACTCCATCATGATGTGCGCCGGCAGCACCGGGGCCGAGGAGCCGCCGGGGATCACGGCCTTGAGCGTGCGGCCCTTGCGCACGCCGCCGGCGAGTTCGAGCAGCTTGCTGAAGGGCGTGCCCAGCGGGATCTCGAAGTTGCCGGGCATCTCGACGTCGCCGCTGACCGAGAAGATCTTGGTGCCGCCGTTGTTGGGTTTGCCGATTTCCAGATAGGCCTGGCCACCGTTGCGGATGATCCAGGGCACCGCGGCGAAGGTCTCGGTGTTGTTGATGGTGGTGGGCTTGCCGTAGAGGCCGAAGCTGGCCGGGAACGGCGGCTTGAAGCGCGGCTGGCCCTTCTTGCCTTCCAGCGATTCGAGCAGCGCGGTTTCCTCGCCGCAGATGTAGGCGCCGAAGCCGTGGTGGCCGTGCAGCTGGAAGCTGAAGTCCGAGCCGAGGATGTTGTCGCCCAGCAGGCCGGCCGCCCTCGCCTCTTCCAGCGCGGCCTCGAAGCGCTCGTACACCTCGAAGATCTCGCCGTGGATGTAGTTGTAGCCCACGCTGATGCCCATGGCGTACGCCGCGATCGCCATGCCTTCGATGACGATGTGCGGGTTGTACATGAGGATGTCGCGGTCCTTGCAGGTGCCCGGCTCGCCTTCGTCGGAGTTACAGACCAGGTACTTCTGCCCCGGGAACTGGCGCGGCATGAAGCTCCACTTGAGGCCGCTGGGGAAACCGGCGCCCCCGCGGCCGCGCAGGGCCGATTCCTTGACGGTGGCGATCACCTGGTCGGGCGTGAGGCCTTCGCCGCCGTCCTTGCCCAGGATCTTGCGCAGGGCCTGGTAGCCGCCGCGCGCCTCGTAGTCCTTGAGGGACCAGTTCTTGCCGTCCAGGTCCGCGTAGATCTGCGGGCTGATGTGGCGGCCATGGAAGCAGGTCTGCACGCCGGTGGCGGCGAACTGACCGATGATCTGTTGGGCGTTCATCAGGGCTGGCCCTCCGCGGCGCGCAGGCCATCGACGAGCTGGTCGAGCTTGTCGTGGCTCATGAAGCTGCACATGTGGCGGTCGTTCACCAGCATCACGGGTGCGTCGGCGCAGGCGCCCAGGCACTCGCTCTGCTGCAGCGTGAACAGGCCGTCGGGCGTGGTCTCGCCCATTTCGATGCCCAGCTTCTTCTCGAGGTGGTGCAGCGCCTTCTGGCCATCGCGCAGCTGGCACGGCAGGTTGGTGCAGACGTTGAGCTTGAACTTGCCCACCGGCCGCTGGTTGTACATGTTGTAGAAGGTCGTGACCTCGTGCACCGCGATCGGCTCGACGCCGATGTAAGCGGCCAACGCGGCCTCTGCCTCGGTGCTGACCCAGCCCTGCTCCTGCTGGATGATGGACAGGCAGGCCATGACGGCCGAAATGCGCTGCTCGGCCGGGTACTTGGCGACCTCGCGGTCGAAGCGCGCGATGGTCGCGGCGGAGAATTGCACGGGGGTGCTCATCGGTCGATCTCCCCGAAAACGATGTCCATGGTGCCGATGATGGCGACCGCGTCGGCCAGCATGTGGCCACGCGCCATCTCGTCGAGCGTGGCGAGGTGCGCGAAACCGGGCGCGCGGATCTTCAGCCGGTAGGGTTTGTTGGCGCCGTCGCTCACGAGGTAGATGCCGAACTCGCCCTTGGGGTGCTCGACGGCGGCGTAGGCCTCGCCCTCGGGCACGTGGAAACCTTCGGTGAAGAGCTTGAAGTGGTGGATCAGCTCTTCCATGTTGGCCTTCATGGCCTCGCGCGCGGGCGGCGCCACCTTGTGGTTGTCGGTGATCACCGGGCCCGGGTTGGCGCGCAGCCAGGCCACGCACTGCTGGATGATGCGGTTGGACTGCTTCATCTCCTCCATGCGGACGAGGTAGCGGTCATAGGTGTCGCCGGTCTTGCCGACCGGGATGTCGAAGTCCAGGCGGTCGTACACCTCGTAGGGCTGCTTCTTGCGCAGGTCCCAGGCGATGCCAGAGCCGCGCAGCATGGGGCCGGTCATGCCCAGGTTGAGCGCGCGCTCGGGCGGCACCACGCCAATGCCCACGGTGCGCTGCTTCCAGATGCGGTTGTCGGTGAGCAGCGTGTGGTACTCGTCGAGGTAGACCGGGAAGCGCCGGGTGAAGTCGTCGATGAAGTCGAGCAGCGAGCCTTGGCGGTTCTTGTTCAGCTCGTCCACGCCGCGCTGGTTGCGCACCTTGCTCGCCTGGTACTGCGGCATGCTGTCGGGCAGGTCGCGGTAGACGCCGCCGGGACGGAAGTAGGCCGCGTGCATGCGCGCGCCCGACACCGCCTCGTACATGTCGAACAGGTCCTCGCGCTCGCGGAAGGCGTAGATGAGGATGGTGGAACTGCCGCAGTCGTTGCCGTGCGAGCCCAGCCACATCAGGTGATTGAGCAGGCGGGTGATCTCGCTGAACATCACGCGGATGTATTGCGCGCGGATCGGCACCTCGATGCCCAGCAGCTTCTCGATGGCCAGGCAGTAAGCGTGCTCGTTGCACATCATGGACACGTAGTCGAGACGGTCCATGTAGGGCAGCGACTGGATGAAGGTCTTGTGTTCGGCCAGCTTCTCGGTCGCACGGTGCAGCAGCCCGATGTGCGGGTCGGCGCGCTGCACGACCTCGCCGTCGAGCTCCAGCACCAGGCGCAGCACGCCGTGCGCGGCCGGGTGCTGCGGGCCGAAGTTCAGGGTGTAGTTCTTGATCTCTGCCATGTCGGTTCGTCCTGCGCCTTCAGTGCAGGCCGCCGTAGTTGTCCTCGCGGATCACGCGCGGCGTGATTTCGCGGGGTTCGATGGTCACCGGCTCATAGATGACGCGCTGGCGCTCGGCGTCGTAGCGCATCTCGACGTGGCCCGAGAGCGGGAAGTCCTTGCGGAACGGGTGGCCGATGAAGCCGTAGTCGGTGAGGATGCGGCGCAGGTCGTCGTGGCCATCGAAGACGATGCCGTAGAGGTCGAAGGCCTCGCGCTCGTACCAGTTGGCGCTGTTCCACAGGCCGTTGACCGAGGGCAGCACGGGGAAGTCATCGTCGGCGCAGAACGCGCGTACGCGCACGCGCTGGTTCAGGCTTACCGACAGCAGGTGAGAGACGGCCGCGAAGCGCGGACCTTCCCAGCGGCCGTCGCCGTAGGTGGAGTAGTCCATGCCGCAGAGGTCGATGAGCTGCTCGAAGCGGGCCTGGGGCGCGTCGCGCAAGGTCTGCATGACCTCGAGGTAGGCGGTGGCGTCGACCGTGACCGTGACCTCGCCGCGTTCCAGGTCGACCGCGCGCGCGCGGCCAGCGAGCAGTTCCTGGAGGCTGGCCTGCAGGGTCTCGGGCGCGACCAGGTGGTGGTTGGATGCGTCGCTCATGTCGTGGGGCTCGGTGGTGTTCTGTGACTCAGGCGCGGGCAATGGTCTGCGTGCGCCGGATCTTCTGCTGCAGCTGGATGATTCCGTACAGCAGCGCCTCGGCGGTGGGCGGGCAGCCGGGCACGTAGACGTCGACCGGCACGATGCGGTCGCAGCCGCGCACGACCGAGTAGCTGTAGTGGTAGTAGCCGCCGCCGTTGGCGCAGGAGCCCATGGACAGCACCCAGCGCGGCTCGGCCATCTGGTCGTAGACCTTGCGAAGCGCCGGCGCCATCTTGTTGCACAGCGTGCCGGCCACGATCATGAGGTCGGACTGGCGCGGGCTGGCGCGAAAGACCTCGGAGCCGAAGCGCCCGATGTCGTAGCGCGCGGCGGCCGCATGCATCATCTCCACCGCGCAGCAGGCCAGACCAAAGGTCATGGGCCACAGCGAACCGGTTTTGGCCCAGTTCACCACCGCGTCGTAGCTGGTGGTGACGAAGCCTTCCTTGAAGACACCTTCAATCATGTGCTGCTCCGAAGCGCCCGCGCAGCGGGGGTGAACTCACTCCCAGTCCAGGGCGCCCTTTTTCCATTCGTAGGCGAAACCCACCGTGAGGATGGCCAGGAACACCACGCCGGCGACGAAGCCCGTCATGCCGATGTCGGAGAAGGCCACGGCCCAGGGGATGAGGAACGCGATTTCGAGGTCGAACAAGATGAAGAGGATGGCCACCAGGTAGTAGCGCACATCGAACTTCATCCGCGCGTCTTCGAAGGCCTCGAAGCCGCATTCGTAAGGGGAGTTCTTCTCGGCGTCCGGCAGGTTCGGGCCGAGGATGAAGCCGAGGACCTGGGGAATGATCCCGACCGCGATGCCCACGACGATGAACAGAAGCACGGGCAGGTACTGGTCAAGGCTCATGGTGGGGCGGTTCCGTGGACAGGGCCTGCTGGCCCTGCCTTCAACGATCTGGTGCCGACGGCGAGACTCGAACTCGCACAGCTTTCGCCACTACCCCCTCAAGATAGCGTGTCTACCAATTTCACCACGTCGGCTTGGGTCTGCGTTGTCGTGCTCATGAGGGACACTGAGCACTGCGGACAACTCATAGAGTTTACCCTGAATCGCCTCCCCAATCTGGGGAGCGGCCCATCCTTTTTTCATGGGCGTCCCCGAGGCGTCAGGCCCCGCGGTCGGCGGGGTTTCGCATCACTGCGCGGGAATCTGGCCCGCGCCCGTGGGCGCGGGTGCGGTGGCGGGCGCCGGGGCATTGCCCGGGGCTGCAGGCGCGGTGGGCGCAGAGGCGCCACCCGGGATCTGCTGCACCGGGCTCGCGGGCGCGGCGGGCGCGTTTTCGAGCACGCTGCCCGAGCTTGCCGGCGCGGCGCGCAGGTTGCCGAAATAGGCCAGGCCGAGCGTGCAGGCCAGGAACACGCCCGCCAGCACGGCCGTGGTGCGCGACAGGAAGTTCGCGCCGCCCGAGGCGCCGAACAGGCTGGCCGAGCCCGCGCCGCCGCCGCCGAAGGCGGCGCCCGCGTCGGCGCCTTTGCCGTGCTGCATGAGGATCAGGCCGATCATGCCGAGCGCAGCGAGGATCTGCACCACGAGCAGGAGGGTCAACAGGACGTTCATCAGGTTCTCCGTAAGGGTCGATCGGCGCCTTCGCGGCGCCATCGGTTCGATGCTGTGTTCAGTGGGCGGCGGCAATGATCTGCAAAAAATCGGGTGCCTTGAGCGAGGCCCCGCCGATCAGCCCGCCATCGATGTCGGCCTGGGCCAGCAGGCTGGCGGCGTTGGCGGCGTTCATGCTGCCGCCGTAGAGGATGCGCACACGCTCCGCTTGGCCCGTCGCCGCGGCGAGCTGGGCGCGCAGCACGGCGTGCACCTGCTGGGCCTGCTCAGGCGTGGCCGTCTGGCCTGTGCCGATGGCCCACACGGGCTCGTAGGCCACCACGATTTCGCTGGTGCAGTGCGCCACGGCGTGGATCACAGCGGCCAGCTGGCGCTTGACCACGGCCTCGGTCTGCTCGGCCTCGCGCTCCACCAGGGTCTCGCCCACGCACACGATGGGCGTGAGGCCCGCGGCCAGCGCGCGCTGCGCCTTGGCGGCGACGGTGGCGTCGGTCTCGCCGTGGTACTGCCGGCGCTCGGAATGGCCCACGATGGCGTAGCGGCAGCCGAAGTCCTTGAGCATGGCGGCCGACACCTCGCCGGTGTAGGCGCCCTGCTCGTGCGCGGACAGGTCCTGCGCGCCCCAGCCGATCGGGCCGCCGGCCAGCAGGCCCTGCAGCTGCGCGAGATAGGGCGCGGGCGCGCAGACGGCCACGTCGGCCGAGGGCTGGCCGAGACCGGCCAGCAGCGCGCGCAGCAGCGCCTCGTTGGCGGCCAGGCCGCCGTTCATTTTCCAGTTGCCGGCGATGAGCTTTTTCTTCGTCATGACATCAGGCCCACTTCAGCACGAGTTTGCCGACGTGGCGGTTCGATTCCATGAGGGTGTGCGCCTCGGCCGCCTGAGCGGGGGCGAACACCTGGTGGATGACAGGCTTGATCGCGCCCGATTCGAGCAGCGGCCAGACGTGTTCCCTGAGCGAGCGCGCGATGGCGGCCTTGAAGGCCACCGGGCGCGGGCGCAGCGTGGAGCCCGTGACGGTGAGGCGGCGGCGCAGCACCAGGCCAGCGTTGAACTCGGCCTTGACGCCGCCCTGCACCGCGATGATGACCAGGCGGCCGTCCTCGGCCAGGCAATCGATCTCGCGCGCGACGTAGCCGCCCGCGACCATGTCGAGGATCACATCGACGCCGCGGCCGCCGGTGACGTCGGCCACCGCGGCGACGAAGTCCTGCGCGCGGTAGTTGATGGCGTGGTCGGCGCCGAGCGCCTTGCAGGCCGCGCACTTCTGATCGCTGCCGGAGGTGGCGATCACGGTCGCGCCGCGCGCCTTGGCCATCTGGATGGCGGTGACGCCGATGCCGCTGGTGCCGCCCTGCACCAGCAGGGTTTCACCGGACTGCAGACGGCCGCGGTCGAAGACGTTGCTCCAGACGGTGAAGAAGGTTTCGGGCAGCGAAGCGGCGGCGACCTCGTCCAGGCCACGCGGCACCGGCAGGCACTGGCCGACCGGCGCCACGCACCACTCGGCGTAGCCGCCGCCGGCCACCAGCGCACAGACCCGGTCGCCGAGCTGGAGGCCGGCCTCGGCCAGCGCCGCGGCGTCACCCGACTCGATGGTGCCGGCCACCTCCAGTCCGGGGATGTCGGACGCGCCGGGCGGCACCGGGTAGTTGCCGGTGCGCTGCAGCACGTCGGGGCGGTTCACGCCCGAGGCCGCGACGCGGATCAGCAACTCGCCGGCGCCCGCGACGGGGCGCGGGCGCTCGGCCAGGCGCAGCACCTCGGGCGCGCCAAAGCCGTTGATCTCGACCGCTTGCATGCTCGACATCGCGCGCGGGTTACTGCTGCTGTTGCTGTTGCTGCGCGGCCTCGTCGGCCGACGCCGCGGGGCGCTGGTCGCGGTGCTCACGCGGTTCGCGTGGCTCACGGTGCTCGCGCGGCTCGCGATCGCCACCGCCGCTGCGC
Source organism: Hydrogenophaga sp. PML113 (assembly GCF_001777155.1). Lineage (NCBI taxonomy): Bacteria > Pseudomonadati > Pseudomonadota > Betaproteobacteria > Burkholderiales > Comamonadaceae > Hydrogenophaga > Hydrogenophaga sp. PML113. Next base: position 653,382 of record NZ_MIYM01000001.1, on the reverse strand, counting down.
TCCAGCAGCGCCTTCATCGACAGCTTGACGCGGCCCTTCTCGTCGGTCTCCAGCACCTTGACCTTGACGATCTGGCCTTCCTGCAGGTAGTCGCTGACCTTCTCCACGCGTTCGTGGGCGATCTGGCTGATGTGCAGCAGGCCGTCCTTGCCGGGCAGCAGGTTGACCAGGGCGCCGAAGTCCAGGATCTTGGTGACCGGGCCTTCGTAGACCTTGCCCACTTCCACCTCGGCCGTGATCTCGGCAATGCGGCGCTTGGCTTCCTCGGCGCGCGCGCCGTCGGTGGAGGCGATGGTGATGGTGCCGTCTTCGCCGATGTCGATCTGCGTGCCGGTCTCTTCGGTCAGTGCGCGGATGGTGGCGCCGCCCTTGCCGATCACGTCTCGGATCTTCTCGGGGTTGATCTTCATGGTGTAGAGGCGCGGCGCGAAATCGCTGATCTCGGTCTTGGCCTCGCCCATGGCGGCCTGCATCTTGCCCAGGATGTGCATGCGCGCCTCTTTGGCCTGGGCCAGCGCGACCTGCATGATTTCCTTGGTGATGCCCTGGATCTTGATGTCCATCTGCAGGGCGGTGATGCCGTTGGTTGTGCCGGCCACCTTGAAGTCCATGTCGCCGAGGTGGTCCTCGTCGCCCAGGATGTCGGTCAGCACGGCGAAGCGGTTGCCGTCCTTGATCAGGCCCATGGCGATGCCGGCCACGTGCGCCTTCATGGGCACGCCGGCGTCCATCAGCGCCAGGCAGCCGCCGCACACCGAGGCCATGGAAGACGAGCCGTTGGACTCGGTGATCTCGGACACCACGCGGATGGTGTAGGGGAAGTCTTCCTTGGTGGGCAGGCAGGCCACCAGGGCGCGCTTGGCCAGGCGGCCGTGGCCGATCTCGCGGCGCTTGGGGCTGCCCACGCGGCCGGTTTCGCCGGTGGCGAAGGGCGGCATGTTGTAGTGCAGCATGAAGCGGTCTTCGAACTCGCCAGCCAGCGCGTCGATCTTCTGGGCGTCGCGGTCGGTGCCCAGGGTGGCGACCACCAGGGCCTGCGTCTCGCCGCGCGTGAACAGCGCCGAGCCGTGGGTGCGCGGCAGCACACCATTGCGGATCTCGATGGGGCGCACGGTGCGGGTGTCGCGGCCGTCGATGCGGGGCTCGCCGGCCAGGATCTGGCCGCGCACGATGCCGGCCTCGATGTCGAACAGCAGGCCCTCGACCTTGACGCTGTCGAATTCGACGCCGGCGGCCTTCAGGCCGCTCATGACGGCGGCGTAGGCCTCGCGGCAGGCCTGGGTGCGGGCCTGCTTGTTGCGGATCTGGTAGGCCGCGCGCAGCTTGTCGCCGCCGAGTTCGTTCACCTGGGCGATCAACGCCTCGTCGCGCGCCGGGGCCTGCCACTGCCACTCGGGCTTGCCGGCCTCGCGCACCAGTTCGTTGATGGCGTCGATGGCGATGTTGGCCTGCTCATGGCCGAACACCACGCCGCCCAGCATGATTTCTTCGGACAGCTGCAGGGCCTCGGACTCGACCATCAGCACCGCGGCCTGCGTACCGGCGACCACCAGGTCCATCTGCGAGTTCTGGCGCTCGGTCTGGCCCGGGTTGAGCACGTAGGCGCCGTTGACATAGCCCACGCGCGCGGCGCCGATGGGGCCGTTGAACGGGATGCCCGAAACCGACAGCGCGGCCGAGGTCGCGATCATCGCGGCGATGTCGGCGTCCACCTCGGGGTTGAGCGACAGCGTGTGGATGACCACCTGCACTTCGTTGAAGAAGCCCTCGGGGAACAGCGGGCGGATCGGGCGGTCGATCAGGCGGCTGGTCAGCGTTTCCAGCTCGCTCGGGCGGCCTTCGCGCTTGAAGAAGCTGCCGGGGATCTTGCCGGCGGCGTAGGTCTTCTCGATGTAGTCGACGGTCAGGGGGAAGAAGTCCTGGCCGGCCTTGGCCTCGCTCTTGGCGACCACGGTGGCCAGCACGACGGTGCCGTCCATGTCGAGCAGCACGGCGCCGCTGGCCTGGCGGGCGATCTCGCCCGTTTCCATGGTGACCGTGTGTTGGCCCCACTGGAAGGTCTTGGTGACTTTGTTGAACATGCTCATGGCGTATCTCCGTTGGCGTCCCGTTCATCGGGACTGCGTGGCGTGCAATGCCTTGCACGAACCCGGAGAACGCACCCGCCAGACGATGCCATTCCAGAGGGACTGCGCTGGCCGCAGCCCCGTTGGAATGACACAGCTTCGCTCGGTGTGTGAACTCCGGAGGGATGGAGCGGGGGCGCCAAACGCAAAAAGCCCGAGCCAGCGAACCAACTCAGGCTTTTCGATCGGGCACACCCGGCTCGGTTTACTTGCGCAGGCCCAGTTTCTGGATCAGGGCCAGGTAACGGTCGGCGTCCTTGGACTTGAGGTAGTCCAGCAGCTTGCGGCGACGGCTCACCATGCGCAACAGGCCGCGGCGGCCATGGTGGTCCTTGGCGTGCGTCTTGAAGTGCGGGGTGAGTTCGTTGATGCGGGCCGTCAGGATGGCGACCTGGACCTCGGGGCTGCCGGTGTCGTTGGCGGAACGGGCGTTGTCGGCGATGACGCCGGCCTTGACTTGCTGATCGATCATGTGAAGCTTTCCTGTTGACTTGCGTCCCGCTGCAGCGCGGGCCACCCGAAGGGATGGCCTGCCGCGACGGGCGTGAAGCCGCTCCAGCTGGAACGGCAACCGCGCATTCTAGCCGAATCGGCGCGCTGGCGGCCTAGCGGCGGGGCCGGTTGTCCGCCAGCCAGCCGTGCAGGCGCCGCACGCCCTCCTCCAGCCGCGACACGTCCCGGCTGGCGAAACACCAGCGCAGCCAGCCGGCCGCCTCCGGGGCGAAGGCGCTGCCCGGCGCCAGGCCCAGGCCGGCCTCGCGCACCAGGCGCTTGGCCACGTCCAGGCAGTCGGCCTGTCCAGGCAGGCGGAAGAAAGCGTACATGCCGGCGCGCGGCGTGGCCAGCTCCACCCCGGGCAGGGCCTGCAGCAGGGGCACCAGCGTGTCGCGGCAGCGGCGCAGGTGGGCCACCAGGGCGGGCGTCACGGCGTCGCCGTGGGCGATGGCGGCCACCGCCCCGCGCTGCACGAACACCGGCGCGCAGGAGGTGTTGAACTCGATCAGCTTGCCCACCGCTTCGGTCAGCGCGGGCGGCAGCACCAGCCAGCCCAGGCGCCAGCCGGTCATCAGGAAGCTCTTGGAGAAGCTGTGGGCGACGATGAGGCGGTCGTCGGGATCGGCCACGTCCAGGAAGCTGGGCGCCGCGCCATTGGCGGTATCGGTCTCGAAATAGAGCCGCTCGTAAACCTCGTCGGCCACGATCCAGGTGCCGGTGGCGCGGCAGTGGGCCAGGATCTGGCGCTGCTGCTCGGCCGTGAGCGCGAAACCGGTGGGGTTGGCCGGGGCGTTGACGATGAGCACGCGCGTGGCCGGGGTGACGGCCTGTCGCAGGGCGTCGAGGTCCAGCGTCCAGGCGCCGCCGCGCGGCACCAGCGGCAGCGCCTTCACGCGCGCGCCCAGGATGAGCGGCTGGGCCACCAGGTTGGGCCAGGCCGGCGTGACCACCGCCACCTCGTCGCCCGCGTCGACCAGGGTCTGCGCCGCCAGCATGAGACCGTTGACGCCGCCCGAGGTGACGGCGATGCGCCCGAACCAGTGGGCCGCGCCGCGGCCGGGGTGCAGGCGCTCGGTGTAGCCGGCGATGGCCTCGCGCAGCTCGGGCAGGCCCAGGTTGTGCGCGTAGAAGGTTTCGCCGGCCTGCAGCGAGGCGATCGCGGCCTGCCGGATGGGCTCGGGCGTGACCTCGTCGCTCTCGCCGAACCAGAACTTGAGCACGCCCTCGCGGCCGATGCCTTCGTTCGCCACCTCCCGAATGCGCGAACCCTCCAGGCCCGCCACCACGTCACGCATCAAGACACTCCAAAAAGAAACCCGCCAGCGACAGCGCCGTCCAGGGGTGCCGCGGAACCGGCTTTGCCGGGCCGCAGGCACCGCCTCCTTAAGGGGTCGCGCGCGGCGCGGCGGGGGTACAGCTCAAGGACGGGTCATCGTACAGCTGTGCGGCATCTCGGCCTGCTGCGGGCTCAGGCTTCGGATCACGCGAAAACCGTAGCCCGATCCCTCGACGTCGAACTTCACACCAGGCGTGCCCTGGCGGTCCATCACGGCCACGGCCAGGCTCTGCTGGAACTGGTGGTCGGCGCCGCGCATGCGCGCGCGCTGGCCGGCCAGGGTGACGTCGGCCTTCTCCAGTTCGGCGGCGATGGCCCCCGCCTCCACCCGACCCGCGCGCTCGATGGCCTGCGCCAGCGCCTCGACCATGAGCTGCATGCGCATGTGCACGTAGTCGTCCTCGGGCTTGGGAAAGCGCTCGCGAAAGGCCTGGTAGAAGGCCTCGCTCTCGGGCGTGGGCACGTTGGGGAACCAGTCGGCCACGGCCACCACCTGGCCGATGCCGGCGTCGCCGAGCGCCGCCGGCGCGCCCAGGGCGTTGCCGTAGAAGGTGTAGAAGCGGCCCTCGAAGCCCACCTCGCGCGCGGCCTTCACCAGCAGCGTGAGGTCGTTGCCCCAGTTGCCCGTGAGCACGGCCTGCGCGCCGCTGGCTTTGATCTTGGTGGCGTAGGGCAGGAAGTCCTTGATGCGCGCCATGGGGTGCAGCTCGTCGCCGACGATCTTCACGTCCGGCCGCTGGGCGCCGAGCTGGCGGCGCGCCTCGCGCAGCACGCCCTGGCCAAAGCTGTAGTCCTGGCCGATGAGGTAGATGCGCTGCAGCGCCTTGTCCTCGCGCAGCACGCTCATGAGCGCGGCCAGGCGCATGTCGGCGTGGGCGTCGAAGCGGAAGTGCCAGTAGCTGCACTTCTCGTTGGTGAGCGCCGGGTCCACCGCCGAGTAGTTGAGGAAGAGCTGGCGGCGCGCCGGATAACGCTCGTTGTGCTTGTTGATGGCCTCGATCAGGGCGCTGGCCGCCGCCGACGAGTTGCCCTGGGTGACGATGGCGATGCCCCGGTCGTTGGCCAGGCGCAGGGAAGACAGGGCCTCTTCCGCCTGGTTCTTGCTGTCGAAGCGCTCGATGGCCAGCGGCCGCGCGCCGCCGGGCAGCCTGACGCCGCCGCGCGCGTTGACCCGCTCGGTGGCCCACAGCAGGTTGCGGAACACGGCCTCGCCGGTGTTGGCGAAGGGGCCCGAGAGGCCTTCGATCATGGCGATGCGGATGGGCTCGCCGCGCGCGGCGGGGGCCTGGGCCCAGCCGGACGGGATGGCGCTCAGGCCAAGGACGGCGGCGGCCAGGGTGGCCAGCCGGCGGCGGGAAATCAGGGTCATTCGGAACTCCGTGGTGTCAACGCCGGGCCCGCGAAGGGCCCGCTCTTGTCGCCTGCGCGACAGGACGGGTACTCTAATTCATAATTATTGGAACCCGCCGCCGCCGGTCAGGCGACCAAGGCCCGCTCAGGCGGCGGGCGCCAGCTCGGCCAGTGGCCAGCGCGGGGCCACGTCGAAGCGCCCGGCCGGGGCGTCGATGGCCAGCAGGCCGGCCTGGGCGCGCAGCCCGGCGGCCAGGGCGATCATGGCGCCGTTGTCCGTGCACAGCGCCAGTTCCGGGTAGTGCACCCGCAGGCCGCGCCGCGCGGCGGCCCCATCGAGCTCGGCGCGCAAGCGGGTGTTGGCGCCCACGCCGCCGGCCACCACCAGGCGGCGCAGACCGGTGGCGTTCAGCGCCGCCAGCGACTTCTTCACCAGCACCTCCACGATGGCGGCCTGCGCGCCGGCCGCCACGTCGGCCTTCTCCTGCTCGCTCAGTGGGTCGGCCAGGTGGCTGGTGGCCGGGCCCTCGGGCGCGGCGCGCGCCAGGCGCTTCACCTGGGTCAGCACCGCCGTCTTGAGGCCGGCGAAGGAAAAGTCCAGGTCGCCGCTGTGCAGCAGCGGGCGGGGGAACTTGTAGGCGGCGGCGTCGCCCCGCTCGGCCAGGCGCGCCAGCGCCGGCCCGCCCGGGTAGCCCAGGCCCAGCAGCTTGGCCGACTTGTCGAAGGCCTCGCCGGCCGCGTCGTCGATGGTTTCGCCCAGCAGCGCGTAGCGCCCCACCCCGTCCACCCGCATGAGCTGCGTGTGCCCGCCCGAGACCAGCAGGGCCACGAACGGGAAGTCGGGCGGATCCGCGCTCAGGAAGGGCGACAGCAGGTGCCCTTCCAGGTGGTGGATGCCATGCACCGGCCGGCCCAGCGCCACGCCCAGCGCGTGCGCCACGCCCGTGCCCACCAGCAGCGCGCCGGCCAGGCCGGGGCCGCGCGTGCAGGCGATGGCGTCGACGTCGGACAGCGCCAGCCCGGCCTGGGCCAGCACCGCGTCGGTCAGCGGCAGCACGCGGCGGATGTGGTCGCGGCTGGCCAACTCGGGCACCACGCCGCCATAGGCCTGGTGCATCTCGATCTGGCTGTGCAGCGCGTGGCCCAGCAGGCGCGGCACGCCCTGCCCGCTGGCGTCCACCAGGGCCACGCCGGTTTCGTCGCAAGAGGATTCGATGCCGAGGATTCGCATGAGGGGCGGGAGTTTAAGGGCGGCACGCTTGTTGCTCCCCATCGGGGAGATGTGCCGTCGCAAGGGTGAACGATGAAAACGGGCCTGGACTTCCTGTTGGCCGCCAAGCGCTGCGAGATCGATGGCCTGCAGCGCCTGGCCTTCACCGCCACCCTGGTGGACGTGAGCGCGCGCCTGGTGCACCAGCTGCAGCGCGAGCGCGGGCTCACCAATCTGTACCTGGGCTCCATGGGCCAGCGCTTCGCCGAGGCGCGCGCGGCGCAGATCGGCGCCTCGCGCCAGGTGGAGGCCGAGTGGCGCGCCCAGTTCGAGCGCGTGGACACCGGCACCGCCCAGGCCGGCCACGGCGCGCGACTGTTCAGCCGCATCGCCTACGTGCTGCAGGGCCTGGACGGCCTGGACGCGCTGCGGGGCCAGCTCGATGCCCAGGCCTGGGACACCGACCGCGCCACCGAGGCCTATGCCCGGCTGGTTGCCGCTCTGCTTGCCGTGGTGTTCGAGGCCGCCGACAGCGCCACCGACCCCGAGGTCTCGCGCCGCCTGGTGGCGCTGTTCAACTTCATCCAGGGCAAGGAGTTCGCGGGCCAGGAGCGCGCCGTCGGCGCCGCCCTGTTCGCGCGCGGCCAGTCCGACAGCGCCGGGCAGCAGCGCCTGCTGCACCTGATCGAATCGCAGGAGCGCTGCCTGGAGCTGTTCGACAGCGTCGCCCCACCCACCGCGCGCGCGCTGTGGACGGCGCCGCACACCAGCGCCCCCCTGGCCGAGCTGGAGCGCCTGCGCCGCGTGCTCTACACCGCCCCGCATGGGGCCGCGCTGCGGCCGGAACTCAGCCAGGCCTGGTTCGACGTCTGCAGCGCGCGCATGGACGCCATGAAGCTGGTGGAAGACCGCCTCACCGCCGACCTGCGCGCCCTGTGCGGCGAGAAGATCGCCCAGGCCCAGGCCGAACTGGCCAGCTTCGGCGCGCTCAGCGCCCAGGCCGCGGCCGACCCCCTGGTCTTCTACCTGGCGCCGGCCGATCCGAACGGCCCCGCCGCGCCAGGCGCCGCCCAGGGCTTCTCCCTGCCGCTGGACCGCTCGGTGCTGGAACTGGTGCACGACCAGGCGCGCCGCCTGCAGGCCATGGGCGACGAGCTGGAGGCCGTGCGCGCCAGCCTGAACGAGCGCCGCCTCATCGAGCGCGCCAAGGGGCTGCTGATGGCGCACCGCCAGCTGAGTGAGGCCGAGGCCCACAAGACCCTGCGCCAGATGGCCATGAACCAGAACCGGCGCCTCGTGGACGTGGCCGAGGCCCTGCTGTCCATGGCCGAGGTCATCAAGTAACCCCCGCCGCGCGGCGCCTTGGGGATTCACTCGCACTGCTGCGGTGCACAAAAGGCGGCAGGCGCACCAGACCGCGCACTGGCGCGGCGCCTTGGGGCCGAATTCGCGCTCCCGCGCGGGCCAAACGGGCTGGCACGGTCCCTGCTCAATACGCACGCACAGCTCGCGGCCAATGGCGGCCGCGGTCTGGACAGTCTTCCCAGACACGGACAACGGCGTCCATTTCCTTCCCGCGTTTCGCGGGCCTGGAAATGGGCGCCGTTGTGCTTTGGGTTTCCGGTTCGCCATTCGCCCCACAGGAGTCCACGACCATGCCATCGATCCCGCTGTCCCGCCGTCGCCTCATCCAACAGGCCGGCGCCCTCGGCTCCGCCGCTTTCGCCGGCGGCCTGCTGAGCCCCCGCGCGCAGGCCGCCACCGCGCTGGAAACCAAGGCCGCCAAGCTCGGCTTCATCGCGCTGACCGACGCCGCGCCCCTGTTCGTGGCCGACGAGAAGGGCTTCTTCAAGAAGCACGGCATGACCGAGGTCGAGGTGCTCAAGCAATCGTCCTGGGGCACCACGCGCGACAACCTGGTGCTCGGATCGCCCAAGGGCGGCATCGACGGCGCGCACATCCTCACGCCCATGCCCTACCTCATCACCACAGGCGCGGTCACCGCCAACAACGTGCCGGTGCCGATGAACATCCTGGCGCGCCTGAACCTGGGCGGCCAGGGCATCTCGGTGGGGGCGGAGTACGCCGACCTCAAGGTGGGCACGGACGCCAAGGCCTTCGGCAAGGCCTTGGCGGCCAAGCGCGGCTCGGGCAAGGCGGTCAACGCGGCCATGACCTTCCCCGGCGGCACGCACGACCTGTGGATCCGCTACTGGTTGGCCGCCGGCGGCGTGGACCCGAACAAGGACATCACCACCATCGTGGTGCCACCGGCGCAGATGGTGGCCAACATGAAGGTGGGCAGCATGGACACCTTCTGCGTCTGCGAGCCCTGGAACCGCCAGCTCATCAACCAGAAGATCGGCTACACGGCGCTCACCACCAGCGAGCTGTGGATGAACCACCCGGAGAAGGCATTCGCCATGCGGGCCGACTGGGTGCAGGCCCACCCCAACGCCACCCAGGCCCTGCTCAAGGCCGTGATGGAGGCGCAGATGTGGTGCGAGGAACCGGCCAACCGCGCCGAGGTGGCCGAGATCTGCTCGCGCCGGCGCTGGATCAACGCGCCCGTGGCCGACGTGATCGACCGCGTCAAGGGCGACTTCGACTACGGCACCGGCCGCGTGGAGGCCAACAGCCGGTTCCAGATGCGCTTCTGGAAGGACCAGGCCAGCTACCCTTTCCAGAGCCACGACCTGTGGTTCCTCACCGAGAACATGCGCTGGGGCTACCTGCCCACCACGCTGGACACCAAGGCCCTGATCGCCAAGGTCAACCGCGAGGACCTCTGGCGCCAGGCCGCCAAGGCGCTGGGTGTGGCCGCCAAGGACATCCCCACGTCCACCTCGCGCGGCGTCGAGACCTTCTTCGACGGCAAGGTCTTCGACCCCGCCAACCCGAAGAAGTACCTCGACAGCCTGTCGATCAAAACCCTCAAGGCCGCCTGAGCCCGCGTCCCCTGCCGACACCTGGAGCCCCGCGATGAACACCACCGACACCGTCGAGCCGATCCGGCTGGCCACGCCCGCCGCGCCCCCGACCCCGCTGCCCGATGGGCTGCGGCGCGCCGCGCGCGGCTTCATGACCCACGTGCTGCCGCCGCTGGTGATCACCGGCCTGCTGCTGCTCATCTGGGAACTGCTGGGCTCGCGCCCCGGCGCGGCGCTGCCGCCGCCGAGCAAGGTGGTGCAGGAGACCTGGGAGCTGATCGCCAGCCCCTTCTACGACAACGGCGGCAACGACGTCGGCATCGCCTGGCAGCTGCTGGCCAGCCTCAAGCGGGTGGCGTACGGCTACTCGCTGGCGGTGCTGGCGGGCGTGGGCCTGGGCGTGCTGGTGGGCCAATCCACCTGGGCCCTGCGCGGCCTGGACCCGCTGTTCCAGGTGCTGCGCACCGTGCCGCCGCTGGCCTGGCTGCCGATCTCGCTGGCCGGCTTCCAGGACGGCCAGCCCTCGGCCATCTTCGTGATCTTCATCACCTCGGTCTGGCCGATCATCATCAACACCTCCATCGGCATCCGCAACATCCCCGACGACTACCGCAACGTCGCGCGCGTGATCCGGCTCAACGGCCTCGAGTACTTCGGCCAGATCATGCTGCCGGCCGCCGCGCCTTTCATCTTCTCGGGGCTGCGCATCGGCGTGGGCCTGTCGTGGCTGGCCATCGTCGCGGCCGAGATGCTGATCGGCGGCGTCGGCATCGGCTTCTTCATCTGGGACGCGTGGAACAGCTCGCGCATCAGCGACATCATCCTCGCGCTCTTCTGCGTCGGCATCGTCGGCTTCCTGCTCGACCGTTGCGTCGCCTTCCTCGGCAAGCTCGTCACGCGCGGCACCAGCGCCGGCTGAACCCGCCCGTCCCCCACAGGAGCCTCCCCATGAACGACAACGCCTACCTCAGCATCAGCGGCGTGGACATGACCTTCACCAAGGGCCGCACCGCCAACCCCGTGCTGCGCCACATCCACCTGGACGTGCGGCGCGGCGAGTTCATCTCCCTCATCGGCCACTCGGGCTGCGGCAAATCCACCGTGCTCAACATCGTGGCCGGCCTGCTCAAGGCCAGCGCGGGCGGCGTCATCGTCGACGGCCGCGAGGTGAACGAGCCCGGCCCCGACCGCGCGCTGGTGTTCCAGAACCATTCGCTGCTGCCCTGGCTCACGGTGCAGCAGAACGTGGCGCTGGCGGTGGACAAGACCTTTCGCGGCAGCAAGAGCGCGGCCGAGCGCCGGGACTGGGTGCTGCACAACCTGGAGATGGTGAGCATGGGCCACGCCCTGCACCGCCTGCCGGCCGAGATATCGGGCGGCATGAAGCAGCGCGTGGGCATCGCGCGCGCCCTGGCCATGCAGCCCAAGGTGCTGCTGCTCGACGAACCCTTCGGCGCGCTGGACGCGCTCACGCGCGCGCACCTGCAGGACGAGGTGATGCGCATCCAGGGCGAGCTGCGCAACACGGTGATGATGATCACGCACGACGTGGACGAAGCCGTGCTGCTGTCCGACCGCATCGTGATGATGACCAACGGCCCGGCGGCCACCATCGGCGAGGTCCTGGACATCGAGCTGGAGCGCCCGCGCGATCGCCTCGCGCTGTCCGACGACGCCCGCTACAACCACTACCGCCACGCGGTGCTGAGCTTCCTGCACGAGAAGCAACGCAAGGTGGAGCCGCTGTCGCGCGGCGCCAAGGCCCGGGCGTGCGAAGCCCTCAGCGCCTGAACCCACCACCGGCCAAGGAGAGCCCCATGGACATGCGCGCCCAGCCGCGGCAACGGATGAAACTGGTGATGGTGGGCAACGGCATGGCCGGCGTTCGCACGCTGGAGGAGCTGCTCAAGCTCGCCCCCGATCTCTACGACATCACGGTGTTCGGCGCCGAGCCGCACCCGAACTACAACCGCATCCTGCTCTCGCCGGTGCTCGCGGGCGAGCAGACGCTGGAGCAGATCGTGCTCAACGATTGGGCCTGGTACGCGGACAACGGCGTCGCGCTGCACGCCGGCTTCGAGGTGACCGAGGTCGACCGCGTCAAGCGGCTGGTGCATGCGCGCCACGCCAGCGGCGAAACGCTCAGCGCGCCCTACGACCGCCTGATCCTGGCCACCGGCTCCAAGCCCTTCATCCTGCCCATCCCGGGCAAGGAGCTGAAGGGCGTGCTGGCCTACCGCGACATCGCCGACACCCAGGCCATGATCGACGCCGCCGCGAAGTACCGGCACGCGGTGGTCATCGGCGGCGGCCTGCTGGGCCTGGAGGCCGCCAACGGCCTGATGAAGCGCGGCATGCGCGTGAGCGTGGTGCACGCGGCGCCCTGGCTGATGGAGCGCCAGCTGGACGACGTGGCGGGCGGGCTGCTGCTGCAGTCGCTGCAGTCGCGCGGCATGAACTTTCTCATCGGCGCGCAGACGCAGGCGCTGGTGGGTGGCGAGGACGGCCGCGTGAAGGCCGTGCGCTTCATGGACGGCCGCGAGGTCCCCGCCGACCTGGTGGTGATGGCCGTGGGCATCCGCCCCAACACCGCGCTGGCCGAGGCCATGAAGCTGCACGTCGAGCGCGGCATCGTGGTCAGCGACACCCTGCAGACCGTCACCGACCCGCGCATCTACGCCGTGGGTGAGTGCGCCGCGCACCGCGGCATCGCCTACGGGCTGGTGGCGCCGCTGTTCGAGCAGGGCAAGGTGCTGGCCACGCACCTGGCCGAGTTCGGCATCGGCCGCTACACCGGCTCGCTCACCTCCACCAAGCTCAAGGTCACGGGCATCGACCTGTTCTCGGCCGGCCAGTTCATGGGCGGCGAGGGCACCGACGAGATCGTCATGAGCGACCCCGGCGGCGGCGTCTACAAAAAGCTGGTGATCCGGGACGACAAGCTGGTGGGCGCCTGCCTGTACGGCGACACCGTGGACGGCAGTTGGTACTTCAAGCTGCTGCGCGAGGGCCGCAGCGTGGCCGACATCCGCGACAAGCTGATGTTCGGGGAGTCCAACATCGGCGACACCGGGCACGAAGGCCACCACAATGCCGCCGCCATGCCCGACGCGGCCGAGGTCTGCGGCTGCAACGGCGTCAGCAAGGGCGCCATCTGCCAGGCCATCAAGGACAAGGGCCTGTTCACGCTGGACGAGGTGCGCCGGCACACCAAGGCCAGCGCCAGCTGCGGCTCCTGCACCGGCCTGGTGGAACAGATCCTGATGGCCACCGCCGGCGGCGACTACTCGGCCGCGCCGAAGCTCAAGGCCCTGTGCGGCTGCACCGAGCACGGCCACCAGGCGGTGCGCGACGCCATCCGCGACCGCAAGTACCTCAGCACCGCCGAGGTCTTCGCCGGCCTGGGCTGGCGCACGCCCAACGGCTGCGCCACCTGCCGCCCGGCCGTGAATTACTACCTCATCAGCACCTGGCCGAAAGAAGCCAGGGACGACCCGCAGAGCCGCTTCATCAACGAGCGTTGCCACGCCAACATCCAGAAGGACGGCACCTACAGCGTGATCCCGCGCATGTGGGGCGGCGAGACCACGGCGGCCGAGCTGCGCCGCATCGCCGACGTGGTGGACAAGTACCGGATCCCCACCGTCAAGGTCACGGGCGGCCAGCGCATCGACCTGCTCGGCGTGAAAAAGGAAGACCTGCAATCGGTCTGGACCGACCTGGCCATGCCCAGCGGCCATGCCTACGCCAAGGCGCTGCGCACCGTGAAGACCTGCGTGGGCAGCGAGTGGTGCCGCATGGGCACGCAGGACAGCACGCAGATGGGCAAGGACCTGGAGCGCGCCATGTGGCGCATGTACGCGCCGCACAAGGTGAAGTTCGCCGTCAGCGGCTGCCCACGCAACTGCGCCGAGGCCGGCATCAAGGACGTGGGCATCATCGGCGTGGACTCGGGCTGGGAGATGGTCATCGCGGGCAACGGTGGCATCAAGACCGAGGTGGCGCAGTTCCTGGTCAAGCTCAAGACCGCCGAGGAAGTGCTGGAATACACCGGCGCCTTCATGCAGCTCTACCGCCTGGAGGGCTGGTACCTGGAGCGCACCGTGCACTACGTGGCGCGCGTGGGCATCGACCACGTCAGGCGGCGCATCCTCGACGACGCCGAGGGCCGCAAGGCGCTGTGGGCGCAGCTGCAGGCCGCGCTCGACGGCGAGCCCGACCCCTGGTTCGAGCACGAGAAGGCCGCGCTGGACACGCGCCAGTTCATTCCCATTGAGCCCACGGCCGTTGAAGGGAGCGCCGCATGAGCCTTCCCGCCCCATGGACGCCCGTGTGCCGCGTCGAAGACATCCCCGTGCTGGGCTCGCGCACCGTGCGCCGCCCCGTGGGCCTGGACGTGGCCGTGTTCCGCAACGCCGAGGGCGGCGTGTTCGCCCTGCTCGACCGCTGCCCGCACAAGGGTGGCCCGCTGAGCCAGGGCATCGTGTTCGACCAGCGCGTGGCCTGCCCGCTGCACAACTGGACCATCGGCCTGGCCGACGGCTGCGCCCAGGCGCCCGACGAGGGCTGCACGCCGCGCTTCGCGGTGCGCGTGGCCGACGGCCTGGTGCACCTGGACGCGGGCGAACTCGCCACGCACGCCACCGACCTCACCCGGCCCGTGGCCGGCCCACCCACGCGGCGCCGCGAGAGCGCATGACCGAAACCCGTTCCACCTGCCCCTACTGCGGCGTGGGCTGCGGGGTGCTCATCGACAGCGAGGGCGATCGCATCACCGGCGTGCGCGGCGACCCCGCGCACCCGGCCAACGCCGGGCGCCTGTGCAGCAAGGGCCAGACCCTGCACCTCACCGCCGCCCCCCACGTGGCACGCCAGACGCGCCTGCTGCACCCCCAGGTCCGTGCCGCGCGCGGCGCCGCGCCGCAGCGCACCACCTGGGACGAGGCCCTGGATCTGGCCGCGCGCCGCTTCAACGGCGCCATCGCCACGCACGGCCCCGACGCGGTGGGCTTCTACATCAGCGGCCAGCTGCTCACCGAGGACTACTACGCCTTCAACAAGCTCGCCAAGGGGCTGATCGGCACCAACAACATCGACACCAACTCGCGCCTGTGCATGAGCAGCGCCGTCGCCGGCTACAAGCTCACCCTGGGCGCCGACGCGCCACCGACCTGCTACGAGGACCTGGACCACGCCGGCTGCGTGTTCATCGCCGGCAGCAACACCGCCTACGCGCACCCGGTGCTGTTCCGCCGCCTGGAAGACGCGCGCCGCGCGCGCCCCGGCATGAAGCTGATCGTGGCCGACCCGCGCCGCACCGACACCGCCGAGGCGGCCGACCTGCACCTGCCGCTGCAGCCCGGCAGCGACACGCTGCTGTTCCACGGCCTGCTGCACCTCATGCTGCGGGAAGGCTGGACCGACACCGCCTACATCGCGGCCCACACGCGCGGCTTCGAGGCCCTGGAGGCCCTGGTGCGCGACTGCACGCCGGCGCGCGTGGCCCAGGCCTGCGGCCTGGAGGTGCACGACCTGATCACCGCCGCGCGCTGGTTCGCCACCGGCGCCAGCGGCGACCCGCAAGCCCGCGGCGCCACGCTCAGCCTGTACTGCCAGGGCCTCAACCAGAGCAGCAGCGGCACCGCCAAGAACGCCGGCCTGATCAACCTGCACCTGGCCACCGGCCAGATCGGCCGGCCGGGCGCCGGGCCGTTCAGCCTGACGGGCCAGCCCAACGCCATGGGCGGGCGCGAGGTGGGCGGCCTGGCCAACCTGCTCTCGGCGCACCGCGACCTGGCCAACCCCGCGCACCGCGCCGAGGTGGCCGCGCTGTGGGGCATTCCCTCGGTGCCGGAAAAACCCGGGCTCAGCGCCGTGGAGCTGTTCGAGGCCGCCGCCGACGGCGCCGTGAAAGCCCTGTGGATCGCGTGCACCAACCCGGCGCAGTCCATGCCCGACCAGCGCACCGTGCGCCGCGCCCTGCAGCGCGCCGAGTTCGTGGTGCTGCAAGAGGCCTTCGCCACCACCGCCACCGCCGGCTTCGCCGACCTGCTGCTGCCCGCCACCACCTGGGGCGAGAAGGACGGCACCGTCACCAACAGCGAGCGGCGCATCAGCCGCGTGCGCGCGGCCGTGCCGCCGCCCGGCGAGGCGCGACACGACTGGCGCATCGTGGTCGACTTCGCCCGCCGCCTGCGCCCGGGCCATGCGCTCTTTCCCCACGAGACGCCCGAAGCCCTCTGGCGGGAGCACCGCGAGTCCACGCGCGGGCGCGACCTGGACATCACCGGCCTGAGCTACGCCCAGCTCGACCGGGACGGCCCCCAACAGTGGCCGCTGCGCGAAGGCGACACGCAAGGAAAGGCGCGCCTCTACGGCGACGGCGTCTTCCCCACCCCCGACGGCCGCGCCCGCTTCGCCGCCCTGCCCCACCGGCCGCTGGCCGAGCCACGCGAACCGCGCTACCCCTTCTCGCTCACCACCGGCCGCCTGCGCGACCAGTGGCACGGCATGGGCCGCACCGGCACCCTGGGCCGCCTGTTCGGCCACGTGGCCGAGCCGGCCGTGCAGCTGAACGCGGGCGACATGCAGCGCCTGGCCTTGCGCGACGGCGAGCTGGTGCACGTCACCAGCCGGCGCGGCAGCCTCGTGCTGCCCGCCCAGGCCAGCGGGCAGGTCGCGCCGGCCCAGGCCTTCATCGCCATGCACTGGGGCCCCGAGTACCTGGGCGGGCGCAGCAGCGCCGGCGAGCCGCTGGCCGGCGTCAACGCCCTCACCACCTCGGCCCGCTGCCCCGGCTCCCAGCAGCCCGAGCTCAAGCACGCGGCGGTGAAGGTACTCAAGGCCGAACTGCCCTGGACCCTGCTGGCCCTGGCCTGGCTGCCCGAGGAACGCGCCCTGGCCACGCAGGCCACGCTGCGCGCCCTGATGGCCGAATTCCCGTTCGCCAGCTGCGTGCCCTTCGGACGGGAGCGCACCGGCCTGCTGTTTCGCGCCGCCGCGCACGGGCCGGCGCCGCCCGCGCTGCTGGACCGCCTGGAAACCCTGCTGGGCCTGGACACGCCCGAGACCCTGCGCTATGCCGACCGCCGCCTGGGCCAGCGCCGCGCCGCGCGCCTGCGCCGCACGGACGACCAGGGCCAGCGGCTGGACGCCGTGCTGCTGGCCGGCGACACCCGCGCCGAGGCCTGGCTCAAGCCCCTGCTGCAGGACGACCGGCCCGCCGACGCCTACGGCCGGCGCCTGCTGATGCCCGGCGGCCACGCCCCGGTGGCCGAGGCCCCGCGCGGGCGGCAGGTCTGCACCTGCCTCAACGTCAGCGACAGCGCCATCCGCGCCTGCCTGGCGCGCATGGGCGACACCCCGGGCAACGACGAGGAACGCCTGGCCCAGCTGCAGACCCAACTGCGCTGCGGCACCCAATGCGGCTCCTGCCTGCCCGAGCTGCGTCGCCTGGTGCGCGAGCGCGACACCGCGCCGGCCTGATTCCTGCTCTGGGCATGGAAGGCCTTCATATAACGACAAGTCATCAAGCCTGCCAGACAATCCCCCGACCATGGGCATCAGCCAGTACATCAAGGAGATCGGCCGCGGCAAAGACGGCGCGCGGGCGCTGACGCGCGCGCAGGCCGCCGACCTGATGGGCCAGGTGCTCGACGGGGCCGTGAGCGACCTCGAACTGGGCGGCTTCTGCCTGGCCATGCGCATCAAGGGCGAAACGCCCGAGGAGATGGCCGGCTTCCTCGACGCCACGCACGCGCGCCTGCGCCGCGTGCCGGGCAACAGCCGGCCCATCGTGGTGCTGCCCAGCTACAACGGCGCGCGCAAGCTGCCGCTGCTCACGCCGCTGCTGGCCCTACTGCTGGCGCGCCGGGGCGCGGCGGTGCTGGTGCACGGCACCGCCACCGAAGACCGGCGGGTCACCGCCGAGGCGGTGTTCGCCGCGCTGGGCGTGGCGCCGGCCGCGCCGGCCCAGGCCATCGCGCCCGGCGCCTGCGCCTTCGTGCCCACCGAGGCCCTGCTGCCCGGCCTCAAGCGCCTGCTGGACGTGCGCCGCAGCGTGGGCCTGCGCAACCCGGGCCACAGCCTGGTCAAACTCATGAACCCGGTGCACGGGCCCGCGCTGATCGTGGGCAGCCACACCCACCCCGAATACGTCGTCAGCATGGCCGCCACCTTCGCGCTCACCGGCGCGCACGCGCTGCTGCTGCGCGGCACCGAGGGCGAGCCCGTGGCCGACGCCCGCCGCCAGCCGCGCATCGAGGCGTTGCGCGACGGCCAGCGCATCGAGCGCATCGCCGCCCAGGACGGCCCGCTCGCGCAACTGCCCGAGCTGCCGGCCATCGACCCGGCCGCCACCGCCGCCTACACCCGCGCCGTGCTCGACGGCCAGGCCCCCCTGCCCGCGCCCATCGCGCGCCAGGCCGACTGCATCCTTGCCGAGATCCACGCCGATGAACGCACCACCGCCTGATTTCCTGCCCGGCACCGTCACGCTCGTGGGCGCCGGCCCGGGCGACCCGGAACTGCTCACGCTCAAGGCGGTGCGCGCCATCGGCGCGGCCACCGTGCTGCTGGTGGACGACCTCGTCAACGAAGCGGTGCTGGAACACGCCAGCCCGCAGGCGCGCATCGTGCGCGTGGGCAAGCGCGGCGGCTGCCGCAGCACACCGCAGGCCTTCATCGACAAGCTCATGCTGATGGCCGCGCGCGAGGGCGAGGTGGTGGTGCGCCTCAAGGGCGGCGACCCCTTCGTCTTCGGCCGCGGCGGCGAGGAGATCGAGCACCTGCAGGCCGAGGGCGTCGCGGTGCGCGTGGTCAACGGCATCACCTCGGGGCTGGCGGCGGTCACCGCGCTGGGCGTGCCGCTCACGCACCGCGATCACGCGCACGGCGTGGTCTTCATCACCGGCCACGCCAAGCCCGGCGACGCCGGCACCGATTGGCCCGCCCTGGCCGCCACCGCGCGCGACGCCAAGCTCACCCTGGTCATCTACATGGGCGTGAGCGGCGCGGCGCAGATCGAGCAAGGCCTGCTCGCCGGCCTGCCGGGCGACACGCCGCTGGCGGTGGTGCAGCACGCCAGCCTGCCGCAGCAGCGCCACGCGATCGGCACCCTGGACGACCTGTGCGGCTGCCTGCGGCGCGAGGGCCTGGGCAGCCCCTCGGTGATCGTGGTGGGCGACGTGCTGCGCGGCCTGGCCTCGCTGGCGCGGCCCGAGCCGGCCAGCCGCGCCGCCTGAAGCGCGGGAAGCGCCGCGCGCGCTGGCTACACTGCCGCGCGTGCAAACCTTCGACGCCATCATCGTCGGCGCCGGCGCCGCCGGCCTGTTCTGCGCCGGCATCGCCGGCCAGCGCGGGCGGCGCGTGCTGCTGATCGACCACAGCCCCAAGATCGCCGAGAAGATCCGCATCTCCGGCGGCGGGCGCGCCAACTTCACCAACCGCGACCTCGACCCGCGCGCGCCGCAGAAGCACTTCGTGGGCGAGAACCCGAACTTCTGCCGCTCGGCGCTCTCGCGCTACACCCCCACCGACTTCATCGGCCTGCTGCAGCGCCACGGCGTCGCCTGGCACGAAAAGCACAGGGGCCAGCTGTTCTGCGACCGCTCGGCCGACGACCTGATCCAGGTGCTGCTGCGCGAGTGCGAGGCCGGCGGCGTCGACCGCTGGCAGCCCTGCGCCGTGCGGGCCGTGCGGCAGGACGGCGACGGCGCCTACGCGCTGGACACCGACCGCGGCCCGGTGCGTGCCCCGAAGCTGGTGGTGGCCACCGGTGGCCTGCCCGTCCCGCAGATCGGCGCCAGCGACTTCGGCCTGCGCCTGGCGGCCCAGTTCGGGCTGCGCGTGGTCGAACCGCGCCCCGCCCTGGTGCCGCTGACCTTCGACGGCGCCGCCTGGGCGCCCTACGCGGGCCTGGCCGGGCTCGCGCTGCCGGTGCGCATCGAGACCGGCGGCAAGAAAGACCGCATGGCCTTCGACGAAGACCTGCTCTTCACCCACCGCGGCCTGTCGGGCCCGGCGGTGCTGCAGATCTCCAGCTACTGGCAGGCCGGTGCGCCGATCCGCCTGAACCTGGCGCCCGACACCGACCTGGGCGCGGCCCTGAGCGAAGCCAAGCGCCGATCGCGCAAGCGGCTGGCCAACGAACTGGCCCAGTGGGTGCCCGCCCGCCTGGCCGACGCCTGGGCCGCCCAGGACGGCGACTGGCAGCGCCCCGTGATGGAAACCGCCGACCGCGCCCTGGCCCGCCTGGCCGAGCGCCTGCAGCGCTGGGAGCTGGTGCCCACCGGCACCGAGGGCTGGCGCAAGGCCGAGGTCATGCGCGGCGGGGTGGACACCCACGAGCTGTCCCAGCAGACCCTGGAATCGCGCCAGGCCGGGCTGTTCTTCATCGGCGAGGTGGTGGACGTGACCGGCTGGCTCGGCGGGTACAACTTCCAGTGGGCCTGGGCCTCGGCCCACGCCTGCGCCCAGGCGCTCTGAGCGTGGGCCCCCACGCCCCACCGCTGCGCGGGTCGCTGCCCGCCCGCGGGGGCTGATCGGCCTGGAGACGGCCCGGCGGCGGGTCGACCCGGGTAGCGAGCGCTGTAGAAACGTCTATAATCGCGGGCTTTGCTGGCAAATTCCCGTCGGCCAATACTAGTTTCAGACGGGACACCTCGCAGCCAAGAAGGCCGGGCCTGATCTTCCCCGCCATCCTCTGGCCGCATATTCAGGAATCGATCGATACATGACCACCATCCGTGTCAAAGACAACGAGCCCTTCGACGTGGCTCTGCGTCGCTTCAAGCGCACCATTGAAAAACTCGGCCTGCTGACCGACCTCCGCGCCCGCGAGTTCTACGAGAAGCCCACCGCCGAGCGCAAGCGCAAGAAAGCCGCCGCGGTCAAGCGCCATTTCAAGCGCGTTCGTTCCATGCAGCTGCCCAAGAAGCTGTACTGAACGAAGCCGGTCCGTCCGGCACCGAAAGCCCGCTCCAGGACGCTAGAGCGGGCTTTTTCGTTTCCCCTTCCCTCTTTCCTGCGCTGCGCCTGCCGGCAGCGCCACCGGAGCGACACCATGAGCCTCAAAGCCCGCATCACCGACGACATGAAAGCCGCCATGCGCGCCAAGGAAACCGAGCGCCTGGCCACCATCCGCCTGCTGACGGCGGCGATCAAGCAGAAGGAAGTGGACGAGCGCATCGAACTCGACGACGCCGCCGTGGTGGGCGTGATCGACAAGATGGTCAAGCAGCGCAAGGACTCCATCGCCGCCTTCGAACAGGGCAATCGCCCCGACCTGGCGGCCAAGGAAGCCGCCGAGCTGACCGTGCTGCAGGCCTACCTGCCCGAGCGCCTGTCGGCCGAGGCCGTGGCGGCCGAGGTAAAGGCCATCGTGGCGGAACTGGGCGCCAAGGGACCGGGCGACATGGGCAAGGTCATGGGCGCGGTGAAAACGCGCCTGGCGGGCAAGGCCGACATGGGGCAGGTGTCGGCGGCGGTGAAGGCGGCGCTGGCGGGATAAGCCGCGGGCGCGGCGCCCAGGCGGCGCCCGCCGCCGCTGGCATCAACTGCCGGCGACCTTCATGCGGTTCACCAGCACCGATCCCACCGTCTTGGCGCCGTAGTTGTAGGCGTCCGCGCCCACGGCCTCGACGCCCATGAGCATGTCCTTGAGGTTGCCGGCGATGGTGATCTCCTGCACCGGGTAGGCGATCACGCCGTCCTCGACCCAGTAGCCCGCGGCGCCGCGCGAGTAGTCGCCCGTGACGGGGTTGACGCCCTGGCCCATGAGCTCGGTGACGAACAGGCCACGGCCCAGCTTCCTGAGCATGGCGTCGAGGTCGTCGCCCGCCTTCGTGCGCCGGCTGGTCAGCGTGAGGTTGTGCGACCCGCCCGCGTTGCCGGTGGTGCGCATGCCCAGCTTGCGCGCCGAGTAGGTGGACAGGAAATAGCCCTGCACCACACCCCCCTCGACCACGCGGCGGGGCGCGGTGCGCACGCCCTCGTCGTCGAACGGCGAGCTGCCCTTGCCGCCGCGCACGAAGGGGTCCTCGTCGATGTCCAGGTGAGCGGCCATGGCCGGCTTGCCCAGGCTGTCGGCCAGGAAGCTGGTCTTGCGGTACAGCGCGCCGCCGCTGGTGGCCTGCACATAGGCGCCCAGCAGGCCGGCGGCCAGGGGCGATTCGAACAGCACCGGGCACTCGGTGGTGGCGATCTTTCGCGCGCGCAGGCGCGAGAGCGCGCGCTCGGCGGCGTAACGGCCCACGGCCTCGGGCGTGGCCAGGTCCTGCGGCGCGCGCATGGAGCTGTACCAGTAGTCGCGCTGCATCTGCGCGCCCTTGCCGGCGATGGGCGCCACCGACAGGCTGTGGCGCGAGCTGGCGTAGCCGCCGCTGAAGGTGCCGTCGCCGCCGCGCTCGCCGCCACGCAGGTGCGCGCCGAAGAAGTGCGACTGCTGCGCCGAGACGCTGGCGCCTTCGCTGTTGGTGATCTTCTTGCTGGTGGCAAAGGCCGCGGCCTCGCAGGCCAGGGCCAGTTCGGCGGCCTGCTCCGAGGTGACGGCCCAGGGGTGGAAGAGGTCCAGGTCGCGCGCGCGGTCGGCCCGAGAGGCCACGTCCTGCGCGTCGGGCAGGCCCGCCACGGGGTCTTCGGCGGTGAAGCGGGCGATGTCGTAGGCGGCCTGTACGGTCTGGCGCACGGCGGCGGCGGAGAAGTCGGAGGTGCTGGCGTTGCCGCGGCGGCGGCCCAGGTAAACCGTGACGCCCAGGGACTTGTCGCGGTTGCGCTCGACGTTTTCCAGCTCGCCCTTGCGCACCGACACGCTCAGGCCCGCGCCCTCGGAAACTTCGGCCGCGGCGTCGGCCGCGCCCAGGGATTTGGCGTGGCCCAGGGCCAGATCGACCAGTTCCTCGAACTGGTGGCGGCTGTACTGGAATCCGGGCAAGGGGGTGTTCGAGGCGGTCTTGGACATGGCGGCCGCTATGATACGGGCCCCTTTGCGAGACGTCCGCCGCCCCGCACAAGCCCCATCCCTTCCCCATGTCGCGCAAACCCACCCGAGGCTATTTCGTTCGCGGCCACTTTGTTGCCGAGGGCAGCGAGCTCGACCAGGAGCTCAAGCGCGACGCCAAGGGCGGCGAACTGAGCAAGACCGACCTGAAGAAGCTCAGCGATCGCCTGCAGAACCTGGGCGAGCAGCTGCTCACGCTGCGCGGCGACCTGTTCAACCGCCTGGGCCTGGACGACCGCCTGGTCGATTCGCTGGCCGAGGCGCGGCGCATCACCAACTTCGAGGGCCGGCGCCGGCAGATGCAGTACATCGGCAAGCTCATGCGCAAGCTGCCCGACGAGACCATCGCCGCCATCGAGGCCGCCATCGAGGAGCAGCAGCGGCCCTCGGCCGAGGCCACGCTGCAGCTGCACCAGGCCGAACAGTGGCGCGACCGCCTGATCGCCGACGACGGCGCCCTCACCGACTGGCTGGCCCAGGACGCCGGGGCCGACGTGCAGCAGCTGCGCACCCTCATCCGCCAGGCCCGCAAGGACGCGCAGGCCGTGAAGGAACGGCCCGGCGAGGCGCAGCGCCATGGCAAGGCCTACCGAGAGATCTTCCAACACGTCAAGGCCGCGCTGGCGCGCGGCGAAGGCGACGAACCCGGCGACCCAGCATGAGCGAACCCTCTCCCGCGCACGACCCGGTGCGCATCGGCATCGTCTCCATCAGCGACCGCGCCAGCAGCGGCGTCTACCAGGACCAGGGCCTGCCCGCGCTGCAGGACTGGCTGACGCGCGCACTGAAGAACCCCATCACTTTCGAGGCCCGCCTCATCCCCGACGAACAGGCGCGTATCAGCGAGACGCTCATCGAGCTGGTGGACCTGGGCTGCGCGCTGGTGCTCACCACCGGCGGCACCGGCCCGGCCAAGCGCGACGTGACGCCCGAGGCCACGCTGGCCGTGGCGCACAAGGAGATGCCGGGCTTCGGCGAGCAGATGCGCCAGGTGAGCCTGGCCTTCGTGCCCACGGCCATCCTCTCGCGCCAGGTCGCCGTCATCCGCGACGAATCGCTGATCATCAACCTGCCCGGCCAGCCCAAGGCCATCGCCGAAACGCTGGAAGGCGCGAAGAACGCCGACGGCTCGGTGCGCGTCAACGGCATCTTCTCGGCCGTGCCCTACTGCATCGACCTCATCGGCGGCCCGTACATCGAAACGCACGACGAAGTGATCAAGGCCTGGCGCCCGAAGAACGCGGTGCGCCCCGCCCGCTGAAGCCACCACCCGAGGAACCCGCCATGAAAATCGAAAAAGACACCGTCGTCACCGTCACCGCGCGCATCCAGAACGCCCAAGGCAAGGTGCTGGACGAAGGCAAGACCGCGCGCGCCTACCTGCACGGCGGCTACGGCAACACGCTGCACGGCATCGAGGTGGCGCTGGAGGGACAGGAAAAGGGCTTCGGCACCACCGTCACCCTGCAGCCCTCGCTGGCCTTCGGCGAACGCGACGAATCCCTGGTCACCAGCATCCCGAAGACGCAGTTCCCGCCCGGCATCAAGGTCGGCGGCCAGCTGGAAGGCTCCGACGAGCAGGGCCGGCGCCACCTGTTCACCGTCAAGAAGATCAAGGGTGACACCGTGCACCTCGACGGCAACCACCCGCTCGCGGGCGAAGACCTGACCATCACCCTGAAGGTGCTGGACGTGCGCGCGGCCTCGCCCGAGGAAATCCAGCACGGCCACGCGCACGGCGCGCACGGCCACCACCACTGACCCCCCTTCGCCGGCCGGACGGCCGTCTTCCCCCCGGGAACGGTGGCTGCGGCCCGGCAAATACCGGTGCCGCGGCGCCACAGGCTCAGGACCTCACTTGCCCACCAGCTGGTTGAGCTTGTCGGCCTGGAAGTGCTCTTCGCGCTGGGCGTCCCGGGGCACGCAGTCGCGCTCGCGCGCCTCGGCCAGTTTCTCGATCGCCTGCCACAGCAGCGCGATCTGGTGCTCCTGGCTGGCGGTGCTGTCGATCAGGCTGCGCATGGCCTGCGACAGCGGGTCGTCTTCCTGGGTGATGCCGTAGGCCGAGAACTTGGGCTTGGCGTCTTCGGTCACGTCGGCGCTCTCGCCCTTCTTGCTGGGGATGATGCGGGCCGGAATGCCCACGGCCGTGGCGCCCGCGGGCACGGGCTTGATCACCACCGCGTTGCTGCCGATCTTGGCGCCGTCGCCGACCTCGAAGCCACCCAGCACCTTGGCGCCCGCGCTCACCACCACGTCGCGGCCCAGCGTGGGGTGGCGCTTGGTGCCCTTGTACAGCGAGGTGCCGCCCAGGGTGACGCCCTGGTAGATGGTGCAGCCGTCGCCGATCTCGGCCGTCTCGCCCACCACCGTGCCCATGGCGTGGTCGAAGAACACCCGCTCGCCGATCTTCGCGCCCGGGTGGATTTCGATGCCGGTGAAGAAGCGGCCCAGGTGCGAGATGAAGCGCCCCAGCCACTTGAAGCCACGGTTCCAGCAGCCATGCGCCAGGCGGTGCAGCACCACGGCGTGCAGGCCCGGGTAACACGTCAGCACTTCGAAGGTGCTGCGCGCGGCCGGGTCGCGCTCAAGGATGCATTGGACGTCGGAGCGGAGGCGGTCGAACATGAGACGGGCTGTATCAGGGCCGTGCAGTCTAGCGTTTCGCGCGCTCGGCGGTCTGCAGCATGGCGCGGGCAACACCGCGAAGAATGTGGACTTCTTCGTCGGTGGGTTGCGCGCGGTTGAAGAGTTGTTGCAGGCGCGGCATCAGCTTCTTGGGCGCGGCCGGGTCCAGGAAGTCCACCGCCACCAGGGCCTGCTGCAGGTGCTCCAGCATGCCGGCCACGGCCGCCGCGTCGGCTCCCGGGCGCGCGGCCACGGGCGAGTCGACCGCGAAGCCCCCCAGGGCCTGGCGCCAGTCGTAGGCGATGAGCTGCACCGCGGCCGCCAGGTTGAGCGAGCCATAGCCCGGCGCGGTGGGAATGGACAGGGCCGCGTGGCAACGGTAGACGTCCTCGTTGGCCATGCCGAAGCGCTCGCTGCCGAACAGGAAGGCCACGCCGGACGGCGGCGCGGGCTCGGCCAACAGGGCGGCGAAGTGCTCGCGCGGGGCCCGCGTGGGCGGGCCGAAGTCGCGCGGCGTCATGGCGGTGGCGCACAGGTGGGTGATGCCGTCCAGGGCTTCGTCCAGCGTGTCGACCACGCGCGTCTTGGCCAGCACGTCGGTGGCGCCGCTGGCGCGCTGGATGGTCTCCTCCTTGCGCAGCACATTGGGCCAGCGCGGGCGAACCAGCACCAGTTCGTCGAAGCCCATGACCTTGAGGGCGCGCGCGGCGCCGCCGACGTTGCCGGCGTGGCTGGTTTCGATCAGGACGAAGCGGGTTTTCATGCGGGGAACGGCGTTGGGCGCCGGCCTAGTAAAATCGCCCGCCATTGTCGCCGCCCGCATCGCCGGGCCCGGCGCGCCCCCACCCCCTGCTCTTCACCGTTGCGCCCCGGCGCGAAGGTCACAATCCATGTCGTCCAGCTACCACCCCATGCTCAACGTGGCCATCAAGGCCGCGCGCGCCGCCGGCGCCATCATCAACCGCGCCGCGCTCGACGTTGAAGCCGTGCGGGTGACGGCCAAGCAGACCAACGATTTCGTCACCGAGATCGACCACGCGGCCGAGGCCGCGATCATCGAGACCCTGAAAACCGCCTACCCCGGCCACGGAATCTGGGCCGAGGAGTCCGGCCAGCAGCCCGGCAAGGGCCGCGAAAAGGACCACGTGTGGATCATCGATCCGCTGGACGGCACCACCAACTTCATCCACGGCTTTCCCGTCTACTGCGT
The DNA here is from genome assembly GCF_001777155.1 of Hydrogenophaga sp. PML113. Taxonomy (NCBI): domain Bacteria; kingdom Pseudomonadati; phylum Pseudomonadota; class Betaproteobacteria; order Burkholderiales; family Comamonadaceae; genus Hydrogenophaga; species Hydrogenophaga sp. PML113. The sequence goes on along the minus strand of NZ_MIYM01000001.1, from coordinate 627,100 downwards.
GAGCATCGCGCTCATGGTGGGCAACCGCATCGAGCAGGCCGTGGTGTACGACCCCTCCCGAAACGACCTGTTCTGCGCCACGCGGGGGCGCGGCGCCTACCTGAACGAGCGCCGCATCCGCGTGGCCAAGCGCACCTCGCTGCGCGACTGCCTGCTGTCCACGGGCTTCCCGTTCCGCCCGGGCGACGCCTTCCAGACCTACATGCAGATGCTGGGCGAGGTCATGCCCAAGGTGGCTGGCGTGCGCCGCCCGGGCTCGGCCGCGCTGGACCTGGCCTACGTGGCCGCCGGCTTTTCCGACGGCTTCTTCGAGATGGGCCTGTCGCCCTGGGACGTGGCGGCGGGCGCGCTGCTGGTGACCGAGGCCGGCGGCCTGATCGGCAACTTCACCGGCGAGCCGGACTTCCTGGAGCAGAAGGAATGCCTGGCAGCCAACCCCCGGGTCTATGGCCAACTGGTGGCCCTGACGGGCAAGTACAGCAAGTTCGCCAGCGCGGGCGACAAGGCCGCGGTGCGCCAGGCCCGCGCGGCGGCGCGCAAGACGGTGGGCAAGCCCGCCGCCCCCGAGGCGGACGCGGCGCCGGACACCGAGGACCCCGCCGAGCGCGAGTGAGCCTCAGGCCCGGGGCAGGCTGAACCAGAACGTGGCGCCCTGCCCCGGCGCCGATTCGGCCCAGACACGGCCGCCGTGCCGCTCGACGATGCGCTGGACGATGGCCAACCCGACCCCCATGCCCGGCACCTCGCTGTTGGCGTGCAGGCGCTGGAACAGGCCGAACAGCTTGGCCGCGCGCGCCATGTCGAAGCCCATGCCGTTGTCGCGCACGAAGTAGGCGTGCAGGGCTGGGTCATGGCCCAGCCACACGCGCGGCTCCGCCTGCTGGCGCGAGTACTTCATGGCGTTGTCCACCAGGTTGCTCAGCACCTGACGCAGGAGGGTGGCATCGCCCAGGGCCTCGGGCAGCTCGCCCACCTCGATGGGCAGCTGCGGCGCCTGCGGCCCCAGCGACTCGGCCACGGCGTGGGCCAGCGCGGTCATGTCCACCGGCCGGGGCTCCAGTTCCACCTGCACCACGCGCAGCAGCTCCAGCATGTCGGTGATCATCTGCCCCATGTTGCGCGCCGAGCGCGAAATGCGCAGGAACATCTCGCGCCCGCTCTCGCTCAGTCGCTGCGACTCCTCCTCGGCCAGGATCTGCGCGAAGCCGTTGACCGAACGCAGTGGCGCGCGCAGGTCGTGCGCGATGGAGTACGAGATGGCCTCCATGTCGCGCATGGAGCGCTCCAGTTCGGCGGTGCGCTCGCGCACGCGCTGCTCCAGGCCGGCGTTGAGGGCGCGGATCTGTTCCTGCGCGGCCACGCGCTCGCTGATGTCCAGGTGCGTGCCCGACATATAGAGCGCACGGTCCTCGGCGTCGCGCTGGTGCACGCGCCCGCGCGAGTTCACCCAGACCCAGTGGCCGTCCTTGTGGCGCAGGCGCAGGTCGCATTCGTAGTACGGCAAGAGCCCCGAGGTGTGGCGCTCGCGCGCCTCGATGGCGCGCGGCAGGTCCTCGGGGTGCACGCGCGAGGACCAGGTCGCATGGTTCACGGGCTCGAGCTCGGCGCGCGCGTAACCCAGCATCTCGGCCCAGCGGTCGTTGATGCTCATGCTGCCGTCGGCCAGGTTGGTTTCCCAGATGCCGGGCCGCGTGGCCTCCAGCACCCAGGCCAGGCGCTGGCGCTCGCCGCGCAGCGCTTCCTGGGCCTCGATGTAGGAGGTGACGTCGGCGTAGGTGCGCACCAGGCCGCCTTCGGGAAAGCGGAAGGTGTGGATCTCCAGCGTGCGGCCCTCGCGCGTGCGGCGCCAGTACTGCTCGGGCAGGTCGGCGCGCGGGTCGAGCGCCACGTAGCTGCGCGCGCGCGGCTCGACCCAGTTGAACTCGGGCCCGAAGTCGCCGCGCCGGGCCTGGTAGACCACCACATCGTCGTGCAGCGGGCGCTCGCGCATCATCTCGTCGGGCAGGTCCAGCAGCTCCAGGAAGCGCCGGTTGTAGACGCTCACGCGGCCCTCGGTGTCGATCTTCACCAGACCCTGGGTGATGCTGTCCAGCGTGACCTGCAGCGCGGCACTTTTCTCGGCCAACAGGGCGCCGGTGGCCTGCAGTTGGGCGCTGGTGCGCAGGCGCTCCCCGTGGTGGCGCCAGGCCAGCACGAGCTGGCGCAGCGCGCCCAGCAAGGGCTGAAGAAAAGCGACGTCGTCGGCGCCGTAGCCACCGGGCTGGTTGGCCAGGCCCACCATGGCCACCAGGCGCTCGCCCACGGCCAGCGGAATGCCCAGGAAGGCGTTGAGCGCCGGATGCCCGCCGGGCATGCCCGCCGCACGCGGGTCGTGGGCCGGGTCGTTGGCGATCACGGTTTCCCCGGTGCGCAGCGCGTGCCCGAACAGGGTGTTCAGGTTGCGGAACTCCATGCCGGCATCCGCGTGCGCCGCGAAGGCCAGGCGCGAGGCCTCGTCCCACGAGATATCGGTCATGGCGTGCGTGCGCAGATAGGGCTGGTCCCGGTCGTCGTACTGCACCTCGCCCAGAAAGCCGTAGGTGCTGTCGGTGACGCCGAGAAAGGCGTCGAGCAGGCCCTCGAAGGCGCGGCGCTTGTCCTCGGCCTCAATGAACACCGACTGCGCCTGCGTGATAGCCGAGAGCATGCGGTTGACGCGTTCGCGGCGCAGCGCTTCCTGGCGCGCCTCGGTCACGTCGGTGGCCAGGCCGTGCCAGACCACGCTGCCGTCGGGCTCGCGCTGCGGCGTGCTGTCCAGGCTGAGCCAGCGCAGGCCCAGCGTGGGCAGCAGCACGCGGTAGGTTTCGCGCCAAGGCAGCAGGTGTTGCGCCGAGTAGGCCAGCGTGGCGATCACGCGCGCCCGGTCCTCGGGGTGCAGCACCTGGAACAGCTTGCGCGGCTCGCGCATGAGCGCGGCGGCGTCCTCGTCGAACAGCTCGCGCACGGCCTCGTTGATGTAGCCGAGCGCGGTGCGCCCGTCGGGCGTGAGGCGGGCCTGGTAGAAGATGCCCGGCACGCGCGCGGCGATGTTCTGCAGCAGCCGCAGTTGCTCGGCCAGCCGCTCGCTGGCCTCGCGCTCGGTGGTGATGTCCTGCACCACGCCGAAGTCGGTCTGCGGGTTGCCCTTGACCAGGGTCAGCCCCATGCGCGTGCGGAACCAGCGCACTTGGCCATCGGGGTGCAGCCAGCGGAAGGCCAGTTCGCGGCCGTCGCGGCGCTCGCGCGCGGCCAGCCAGGCGGCGCGGTCGTCCGGGTGGATGCCGGCGCGCACCTCGGCGCGGGTCAGGCGCTGGCTGCGCGGCCGTCCGGTGATGGCGAACAGGCCCGGCGACCAGAAGACCTCCTCGTCGTCCTCGGCGTTCGTCCAGTGGCCCAGGTGGGCGGTGCTCTCCATCACGCTGTGCAGCTCCACGCGCTGCTGCAGCTCCAGGTTGGTGGCGCGCAGGGCCTGGGCGGTCTGCTCGCGCGCCGCCTCGGCCAGCACCTCGCGGTCGGCCTGGGTGATCTGCACCAACAGCAGGGCCTCGGGCCGCTCATCCGTCACGGGCAGCTGCACCGCGTGCATGCGCACGAGGTGCGGGTCACCCCCCTTGAAGCGCACCACCGTGGGCGCCAGCGTGCCCGGCACCAGGGCCAGCGCGGCCGTGCGCTCGGCCTCGTCGTTCCAGTGGCCGAGCTCCACCGTGGTGCGCCCGATCGCGTCGCGCCGGGCGATGCCCGACAGCGCCTCCCAGGCCGCGTTGACGTCGATCACCAGGCCGTCGCTCACGCGCGTGACACAGGCGGCCACGGGCGAGAGCCGGAACAGCTCCTGGTACGGCAGCGGGGCTTCGGCGTCCATGGCGGGCGCCTCAGGCAAAGGGCTGCGTGCCGCCGAAGTCGCCGATCGGCACGGTATGGCTCACGAGCCGGCCACCGTGCCACAGGTGGAGTTGGAAGGCGGGGGGTTCCATGACGTATCCATCGGCCGACGACTGCAGCAAATTGAGCGCGATCTGATGCGCCGTGCTGGGGCAGACGCTGGCCACCGTGCCGCCGAAGCGCACCTGGATACTGCGGTGCAGATGGCCGCACAGGATGACCTGCACCTGGCCGTGCCGCCGCACGATCGCCTCCAGCGCCTCGGCGCCGTCCAGCAGGCCCATGGCGTCCATGTGGCCGATGCCGGTGGCGAACGGCGGGTGGTGCATGGCAACGACAGTGGGCGTGGCGTCCTCGGCCAGGCGCTGGTCGAGCCAGTCGAGCCGGCGCGCGCACAAGGCGCCGTGGCCCTGGCGCGGCACCACGGTGTCGAGCACCAGCAGGCGCAGCGGGCCCAGGCTGGCCGCGTACTGCCAGAAGCCCGGCAGGCGGGCGGTGTGCGGGCCGGCGCGGCCACCGAAGGCCTCGGCGAGGGCCTCGCGCTCGTCGTGGTTGCCCGCCACGGGGTACAGGGGCAGGTCGATGGGCGCGAGCAGTTCCAGCAGGTGGGCGTAGGACGCGGCGCCGCCAGCTTCCACCAGGTCGCCGGAGAGCAGCAGCGCGTCGGGCCGGGGTTGCAGCGCCGCTACGGCCTCCAGGCCGGCGCGCGCCATGGCGTTGGTGTCGACCACGCCGTTGGCCAGTTGGCCCGGCGCGCAGACGTGCAGGTCGGACACCTGGGCGATCAGCATGGGGAGAGCGGCGGGCTCGTGGGTGGGCGGGTGCCGGGCATTCACGCATCATCCACAGGCGCCCGGCGCCCGGCAAGCCTCCGAAACCCGAGGCCTCCCCCCATTTCGGGGGAGGCAGGCCAGTCGGGTTTGATGCCAGCTTTGGCGAGCAAGCGCGCGCAGCGGTCCTGCTCCATGCACAGGAGAGCGGCCGACGCCTGGCGGCCAAGGGATGGATGAAGTGGGTGCGGCTGGCGGCCAGCGCCTAGGCCATCGCCTAGGCCATCGCCGGGGCCCGGCTCGACGACGTGGCCGCCTTCATGCGGACGCGCGACCGACGTGTGAATCCGGATGCAATCGGATAGGGACGCTAGTTCCAGCAGCGGGTAGCTGCGGCGGCACCCTTCGCGCCGGTCTGGTTGAGGGTAAGGGTCCCGCAACGCGTGTCGCTCGCCTGGGGCCCCTGAGGTACGGCCTGCAGTGCATAGGCCGAGGCGGTGGGGTTGGCCGTGAACGAAAAGACATAGGCCCCTGCCAAATCGTTGCGGCAGGTCAGCGCAGGGAGTTGCGCGTTGGTCACGGCGGTGCCGCACCCCGCACCGGTCGCGTTGTAGCGCAAGCAGGTGGTGTAGTTGCGCTCCATCCATTGCGACAGTTCGGTCAGACAGGCGCCGGCGGCGGCACGGCGCGTCTTCTGCACGTGGCTGGTGTAACTGGGGTACGCCACAGCCGCGAGGATGGCCACTATGGCTACTGTGATCATGAGTTCGATCAGAGTGAAACCCCTCGAGCGTGCGCGTTGAATCGGATCTGGGTTCTGCATCATCAACACCTTAAAGCGAAGAGTCACCTCATCACTTGCTTTTCGAAAACCATCAATCGCGAACGACTTCGCGCCATGTCAGGCGGCCACGCACCGGCGTCAAGCCAAGGTTGACCCTAATCGACCCCATGGTGCCAGTTGAACCGCCCACGACGAGTTGATTACCCACCAAAATTGCCTCCCCCGGCATTCCAATGCCCAGATCGACTGCGCCAATGTATGCGCCATTCACCGTGTCGTCCAAGAAACTGCCATTGTCATTTACATCGAAAAATGGCCGGGTTAAGGCCGCCCCAGTGAATGGATTGATCGCGGCGACAACACCCGTACCGCCAGGCACGCACTCGTCGAACTGCGGACGAATGATGCTGGCCACCAACGCCGGCTCGACCGCCCGAAGGGTATTGGAAGCGGTGATGATGCGCTCCGGTTGCGGCAGATCAATATAGAAGCCCCGCTTGCCAACCATGTCGTTTGCCGATGCAGACGAAAACGTGCGGACATTTCGCCCAGCAAAAGTCACTGACAAACTCATGGTGCGCGGCACAAGCTCGTTGCGACCCGTGGTGATGGGCGCGCCATCGTCGATCAAGCCGTACCATGATTGCGAAGCTGCGCCTGCGGGCGGCGTGACATTGTCGCCTGTTCGAAAATAGCTGCCGGTTCCGAAATGCACAAACAACTTACCGAAGTTGGCATCTGCATTGACGAAGTTGCGCACGAGGCGAAGTTGGGCTGTGATGGGCTGTGCGTTGCCCGCGGCATCTTTCGCAACATACAAGGGCTGACCTGCATAAGCCACGCCCCAGAGGCTGGGGCTCGAACTGCTGAGATCGAACTTCCAAACGTTGCCCATCATGTCACCGGCGTACACGTGATCGATATAGCCGTCGTTATCAGAGTCAAACACACCGGGCGCAGCCAGTCCGTTGTCACCACCCGCACTGGTAGCAATTCTGCGGATGAGTGCGCCAGTCTCGAGATTAATGATGTAAAGAGCGGCTCGCGCGTTCGCGCTGTTGTATCCGTTCCCGACGATAACCACCCAGACGTCCGAGCCATCCACCTTCATGCGCGCCACCACCGGACGGCCAAGAACATGTCCCATGTCGTCCATTTCCGGATCGCTCAGCGAGGTCTCCCACAGAACGTTCGAGCCATCGAAGGTGTTTGGGTTGGTGACATTCAATGCAAACAAGCCGCGCCCGCCGCGCCCAAGAGCGGCGACGAGAAGGTTGCGCCCTGTGGTTTGACTTCTCGAGGTGACCGCGATTTCGCCGTCAACAAAGTAGCGATGACTCTCGTTGTACCCAAGCTCCGACAACGCCCGAATTCCCGCACATGCCGAACCTGAGCATGAGGCCGGCTTTGGCATCACGCTGCTGGGAATATACGCAAAGACTTCTTGGCCGTTCTGTGCGTTGAAAGCGTGCAGCATCCCATCGTTTGCCCCTACATACAGGGTATCGGTGTCTTTTGCATACACCGGGGACGAATGCGCGATATCGCCAAGCACGGTCGCTCCGCGGTCTCGAAGGCTACCGCCGTTCTGCAGTTCACGCGATCGATTACCCCGAAGATAATTGACCAAATTCGCATCATTTTTGAAGAGCGCCAGATCACCATTGGCCGTCAGAATGTCGCCGGTGAACTCCGCACTGCCCACAAGAGCATTGGGTGAGGTGTAGAAAATGCGCCGCCCAACGTCGTTCAACAAGTGATCTGAAGCACGCCAGCTTGCCGTTTCGTTCACACCCTTGGAGGTGATGCCTTTCGCCTCCAATTCCCCCGCCCAATTTTGAGCATTGAACTTGGCCTGGAATGCACGGGTGTCCTCGCGCAAGTCGGTCGAGTTGGAGCTAATATTTCCAGCGGAACCGCTTTTGTCAATAATGCTATTGAAGGTCTTTCTCAACGTATCCTTCAACGTCAGAGGGTTTTGGACCAAAAAGTAGGTATCGGGAACACCGTCGTTGTCCGCGTCCCACTCCACCGACAGATTGGGCGTTTTACTCTTGTCGCGATCGACGAAACCGCCGTACTTCGCCGCATACCAAAGCGGATTGTTCAAGAACGCAGCGCCCCCCGTTGTTCCGGGATTAAACACAAAAGTATTGGGCGTCTCGCCAATTTGCGGCAAACGATCGCAGTTGGCAGGCCGATTGGACGCGACATCACACATGCCAGACTTTTTGCTGGGGTCCGGCGCATTCAGGAAGTAGTACCGAGAGGAGCTTTCGTCCTGCGCCACAAGATAGGGGCCATCACGATCCGTACCAGAGATCACATAACCCATCACCTGCTGCGCGCTGCCCGCTTGATAACGCGGCGTCACGGTCACTGAGAGCGTGTTATTGGCATTGGCCTCGACCCGGTACTCCGCAATCGCATCCATGTCGTGATCGCCCCCCTGCTCCACGTCTTCGAAGTTGATCTGAAATCGTGCTGAATACCGGCCGCCATTCACCGTCGCATCAAAATCATTGGCACTCGAGTTGACGATGGACTCGACATAGAAATCAACGATCTGGTTGGTCGGCTGATAGGCGCCCTTTGCATTGGATACGCCATTGCCTCCGACCGTCTTGGCAAATGGCACCAGGCTGATTTCCTTACCATTGGGCAATTTCGCAACGATTCGCGGCAGTGGTGAGCTCAGGGCCACAGCATAGGTGTCGGCATACACCTCGCGACCGGCACCGAATTCCGGCCGCAGGTTTCGGGTTTTGGCGTAATACGCAATTGATGCAGCATAAAAAGAGCCATCCTTGGTCGGCTCTTCGGGAGACAGGCCACGAATATTGCCCAGTGAGCTGACTTCCTTGGGCGTGGGGGAACGGTCATCGATGGAGCCCGACTGAGCGATGAAGAACTGGCGCCCCGTGATATTGGACTCGATCGCCGTGATTGTGCCGCCGAGGGCGGTTACGTTTAGACCTGTGATGTCCCCCGAAAAGTAGCTGTTTGTTGTTCCGCGCAACGGAAAACTACTACCGGGCAATTGATCGGAATCGTATGAGGGGCTGATATCAGAAATCGTCAGCAAATTGGGACGCGCGCAGAACGGCGCCTTGGCTTTGCTATTCGTCCTATCGTAGGGGTCGTCCCAGGTCACCCGGCTCAGACCCACGGCGGTGTCCATCGTGGTGCCCGTATTGAAGGCCGTGGTTGGCGCCTTTTTGCCGGAAAAATAGCGAACCGCTTCATACATCATTTCGGCGATGGGATTTCCCCAATCAACCAATTGACCTTCTGTTGGGTCCTTAGAAGAGTCGATATATGGACCGCTTTTCCAGTATTCGGACGAACTGCTGCTCTGGTTAAAACCTCGAATTCTTAAGTTATTAAAGGTATTTACGATCGAAGCTGTACTCGCGAACTGCCCGGTCGTGGCATTCACTTCATCGGAGAAGGACGACACCACTTTTCGCAAGCGGCCGCCCGAAAAGTGCTGATCGTAGCTGCCCGTGATAAGGCCAAACAGCATTGCACCGTTTTCGCCATATTCATGCAAAATTCCGATTGGTTTGTACTGATTATTCGGATACAAGCGACATTCATTGTGAAAGGCAGCGGTGCAGACCTCGACTCGGATGACAAGATCCCGCTGATTTCCTGTGCCGCTCGGGAACGCCCCTGACGAGAGATCGTTTTGCAGCACCGGCCGCTCTTTTGACGCCCACTCCCAGATGCGCTTGTTGTTGCCCACATTGGAACGTATACGCAATAACGGCTGCAGATTGCTGCAATTGTCCAACGTCGCGCAGCTCTGACTGCGGTTGGCTGTCAGACTGCCAAAGAAGTGACGTGTACTGGCGTTGGGGGGCTCATCCAGATCGGTGTAGTCACTGATTCTATAGTTGTGACTGCTGTGAAACTCCTTGCCCCAACTGTGCGCATCTTGGGGAATATAGGCGCGGCGCAACACGGTCTGCGAATTGGTGTCCACGTCCCGATACCCGCCGTAGAGCACTTTGCGCAAGGCGTCAATGCGGCTGGTGCTAACGTAGTTAAGCCAATTGCCCGACCACTCGCCCGAACTGCCCCCCACCGTGCAACGCCCCAGACTGTCAGCCTGAGAAGCTGGCTGGAACATCGACGCGGCGCTGTTATATGAGTAGCACAAGCCCGAGTCGAACAAGCCGTAGTAGGTGATGCCGGGTTTGAAGTAGAGGTCCAGCTGACCATCACCGTCGAGATCACTGGCGTCGTTGTAGGCCTCGTAAAAGAACTTGTGATCACGCCCGGCGATCAGCATGGTCATCGGCTTGGCGCTGACCATCGCGGTGAGCGGCTGCGCCGGCCACTCAAGCGCTTGGCTTGGCGTGTAAAGCAGGCCCAGCCCGAGGGCAAGCGCCGCAGTCAGCCCAGCACGACGAAGTGGGGTATGGTGCATCTGAATCTCCGTTCGGTCTGGCTCAATCGGTGGCGTAGATGGACTGCAACATCACCACTGCACGATCGGCGCCAGGTGCACTCCGGGCGGTGATCCGGTAGCGCTTGCAGTCGTTTGTGGAAGCCGGGTTGCCTGGCTGACAAGGAAAGGTGTCGCCCAGGTACTCAACAATGTACTGAGGAGTGATGGAGATTCCTCCATTGACAACTACCGTGGCCGAATGCCAACCGCCTGGATTGGGCGGCACGGCCAACAAGGGGTCTAGCCAGCGCTCGGTGTTGGCGGGATTGGGTGCGCCGCAAATGCCGTTGACACAGGCGGCTAAAGCGGCCGGAGTAGGACGGGCTGTTTCCACGATCGACTCGGCCTCTTTCAAGGCGGCCTCGGCCGCTTGAAACGACAAACCGCGATCGTACGTATTCGCGCTCATGCGCTCTTCCAGCGCAACCCCGCGCATCGCAGCGAGGCCTACCAAGGTCATCAGCACCAGCAGGATGAGCGCGACGACCAGGGCAACCCCGCGCTGCCGACCGATCCGAAGACGTCGATGGGTCAAGGACACATGGCTCGGCTTCATGGCGCAGGACGGTTGCGAAGGTTGACGACGTGAAACAGCTGTCGCCGCAGCGGCTGCTGATCTGTTCCCACTCGATTGGTGGTCTCCAAGTCCAAGGTCAGTCGCACGGCCACCACCAAGTCCGCGGCCGCGTTGTCCCAGGCGGCCACCGCACTCGCCGTCACCCAGTCATTGCCGAGATTTCCACTCGTCTGGTTGCGCAACAAGAATTGCGCCTGCATGCCTGTCACGCTTTCAGCCACTTCTTCCGGCACCCCTGTGCGGTTCATCCTGTACAGCGACGTCCCTCCTCGAGGGTTGTGGCCGACGTACCAGAAGTTGGCGGTGTACCGCGACACCATGCCGCCCGGCTGAAAGGTCTTGGGTGACCCGAGGGGAAAGCCGAGATCGGTGGTGGTATTGAGGGTACCGGCCTGAGCGTGCGTCAAGCTTCCGATTGGGGCGCCAGAGACGGCCGACAGCTGAGCAATGGCCGCACTCGCGCCATCGCAGACCATCACAACGTCACCTGCTGCAAGATCGTGATTGGGTGTATTCAACGAAAAGACATGGGTCGTGGGGTTGTGACCTGTCACGACAAAGCCGTTAAACATGCCGCCACTGAGCACCGCAACCGCATGCGTTCCAGCCACCCGCTGCCCCACGCCCAATCCGAATGGCACGATGCCTACCGTGTCCTGAGTCTCGTCGTAACCACGAATGACACCGCCGTCCCAATCGGCCCACCACGTCGCCGCGGCATTGTTCAGCACATTCGCCGTAACGGTGGCTCCGCACAGGTTACCCCCCGCCTGCCGCACGTCTCGCGCCATCAATTCGAAAGCAACACGGGCGTTCTCCTGGAGACGAGCCAACCCCTCGTTCGCTCGGGCCGCCTGTTGGTTGCTCAGGAAAATGCTGATAACGCCACCAACGATGATCAGCCCCAGAACGAGTGCCACCATCAACTCGACTAGGCTGAAGCCTCGCACACGCGAGCGTGAGCTGCGACAGCTCACTCGATAGACCAAGCGCACATTCCTCATAGCCGGCTACTGGTGGTGAAGGTCTGGTTGCCCAGGCCGCCGGCTCGGCTGTCATCCCAAACGATCGTAACGGTGCAAACTCCAGCCGCATCGCAGCTGATAGCGCCGCAGGTGTCATCGGTATCGCCGAGCGTGTTACGCATACTTTGCAGCCAGTGCTTACGGCTATTGCCCGACAGGTCTGCAGTCGCGACCGCATCGGGACTGCACGTGGAGGGCATGTTGTAGTTCAACGCAATGGCTCCAACACGATCTGCACGCAAAACATCGAGCATGTAATAGCTCAACATCACAGCTTGGCTGCGACCGTAACTGCTCTGATTGGCTTTCAGTGCATTGGCTTGCAGGCCAGCCATTCCCAGCAGGCCCAAAGACAGCACCAGCACGGCAACCAGAACTTCAATCAAGCCAACGCCACGCTCTCGCGCGAAGAAGGAACGCCGAAGCGGTCTCGATGTTGCGTGCGTCACTGCGGTTTTCACGGTGTCGGGCATGAGTCATCCACATTTCCGGGAGTGGTAGAGGTTAGGCGGCCTGTCGCCAGCACCTCGATGTCGCGCGCTCGATTGCTGTTCGAGAGCACTTCGGGGTAGCAGACTCGGATTCGACCACCTTGCAATGCGCCAGCCATGGTCCTCATGGTGCCGTCGGCGGCGAATGACAGGAAATTCGCGGCGCCGGCGTTACCCCTGACCAACAGAGGCGGTGCCAATGCCTGACCATGGAGTAGCACAGTTTCCCCGGCATCCACGCTGGGGTTGACGGCCGCCCGGGTAACATCGGTGAAGCTGATCCAGCCCTGCTCCCATCCTCCGGCGACCGTGCAAGAAACGCCGTCGGCGCTCTTGCACAAGGTGATGCGCCCGCCTCGCCGAATGGCCTCACTGCGTGCCGCAGCGATAGCACTGATCAAGTCATTTGTGGATGCCGTCAATCGATTGCCGGCCAGAGCGCTGCGAAAGCTGGGTACGGCGATCGCCAACAGAATGGCGAGCATAGCTACAGCGACCATCAGTTCGATCAGCGTGAAGCCGTTCAGCACCAACGAGCGCCTTTTTTTACTGGTAAGGAGTAGCCGAGCTTGCATCCCGACATGTTTCCGCGTCCCGGCTCGCCAGCACGCTCCGACAGACAAGCGTCTGCGAGGCAACGACGAGTGGTTACAAACGGATGCGTTTCGCATCGAGAGGATGGCTGAGGCCATTCGGCTCACCAGCCAGCAAAATGGGGGTATCGGTATCCTCGCCCCTGCCGGCACTGCCCTCCTCTTTCAAACTGACGAAAGGCCGTTTTGGCCGCACGACCACTTGATCATGGGCCAGATGCTGCGCGCGGTGCCCATTGGCCTGTGGCCGCAGGGGCTCAGGTCGGAATGGCCCCCGGCAAGGGGCCAAGCTCGAAGGCCCGCACCTTCACCCCCTGAGTCGCTCCACGACGGCCGTCCGGGCCGCTGTGTTGCGTCGGCCGCCGCAGGGCCTTGCGCTCGCGGGTGGCACGCTTGTCGCCCTCCGCCCGCATGGGGGTTCACGGGGCGGCCATCGCGCGGCGAGCGAACCACCGAAGGTAGCGGCGAAGGTGGCTCTGCCGCCGAGCAGCACCTGGCGGTGCGAGAGTTCGCGGGAATCGCTGGCGTGGTCGGACATGGGAGGGCCCCTTCTGGTTGGGGAAAGCGCTTCGAATCCGATCGAAAGCAGATAAAGAGTCCCGCGAGTCGCATAATGGTGAGCGCACCCGACACCGCCAGCTTGCCATGTCCCCCAACCGCCCCGACCCCGCCATCGCGCTGCACGGCGCCTCCAACTTCCGCGACCTCGGCGGCCTGGCCGGCGACGGCGGGCGGCGCGTGCGGCGCGCCCTGGTGTACCGCTCCGACCACCTGGGCCGCCTGAGCGACGAGGACCTGCAACGCCTGAACGCGCTGGGCGTGTCGCACTGCGTGGACCTGCGCGGCCCCGCCGAATGCCGGGCCCTGCCCAACCGCCTGCCGGGCATCACCATCGAGCACCTGAGCATCGACCCCACGGTGCTGCGCCGCGTGCGCGAGCGCCAGAAGCAGGGGCAGCCGCTGGGCCGGGCCGAGGCGGTGGCCCTGATGCAGGATACCTACCAGGACTTCGTGCGCCTGCGGGGCGCCGTCTTCGGCCAATTGCTCGCGCGCATCGCGGGGCGCGAGGCACCGCTGGTGTTCCACTGCACCGCCGGCAAGGACCGCACCGGCATGGCCGCCGCGCTGCTGCTGGGCGCGCTGGGCGTGCACCGCGACGAGGTGATGGCCGACTACCTGCTCACCAACCGCCTGTACCGGCGCGACACACGCGTGGAAGAGCCCGCGCCGCCCGAGGTGCTGGAGGTGCTGTGGCAGGTGCAGCCCGAGTTCCTGCACACGGCCTGGCGCTGCATCGACGAGGAGTTCGGCGGCCTGGACGCCTACCTGGCCGGACCGGTGGGGCTGGACGGGGCGGCGCGCGAGCGGCTGCGCGAGCGGTTGCTGGCCGAGGCCTGAGCGGGTTGCGGACTCAGCCGCGCCCTTCGCCCGCGACCGGCTGAGCGCCGCGCCAAGCGCCGTCTCGACAAGCGCCATCTCGACAAGCGCCATCTCGACAAGCGCCGTCTCGACAAGCGCCATCTCGATAGGCCTGCGGCGTGAGGGCGTGCTGGCGGGCGAATGCCCGCTGCAGCGCGTCCACCGACCGGAATCCGCTGCGGCTCGCGATGCGTTCCTGGGTCCATTGCGTCTGCACCAACAGTTGCGCCGCCGCGGCCACGCGGGCCCGAACCACGAAGCGGGCCGGCGTGCAACCCACCTCCGCCGCGAACGCCCGCGCGAAGTGGCGGGCGCTCATGCCCGAGCGTTCCGCTAGCGCCTCCACCGACAGGTCCTCCTGCAGGTGCGTGCCGATCCATGCCACCACCTCGCGCAGGCGCCGGCTGGCCGCCGACTGCGCCTTCAAGGCCGGGCTGAGCTGTGGCTCGCGCGCGCCGCGCAGCAGGGGCAGCGCCAGCGTGCGCGCGATCTCCATCGCCACCGCGTGGCCAAGGTCGTCCTCCACCAAGGCCAGCGCCAGCTCAAGGCCCGTGGTGACGCCGGCCGAGGTCCACACCGGCCCATCGCGCACGTAGATGCGTTCGCGCAGCACGCGCGCCTGGGGACGCAGCGCCTGCAGTTGGTCGCAGACGCGCCAGTGGGTGGTGGCCTCGCGGCCGTCGAGCAGGCCGGCGGCGGCCAGCGCGAACGCGCCGCTGCAGACGCTGGCGACGCGGCGCGCGCCCCGCGCCTGCCGCGCCAGCCAGGCGCCCACCTGGTGTTCGGCAATGGCCGCCCGGACCGCCGGCTCGTCGCCGCCGCAGACGATCAGCGTGTCGATCGGCGTGGGCAAGCGCTCGAATCCCGTGGTGTCGGCCAGGCGCAGGCCGGCGTTGGTCGCCACCGTGTGGCCCGAAGGCGACGCGATGTGCAGCCGGTAGCTGCCGGGGCGCAGCGCCTCGGCTTTGCTGAACACGCTGGAGGGCCCGGCGACGTCGATCGCCTCGACGCCATCGAACACGACGAGAACCAGGTGTCTGGCAGGAATCGCGGCCTCTGTGTCCTTGTCCGGCGCGTGGGAGGTTCGTAGGCTCATGGCACTCAGGAGCTCGAGATGTTCACACCCCTACTCTACTTATCAAGGCCGGCCGGCGGGTTCGCCGCCGCGCCGGTCCCACGCCGCAACGGCGACGGCGCGCCATGAAACACCGCACACCGCTGCGCGCCGCGTTGGCTGTCGCCGCCTTGGGCCTGGTGGCCTTCGGGGGCTGGATCGCGTCCTTGCCGGCCCCGCCCGCCCCGGCGGCCGCCCAGCCGGTCCCATCGGCGCAGACCCAGGCCACGCTGGCGGCGCTGGCTCCACCCAAGCGCCCGCGCCCCCTGGTGGCCATCGTCGGCCTCAACGACGCGACCGAGACGACCGACTACCTCATGCCCTACGGCATTCTTCGGCGATCCGGCGTGGCCGATGTGGTGGCGCTCGCGACCGAGGCCGGTCCGGTGAAGCTCTACCCCGCGCTGACGGTGGAAGCGGACGCGACGCTCGCGCAGTTCGATGCGCGGCACACCGATGGCGCCGACTACGTCATCGTGCCCGCGATGAGCCGGGACGACGACCCGAGGGTGCTCGCCTGGATTCGCACCCAAGCGGCCAAGGGCGCGATCGTCATCGGCGTGTGCGCGGGCGCCAAGGTGGTCGGCGCGGCCGGCCTGCTCGACGGCAAGCGGGCGACGACGCACTGGTACTACCTGGACCAGTTGCGCGAACGAACGCCGTCGATCCGCTACGTGGCGGACCGGCGCTTCGTGGCCGACCAAGGCGTGGCGACCACGACGGGGATCTCGGCCTCCATGCCGATGTCGCTGACGCTGATCGAGGCCATCGCGGGCCGCGAAAAGGCCGAGGCCACCGCGCGCGACCTGGGCCTGGCGCACTGGGACGCGCGCCACCGCAGCGCGGCGTTCCGCTTCACCCGACCATTTGCGCTCACGGTCATGGGCAACACCCTCGCCTTCTGGAACCGCGAAGCGCTGGGCATCGAGCTCGTGCCCGGAATGGACGAGGTGTCGCTGGCCTTGGTGGCGGACGCCTGGTCGAGAACCTACCGCTCGCGGGCGGTGGCGTTCGCGCAAGCGCCGGGGCCGATCGAAGGCCGCCATGGCCTGCGCCTCGTTCCCGATCGGGTGAGCGTGGACTGGCCGGCGCAGCGCTTGCTGCCGGCCATCACCGCCGCTCCCCCTGCGCAGGCCTTGAACGACGCCCTCGCGCGCATCGAGGGCCGCTACGGCGCCAAGACGGCCGAGGTGGTGGCGATGCAATTGGAGCTCCAGCCGTCCCACTGAGCACGGTGGTCCACCCGTCGGGGCTCAGGGCGGAACGTCCAGCGGCGGCCGCGGCGCGTCCCCGGACCGGGCCGCCGGCCGCCACTCGCTCCACGCATACGCCGGCAGGGCCAGCGCCAGCGGCATCAGGTAGTGCGCCGCGCGGTAGGCCAGCACCGCCGCCAGCGCTTCGTTCAGCGGCACCACGCCCGCCAGCGCCGCCGCCACCACCGATTCCAGCACCCCCAGACCCGAGGGCACATGCGTCAGCGCCCCCGCCACGCCGGCCAGCAGCAGCGCGCCCAGCACCAAGGGGTACGGCGCGCGGCCCTGCAACAGGTTCCACAGGCTCAGCGCCATCAGCATCCACACCGCGGCGCCCATCGCCGCCTGCACCAGCGCCACGCGGGCGCCCGCCAGCGGCAGCGTGTGGCCGCGCCAGCGCAGCGCCTTGCGACCCCCGAACGCGCACAGCGCGTGGTAACCCACGGCCACCAGCAGCAGCACGGCGCCCAGCGCGCGCAGCGCGCCCGCGCCGGGGGCCCCATCGACCCGCAAAGGCGGGGGCGAGCACACCAGCACCGTGCCCAACACCCAGCACCAGCCCAGCCAGTTGGCGATGAAGCTGTGCGTCACCATCTGTCCCACCGTGCCCGCCGACAGGCCGGCCCGCGTGTACAGGCGCAGCCGCATGCCCACGCCGCCGATCAGCGCGCCGAAGTTGAGGTTGAAGGCGTAGGCGATGGCGGCCACCGCGAGCGTGCGCCCGCGGGTGATGCGCGCGCGCACCAGCCGGCGCCCGATCAGGTCGTAGGCGGAGAACAGGGTGTGCGCGCACAGGGCCAGTGCCAACGACGCGAACACCACGCGCAGCGGCAGCTCGCGCAGCGAGGCCCACACCCGGGCCCATTCCACCTCGCGCGCCTGTTGCGCCACCAGATAGAGCACGGCCGCCGCCAGCAGCCAGGGCAGCCAGCGGCGCGCGTGCGGCCACAGGCGCTTCAAGGCCCGGCCCGAGCTCATCGCCCCTCCTGTACGGGCGCGGGCTCTGGCTGGACGGGCACCACGCGCGGGCTGGCATGGTGCGCCCAGCGCGCCCAGGCCGGGAAACGCCGCAGCGCATGGAACACCACCAGGCTGCGCAGCACGATCCAGGCCGAGCGCAGCCGGCCGGGCCGCGACAGGCGAACGGGCTCGCAGCTGCGCCGCAGCACCTGGTCCAGCGTGTCGCGCAGCACGGCGGCGAAGGCCTGGTCGCGCACGACCACGTTCGCCTCCAGGTTCAGGCTCAGGCTGGTCGGGTCCAGGTTGCTCGATCCCACCGTGGCCCAGTGGTCGTCGATGACGGCCACCTTGGCGTGCAGCGGGCGCTCGGTGTATTCGTGGATGCGCACCCCCGCGCGCAGCAGGTGTTCGTACAGCAGCATGGTGGCGCGCTGCACCCAGGGCATGTCGGGATTGCCCTGCAGGATGAGGTCCACGCGCACGCCGCGGCGCGCCGCGCGGCGCAGGTCGCGCACCAGGCGGTAGCCGGGGAAGAAGTAGGCATTGGCGATGAGGATGCGCGAGCGCGCGCTGCGGATGGCGGCGCGGTAATGGCGCTCGATGTCGGTGGTGTGGCGGTCGTTGTCACGCGTGACGAAGGCGGCCACCGCGCCCTCGGCGGGTCCCGGTGGGTCGTCCGGGTGGCGACGCTGGCGCAAGCGGCGCCAGCGCTGCAGCCACATCTCGCGCGGGGGCTGCGGCGTGTTCAGCTTGGTGCGGCAGTAGGCCTCGATCTGCTCGACCAGCGGCCCCTCCAGGCGCACGGCGTAGTCGAGCTTGGCCTGCGGGTCCAGGCCGATGACGTGGTCGCGCGAGTAGTTGATGCCCCCCACGAAGGCCACGCGCCCGTCGACGACGGCCAGCTTGTTGTGCATGCGCCCCAGCATGTTGATGCGCGCGCCGAAGAGCCGGCGCACCGGTTCGAAAGCGCGCAGCCGCACGCCCGCGTCGAGCAGGCCCTGGGTGAACTCCGCGCCCAGGTCGGGTGACCCCCAGCCGTCG
Source organism: Hydrogenophaga sp. PML113 (assembly GCF_001777155.1). NCBI lineage: Bacteria > Pseudomonadati > Pseudomonadota > Betaproteobacteria > Burkholderiales > Comamonadaceae > Hydrogenophaga > Hydrogenophaga sp. PML113. The sequence continues at coordinate 608,717 of NZ_MIYM01000001.1, read as the reverse complement.
ACGAGCACGTGCACCTCGACGCCGCGTTCGGCGGCGCGCATCAGCGCGGCGCGCAGCTCGCGGCCCACCGAGTCGTCGAACCAGATGAAGGTCTCGATCAGCACGGCGTGCTTCGCCGCGTCGACGGCCTGGAACACGCAGGGGTAGTAGTCCTCGCCGCAGCACAGCAGCTCGATGCGGTTGCCCGGCAGCCAGCGCGAGTTCATGGAACGGGTGGCCGTGTTCATGCGGCCTCCCCGAGGCGAACCTCCGCCGCCAGCGGCGCGTGGTCGGACAGGCGCGACCAGGGGTGGCGCGGCATGGGCAGCGGCCGCACCGAGGCCACGCCACGCACGTAGATGCGGTCGAGCCGCAGCAGCGGCCAGGCGGCCGGGAAGCTGCACGCGTGCCGGCCCTGGGTCTGGCGGAACACCTCGCTCAGGCCGATGCGCGCGAGCCGCGCGTCCGCGCGCTGGCGCCAGTCGTTGAAGTCGCCCGCCACGATCAGGGGTGCGTCGGGCGGCACCTCGCTGTCGATGACCTCGCGCAGCGCGGCGATCTGCGCCTGGCGATCGCGCTCCAGCAGGCCCAGGTGCACGCACATCAGGTGCAGGGCGGGCAGCGTTCCGTGGCTCACCACGCAGTGCAGCACGCCGCGCTGCGGCACCGTGTGCGGCCCCGAGAGACAGTGGTTGCGGCTCTTGACGATGGGAAAGTGCGAGAGCACGGCGTTGCCGTAGCTGTCGCGCGGCGCCACGGCGTTGCGGCCGTAGGCGTGGTCCTTCCAGATGCTGTCGGCCAGGAACTCGTACTGCGACACCCCGGGGTGGCGCTCGTCCGGCTCGCCGCCGCCGCGCACCTCCTGCAGGAAGACCAGATCGCTTTGGACCGCGCGCACGGCCTCGCGCAACTCGTGCAGCACGAAGCGCCGCTTGAAGAAGCTGTACCCCTTGTGGATGTTCACCGTCAGCACACGCAGGCTCCCCCGCTCTCTCTGCACGGGCATTGCACACTCCTTCCGGTCGCGCCCGGCGACGTCTTGTTCATGAGGCCGTCCATGGTGCGCGTGCCAGTGGGGGGCGGGGGCAACCACCGGTAAATGCGCCCCCGGCGCAGCCGGTCGCTGCCTGCCGGCTGATTGACATTTCGGCCGGGGGTGCTAGGGGGCCGCATCGGGCGCGGGGGGGCTGCGCGGCGTGCGCGCGGCGGCGGTGGCCCCGGGGCGATCGGCTACAGTGTTCGGCTGTTCTCGCCCGCCTCCCGCCCGCCGACCGTGACCGACTCCCTGGCCGCCCACACCCCCATGATGCAGCAGTACCTGGCCCTCAAGGCCGGGCATCCGCACACGCTGCTCTTCTACCGCATGGGGGATTTCTACGAACTGTTCTACGAGGACGCCGAGAAGGCCGCGCGGCTGCTGGACATCACGCTGACGCAGCGCGGCCAATCGGCCGGCAAGCCGGTGGTCATGGCCGGCGTGCCCTTCCATTCGGTGGACACCTACCTCGCGCGGCTGATCAAGCTCGGCGAGTCGGTCGCGATCTGCGAACAGGTGGGCGACGTGGCCACGGCCAAGGGGCCGGTGGAGCGCCAGGTGGTGCGCGTGGTCACCCCCGGCACCCTGACCGACGCCGAGCTGCTGTCGGACAAGAGCGAGTCCCTGCTGATGGCCGTGCACGCGGGCGCGCGCACGGGCTGCGGCCTGGCCTGGCTGTCGCTCACGCAAGGCATCGTGTTCCTGGCCCAGTGCGCCAGCGACGAACTGGCCGACTGGGTGGCCCGCCTGGCGCCCGGCGAACTGCTCTACAGCGCCGAGACCACGCCCGCCTTCGAGCAGCGCGTCATGGCCCTGGCCGGCGCGCCCACGCCGCAGGGCGGCAAGCTGGTCACGGTGCTGCGCCCGGCCTGGGCCTTCGACGCCGCGCTGGGCCAGCGCAAGCTGCTCGAGCAGCTGCAGGCCGCCAGCCTGGCCGCCTGGGGCGCCGAGGACCTGGGCGACGCGCACGCCGCCGCCGGCGCCCTGCTCGCCTACGCCGAACACACCCAGGGCCGCGCGCTGGCCCATGTGCGCAGCCTGCAGGTGGCGCGCATCGACGAGCGCATCGACCTGCCACCGAGCACGCGCCGCAACCTCGAGCTGGTGCAGACCCTGCGCGGCGAGAGCAGCCCCACGCTCTTCTCGCTGCTCGACACCTGCGCCAGCGGCATGGGCAGTCGCGCGCTGCGCCAGTGGCTGCTGGAGCCCCGGCGCGACCGCGCCGAAGCGCGCGAGCGCCTGGGCGCCATCGGCGTGCTGCGCGCGGGCCCCTGGCAGCGCCTGCGCGAGCGGCTCAAGGGCTGCAGCGACGTCGAGCGCATCACGGCGCGCATCGCGCTGCGCCAGGCCAAGCCGCGCGAGCTGGTGGGCCTGGGCCAGACCCTGGGCCGCGCCGGCGAACTCGCGTCGGCCCTGGCCCCGCTGGGCACCGACGCCCTGCTCGCCCGCCTGGCCACCCATCTGCAGCCGCCCGCCGGCTGCGCCGAGCTGCTGCAGCGCGCCCTGCTGAGCGAACCCTCGGCGCTGGTGCGCGACGGCGGCGTCATCGCAGACGGTTTCGACCCCGAGCTCGACGAGCTGCGCGGCCTGCAGCAGAACAGCGACGCCTTCCTCATCGAGTTGGAGGCGCGCGAGCGCGCGCGCACCGGCATCGCCAACCTGCGCGTGCAGTTCAACAAGGTGCACGGCTTCTATATCGAGGTCACGCAGGGCCAGCTCGACCGCGTGCCCGACGACTACAAGCGCCGCCAGACGCTCAAGAACGCCGAGCGCTTCATCACGCCCGAGCTCAAGGCTTTCGAGGACAAGGCGCTGTCGGCGCAGGAGCGCGCGCTGGCGCGCGAGAAGTGGCTGTACGAAGGTCTGCTCGACAGCCTTCAGGCCTTCATCGACCCGCTCACCACCCTGGCGCGCGCGCTGGCCGCGCTGGACGCGCTGTGCGCGCTCACCGAGCGATCGCTCACGCTGAACTGGTGCGCGCCCAGCTTCGGCAGCGAACCGGGCATCGAGATCCGCGGCGGCCGCCACCCAGTGGTGGAGGCCCGCCTGGCCGAGACCGGCGCGGGCGCCTTCATCGCCAACGACACGGTGCTGGGCCCCAAGGCGCGCATGCAGGTCATCACCGGCCCCAACATGGGCGGCAAGAGCACCTACATGCGCCAGGTGGCGGTCATCGCCCTGCTGGCCAGCATGGGCAGCCACGTGCCCGCGCAGTCGTGCCGCCTGGGCCCCATCGACGCCATCCACACCCGCATCGGCGCGGCCGACGACCTGGCCAATGCCCAGTCCACCTTCATGGTGGAGATGACCGAGGCGGCGCAGATCCTGCACACCGCCACGCCCAACAGCCTGGTGCTGATGGACGAAATCGGCCGCGGCACCTCCACCTTCGACGGCCTGGCGCTGGCCGGCGGCATCGCCGCGCACCTGCACGACAAGGCGCGCTGCTTCACGCTGTTCGCCACCCACTACTTCGAACTCACCGAGTTCCCCGCCACGCACCACGCGGCCGTGAACGTGCACGTGAGCGCGGCCGAGGGCGGCAGCAAGGGCATCGTGTTCCTGCACCAGATCGAGCCCGGCCCCGCCAGCCGCAGCTACGGCATCCAGGTGGCCCGGCTGGCGGGCGTGCCCGCCCCGGTGGTGCAGCACGCCCGCCACGCCCTGGCCGCGCTGGAGGCGCACAGCGCCGAGCAGCAGACCCAGGTCGACCTGTTCGCGCCGCCGCCCGCGGCCGAGGCGCCCGAAGCGCACCCGCTGGTGGCCGCCCTGGCCGCCATCGACCCCGACACGCTGAGCCCGCGCGACGCGCTGGACCAGCTCTACCAGCTGAAAAAACTCGCCCAACAGGCCGCCACCGAGGCCGGGAGCCCGTCATGACCTACTGCGTCGCCGTCAAACTCAAGGCCGGCATGGTCTTCCTGTCCGACTCGCGCACCAACGCGGGCCTCGACCAGATCAGCTCGTTCCGCAAGATGATGGTCTACGAGAAGGCCGACGACCGCTTCATGTGCCTGCTGTCGGCGGGCAACCTGAGCGTCTCCCAGTCGGTGCGCGAGATGCTGCAGACCGAGCAGCTCGACGACCACGAGGGCGGCGAGCCCATCACCATCTGGAACGCGCGCAGCATGTTCGACGCCGCGCGCGTGCTGGGTGCGGCGGTGCGCCACGTGTGGCAGCGCGACGGCGAATCGCTGCAGCGCGCGGGCGTGGACTTCAACGTCTCGCTGATCTTCGGCGGCCAGATCCGCGGCGAGGGCATGCGCCTGTTCCAGGTCTATTCGGCCGGCAACTTCATCGAGGCCACGGCCGAGACGCCTTTCTTCCAGATCGGCGAGTCCAAGTACGGCAAGCCCGTGCTCGACCGCGTGATCACGCCCGAGACGCCGCTGGACGAGGCGGCCAAATGCGCGCTGGTGTCCATGGACTCCACACTCAAGTCCAACCTGTCGGTGGGCCTGCCGCTGGACATGGCGCTGTACGAGGCCGACACCCTGCGCATCGACAAGATCGTCTGCATCGAAGAAAACAACCCCTACTTCCGCATGGTGCGCAGCACCTGGGGCCGCAAGCTGCGCGAAGCCTTCGACGACATCGAGCACCCCACCTGGGACGGCAGCCAGACCAGTGTGCCGCTGATCTGCGACAGCGAGCGCCTGGGCCCGCTCAAGAAAATCACCAACCCGCGCGAGCGCCTCATCTAAGGCGGTGCGAGAGAGCCCCGGCGTGATCGTCTTCTCCCACGCCAACAGCTTCCCCGCGGGCACCTACCAGGCGCTGTTCCGCTCGCTGCGCGCGCGCGGTCACACCGTGCGCGCGGTGGAGCAGTTCGGCCACGACCCGCGCTACCCCGTCACCAGCAACTGGCCGCACCTGGTGCAGCAGCTGGCCGACTTCGCCGCCGCCGAGGTGGCGCGCACGGGTCAGCCCCCCTGGCTGGTGGGCCATTCGCTCGGCGGCTTCCTCAGCCTCATGTGCGCGGCGCGCTACCCCGAACTGGGCGGCCAGCGCGTGCGCGGCGTGCTGCTGATCGATTCGCCGCTGCTGGGCGGCTGGCGGGCGCGCACGCTGGAGCTGGTCAAGCGCACGCAGCTGGTGGGTTCGATCTCGCCCGGACGCATCAGCCGCAAGCGCCGCCAGGCCTGGCCCGACGCGGCCGCCGCCCTGGAGCACCTGCGCCACAAGCGCGCCTTCGCGCACTGGGACCCGCAGTGCCTGAGCGACTACATCGAGCACGGCACGCACGACGCCGACACGCCCCAGGGCCCTCAGCGCGTGCTGAACTTCGACCGCGAGGTCGAGACGGCCATCTACAACACCCTGCCCCACAACCTGGACCGCCTGCTGCGCCGCCACCCGCTGCGCTGCCCGGTCGGCTTCATCGGCGGCACCCGCTCGCAGGAAATGCAGCAGGTGGGCATGGCCATGACGCGCCGCGTGCTCGGCCCAGGCGGCGAGGCACGCCAGCGTTTGATCGAAGGCTCGCACCTGTTCCCCATGGAGCGGCCCCAGGAAACGGCCGCCGCCATCGACGAGCTGCTGGCCGCGATGGCCTGAGCGCAGGCACCGGACCACCCCCGTATCGCCCCCGATGGTGGAGGCCCCCCATCGATATATGCTCGCCGCCGTGACCACCGACGACGCCCCGCCCGCCGACGCCACCCCCGACACCGCCAGCGCCCGAGCCTTGCGCCGGCTGCGCCTTCTGCTCACCTCCTGGAACCCGCACCGCCACCCCTGGTGGCTGCGCATCGGCGTGGCGGTGCTGCTCACCGCCGCCGCCACCGCGCTGCGCGTGGCGCTGGCGCCGGCAGAAAGCGGCGGGCGCTTCGTCACCCTCACGCTGGCGGCCGCGGTCTGCGCGCTCTACGGGGGTTTTCGCATCGGCATGCTCAGCACGCTGCTGGGCATGGCGGCGGTCAACTTCCTCCTGGTGAAGCCCTATTTCAGCTTCGCCATCAGCGACCTCCACGAGGCCTTCTGGCTCAACTTCTGGCACCTGCTCACGCAGCTCGTGGTGGTGGGTTCCATCGCGCTGATGCAACGCCAGACGCGCGAGCTCCATGCCACCATGGAACAGGCCCGCCGCAACCACCAGCGCATGCTCGACACCTTCGAAAACAGCGCCACCGGCGTCGTGCACACCCGCCCCGACGGCCGCTGGATCCGCATCAACCGCAGCTACTGCGAACTGCTGGGCTACACGCGCGAAGAACTCGAGCGCACCAACTGGCAGCAATACACCCACCCCGACGACCTGGCGGCCGACCTGGCGCAGATGCAGCGCGTGCTGCGCGGCGAAACCGACCACTACACGATGGAGAAGCGCTACTTCCACAAGCGCGGCCACATCGTCTGGGTGCTGCTGTCGGTTGCGCTGATCCGCAAGGCCGACGGCTCGCCCGACTACGAGATCGCGGTGGTGCAGGACATCACCGAGCGCAAGGCCATCGAGGAGGCCTTGCGCACCAGCGAGCGGCTGCTGTCCCAGGCGCAGGAACTGGCCCAGATGGCCGGCTGGCGCTACGACGCGGCGCGGCGCGAGTTCACCTCGCTGGGCAACGCGCACGTGATCATGGGCATCCCGCGCTCGGTGTTCAGCGACCTGGACATGGTGGCCGCCACCCACCCCAACGACCGCGAGCGCATGCAGCAGGCCTGGGCCGACGCCTTCCGGCTCGGCCGGCCCTACGACATCCAGTATCAGCTCAACCTCACGGGCGACTGGCGCTGGGTCTCGGTGCGGGCCGAGTTCGAGCGCGACGCCACCGGCCGCGTGACCCACGGCCTGGGCATGCTGCTCGACATCACCGAACACAAGCGGGCGGAGCTGCAGATCCAGCAGCTCAACGCCTCGCTGGAGGAGCGCATCCGCGAACGCACCCAGGCCCTGAAGGCCGCGTACGACGAACTGGAGAGCTACTCCTACGCGGTCGCGCACGACCTGCGCTCGCCGCTGCGCATCATCAACGGCTTCGCCCAGGCGCTGAAGGAAGACAACCCCGCGCTGCCGGCCGAAAGCCACCGCCACCTGGCGCGCATCCGCGAGGCGAGCAAGAAGATGGGCGAGCTCATCGACGGCCTGCTCAAGCTGTCGCAGATGGCGCGCGGCGAACTGCAACGCGCGCCGGTGGACCTGTCGGCCATCGCCACGCGGCAACTGCGCGAGCTGGCGGCCACCTCGCCCGAGCGCCAGGTGAGGTGGTCGGTGCAGCCGGGCCTGGTGGCCCTGGCCGACGAGCCGCTGATCGAGGCCCTGCTGCAGAACCTGCTGCACAACGCCTGGAAGTACAGCGCCCAGACCGAGCGGGCGACCATCCAGCTGCACATGCAGGAGCGCGACGGTCGGCGCGAGTTCGTGGTGGCCGACAACGGCGCGGGCTTCGACATGGCGCGCGCGGGCAAGCTGTTCCAGCCCTTCCAGCGGCTGCACCTGCCGCAGGAATTCGCCGGCCTGGGCATCGGCCTGGCCACGGCGCGGCGCATCGTGCTGCGCCACGGCGGCGAGCTGCGCGCCGACAGCGCGCCAGGCCAGGGCGCGCGCTTCTACTTCACGCTGCAGCCGCAGGCCTGAATCGGGCGCTCGTCAGGCCGTCCAGTTGATCCAGCCGCCCCAGGCGGTGAGCGCGATCAGCACGCCGAACGCGATGCGGTACCAGGCGAAGGGCACGAAGGTGTGCGACGAGACGAAACGCAGCAGCCAGCGCACGCACACCCAGGCCGACAGCCAGGACACGATGAGGCCGGTGGCGAAGAACGGCAGGTCGGCCATGGACAGCAGGTCGCGGTTCTTGTAGAGGTCCAGCGTGGCCGCGCCCAGCAGCACCGGCAGCGCCAGGAAGAAACTGAACTCGGTCGCCGCGCGCCGGCTGTAGCCCACCAGCATGCCGCCGATGATGGTGGCGCCCGAGCGGCTCACGCCCGGCACCAGGGCCAGGCACTGGATCAGGCCGACCTTGAGCGCGTCGGTCCAGCGCACGTCGTCCACGGCCTCCACGCGAACCGGCGCGCCGCGCGCCTGGCGCGCCTCCGCCCAGAGCATGATGAAGCCGCCGACGATGAAGCCGGCCGCCACCACGAAGGGGTGGAACAGCACGCTCTTGATGACGCCGATGAACAGGAAGCCCAGCACCGCCGCCGGCAGGAAGCCGATCAGCACGTTGGCCGTGAAACGGCGCGCCACCGCGTCGCCCGTGGGCAGGCCGCGCAGGGTGTCGAGGATGCGCTGGGCGTAGACCGAGACGATCGCCAGGATCGCGCCGGTCTGGATGACGACCTCGAAGACCTTGACCTTCTCGCCCGTGAGGCCGAGCAGGTGGCCCGCCAGGATGAGGTGGCCCGTGGAAGAGACGGGCAGGAATTCGGTGAGGCCTTCGACCACGCCCATGAGGGCGGCCTTGATCAGCAGAATCGGGTCCATGCGGTGGGGGGTTCGGAGAACGCGGTTGGGCAGTCGGGCATTCTAGGTGGCGCGCCGGCCGCGGCCCGCGGGCGCGAAACAAAGCGCAACGGCCGCCCGCGCGGCCGCGTGCTATGTTCGCGGCCATCATGCCCAAGACCCTGCGCTACACGCTGATTTCGCTCAAGGAGATGCTGCTGTCGGGCAGCCCCATCGTGCTGATCACCATCGCGCTGGTGGCCTTCACCTGGTGGTGGCTCAAGCCCAATCCGCCCACGCGGGTGGTGCTGGCCACCGGGCCGGAACAAAGCGCCTACGACACCTTTGGCCAGCGCTACGCCGAGGCGCTCAAGCGCCACGGCATCACGGTGGAGCTGGTGCGCACCGAAGGCTCGGCCGACAACCTGGACCGGCTGCGCGAGGGCACGGTGGAGCTGGGCTTCGTGCAGGGCGGCACCGCCGACATGGGCTACGACGACGACGAGAGCATCGTCTCCCTGGGCAGCCTGTTCGTGGAGCCGCTCTGGCTGTTCTACCGCGAGGCCGCCGCGCGCAAGATCAGCCCCAGGGATGGCACGCTGCGCAACCTGGCCGAGCTCAAGGGCTGGCGCGTCAACGTGGGCACACCGGGCAGCGGCGTGCCGCGCCTGTTCAACCGCCTGCTGGAGGTCAACCGCATCGAGCCCGGCCAGATCACGCTGAGCCGGCTGGAGCAGACGCCGGCCACCGTGGCCTTCCTGGACGGCCAGCTCGACGCCGTGGTGTTCGCTTCGGCGCCCGAATCGCTGATGGTGCAGATGCTGCTGCAGACCCCGGGCGTGAAGCTGCTGGACTTCGCCCAGGCCGAGGCCTACTCGCGCCGCTTCGGCTACCTCACGCCGGTGACCATGCCACAGGGCATGGTGGACCTGGCGCGCAACGTGCCGCCGCGCAACGTGCGCCTGGTGGCCTCCACCACCTCGCTGCTGGCGCGCTCGGACACCCACCCGGCCATCCTGCAGCTGTTCGCGCAGACGGCCATGGAGGTGCACAGCGGCGCCGGCTGGTTCAACCGCGCGCGCGAATACCCGAACCTGGACCACAGCGAATTCCCCGCGGCGGGCGAGGCCGAGCGCGCCTACAAGGGCGGCCTGCCCTTCCTGCAGCGCTACCTGCCCTTCTGGGCGGCCAGCGTGATCGAGCGCATGTGGCTGGCGCTGGGCCTGATCATCGCGCTGGCGCTGCCGCTCTCGCGCATCGTGCCGCCGCTCTACACCTTTCGCATCCGCTCGCGCGTGTTCCGCTGGTACGCGGAACTGCGCGAGGTGGAGCAGCGCGCCGAGTCGGGCAGCGCCACGCCCGACGACCTGCTGGAGCAGCTCGACGGCATGGAAGCCAAGGTGGAGAAGGTGGTGGTGCCGCTGTCGTACACCGACGAGCTGTACGCGCTGCGCAACAACATCCACCTGGTGCGCAAGAAGCTGCTGCGCCGCCGGGACAGTGGCGGCGGCGACCCCCAGGACGAGGACACGCCCGCCCGCACGGCGGCGGATCGCGTCGGCTAACGCTTGCCCGAGTTCTTGAGGGCCTGCTGGGCCACCGCGTCCAGCGCCTCGTCGACCACGCTGTGGTCGGCCACCACGCGCAGCTTGTCCTGCTCGATCAGGCGGTCCACGCCGCGGCGCGTCATGGACATGGATTTTCCCGAGGCGGTGCCGAACAGGAACAGCGTGCCGTGCGGGCTGGCCCAGGTGAGCTGCACGCGCAGCGCCTGGCCTTCCTGGTACAGATCGAACCAGCTGCCCACCGCGAGCGAGGTGGCGTCGCGCAACACCATCCCGGCCTTGATGTCGACCCATTCGCGCTGCATGGGCTGGGTGGCCGCGAAGCCGGGCTGCGTGGTCTCGGGCAGCGAGTCGTCGTAGAAATTGGTGGCCTTCGCCTCGTGCTGGCGCATCCAGAGCTCGGCGTCGTCGGGGTTGAGCACGCTGGCGTCGGCCTCGGCCGGCGCGGGTGCGGCCTCGCCGCTGCGCTGGGTCTTGTAGGCGGCCTCGTGCAGGCCCATCAGGGTCTGGAAGAAGGCCTCGACCTTGTCACGCGGGTAGTCGATGGCGTCCAGGCCTTCGCGCAGGGTGCGCAGCACCGGCGGGATGATGCGCACCAGGCGCGGCCGGTTCTGGCTGGCCAGCGCCAGCTGGCTGGACCACAGCAGATCGGACAGGATGTCGACGTAGCGCTTGGAGGTGGGGTCGCCGGAGGTGAGCGGCGGGTTGTCGGCCTCGTCGATGCGTGCCTTGGCCACCACCTGCGCCCACACGCCGGTGAGGAAACGGCGCACCGGGCCCGGCGTCCTGGGGTAGTCGGGCCGGGCACGGAATTCGTTGGCGATCTTCTCGGCCAGCAGCTTGCGCTGCTCCACCTTCACCAGGGTCTGCACGGCGCGGCCGCGCGCCTCGCGCTCGCCGCGCGGCACGGCGCGGTCCTCGAACTGGCGCAGCTGGTCGAGCAGCGTGGGGAAGCGGTCGGCCAGGTCGGTCTTGCCGGGGCGGCGCAGTTCGTACACCACGTGCCGCAGCTCCTGCAGGAAGCCGCTGTAGCCCTCGTCCTGTTCGCTGGTGAATGCCAGGCTGCGCGCGGTTACGGCATCGAGCAGGCGCCGCGCGGGGTTGTTGCGGTCGGCGAAGAAGCGTGGGTTGCTGGTGGCGAGCTCCAGCAGCGCGGGCTTCATCTCCTGCAGGTGGCCGCGCACCGGCTTGAGCAGGCGCTTGTCGGTGGCGATGCGCTGCATCATCAGCGTCACCACCTCGCCGGCCAGCGCGCGGGTCATGGCGTCGTTGGCGCGGCGAGCGCCCTCGCCGCCTTCGGTGTCGCCCACCAGCAGGCGGTGCAGGTGGTCCAGCGTGAGCAGGGCCTCCTGGTCGCTCATCGGGCCTTCAAGCAGGTCCTGGCCCATGAGTTCTTCCTCGACCACGGCGCGCGACTCGGGCGCCATCACGACCGCGTAGCCGGCCGGCTGCACGCCCTGGGCGTTGAGCCAGGCGCTCAGGTGGCGGTAGAACAGGTCGAGCGATTCACCGAGCGACGTGGCGCCCACGCGCAGCCAGCGGGCGCGCGCGGCGGGCGTCACGTCCAGGCCCTTCAGCGAGGACAGCAGGGTTTCGACGAAGACCTGCACGCGCAGCGGATTGAGCTCGGCGTTGACCACCTTGAAGCCCTGCGCGGTGGACAGGCGCGCGGTGAATTCGTTGAAGGCGTCGTCGGCCGACAGCATGGCCGTCTGCTGCGCGCGGGCGATCTCCACGCGCTCGTGCACCTGGTCGTCGCCCATGAGTTCGAGTTCGTCCAGGCTGAGCGCGGGCTTGCGCGCCTGCGCGCTCGCGGCCGGGGCCTGCTCCAGCCGATCGGCCAGGGCGGACAGCCAGTGGCGGGCCACCGCGTCGCGCTGGCGGTGCACCGCCTGGTGGGCCTCCAGCAGGGCCTGGCGCTCGTGGACCTGGGTCTGCGCCAGCTCACGCTCGCGCAGCAGGCCGTGCACGCGGTCGATCCAGGCGGGGATCCATTGCCGGCACTGGTCCAGTGCCTCCTTCAGGCAGAGGTCAAGGGCCGGGAGGGGGGAATTGGGCATGGCAAAGGCATCGACGACGAACGGCGGGGGCATTGTGCCCCGCGAACCATAGTCCCAAAAGGGCGGAAAAGGCCAGCCCGCCCCGGCAATTCAGGCCTTGGTGTCGCCCGGCGCCGACAGCAGCTCGCGCCAGCCCTGCGGCCCGAGGCGGCGCAAGGTGTCCATGTTGCGGGCCACGATGGCGTCCGCGTCGCCACCCTCGCTGGCCACGGCGCGGGCCACGCTGTCCTCGCGCAGCAGGTGCAGCGTGGGAAACGGCGAGCGGTTGGTGGCGTTGGTGATGTCCTCGGGCTCGGTGCCCTCGAAGCGGTAGTCGGGGTGGAAGCTGGCGACCTGGATCACGCCCTCCAGGTCGTGCTCGGCCACCACCTCGTCGGCAACGCCGAGGAAGTCGTTGAAGACCTCGAAGTCGGGGAACAGCGTGGGGTGAACGATGAGCGTGGTGTCGATCCGCTCGGGCGGCGTGGCCGCGAGCAGCTCGAGCTCGCGGTCCAGGTCGTCGAGCAGGCCGTCGACGTGGCGCGCGGTGCTCACCACGATGCGCACCTGGTTCTTCACCCACACGGCGCGCGCGAACGGGCACAGGTTGAGGCCGATGACGGCCTTCTCGATCCAGTGCCGCGTCGCGGCGACGACCTGCTCTTCGGTCACGCCAGGCTCTTGAAGCGCGGGCGCTTGGGCGCGGCGCCCTCTTCGCCCAGGCGCTGCTTCTTGTCGGCCTCGTACTCCTGGTAGTTGCCGTTGAAGAAGAACCACTGGCTGTCGCCTTCGGCGGCCAGGATGTGCGTGCAGATGCGGTCGAGGAACCAGCGGTCGTGGCTCACCACCAGGGCCGAGCCGGCGAACTCCAGCAGCGCCTCTTCCAGCGCGCGCAGGGTTTCCACGTCGAGGTCGTTCGAGGGTTCGTCCAGCAGCAGCACGTTGCCGCCTTCGCTGAGCATCTTGGCCAGGTGCAGCCGGCCGCGCTCGCCGCCCGAGAGGTTCTTCACCAGCTTCTGCTGGTCCCCGCCCGAGAAGTTGAAGCGCCCGCAGTAGGCGCGGCTGGGCATCTGGAACTTGCCCACGGTGATCATGTCCAGGCCACCGGAGATGTCTTCCCAGACGGTCTTGTCGCCGGCCAGGCCGTCGCGGCTCTGGTCAACGGCGGCGATCTTCACGGTCTGGCCGATCTTGACCTCGCCGCTGTCGGGCTGCTCCTTGCCGGTGATGAGCTTGAACAGCGTGGACTTACCGGCGCCGTTGGGGCCGATGATGCCGACGATGGCGCCCGCGGGCACCGAGAAGCTCAGGTTGTCGATCAGCAGGCGGTCGCCGTAGCTCTTGCTCACGCCCTTGAACTCGATGACCTCGTTGCCCAGGCGGTCGGCCACGGGGATGAAGATCTCGTTGGTCTCGTTGCGCTTCTGGTATTCGACGTCGCTCAGTTCCTCGAAGCGGGCCAGGCGCGCCTTGCTCTTGGCCTGGCGGCCCTTGGCGTTGGAGCGCACCCACTTGAGTTCTTCCTTCATGGCCTTGCGGCGCGCGTCCTCGGTGCGCTGTTCCTGCTCGAGGCGGGCTTCCTTCTGCTCCAGCCAGCTGGAGTAGTTGCCCTTGTAGGGAATGCCATGGCCGCGGTCGAGTTCGAGAATCCACTCGGCGGCGTTGTCGAGGAAGTAGCGGTCGTGGGTGATGGCCACCACGGTGCCAGAGAAGCGCTGCAGGAAGTGCTCCAGCCATTCCACCGACTCGGCGTCCAGGTGGTTGGTGGGTTCGTCGAGCAGCAGCATGTCGGGCTTGGACAGCAGCATGCAGCACAGGGCCACGCGGCGCTTCTCGCCCCCCGAGAGCAGGCCGATCTTGGCGTCCCAGGGCGGCAGACGCAGGGCGTCGGCGGCGATCTCGAGCTGGTGCTCGGAGTCGGTGCCGGCGGTGGCGATGATGGCCTCCAGCTGGGCCTGCTCCGCCGCGAGCGCGTCGAAGTCGGCGTTTTCCTCGGCGTAGGCCGCGTACACCTCGTCCAGGCGCTTCTGCGCGGCGCGCACCTCGCCCATGCTGTCTTCCACGGCTTCGCGCACCGTCTGGTCGGGATTGAGCTGAGGCTCCTGCGGCAGGTAGCCGATGCGGATGCCCGGCATCGGGGTCGCTTCGCCTTCGATCTCCTTGTCGAGGCCGGCCATGATCTTGAGCAGCGTGGACTTGCCCGAGCCGTTCAGGCCGAGCACGCCGATCTTGGCGCCCGGGAAAAAGGACAGGGAGATGTCCTTGAGGATCTGTCGCTTGGGCGGCACGATCTTGCCGACCCGGTTCATGGTGAAGACGTACTGAGCCATGGTCTTTCTGTGGGAAATTTGCAGCGCGAGGCATCGCGCGAAACCACGGATTATCGACCCATGCGACAATACGGCCGTTCGGGCACGTCAGTTGGCCCGACACCAGCTGCCTGCTGGGGCGTGCCTCCCGCGCGGACGCCGCCAACTCCCCCTGAAATCCATCGGCCCCGGACTGAGCGGGGCGGCACCCGAGCGGTGCTCCCCGTGTGGCCGATGCCCCAGCGCCCTGGAAGGGCGCAGATTCACATAATGACATTCGAAGAATTGAACCTGGCCCCGGCCATCGTGCAAGCCGTGCACGAGCACGGGTACCACACGCCCACCCCCATCCAGGTGGAGGCCGTCCCCGCCGTGCTGGCGGGCCGCGACCTGCTCGCCGGCGCCCAGACCGGCACCGGCAAGACCGCCGCCTTCACGCTGCCCATGCTGCAGCGCCTCTCCCAGGGCCAGCGCCCGACCAACCGCTTCGGCGGCATCGGCATCCGCGCCCTGGTGCTCACGCCCACGCGCGAACTCGCCGCCCAGGTCGAGGAATCGGTGCGCGTCTACGGCAAGCACGTGAACCTGACCTCCGCCGTGGTGTTCGGCGGCGTGGGCATGAACCCCCAGATCGACGCCATGAAGCGCGGCGTGGACATCCTGGTGGCCACGCCGGGCCGCCTGCTCGACCTGCAGCAGCAGGGCTTCCTCGACCTGTCGGCCGTGCAGATCCTCGTGCTCGACGAGGCCGACCGCATGCTCGACATGGGCTTCATCCACGACGTGAAGAAGGTGCTGGCCCTGCTGCCGCAGAGCAAGCAGAGCCTGCTGTTCTCCGCCACCTTCAGCGACGAAATCCGTGACCTCGCCCAGGGCCTGCTGAAGGACCCGCAGCACATCCAGGTCACGCCGCGCAACACCACGGTGCAGCGCATCACCCAAGTGATCCACCCCGTGGGCCGGGGCAAGAAGAAGTCGCTGCTGGTGCACATCATCCAGTTGCACAACTGGAGCCAGGTGCTGGTCTTCACCCGCACCAAGTTTGGCGCCAACAACGTGGCCGACTACCTCAACAAGAACGGCATCACGGCCATGGCGCTGCACGGCAACAAGAGCCAGGGCGCGCGCACCCAGGCGCTGGCCGGCTTCAAGAGCGGCGAGATCCGTGCCCTGGTGGCCACCGACATCGCCGCGCGCGGCATCGACATCGATGAGCTGCCGCACGTCGTCAACTACGACATCCCCAACATCTGCGAAGACTACGTGCACCGCATCGGCCGCACCGGCCGCGCGGGCCGAGAAGGCCAGGCGGTCAACCTCGTGAGCCTGGACGAAGAAGGCTTCATGATGGAGATCGAGCGCTTCACCAAGCAGCAGATCCCGGTGGAGATGTTCGCCGAGTACATGCCCGAGCCCGGCGAGAAGGCCGAGCCCATCGCCATGGGCCGCCAGACCCTCTGGGGCGGCGCGGGCAAGCCGCCCAGCCGCGACGTGATGGCCGCCGCGGCCAAGGCCGCGCGCCAGGAGATGGTGCAGCGCATCCGCGAGAAGAAGTCCAACGAAGGCCAGGGCCAGGGCCAAGGCCGGGGTGGCCGCGGCCAGGGTGATGGTCAGCCGCGTGGCCAGGGCCAGGGTCAGAAAGCCAAGGGCCCGCGCCCGCAGGGCAACGGCCAGGGCGGTCAGCACCACGGCCAGGGTGGCGGCGGCCAGGGCCAGCCGCGCCAGCGCCCGCCGCGCGGCGATCGTCCGCCGCGCGCCGAAGGCGAGGAAGGCTACGAGCGCCAGCCAGGCCCCAACGCCCACCTGGGCAGCCTGCGCATCCGCGAGCCGCGCCCACGCCAGGCCAACCCGAACGGCCAGCCCGATCCGCTGCGCACCGGCATCGACGCCATGCGCACCAGCAACCGCTTCAAGAAGAAGAACAACAACAAGAAGGGTGGTGGCGGTGGCGGCCAGCGCGGCGAAGGCAACGTCGATCCGCTGCGCACCAACTACGGCCGCATCGGCAACAACTAAACCACCCCCGCCGCGCTTCGCGCGGCCCCCTCAAGGGGGGCGCCGGCGGCCCGGCAAAGCCGGTTCCGCGGCGTCCCTGGGTTGGAGCACGGGACACGCGCCCAGTCCGTCGGCTGCGGCCAGCTTCAGGTCTTGACGAAAGCCGTCACCAGCGGCTCATCGCCCAGCTGCCGGCTCCAGTGGCCGTGCACGGCCGGATCGAACGTGGCGCCGGGGGGCAAGGTGTCGGCCGAGTAGAAGTGCTCGCCCGGGCCGAACACGCGGCTGCTGCCGTCCTGCAGGCCGATTTCCATGCGTCCGCGCAGCACGATGAGCCACTGCGGCGCGTCCGTGCAATGGAACTGGCTGCGAAACCCCACCGGGCTTTCGCGCAGCACCAGACCGCTGGCCGGCTGAGGGGCCGACAGGCGGGCGGCGGGCGAGCCGCCGTCCAGCGCCAGCGCTTCTTCGCGGAAGCGCGCACGGCCGTCGGTGTCGGTGAACAGAATGACGCGGGTGAAGGTGCTCATGGGGGCTCCGCAAAGGCCCGGTTTCTACCAGATGCGCCCCCGTCGATTCGGGCCGCGTTTTCGCGCACACTTGGTTCTTTGCCCGCCAAACCATGCGCCTGCTCCTTGCCGAAGACGACACCATGTTGGGCCAGGGCCTTGAAAAAGGCCTGGGCATGGCCGGTTTCACCGTGGACTGGGTGCGCGACGGCCTGGCCGCGCAAGCCGCCTTGCAGGCCGGCGGCCACGAGGTGCTGCTGCTCGACATCGGCTTGCCGCACCAGGACGGGCTGCAGCTGCTGCGCTGGATGCGCGAGCAGTTGCTGGACATCGCCGTGCTGGTGGTGTCCGCGCGCGACGCCGTGAGCGACCGCGTCGCCGGCCTCAACCTGGGCGCCGACGACTACCTCACCAAACCCTTCGACCTGGACGAGCTGGTCGCGCGCGTGCACGCGCTGGCCCGCCGGCGCCATGGCCGACCGCAGCCCGAAATGCGCCTGGGCGCGCTGGTGCTGAGCCCGCCGCGGCGCGAGGCCACGCTGAACGGCGAGCGCCTGGCGCTGTCGCCGCGCGAGTTCGACCTGCTGGCCACCCTGATGGAACGCCCCGGCCACGTGCTCTCGCGTGAGCAGCTGGAGCAGCGCCTGTACTCCTGGCAGGACGAGGTGCTCAGCAACGCCGTCGAGGTGCACCTGCACCACCTGCGCCGCAAGCTCGGCCCGGCCTGGGTGCGCAACGTGCGCGGCGTGGGCTACAAGCTGGTCGAACCGGTCGACCCCCAATGAGGTCCCTGCGCCAGCGGCTGCTGCTGTGGCAGATCGGCGCGCTGGTGGCCGCCGCCGCGCTGGAAGGCCTCATCACCTACCAGCTGGCCTGGGACGGCTTCAACCGCTCCCGCGACAGCGTGCTGCAATCGATCGCCTACTCGGTGGTCCGCCACGGTCTGCGGCCGCCACCAGGCGCCGCCAGCCCGTCCCCGCCGGCGCCGACCACCGCCCCGGACACGCCCGAGGGCCCGGCTCAGGACCTGGGCCACTTCACCACGCAGATCTGGACCGCCCAGGGCCGGCTGGTCTACAGCTCGGTGGTCGGGGGCGGGCCGCCGCTGCAGGCCCCGGGGCTGAGCGTGGCGAGCTGGAACGGCGAGGACTGGCGGGTCTACACCCTGGCCGAACGCGACCAGATCGTGCAGGTGGCCGTCACCAACGCCGATCGGCTGGCGCGCTTCGGCGAGCTCCTGCCCGGCCTGCTCGCGCCGCTGGGCGTCCTGGTGCTGGTGATGTGGCTGCTGATGCAAGCCGCCGTGAACAAGGCCCTGGCGCCGCTGAACGCCTGGGGCCGCGACCTGCGCCGCCGTGAGGGCGGCGAGCTGCACGCCGTGGGCACCGCGGCGCTGCCCGAGGAACTGGTGCCGCTGGGCGATGCGCTCAACCAACTGCTGGCGCGCGTCGAGGCCCTGCTGGGCAGCCAGCGCGCGCTGCTGGCCGACGCGGCGCACGAGCTCAACACGCCCCTGGCCGCGGTGAAGCTGCAGGCCCAGCTGGCGCGGCGCAGCGGCGAGGCCACGCGCACGGCGGCGCTCGACGAGCTCGACCGCGGCATCGAACGCGCCACCCACCTGGTGGCGCAGCTGCTGCAGATGGCCCGGCTGGAGCCCGGTGTGCGCGAGCGCGAGCCGCGCCCGCTGCGCCTGGACATCCTGGCGGCCGGGGTGGTGGCCGCCTTCTCGGCGCGCGCCGACCAGCGCGGCATCGACCTGGGCCTGGCGCCCAGCGACGCCGCCTGGGTGGCCGGCGACGAGGAAGACCTGCGCGTGCTGCTGAACAACCTGGTGGACAACGCGCTGCGCCACGCCCCCCACGGCGGGCGCGTGGACGTGCAGGCGCGCACCGAGGGCGGGCGCGTGCGGCTGACGGTGGACGACAACGGCCCAGGCATCCCCGAGGCCGACCGCGAGCGGGCGACGCGCCGCTTCGTGCGCCTGGACGGCTCCACAGCCCCGGGCAGCGGCCTGGGCCTGTCCATCGTCGCGCGCGTCGTGGCGCAGCACGGCGGCGCGCTCACCCTCGCCGAGCGCGAGGGCGGCGGCCTGAGCGTGCGCGTCGAGCTGCCCGCCGCGCCCGAGTCGCGCTAAACTGTTTCCGTTTTCGCAACAATTAGAGGCCTGCACGGCCAGACAACGATCCCATGGACCGATTGCATTCCATGCGCGCTTTCCAGCGAGTGGTGGACGAAGGCGGCTTTGCGGCCGCCGCGCGCGCGCTGGACCTCTCCCCCGCCGTCGTCACGCGCCTGGTGGCCGACCTCGAGGAACACCTGGGCACCCGCCTGCTGCACCGGACCACGCGCCGCGTCTCGCTCACCGAGGCCGGCGAGGTCTACCTGGAGCGCGTGCGCCAGATCCTGCTCGACCTGGAAGAGGCCAGTGCGCTCGTGAGCTCGCAAACGCAAGAGCTGGCCGGCGTGCTGCGCGTGCTGGCGCCGCCCGTGCTGGCCATGCACGTGCTCGCGCCCATGCTCGCGGGCTTTCGCCAGGCCTACCCCAAGATCCGGCTCGACATCGAGGTGGAGTCCCACCGCGAGCCGCCGGTGGAGGACTACGACATCACCCTCATCGGCGCCGACGCCAGCTTCGACGCCAACGTCATCGCGCGCAAGGTGGTCAGCACCGAGGGCATCCTGCTGGCCTCGCCCGCCTACCTGGCGCGGCGCGGCCATCCCCAGCGCCCGGAAGACCTGGCGCAGCACGACCTGCTGCGGCTCAAGCCGGCCGCGGGGCGCTCGCGCAAATGGCGCCTGCTCAACGCCAACGAGAGCGACCGCGTGGTGGAGGTGGATGCCCAGCCCGTGGTCTGGGCCAACCACAACGACACCCTGATCCACGCCGCGCTGGACGGCGCGGGCATCACCGCCACCTCGGTGGAACTGGCCGCGCCGCTGCTGGCCGACGGCGACCTGGTGCGCGTGCTCAGCCCCTGGATCACCAACCGCCTGACCATGTACGCCGCCCTGCCCAGCCGCAAGTTCGTGCCGCGGCGCACGCAGGTTTTCCTCGACCACCTCATCGAACAGACGCGCGCGCGCGTCGACCAGGCCCTGGCCACCTGCATGGCCTGCTGATGACGGAGACACCGCCATGACCGTCCCGAACGCCATCCATTTCGGCCACCACGACCGCGTCGTCATCGTCACCGGCGGCGCCCAGGGCATCGGCGCGGCCTGCGCGCGCCGCTTCGCGCGCGAAGGCGCGCGGGTGTTCATCGCCGACGTGGCGCGCGCGCCCGGCGAAGCGCTGGCGAGCGAACTCAACGGGCGCTTCGTCGCCTGCGACGTGGGCGACAAGGCGCAGGTGGACGCGCTGGTGGCCCAGGTGCTCGACGAGGCCGGCCGCATCGACGTGCTGGTGAACAACGCCGGCGTCTTCAAGGCGGCCGACTTCCTGGAGATCAGCGAGGCCGACTTCGACGCCGTGCTGCGGATCAACCTCAAGGGCGCCTTCCTGGTGGCGCAGGCCGTGGCGCGCGCCATGGTGCAGGGCGGCGTGCGCGGCGCCGTCGTGCACATGAGCTCGGTCAACGGCGTCATGGCCATCCCCAGCATCGCCAGCTACAACGTCAGCAAGGGCGGCATCAACCAGCTCACGCGCGTGATGGCGCTGGCCCTGGCCGACCACGGCATCCGCGTGAACGCGGTGGCACCGGGCACCATCGCCACCGAACTGGCGGCCCAGGCCGTGCTCACCAGCGACGACGCGCGCCGCAAGATCCTCAGCCGAACCCCCATGAAGCGCCTGGGCGAACCCGAGGAAGTGGCCGACGTGGTGGCCTGGCTCGCGAGCGACGCCGCGAGCTACGTGACGGGCGAGATCGTCACGGTGGACGGGGGGCGGATGGCGCTGAACTACACGGTGCCGGTGTAGTGTCTGGCCGGCACACCCGCCCACCCCTGCGAGGTCCCCGATGAAGCTCTTGCCGTTCGTGATTGCCTTGGCCGGCGCCGGCCTCATGGCCACCGTGGGCGCTGCCCAGGCCCAGGCCTCGTCGCCCCCACCCAAGCGCACGCCCCCGCCGGCGTCCCGCCAGGCCGCGCCGCCGGCGGCCGAGGCCCCGCGCGGCGACACCCCCGTGCACAAGTTCTTCCAGTCCTGGGGACGCGGCATGGACAAGGCCGGCGAGGCCCTCGACAAGGTGCCCAAGCCCGACAAGCGCTGGCCGGGCAAGGCCAATACCCAGCGGCCCCCGGACACCTCGCCGAAGGGCGACCCGTACAGCAGTCCGTGAAAAGTACAGCGCGGCTGTCCGAGACGCAGCGAATGCAAGACTGGGCTGATGTGCCATGCGGCACGCCTGCACCGGTTACCGGCTACGCCTTGGCAACCCTCCCAGAAGCCCCCGAGTTCTCAATCGAGGAACGGAAACTCCAAATCCACGAGTCGCAAGCCGTCGCTTGAAAGTTTGCTCCTGCTTCTCCTCAAGTAGCAGGACTCCAGCCAACTCTGCGCCGCTCATGGAAGCGGCGATTCCCTTTGCTTCTTCAGCGTCAGACGCGCAGATCGCAAACGAGAATTGACGCCCTTTGTATTGATGAGTAAAACCGTAGCTTTCCATTGGGAGGCTCCTATGGCTGAAGTGCAATACCCGTGCTATTGGCAAAAGAAAGATAACAGCGGCCAGTGGTACTGGATCTATTACGCTAAGAACGGCGAGGAGATCGCCCGCAGTAGCGAGAGCTACGTCCGTCGTGACGACTGCTACCACTCGATCAAGCTGATGCAGGCATCGAGCAGCGACAAGGTTTACTACACCGAATGAACAATCGGCCCTAAGCCGGTTTGTTTTCCTGCGGAGCCTTCGGCTCCGTCTTTTTCTTTGGGTCTGGTGGCGTGTTCAGCATGCGCTTGAGCACGTCATCCATGGGCGGTGGTGTTGACTCTTTTGGGAATGGTGCCGGCATGTTCAAGTCGAGGAATGTAGCGTTCAAGTTTCAACTCCCTATCGGGGCTGATGAAGTTTGGGGCGTTGGCTTGGTCACCGTCAAATGGGCGATGCTTGAAGACAGTATCGACAGCTTGCTAGAACACATGAACAGCGGGCCTGCGCTCACAAATGACGGTAAGCCAATGGGATTCAAA
Organism: Hydrogenophaga sp. PML113; assembly: GCF_001777155.1. Taxonomy (NCBI): domain Bacteria; kingdom Pseudomonadati; phylum Pseudomonadota; class Betaproteobacteria; order Burkholderiales; family Comamonadaceae; genus Hydrogenophaga; species Hydrogenophaga sp. PML113. The sequence goes on along the minus strand of NZ_MIYM01000001.1, from coordinate 586,776 downwards.
AGTCGCATGCGGCTGTTCAAGCAGATCGTGAAGAGAGACGTAGCGTCGGTAAGCAACGCTCTCTATTTAGAGGCATTTGCAGACAGAGTCCTTGGCTTCGAAGGTCAACGCAACTCGGTCACTCATCACATCTGGTCAGATACGCCAGATGGAAAACTAACGCAATTTGATTGGCGCCGGAAATCTGGCAGACCGTCTGAGCGCTCAATGAATACAGACAAACTTATCCAACTTGCGCAGAGCCTTGACTCTCTCCAGATGGAGTTATGGGACTTCCTGATCCGCGAGGGGTGTGTGAAGGTTGAACAGCCAATTTTCGAGACTGCATGGCGGCGTATATCTCGCCCACCATCACCCAAAAAGTAATACGTCCGCTGGTCCAGTTTTTTCCCCACAAACGTGTAGCTGCCGATGGCGCCGCAGGCCCCTTTCACGCCGCCGCCGCCCGCGGCGCCGGCCGCGCCTCGCGGATCGGCAGGTGGATGAGCGCCGCGCCCACGGCCAGCACGATGTCCACGTACCAGACCCAGTCGTAGGAACCCGTGGCCTCGAAGACGCGCCCGCCCAGCCAGGCGCCGAGGAAGCCGCCCACCTGGTGCGTGAACATCACCGCGCCGAACAGCATGGCCATGTTGCCCGTGCCGAAAAACTTGGCCACCAGCCCCACCGTGGGCGGCACCGTGGACAGGAAGCTCAGGCCCATCACGGCCGCGAACACCAGCAGCACCGCCTCCGTCTTGGGCGCCAGCAGGAACACCAGCACCGCCAGGGCGCGCGTGGCGTAGACCAGGGCCAGCAGCGACTTCATGCGCCAGCGCCCCACGGCCCAGCCCATGGCCAGGCTGCCCACGATGTTGAACAGGCCGATGACGCCCAGCGCCCAGGCGCCCACCGGTGCCGGCAGGCCGCAGGCCGCCACCACGCCCGGCAGGTGCGTGGCCAGGAAGGCCACGTGGAAGCCGCAGACGAAAAAGCCGGCGGCGAGCATGAGGTAGTCGCGGTGCCGCAAGGCGCGCTGGAGCGCCTCGCGCGCCGGCAGCGCCGCCGGGGCGGCGGCCTGGGCCGCGCCGCTGGGCCCGCCGCGCAGCACCCAGGCCGCCGGCAGCGCCAGCAGTGTGATGAAGGCCAGCGCCTGCAGGGCCCCCACCCAGCCCAGGCTGGCCGTGAGCCCGGCCGCGATCGGCGCCATCACGAACTGGCCGAAGGAGCCGCCGGCGTTGACGACGCCCGTGGCCATGCCGCGCCGCTCGGGCGCGATGTGGCGGCTGGCGGCGGCCATCAGCACCGAGGGCCCCGCCATGCCCGCCCCGCCCGCCGCCAGGATGCCCAGCGCGAAGATCAGGCCCAGCGTGGTCGTCATGTAGGGCGTGAGGAAGGTGCCCGCGGCCACCAGCAGTACGCCGATCAGCAGCACGCGGCCCGCGCCCACGCGGTCGGCGAAGGCCCCCGCGAAGGGCTGCGTGAGGCCCCACCACAGCTGGCCGAAGGCGAAGGCCAGGCTGATGCTGCCCACGCCCAGGCCGGTGGCCGTGTTCAGGGGCGACAGGAAAAAGCCCATGGTCTGGCGCGTGCCCATGGTGAGCGCGAAGGCGCCGGCCGCCGCCAGCAGCACCAGCCACCACAGGCGGGCGCGGGGTTCACTCGTTGTCATGGTGGGGCTCCGCGCCGTCCAGCAGCGCCAGGGATTGATCGATGAGGGCGTGCAGCGCGACCACGCGCGCCGCGCCCAGGCGTTGGTTCACCGTTTCCTGCGCCGCGCGCCAGCGGCGCTGCGCCTCGGCGCGCTTGGCCTGGCCCTCGGGCGTGGCCTGGATCAGCCAGCTGCGCGCGTCCGGCCCGGCGGCCTGCTCCACCCAGCCCGCGTCGATGAGCGGGCGCAGGTTGCGCGACAGCGTGGACGCGCTCATGTGCATCTGCTGCGCCAGCTCCACCGCGCGGATCGGCCCGAGCTTGGCGATGTAGGACAGCAGCGAGTACTGCGTGATCTTCAGGCCGGACTTGCCGACCTCGGCGTCGTACAGCGCGCCCACGGCGCGCACCAGTTGGCGCAGCTTGAGGTTGGTGCACCCCTGCGGCTTGGGCGGCGCGGATGACACGGCGGCGACAGTCGACATGGCAACGATTGTATCTACAATTCATGCATATACAACCTTCACGGAGCGACCGATGAGCGACACCCTGCAACGCTGGCTGGACGAGGAAAAGGCCGTGCTCGAGGCCATGGCCAAAGGGCCGGGCGCGGGCGTCTCCACGCCGCAGCAGGTCGCGGGCAAGAGCGGCCTGGAGCTGATGCAGGCCATGCTGCGCGGCGAGCTGCCCTTCCCGCCCATCGCGGCCACCATGGACTTCAACCTGGTGGCCGTGGCCGACGGCATGGCCACCTTCCAGGGCGCGCCGCTGGCGCGCCACCTCAACCCCATGGGTTCGGTGCACGGTGGCTGGTTCGCCACCCTGCTCGACTCGGCCCTGGGCTGCGCCGTGCACACCAAGATGCCGCCGGGCCGGGCCTACACCACGGCCGAGCTGGGCGTGAACCTGGTCAAGGCCCTCACGCCCAAGGTGCAGCGCGTGCGGGCCATCGGGCAGGTGATCCACGCCGGCCGCCAGCTCGCCACCGCCGAGGCCCGCCTGGTAGGCCCGGACGGCACCCTGTACGCGCATGCCACAACGACCTGCCTGGTCTTCGAGGCTCGGTGACAATCGACCCCATGCGACTCCTCCACACCATGCTGCGCGTGGGCAACCTCCAGCGCTCGATTCACTTCTACACGAACGTGCTCGGCATGAAGCTGCTGCGCACCTCCGAGAACCCCGAGTACAAGTACTCGCTGGCCTTCCTGGGCTTCGAGAGCAACCCGGCGCAGGCCGAGATCGAGCTCACCTACAACTGGGGCGTGGAGCAGTACGAGATGGGCACGGCCTACGGCCACATCGCCCTGGGCGTGCCCGACGCCTACGCGGCCTGCGAGAAGATCAAGGCCGCGGGCGGCCAGGTCACGCGCGAGGCCGGTCCGGTCAAGGGCGGCACCACGGTCATCGCCTTCGTGACGGACCCGGACGGCTACAAGATCGAGCTGATCCAGCGCGCCGACGACCACGCCGCCGGCCAGGGCTTGCGCTGAGGCCCCACCCCCAATGAAAAGGCCCGGTCGAACCGGGCCTTTTGTCTGGCGAACGGTGCCGCGCTCAGCGCACGATCACCACCTCGACCCGGCGCGCCTCGGCGTCGGCGCCCGTGCCGGTGGTCACGGCCGGCTTGCTCAGTTCCAGGCTGCTCTCCGCCACGCCCGCGCCCACCAGGGCGTCGCGCACCGCGAAGGCGCGCTGCTTGGCCAGCTCGGCGTTGAAGGCCGGGTCGCCGGTGGCGTCGTGAAAGCCCGAGACCACCAGGCGCGAACCGCCCTTGGCGGCCTCGATGGCCTCGGCCAGCGCGGCCAGCGCGCCGGAGGCCAGATCGGCCTTGCCGGTGGCGAAATAGAACTTCACCACACCGTTGTCGACCACCACGCTGGCGTCGGTGGCGGAAATGGCAATGGCGCCCGGCGCCGGCGCGGCGGTGGCCGATGCCGCGGGAGCGGCCTTGTCGCCGCGCGCCTTGAACACGCCCAGGCCCAGTACGCCAGCGATGATCAGTGCGATGAGGGAAATCAGGACGACCGCGACGACGCGTTGTTCGGGTTCGTTATCCTGTGTGGCCATGCAAAAAGCTCCTGTGGTGTGCGTGAATCGGCGAATCCGGCATTGTAGGCAGGCCGGATGAAGCCCCTGCGCACCTGGATCCCCGAACAGCGCGACGGCGCGGCCATGATGGCCGAGACCCTGGCCGACTGGCGCGCCCAGGGCGAGCGCCCGGACCTCTGGGTGTTCGGCTACGCCTCGCTGGTCTGGCGGCCCGAGTTCGAGGCCGTCGAGAGCCGCCCCGGCCGCGTGCATGGGCACCACCGGGGCCTGCAGATGTGGAGCCGCGTCAACCGCGGCACGCCCGAATGCCCGGGCCTGGTGTTCGCGCTCCTGTCGGGCGGCAGCTGCGACGGCCTGGCGCTGCGCGTGCCGCACGAGCAGGTGGAGGCGCTGATGCCACGCCTGTGGGCGCGCGAGATGCCCAACCCCGTCTACGACCCCAAGTGGCTGCGGGTGCAGACCCCGCAGGGCAGCGTGCGCGCGCTGGCCTTCACGCTCTCGCGCCGCAGCCCCAGCTTCACCGGCCAGCTCACACCCGAGCGCTACCGCGACATCTTCTCGCGCTCCTGCGGGCGCTACGGCACCACGCTGGACTACGCCCGCCGCACGTTTGAAGGGCTCAAGGCCCACGGCATCCACGACCACGCGCTGGAAAAGCTGCTGCAACTGGCCGACTGATCGGCCGCCTCACTACACTGCCGCCATGAACATCGCCGACCTGCGCAAGAGCTACGAGAAGGCCGAGTTGAGCGAGGACGCCTCGCACGCCGACCCGCTGCAACAGTTCGACCAATGGCTGCAGCAAGCCATCGCCGCCCAGGTGCCCGAGCCCAACGCCATGACCCTGGCCACCGTGGGATCGGACCTGCGCCCGAGCACGCGCATCGTGCTCATCAAGGGCTACGACGAGCGCGGCGTCGTCTGGTACACCAACTACCACAGCCGCAAGGGCCGCGAACTGGCGGGCAACCCCTACGCGGCGCTGCAGTTCCATTGGGTGGAGCTCGAGCGGGTGGTGCGCATCGAGGGCCGGGTGGAGTTCACCAGCGCCGACGAAAGCGACGCCTATTTCCACAGCCGCCCGCTGGACAGCCGCATCGGCGCCTGGGCCAGCCCGCAGAGCGAGGTGATCGAGGGCCGCTCGGTGCTGGTGGCCAACGCGGCGAAGTACGGCGCGCAGTTCCTGCTCAAGCCGCCGCGCCCGCCGCACTGGGGCGGCTACCGGCTGGTGCCGGACAACTGGCAGTTCTGGCAGGGGCGCAAGAGCCGGCTGCACGACCGGCTGCGCTACCGGCTGCAGGACGGCGCCTGGGTGCGCGAGCGGCTGGCCCCCTGAGGGCGCTCAGGCCCCGCGCAACCGCTCGATGGCCTGGCCCGCCACAGCGGCCAGGGCCTCGGCCGGCACCCGGTGGGGCGCGATCTCGGCCAGCGGCAGCAGCACGAAGGCGCGCTCGCGCCAGCGCGGGTGCGGAACGGTCAGCGTGGGCGAATCGATGCGGCCCTCGCCGTAGAACAGCAGGTCGAGGTCGAGCGTGCGCGGGGCGTGGCGGTAAGGCCGTTCGCGGCCGGCCGCGGTTTCGATGGCCTGCAGGGCGCCCAGCAGATCCGGCGCACTGAGCGTGGTGGCGATCTCGGCCACCGCGTTGACGAAGTCGGGGCCTTGCGCCTCGTGCGGCGCGCTGCGGTACAGGGACGAGGCGCGCACCAGCCGCAGGCCGGGGGTGTGGTCCAGGGCGCCGAGGGCCCCGCGCACGGCGGCCGCGGCCTGGCCCAGGTTGGCGCCGAGCGCGACGTAGGCCTGTAGCTCAGGCCGCCCCATCGCCTCCGGCGGGCGGGTTGCCCTCGCCGCCTTCGCCGCCCTCCGTGCGCGCGGCGCCGCCGGGTTTGCGGCGTCGGCGGCGGCGCTTCTTGGCGGGCGCGCCGCCGGGTTCGGCGTCGGCCTCAGGCGCCTGCGAAGGCCCGTCGCCCAGGGACTCGTCGTCGTCGCCGTCCTCGTCCACCGGGCGGAAGCGAGGGTCCTCGACGACATCGCTCTGCGGGTGGTCCGGGTCGCCGCGCTTGACGCGCCGCGCCTTGGGCGCGCCCTTGCCGGCGTTGCGCTGGGCGTCCACCATGTCGCGGCGGCGCTCGTCGCTGGCCAGGCTGAAGGTCTCCCACCAGTGGGCGAGTTCCTCTTCCACCTCGCCCACCTGCGAGCGCAGGCGCAGGAAGTCGAAGCCGGCGCGGAAACGCGGCTGCTCCACCAGCGTGAAGACGCCGCTGCCCGTGCGCTTGTCGAAGCGCGGCTGCATGAGCCAGATCTCGCGCATGTCGGCGCCGAGCTTGCCGCGGCCCGACACGTCGCCGATGCGCGCATCGAAGGCCTCGTCGATCGCGTCCTGCAGGGCCGCGAAGGCCGGCACGGGCTTGTGGCCCGGGCGCGACTCGATGCGGCGCTCCCAGCCGCGGCGCACGTCGGCCCACAGCACGCAGGCCAGCAGGAAGCTGGGCGCCACCGGCTTGCTCTCGCCCACGCGGCGATCGGTGTCCTGCAGGGCCAGTTGCACGAAGGGGTCGTCGGCGCGCTGCACCACCACGTCGAGCAGCGGGTAGATGCCCCGGTCCAGGCCCAGGGCCTTGAGTTGCTGCAGGCTGGCCAGCGAATGGCCGGTCTGCAGCAGCTTGAGCATTTCGTCGAACAGGCGGCTTTGCGGGATGTCCTGCAGCAGCGACTTGGAGGCCTGCAGCGGCTCGCGCGTCTTGGCGTCGAGCTTGAAGCCCAGCGGCGAGAGCTTGGCCGCGAAGCGCACGGCGCGGATGATGCGCACCGGGTCCTCGCGGTAGCGCGTGGCGGCGTCGCCGATCATGCGCAGCTGCTTCTTCTGCGCGTCGCGGATGCCGTGGTGGAAGTCGACCACGGTCTGCGTCTCGGGGTCGTAGTACATGGCGTTGACCGAGAAGTCGCGGCGCGCCGCGTCCTGCTCGATCGGGCCCCAGACGTTGTCGCGCAGCACGCGCCCGCTGGCGTCCACCGCGTGCTTCATGCCCGAGAGCTCGCCCTTGCTGGTGCGCTCGTTGCCCGCCACCTGTTCGGCGTCGGCGCTGTCGAGGTAGGCGCGGAAGGTGGAGACCTCGATCACCTCGTGCTCGCGCCCGCGGCCGTAGACCACGTGCACGATGCGAAAGCGCCGGCCGATGATGAAGGCGCGCCGGAACAGGCCCTTGACCTGCTCGGGCGTGGCGTTGGTGGCGACGTCGAAGTCCTTGGGCCGCAGGCCCAGCAGCAGGTCGCGCACGGCGCCGCCGACGATGTAGGCCTCGAAGCCGGCCTGCTTGAGCGTGCGGACCACGTCCAGCGCGCGCTGGTCCACCAGCTTGGGGTCGATGCCGTGCACGCTGGCCGGCACGTCCTGGCGCTTGCCGAAGGGCGAGCCCGCGCGGGCACCACTGGCCTTGCCCAGCAGCTTGTCGATGAATTTCTTGATCATTCGAAGAGATTGAGGATGCGCCAGCCGCGCTGCTTGGCGAGGGTGGCGAGGCGCTGATCGGGGTTGGTGGCCACCGGTTCGTCCACCTTCTCGAGCAGCGGCAGGTCGTTCATCGAGTCGCTGTAGAAGGTGCTGTGCGCCAGATCGGACCAGCGCAGGCCGCGATCGGCCAGCCATTGTTCCACACGGGCGACCTTGCCCTCGCGGAAGGAGGGGACGCCCGCGATGGCACCGGTGAGTTCGCCCGACGGATCGGTGGCCAGGTCGATGGCGATGAGCTGCTCGACGCCGAAGGCCTGGGCGATGGGCCGGGTGACGAAGGCGTTGGTGGCGGTGACGATGAGCACGGTGTCGCCCGCGTCCTGGTGGCGGCGCACCAGGGCGCGCGCGGCCTCGGTCATGGCCGGGCGGATCACCTCGGCCATGAAGCGCTCGTGCGCGCGCAGGCCCTCGGCCAGGCCGCGCTCGCGCACCGCGCCGGTGGCGAAGCGCACGTAGTCGTGGATGTCCAGGGTGCCGGCCTTGTAGTCGGCGTAGTAGCCGTCGTTGGCGCGGCGGAAGTCCTCGGCGTCGCGCCAGCCCAGGCGCACGGTGAATTCGCCCCAGGCGTGGTCGGAGTCCAGGGGGATGAGGGTGTGGTCGAGGTCGAAAAGGGCCAGTCGCATGGGGGAATGCCCGCTCACTCGTCTTCCAGCATGGATTTGATGAGCGGGATGGTGATCGCGCGCTGCGTGCGCAGCGCGTAGCCGTCGAGCCGCTCGAGCAGCAGCATCAGGCTGGAGAGGTCGCGCGAGAAGCGCTTGAGCATGAAGTCCATCACCTCGTCGCCGAGGAAGACGCCGCGCTCGTCGGCGGCGCGGCGCAGCACGGCGCGCCGCTCGGTCTCGCCGAGCGCGCGCAGCTGGAACACATGGCCCCAGCCGAGGCGGGTGCGCAGGTCCTCGCGCAGCACCAGGTCGGCCGGCGGGCGGTCACCCGCGGCCAGCACCCAGCGCGCCGGGCCATGGGCCGGGGTCTGGGCGTTGACGAACCAGTTGAAAGCCATGGCCTGCTGGGCCGCCGTGTAGAGGTGGGTGTCGTCGAGCAGCACCGCGTCCCAGTGCTCGTCGTACTCGGCCGGGTCCAGGGTGCTGGCGTCCATCCAGCCCACGCGCGAGCCCTGCTCGCGCAGCGCCTCGCGCACGGCGCGCAGCAGGTGCGTCTTGCCGCTGCCGCTCTCGCCCCACAGGAAGGTGGGCACCGGCGAGCGCAGGGGGTTGGGCACCCACAGGCGCAGGTGGGCCAGCGCGGCCTCGTTGCCCACGCCCACGAAGTTGTCCAGCGTGGGCAGCGGCGCCAGGCCGATGTCCAGCGCGAGCTGCTTCATGGGCTGGCCGGGCGACGCACTCATGGCAAACGCGGTGGTTCGTTGTGGCCGACCGGCGCCTTGAGGTACAGGTCGCTCGACAGGTACTGGCGCTTGAGCCGGCGCAGCGCCACCAGCAGCACCGCGCTGGCCGGCAGCGCGATGAGCACGCCCACGAAGCCGAACAGGTGGCCGAAGGCCAGCAGCGCGAAGATCACCGAGATCGGGTGCAGGCCGATCGCCTCGCCCACCAGGCGCGGGGTGAAGTAGTAGCTCTCCACGAGCTGGCCCAGCATGTAGACGCCGAACACCAGCGCCACGCCGGTGAAGGACTGGAACTCCAGCAGCGCCGCCAGCACGGCCAGCACCAGTCCCACGCCAAAGCCCAGGAAAGGCACGAAGGTGGCCAGGCCGGTGAACACGCCGATGGGCAGCGCCAGGTTGAGCCCCACCAGCGCCAGGCCCGCGGAATAGAACACCGCCAGGATGCCCATCACCATGAGCTGGCCGCGCAGGTACCTGCCGAGCACGCCATCGGTCTCGTCCAGGAAGCCCTGGACCGACTCGCGCCAGCGCGGCGGCACCAGCGCGCGGCCCCGGCCCATGAGGGCGCGCCAGTCGATCAGCAGGTAGAAGGCCACGATGGGCATGAGGAACAGATTGCCGAACAGCGCCGCCAGGGCGCTGCCGCCGATGCGCAGCGAGGACAACAGGCCCGCCAGCAGCTCGCTCTCCTTGCCGCTCATGAGCTGGCTGGCCCATTGGCGCAGCTGGCTGATGTCCAGGCGCAACTCGAAACCGAAGCGCGCCGCCAGCGCGCTCAGGCCGTCGGCCAGGCGGTCCAGCAACACCGGCACCTGCTTGCTCAGCAGCGGCACCTGCTGGGTGATGACCGGCACGATGAGCAGCACCACCGCCAGCAGCACCAGCATCAGCAGCGCCACCGACAGCCCGGCCCCGAGCCAGCGCGGCCAGCCGCGCCCGGCCAGGCGCTCCACCAGGGGGTGCATGGCGTAGGCCATGATCAAGGCCACCATGAAGGGCATGAGCACGGGCGCCAGCAGCGTGAGCAGCAGGACCAGGACCAGCGCGATGGCGGTCCAGGCGGCGATGCGGATCTGGGTGGGGGTGAAGGTCATGGGGCGGGGCTCGGTGGCGGGCCTGGGGCCCGGGGCGAGCCCGTAAAATCCGGTTCTGGATTCTATCGGCGCGCCCCCGGGCGCCCCGGGTATCCGCCCTCCCCCCCGCCCGACCACTGCCCGCGGCCCCGCCGCCGCGCCTTTCCCCATGAGCACCACCCCCCTGTCCTACAAAGACGCCGGCGTCGACATCGATGCGGGCGACGCCCTGGTCGAGCGCATCAAGCCGCTGGCGAAAAAGACCCTGCGCGAGGGCGTGCTGGGCGGCATCGGGGGCTTCGGCGCCCTGTTCGAAGTGCCCAAGCGCTACCAGGAGCCGGTGCTGGTGAGCGGCACCGACGGCGTGGGCACCAAGCTGAAGCTGGCCTTCGAATGGAATATGCACGACACCGTGGGCATCGACCTGGTGGGCATGAGCGTGAACGACGTGCTGGTGCAAGGCGCCGAACCGCTGTTTTTTCTCGACTACTTCGCCTGCGGCAAGCTCGACGTGGACACCGCCGCGGCCGTGGTTGGCGGCATCGCCAAGGGCTGCGAACTCTCGGGCTGCGCCCTCATCGGCGGCGAGACCGCCGAGATGCCCGGCATGTACCCCGCTGGCGAGTACGACCTGGCCGGCTTCTGCGTGGGCGCGGTGGAGAAATCCAAGATTCTCACGGGCAAGACCGTGGCCGAAGGCGACGTGGTGCTGGGCCTGGCCTCGCACGGCGTGCACTCCAACGGCTTCTCGCTGGTGCGCAAGTGCATCGAGCGCGCGGGCTCGAACCTGCCCGCCACGCTGGACGGCCTGCCCTTCCGCGAGGCGGTGATGAAGCCCACCCGCCTGTATGTGAAGAACGTGCTGGCCGCGCTGCAGCAACACCCCATCAAGGCCCTGGCCCACATCACCGGCGGCGGCCTGCTGGAGAACATCCCGCGCGTGCTGCCCGATGCCCTGGCCGCGCACCTGGTCAAGGGCAGTTGGCCGCAGACCGAGCTGTTTGCCTGGCTGCAGAAGACCGCGGGCATCGACGACATCGAGATGAACCGCACCTTCAACAACGGCATCGGCATGGTGGTGGTGATCGCCGCCGACCAGGCCGAGGCCTGCGCCGCCACGCTGCGCGGCCTGGGCGAAACCGTGCACGCCATCGGCCGCATCGCGCCGCGCGGCACCGGGGCGGCCGTGGTCGTGGCCTGAGAGACCGCCGCGCCTAGGTGATGTCCTCGGACATCACCACCCGCACACCCGGCGTGGCCGTCAGCGCCGATTCCAGCAGCGTGCGGGCGATGGCCTCGGCCTGCACCACGCGCCAGCGCCGCGGCAGCACCGGCCGCAGGGCCTCGGCCAGGCGCAGGAACAGGCGCTCGCGCGGGCGGTCTTCCACACGGTCACCGCCGATCAGGCCCGGGCGCACCAGCGTGAGCGAGGGATAGCCCAGCGCCAGCAGGTCGCGCTCCACCTCGCCCTTGGTGCGGGAATAGAACACCCGCGAACGCAGGTCCGCCCCCAGCGCCGAATTGAAGGCGTAGGCCTGCGTGCCCTGGCGCAGCGCCAGCTCGGCCACGCGCAGCGGCAGGTCGTGGTCCACGCGGTAGAAGGCCTCGCGCGAGCCGGCCGCCTTCATGGTGGTGCCGATCGTGCAGATCACCGCGTTCACGCCCCACCACTCGGCGTCTTCGGGCAGCCGGTCGAAGCTCACGAGGGGGTTCAGCAGCTTGGGGTGCGTGGGCAAGGCGCGCCGGGTGGGCGCCACCACCAGCCGCACCTGAGGATGCGCCAGCGCCTGGCGCAGCGCGTGGCTGCCCACCAGGCCGGTGGCGCCCGCGATCATCAGTGTTTTCAAGGAAAGGGCTCCGGGTCCAGGCTGCGGTGAAGCCCGGCTCTGCGTCGATATTCGTTGCAGCTCATGCGGCGCGTCAACCGCGCTTACACGCCGATACGGGACCAGGCCCTCAGTTCATGGCGCGCCGCAGGGTCTGCAGGCGCTGCTCGATGGCGCTGCGCTCCAGGGCGTCGTCGGTGCGGTCGACGAAGGTCTCGAGGTCGTTCACCGCCAGCCGCAGATCGCCGATCTCGGCCCAGGCCAGGCCGCGGTCGCGGTACTCCACCCAGGCCTCGGGCAGCAGCACGATCAGGCGGTCCTGCACGGCCACCAGGCGCAGCCAGTCGGACTGCGTGCGGTGGATTTCCTTGAGGTTGCGCAGCAGCCGCGCCAGGATCTCGCGCGGCGTGGCCGCCTGCAGGTAGAGGCCCACGGGCACGTCGAAGTCGTCCACCAGGCCGTTGCGGCGCTTGTAGGGCTCCAGGCGCTCGGACAGGTCCTCGCGGCTGAGCGACTGGCCGGTGAACGGGTCGATCACCACCTGCCCGTTGGGCAGGTTGATCTTGATCATGAAATGCCCGGGGAAATTGACGCCTCGCGCCTTCAGGCCCAGGCCCTGGGCCAGCTCCAGCCAGAGCACGGCCAGCGAGATGGGGATGCCCCGGCGCGTGCGCAACACCGCGTTGAGGTAGCTGTTGTCGGGGTCGTAGTAGTTGTTGACGTTGCCGCCGAACCCCATGTCGCGGAAGAAGAACTGGTTGAGCACGCGCAGGCGCTGCAGCGGGCCGGCGTCGTCGGGGCAGCGGCGCCTCACGCGCGCAAGCATCTGGTCCACGTCGCCCAGCACCTGCTGCACGTCCAGATCGGGGTATTCGTCCTGCGCCACCGCGGCCGCCGCCTCGAACAGCGGCAGGGCCTCGTCGTCACGCACGAGCGACGCGAAGTAGCTCAGGGGCGTGGGCGCGGTGAACTCGTACGGAAGGGCCATGGACGGAGCGCCGGCGGGTGCGGTCCAGCTATTGTCGGACGAACTGGCGCAAGTTCAAGCCCGAGAGAACCAAGGCCCCGAAATACAAGGCGCCCGCCCCCACGATGCCCAAGGCCAGCAGGCCCACGCGCTGCAGCGCGGCGCCCTCGAACCCCAGCCAGCCCACCCGCGCCGACAGCCAGGTGAGGTAGACCGCCAGCAGCACGCTGGCCGCCAGTACCTGCAGGCCGAACTTCGCCCAGCCCGGCGCCGGCCGGTAGGCGCCACGCCGGCGCAGACCCATCAGCAGGAACGCCGCGTTCACCAGCGCCCCCAAGCCAATGGCCAGCGCCAGCCCGGCGTGCGCCAGGTGCGGCACCAGCACCAGGTTGAGCGCCTGCGTGAGCACGAGCACCCCAATGGCGATCTTCACCGGCGTACGGATGTCCTGGCGCGCGTAGAAGCCCGGCGCCAGCACCTTGATGGCGATCAGCCCGATCAAGCCCGCCCCGTAGCCCATCAGGGCGGTGGCGGTCTGCTGCACGTCGGCCGCGCCGAAGCGGCCGTAGTGGTAGAGCACCGCGACCAGCGGCTGGGCAAAGGTGAGCAGCGCCACCGCGCAGGGCACGGCCAGCAGGACGACCAGGCGCAGACCCCAGTCGAGCAGGCCGCTGTAGCGATCTGTGTCGCCTGCAGCCTGCGCGGCCGACAATTGCGGCAGCAGCACCACCCCCAGGGCCACGCCCAGCAGGGCCGTGGGGAACTCCATCAGGCGGTCGGCGTAGGTGAGCCAGCTCACGCTGCCCACGGCCAGGTGCGAGGCGATCTGGGTGTTGATCAGCAGCGACAGCTGGGCCACGCTCACGCCCAGCAGCGCCGGCAGCATGAGCGTGAGCACCCGGCGCGTGCCCGGGTGGTTCCAGGCGGCCTTGACCGCGCCCCAGCCCAGCCCCACCCGCGGCCACAGGCCCAGGCGGTGCAGCGCGGGCACCTGCGCGCCCAGCTGCAGCGCTCCGCCCAGCAGCACGCCGCCGGCCATGGCGTAGATGGGCGGCAGGCCCAGGCGCTCGAACCAGGGGGCGCCGAACCAGGCGGCGGCGATCATGGCCAGGTTGAGCAGCACCGGCGTGGCCGCTGGCACCGCAAAGCGCTTCCAGGTGTTCAGGATGCCGGCCGCCAGCGCCACGAAGGACATGAAGCCGATGTAGGGGAACATCCAGCGCGTCATGACCACGGCGGCGTCGAAGCCCTCGGGCGACTGCTTGAGCCCGGCCGCCATGGCGTAGACCAGCACCGGCGCGGCCAGCACGCCCAGCACGCAGGTGGCCAGCAGCACCCAGGCCAGCACGGTGGCGATCTGGTCGACCAGGCGGCGGGTGGCCTCGTCGCCCTCCTGGGCGCGGGTGCCGGCCAGCACCGGCACGAAGGCCTGGCTGAAAGCGCCCTCGGCGAACAGCCGCCGCAGCAGGTTGGGGATGCGGAAGGCCACGTTGAAGGCGTCCGTCATGGCGCTGGCGCCAAAGGTGGCCGCCATGAGCAGCTCGCGCACCAGGCCTGTGATGCGCGAGGCCAGGGTCAGCAGGGAGACGAGGGAGGCGGACTTGAACAGCGACACGGCGCAGAGTGTAAGCGGCCCCTAACCGGCAGCCGACGGGTGTGTCTGGGACGGCCAGGGGCACCGGGCTATAATCGCGGGCTTTGCTGGCAACATCCACAAACACCTAAGGAATACACCATGGCCACCAAGCCGAAGAAAAAGAACCCCCGCCTGGCGTCGGGCCGCAAGCGCGCGCGCCAGGACGTCAAGCTCAACGCCGCCAACAGCTCGCTGCGCTCGAAGTACCGCACCGCGGTGAAGAACGTCGAGAAGGCCGTCGTCGCCGGCGACAAGGCCAAGGCCACCGAGCTGTTCGCCAAGATGCAGGCCGTTGTCGACACCATCGCCGACAAGGGTATCTTCCACAAGAACAAGGCCGCTCGCGACAAGAGCCGCCTGTCCGCGAAGGTCAAGGGCCTGGCCGCCGCGGCCTGAGCCTCACCACCAGCCGCCCGGGCCCCTCGGGGCCTGCCGTTTGAATCGGGTGCGCTGCCAGCAAAGCAAAAAAGCCGTCGTCAGACGGCTTTTTTGTTGCCCGCTCGTTGTCAGGCCTTGGGTGGGGGCTCGGGGAGCAGGCAGGCCTCGGCCACCTGCAGGTCGTTGTCGCGCGCGAAGTTGAGGCAGAAATCCCAGGCCATGGGCTCGGCCTCGCGCAGTTCGCCATTCACCACCACGCACTTGATGCCGTTGACGACGGTGGGCACACACCAGGGGGAATAGCTCAGGTGGCTGCCCGGTTGCACGCCGCCGGGGCGAAAGCCGCTCATGACGCCGGCGAGGCGTTCGGCCCAATCGCTCGGGCGAAAGGTGCGTCCATCGCGGGTGATGCCCTGGATGAACACTTGCTTGGGCGTGGGTGCTGCCATCGGGTGGAGGGTACGCCTCGGATGGAGGGCTCGTGCGGGAATCGGGCCTTCGCGGCGACCGGGATCGCCGGCCGGGAGGGCAGCCAAGAATTATATCTTATATAAGACTTGTGGCACCCCGGCGACCCCCGGCAGGGCATGGCACCGATGCCCAGGCGTCATCGATCCCGTGCAAAACGTGTGCCTACAATCGCGCTTCAACGGCTCCCCTCCTGCCCCGCAGGCGTTGAGCCGATTTCTTTTTTCTGGCCCGCCCTCGGAGAGTCCCCGCATGAACGCCGCGCTGAAACCCGTCGCCTCGCCCCACGTGATGAACACCTACGGCCGCCTGCCGATCGCGCTGTCGCACGGCCGAGGCTGCCGCGTGTGGGACACGAACGGCAAGGAATACCTCGACGGACTCGCCGGCATCGCCGTCAACACCCTGGGGCACGCCCACCCCAAGCTGGTGCCCGCGCTGCAGGACCAGATCGCCAAGCTGATCCACAGCAGCAACTACTACCACGTGCCCGACCAGGAACGCCTGGCGCAGATGCTGGTGGAGCGCTCCGGCCTCACCAACGTGTTCTTCTGCAGCACCGGCCTGGAAGCCAACGAGGCCGCGCTCAAGCTGGCGCGCAAGTACGGCCACGACAAGGGCATCGAGCGCCCCGAGATCGTGGTCTACGAGAAGGCCTTCCACGGCCGCTCCATCGCCACGCTGTCGGCCACCGGCAACCCCAAGGTGCAGGCCGGCTTCGGCCCGCTGGTCGAAGGCTTTGTGCGCGTGCCCGCGAACGACATCGAGGCGCTGAAGAAGGCCACCGCGAACAACCCCAACGTGGTCGCCGTGTTCTTCGAGACCATCCAGGGCGAAGGCGGCATCAACCCGATGCGCGCCCAGTACCTGAAGGATGTGCGCGCCCTGTGCGACGAGCGCGACTGGCTGCTCATGATCGACGAGGTGCAGTGCGGCATGGGCCGCACCGGCAAGTGGTTCGCCCACCAGTGGGCCGGTATCGTGCCCGACGTGATGCCCCTGGCCAAGGGCCTGGGCTCGGGCGTGACCATCGGCGCCGTCGTGGCCGGCCCTAAGGCGGCCAACATCTTCCAGCCGGGCAACCACGGCACCACCTTCGGCGGCAACCCGCTGTCCATGCGCGCGGGCGTCGAGACCATCCGCATCATGGAAGAGGAAGGCCTGCTGGCCAACGCGGAGCGCGTGGGCGCGCACCTGCGCGCCGCCCTGGAAAAGGGCCTGGCCGGCGAGGCCGGCGTGAAGGACATCCGCGGCCAGGGCCTGATGCTGGGCATCGAGCTGGCCAAGCCCTGCGGCGCCATCCTGCAGCGCGCGGCCGACGCCGGCCTGCTGCTGTCGGTGACGGCCGACAGCGTGATCCGACTGGTGCCGCCGCTGATCCTCAGCACGGCCGAGGCCGATGAAATCGCCGCCATCCTGGTGCCGCTGGTCAAGGCCTTCCTGGCGGAGTGAGCGCGCCCATGTCGACCACCATCCGCCACTACCTGCAGTTCAAGGACCTGGGCGCCGAGGAATACGCGCACCTTTTCGAGCGCGCGGCCTTCATCAAGCGCAAGTTCAAGGCGGTCGAGAAGTACCAGCCCTTCGCTGACCCCGACCGCACCCTGGCCCTGATCTTCGAGAAGGCGAGCACGCGCACGCGCGTGAGCTTCGAGGCCGGCATGTACCAGATGGGCGGCTCGGTGGTGCACCTGACCACCGGCGACAGCCAGCTCGGCCGCGCCGAGCCCATCGAGGACAGCGCGCGCGTCATCAGCCGCATGGTCGACCTGGTGATGATCCGCACCTTCGAGCAGGCCAAGATCGAGCGCTTCGCCGCGCATTCGCGCGTGCCGGTCATCAACGGCCTGACCAACGAGTTCCACCCCTGCCAGATCCTGGCCGACCTGTTCACCCTGGTGGAGTACCGCCCCGCGCCGAGCGGCAAGCCCCTGGACGCGATCCGCGGCAAGGTGGTGGCCTGGGTGGGCGACGGCAACAACATGGCCAACACCTGGCTGCAGGCGGCCGAGCTGCTGGGCTTCACCGTGCACGTGAGCACGCCCGGCGGCTACGAGGTCGACCCTGTGCTCGCCGGCATCAGCAACCGCGGCTGCTACAAGGTGTTCAAGGACCCGCGCGAGGCCTGCCGCGGCGCCGACCTGGTGACCACCGACGTCTGGACCAGCATGGGCTTCGAGGCCGAGAACGAGGTACGCCGCCAGGCCTTCGCCCAGTGGTGCGTGGACGAGGCCATGATGAAGCTCGCCAAGCCCGACGCGCTCTTCATGCACTGCCTGCCCGCGCACCGCGGCGAGGAGGTCGCCGCCGAGGTGATCGACGGCCCGCAGAGCGTGGTCTGGGACGAGGCCGAGAACCGCATGCACGCGCAGAAGGCCCTGATGGAGTACCTGCTGCTGGGCCGCAGGAACTGAACCACCCCCGCCGCGCTTCGCGCGACCCCCTCCAGGGGGCGGCATCTGCGGCCCGGCAAAACCGGTTCCGCGATGCCCTGGACCCAGTCACTTCGCCCGACAAACACCGGTATGTCCCACTGCGTATCTTGCGGCGCCTGCTGCGCGTGCTTTCGCGTGGACTTCTCGGTCCACGAGATGGAGGACATGGGCGGCAGCGTGCCCAGCGGCCTGGCGGTGGAGCTCACCGCCAGCACCATGCGCCTGCGCGGCACCGACCATTCGCCGCCGCGCTGCGCGGCGCTGACCGGCCGGGTGGGCCAGAAAGCCAGCTGCGGCATCTACGAATGGCGGCCCTCGCCCTGCCGCGAGTTCGAGGAAGGCAGCGAGGCCTGCACCCGCGCCCGCGCCCGGCACCAGTTGCCGCCACTCGACGGCGCGGCGTGAACACCGCCCCGAAACTTCAGACCTGAAGTTTTCCGTCAGCTGTTGGCAATAACCGACACCACGGGTATTTTTGCGGTGCTACCTTCGCCGCGCCATGAAAACGCTCTGGGACATTTCCCCTCCTGTTCACGCGGGCGCACCGGTGTTTCCCGGTGACACCGCGTACGCGCAGCAGTGGGTCGCCCGCATCGGCCCCGGCTGCCCGGTGAACGTCAGCGCGATCACGCTTTCCCCCCACGTGGGCGCGCACGCCGACGCACCGCTGCACTACGACCCGCACGGCGCGCCCATCGGCGAGGTGCCGCTGGACGCCTTCATCGGCCCCTGCCGCGTGATCCACGCGATCGGTGCCGGCCCGCTGATCCGGCCCGAACACCTCGCGCACGCGCTGACGGACCCGCCGCCGCGCGTGCTCGTGCGCGCCTATGCCCGCATGCCGCAGGACGCCTTCGACCAGGACCTGCCCGCCTTCGCGCCCGAGACCGTGGAGCAACTCGCCGGCCTCGGCGTGGTGCTCATCGGCATCGACAGCGCCAGCATCGACCCGGCGAGCAGCAAGACGCTGGACAGCCACCAGGTGATCCGCCGCCGCGGCCTGCGCGTGCTGGAAAACCTGCTGCTCGACGGCGTGCCCGAAGGCGACTACGAACTCATTGCCCTGCCCCTGAAGCTCAGCACCGCCGACGCCTCCCCCGTGCGCGCGGTGCTGCGATCGCTCTGACCCCGATCCGTCCGGCCCGAGCCCCCGAAGGCCTTTCCACCACCATGACCACCACCCGACAAGACTGCCGCGCGCTCGACGCGAACGACCCGCTGCGCGCGCTGCGCGATCTCTTCGACATCCCCGCGGACACGATCTACCTCGACGGCAACTCGCTCGGCGCCATGCCGCGCTCGGCGCCCGCGCGCGTGGCCGAGGTGGTCACCACCGAATGGGGCCGCGACCTGATCCGCAGCTGGAACAGCGCCGGCTGGTTCGAGATGCCGCGCAAGGTGGGCGACCAGATCGCGCGCCTGATCGGCGCCGCGCCGGGCACCACCATCGCCACCGACAGCACCAGCGTCAACCTGTTCAAGGCGCTCAGCGCCGCGCTGCGCATCAGCGCCGAGACCCGCCCCGGCCGCTGGCGCATCGTCAGTGAACGCAGCAACTTCCCCACCGACCTCTACATCGCCGAGGCCCTGTGCAAGGACAAAGGCTGGGAGCTGGTGCTGGTGGAGCCGCAAGAAATCGCCGAGGCCCTGAAGGACGACAGGCTGGCGATCCTGATGCTCACGCACGTGAACTACCGCACCGGCGCCATGCACGACATGGCCGCCATCACCCAGGCCGCGCACGCCGCCGGCGCCCTGGTGGTCTGGGACCTGGCGCACAGCGCCGGCGCGGTGCCCGTGGACCTGACCGGCGCCGACGCCGACTTCGCCGTGGGCTGCGGCTACAAGTACCTCAACGGCGGCCCCGGTGCACCGGCCTTCGTCTGGGTGAACCCCAAGCACGCCGAGCGCTGCTGGCAGCCGCTGGCCGGCTGGTGGGGCCACGACAAGCCCTTCGCCTTCACGCCCGACTACCAGCCGGCGCCCGGCATCGTGCGCTACCAGTGCGGCACCCAGCCCATGATCAGCCTGGCCGCCCTCGAGTGCGGCGTGGCCACCGTGCTGGCGGCCGAACCCCTGGGCGGCATGGCGGCGCTGCGGCGCAAGTCGCTGGCGCTCACCGACCTGTTCATCGCGCTGGTGGAAGAACGCTGCGCGGGCCACGGCCTGTCGCTGGTCACGCCGCGCGAGCACGCGCGGCGCGGCTCGCAGGTCTGCCTCTCGATCACCGTGAGCCCCCACGCTCCACCGCTTCACGGGTCGCTGCCCCCCGAGGGGGCGCCCACCGGCTTGGGGCGGCCCGGCGCCGGTGGCGAAGGCGCCTACGCCATCGTCCAGGCCCTGATCGCGC
This sequence comes from Hydrogenophaga sp. PML113, assembly GCF_001777155.1. NCBI lineage: Bacteria > Pseudomonadati > Pseudomonadota > Betaproteobacteria > Burkholderiales > Comamonadaceae > Hydrogenophaga > Hydrogenophaga sp. PML113. The sequence continues at coordinate 567,105 of NZ_MIYM01000001.1, read as the reverse complement.
GCGGCGTGATCGGCGACTACCGCGCGGGCGACGGCGCGGGCCACCCCGACATCCTGCGCTTCGGCTTCACGCCGCTGTACCTGGGCTTCGAGGACGTGTGGAACGCCGTCGAACACCTGCGCCAGGTGCTGGAAAGCGGCGAGTGGCAGCGGCCCGAGTTCAATCGCCAGCACGCGGTGACCTGAATGCCTTGCCCGCACGACCCCATGAACGACAGCACCCAACGCCCCGAGGACGTGGTGCGCGAGGAGCGCGCCCAGCTCGACTTCAGCCACGACATGAGCTACGGCGACTACCTGCAGCTCGACGCCGTGCTCAACGCGCAGAAGCCGCTGTCGCCCGCGCACGACGAGATGCTCTTCATCGTGCAGCACCAGACCAGCGAGCTGTGGATGAAGCTCATGCTGCACGAGCTGCACGCGGCCATCGCCCACATCGCGCGCGACGAACTGCCGCCGGCCTTCAAGATGCTCGCGCGCGTCAGCCGCATCATGGAACAGCTGGTGCACGCCTGGGACGTGCTGGCCACCATGACGCCGCCCGAGTACAGCGCGCTGCGGCCCTACCTGGCGCGCTCCAGCGGCTTCCAGAGCCACCAGTACCGCTGCATCGAGTTCGCCATGGGCAACAAGAACGCCGCCATGCTGCAGCCCCACGCCCACCACCCGCAGCGACTGGCGACGGTGCGCGCCGCCTACGAAGCGCCCTCGCTCTACGACGAATGCCTGCGCCTGCTCGCGCGGCGCGGCCTGCCAGTGCCGCAAAGCCACCTGCAGCGCGACTGGACCCAGCCCTACGAGGCCAGCGACGCCGTGGAACAGGCCTGGCTGATCGTCTACCGCGACCCCAAGGCCCACTGGGACCTGTACCAGCTCGGCGAAGAGCTCACCGACCTGGAGGACACCTTCCGGCTCTGGCGCTTCCGCCACGTCACCACGGTGGAACGCGTGATCGGCTTCAAGCGCGGCACCGGCGGCACCGGCGGCGTGAGCTACCTGCGCAAGATGCTCGACGTGGTGCTGTTCCCCGAGATCTGGCGCCTGCGCACCGACCTCTGAGGCCGCTCAGAGCGGCCCGCGCAGGCTGTCCACGGGGTTGGGCGGCCCCCGCCAGGCGCGCTCGCAGTCGGCGCGCGCGCGCCGGAAGACCTCCTCGCCCAGGCCCGCGCGCAGCTCCAGCATGAGCGGCCGCACCCAGCGCGCCGCGGCCTCGCGCCCCACCAGGTCCACCAGCGTGGCCCAACCCATGGCCAGCCGTTCATAGGCCTGAGCCGGCTCGCCGCGCTCCACGTGCACGGCGGCGGCCTGGCTCACGGCGTCCAGGTAGGTGATGGCATCGCGCACCTCCAGCGCGCCCCGGCGCGCCATGTCCAGGCGCTGCAGGGCCTCGGCGCGCTCGCCCAGGGCCCGCGAGAGGCGCGCACCCAGCAAGCCGCGCCGCGCGGCGGCGTCGCCCGAGCTGTCGCCGATCGCCGCCAGGCCCTGCCAGAGCTCGTCGGCCCGCCGGGGGTCGTGGTTCATCAGGGCGGCCACGGCCGCCAGCCGGGCCGCCTCGGCATCGCCCGACAGCCCCTGCGCGGAAAACAGGCTGGCCGCCCGCAGGAAGCGCTGCGTCGCGCCTTCGGTGTCGCCCACGGACAGCGACTCCCGGGCCTGCGCCAGCAAGGTGTCCGCCACATCGTGTGCCCGCTCTCGGGCGTTCTCGGTCGTCCAGCCCACCGGGCCGGGCACGGTGTCGTCGTACGCACCCATGACCGCCTCCTTTGCGCCGCCCGCAGGGGCAGCCAGCCGAAGCTTAGATCAGCCGGCGATGCCGCCGGCCCCGTTTTCTCCCCTATGCAGAAATGGGCATAGCACGCGCCCGCAGCCCCACGCCGGAACCCCGGCCAGCCCTGCGCCACAGAGCCGGCAGCGCTGTCACACCGCTCGCCCCACCGGCCCATGTCCACCTCACTCGAACTGCTTCTGGGCCCCGCGCCCTCCGGCACCCCCACCCACCTGCGGCGGCTGCGCAGCGACGACGGCATCGCGCTGCGCCTCATCAGCAACACGGGCGACGACCAGGTGATGCTGCTCAGTTCGCCCGGCCGCCTGCCGCCCGGCACCGAGCTGGACACCCCACAGGGCCTGTGGCACCACACGCTGGCGCACCCGCGCCGCCCGGGCTTGCGGCTGTCGCTGGTGGTGACAGCGGGCAGCGCCCGCGTGCACCTGATGGATGTCTGGCCACGGCACGCCGTGCCACCGCAGGCCCTGGCCGAGGTGCTCGACGAACACAGCCGGCGCCACCGGCTCTGGCGCGAGGCGCTGGCCGCGGACGCCCCTCAGGACGACGGGGACAGCGGCGATGCGCCCCTCACGCCCGACCACCCGGCCGCCCTGCCCTACCCACTCGCCTGACCGGCGCCGCACACCCCCTTGCTGTCTCTGTCCACGCGCCCTCTGTCCCCATGAATCGCCACACCGCCCCATTCCCTCCCGCGGGGAACAGACCACCGGTCTTCCTGCCACGGCAGCAGGTCCCGCCCGCGCGGCACGCGGCGCCGCCCACCGTGGTGCCAACCCCATTCCCCCTGCCGGGGTACCAGCCCGACCACACGGTCGTGAACACGCTCACCAGCCAGTCCCTGGCATGGCTGGAGGAGAACGACCTGAGGTTCGACTTTGGGCAAGGCTTCGACTTTGTCCCCTTGCCTTCACCGCCCGGCTCACCGCCCCCCGCCGACGACAACCCGCCCGGGCCACACCCGTCGAACAACACCCTTCCACCGGTGCTGAGGGCCCTCCACCACATCAACGAAAAGCAGAAGAGCCAGGCACACCGCCAACTAAAGCAATGCACGACGATAGAGCAGGCCCTCGTGGAGATGCTGGCGGCCAGCAACTCAGGGACGCACTGCCATGGCCCCGCCCCCATGCGGGTGGGGTCCGTGCTCGGGTTGGTGGCCAGGCTGCCGCTGAACTCGCGTGTGCGGGAAACGTTTGCCTGCATGTGTCTCGTTCGAATGCGCATGGAACGCAGCGCCATGGGGGTGGCCAATCGCTACATCGACCTGGCGAATACACTGCCCCGCCAGTTCCCGGCTGATGAACTGGGGCCGTACCAGCAAGTCCTCATCGCGTGTGGCCGACTGGCGATCCAACAGATCCGCGACGAAGACGCTGAGCATTTCAAGAAGCAGCCAAGCGAGGCGCTCGACGCGCTGGCTCGCATTGAAAACAGGCTGAACGACTACGAGGCCCAGCCCTGCGTCCAACCACAGGTATCGATTGAGGAGTTGCGCCGGCAGGTCGGCGTTCGGTATCCGCAGCGCGGCACGCCCTCGGCGTCAAGTTTGAAGCGTCGCCATGAGCAGACGGTCACCGAAACGACGCAAGAGGATCCCGACGGCGAGGCAGATGAAGAGCGCATTTCTCCGGCGCGTACCCCCGCCTGGGGGCCATCGCGCTTCGTCGGTGAACTGCACGCGATGGTGTCCGGCGGCCGCTTGATCGTGCGGCAACCGGTCGCTCAGGCCCTGCGGGCTTTCGCCACCTGCCCCAACCGGCAAGGCCTGAGCAGGGCCCTGCCCAGCATCCCGGATGCACAAGGATTTCTGGACATGCTGGACCTGATGCTCGGCCTGAACCCATCGGCGGCAGGCGAGCTCGCGCTGCACACGGCGCTCAGCTACATCGAACATGGCCTGCTCATGCCGAACGCCATTGCCGAAGCCGTGGTCCGCGCCTTGCCCCAGGTGAACACCTGGCCCAGGGACATAGCCTTCACGCTCCCGCTGATGTCCCAGTTGAACCAGCAACCCGCCCTGGTTCGCGAGGCGGTGACCCGCTTGATCGACCGCCTGCTGCGCGCCCGCTCGTGATCGACCGCACCCGCGGCCCCCGGCATCGGCTGCGGGCGCCGGCCCTCGCTCAGCTCGGGCGGATGTTGTTGCGCCGGATCACGTCGGCCATGGCGGCGGTGTCGGCCTTGATGCGGCGCGCCAGGCCCTCCGGTGAGGTGCCGGCCACGGCCCAACCCTGGTTCAGGATCTTCTCGCGCACCTCGGGGCGGCGCACGATCTCGCTGAGCAGTGTGGCCAACCGGTTCACGTGCGCCTTCGGCAGGCTGTTGGGCGCGGCCACGGCGTTCCAGATCTCCAGCTGGAAGTCCTTCACGCCGGCCTCGGCCAGGCTGGGCACGTCGGGCACCACGGCGCTGCGGCCGGCCGAGGTGACGCCGATGGCGTGCAGCTTGCCGGCCTTGACCTGCGCCATGGCCAGGCCCGGCGGCAGCAGCGACATCTGGATCTGCCCGCCGATCATGGCCGCCATCACCTGCGGGTTGCCGGGGTACGGCACGTGCACCGCGCCCAGGCCGGCGCGCGACTTCAGCAGCTCCATGCCCAGGTGCGCCACCGTGCCGATGCCCGGCGTGCCGTAGTTCCACTTGTCGCCGTTGCGGCGCGCGGCCTCCAGGAAGGCGCGCGCATCGGCGGGCGTGCCCGGCGCGCCCGCCAGCAGCAGCGGTGCCACGGCGATCAGCGACACCGGCGTGAGGTCGGTGAGGGGGTCGTAGGTGGTGGCGGGGTTGAGGATCTTGGCGATCGTCATGTTGCCGTTGATCATCAGCCCGATGGTGTGGTCATCGTCGGCGCGCGCCACCTGGGCGGCGGCCACGTTGCCGCCGGCGCCGGGGCGGTTCTCCACCACCACCGGCTGGCCCAGCAGGCCCTGCAGCGGGTCGGCCAGGGTGCGGGCCATCAGGTCGGGCGAGGAGCCGCCGGGAAAGCCCACCACGATCTTGAGCGGGCGGCTGGGCCACGCGGGCTGGGCCAGGGCGGCGGGCAGCGCGGCGGCGGCGGCCAGGGCGGCACCGGTGGCGATGGCTTGGCGTCGGGTGGTGAGCTTCAGTGGCATGGGGGTCTCCAGCGGTTGTCAGGGGTTCGCGGAAGCGGGCCGGGGCGGGGCGCCCGGGCCGGCGTAGAGCCAGGGATTGTCCAACAGGCGTTCGCCCAGCACGCCCATGGCGGTGTCGCGGCCCAGACGCAGCAGGCCGCTGGCGTGGAAGATGCGCCCATTGCGGCGCGAGCGGCGCTGCACGCGGGCGTTGCGGGCCCAGCGCGCCTGGGCGTAGCGCGCGAAGCGCTCGGGCCAGTCGGCCGCCGTGGCGCCCCGCGCGAGGTGCCCCAGGACCCAGGCGTCTTCCAGGGCCATGGCCGCGCCCTGCGCGAGGTAGGGGCGCATGGGGTGCGCGGCGTCGCCCAGCAGGGCCACCGCGCCGCGCGCCATGTCGGCGGGGCCACGCAGCGGATCGCGGTCGTGCAGCACCCAGCGCGTCCAGCCGGGCACGGCGGCCAGCCAGTCGGCCAGCGGTCCGGCGACGGGGCCGAGCGCGGCGCGCAGCTCGCCGGCCTGGGCCGGCTGCGACCAGCTGCTGGCCTCCAACCCGCCCGCCTCGCCCTGCACCACGGCCACCAGGTTGAAAGCCTCACCGCGCCGCACGGGGTAGTGCACCACGTGCAGCCGGGGGCCCAACCACACGCCCACCGCGGGGTCGCGCATCGCGGCGGGCAGCGCCGCCACGGGGATCAGGCCGCGGTAGGCCAGGTGGCCGGTGCGGCGGGGCGGCGCGGCGTCGAAACCGCCCTGGCGCACGCGGCTCCAGAGGCCGTCGCAGCCGATCAAGGCCTGGCCGGCCAATTGGTCGCCGCTGGCCAAGGTGAGCGACACGCCCGGCCCAATCGGCCCACTCGGCCGCCAGGACTCGGCGCGCGCCCCCAGGCGCCACGACACGCAGGCCTCCTGCGCCACGGCGCGCTGCAGCAGCGCGTGCAGGTCGGCGCGGTGCAGGCAGGCATAGGCCTGGCCGTGGCGCGCCACGGCGGCCTCGCCCAGCGCCAGTTGGCCCAGCGCGCGGCCGCTGCGCGCGTCGCGCACGCGCAGCGCCTCGGGAAAGGCTGCGGCCTCGCGCAGCGCGGGCAGCAGGCCCCAGTCGGCCAGCACGCGCACCGCGTTGGGACCCAATTGCAGGCCCGCGCCGATCTCGCCGAACGCGGGGGCCTGTTCCAAGACGGTGACGGCCTGGCCCTGGCGCGCCAGGGCCAGGGCCGCACCCAGTCCGCCGATGCCGGCGCCGGCCACGAGCAAGGGAAGGTTCATGCGGGGGATGGTACCGACGCGGAACACCCAGCCAGCCCCCCGCCACGAAACGCATTGCGCTGTCCATTCGCTCAATCACGGAGAACACCCTTGAACCGCCATACCCCCACGTATTCCCCTTTCGGGCAGCCACATCTCTACCCCCCGCAATACCCCCACCCACAAGCACCGAGCGCCTCGCCCAGCGGCATTTCGCCACCAACCACCCAGCAGCAGCGCTACATCTATCCCCCTCCGGACGCCCTCATCCACCAGCCCCACGCCGGAAACAACACCAGCCTTCCGATTTTTTGCCTGACGACAGAGAGCGCCGACTGCCATCGCCTGCCCGGAGCCGCTTCACCATTCCACCCGATTCAATCCCTCACCGAAACAGAGCGCAGCGACGCCAGCCCATCGCCCATTGCCTGCGGCAGCGCCGAGTCCCGTGATGACTCCCCTCCGCGTCGAACGAACACACCACCCGAACTCAACCAATTGCGGTTGCAATCCATCACGGAACTGGCGGACACGTTCCAGAACTTCGGGAACACCGTGGCATTCACCGGCCACCCGATGGACCGGCACAGCCACCAATCGATCACCGCTATTCAGCTGGAACTGCTCCGCCACGGCCGAGAACTGCAGGCCAGGCTATTGACGCAGGTTCCGCCTCGACCACCGGCGAATCGCCCCGTTCCCCACCCCTACCTGCCAGGGCAGTTTCTGGACATGCCGTCGAACGGACAGGTGGACATGCACGCCCCCCCACTCTTTTCCAACAACCTCTACCAGGCCGTTGCACAGCAAACACCACAACACCCTGGAACGGCTTTCACCCCCCTGGTTCCGAATAGCCCCTGGGATACGCCGCCTCCGCAAGGGACGCCCGGCCACCAGGGACATCCGCCGCACACCCCGCCGCCGCCATTCACGCTGACGCCTCTCCCGACACCCCCCCGTACACCCTTCGTCGCCCCTGCGGCCAGCGCCACAACGGCATGGGCATTGGCCCGCCGGGTCAGTGACCTGATGACGCTCGACCCCCAAATCCCCCTGTCGGCCTTAAAGATCATCAAGCCGCTGTCCACCTGCCCGGACCGGCATCACATGGCCGAGGTGCTCTCCAACGACAACCTGAAGTTCTTCCCCCATGCCCTGGAGTGGCTGGCCCGTTTCGACGGCGAGAAGGCCAATGAACTCGGTGTGTGTGCGCTGCTTCATTTCGTTGAAGTTGACGAGATCGTGCCGAGCAGCCTGACCAATGCCCTGCTGTCGGTCCTGCATGGCGCCAAGACATGGCCCCGGGATGCGAAAGACGTGGGCCTTCTCCTGAGCAAACTGAAGCAGCAACCGGATACGCGCTTTTACGCGGCCACGAACGCGCTCATTGGCCGCCTGCTCTGCCCGGACCAGTGATCCGCCGGCCGCCAAACGCCCGCGCGGCGCCAGGCGCCGTTGTCACAGCACCCGCTTGAACCACGCCAGCGACAGCCCCGCCGCCAGCACCACCAGCCCCGCGGCCAGCAAGGCCAGCAGCCCGGAGACTTCGGTCTCCTTCTTCTCCACCGTCAGGCGCGAGCTCAGCGACTGGTAGATCTGTTTCAGGTTCTCGGCGGTGCCGGCGTAGAAGTACTCGGCCTTGGTGGTGCGCGCCACGTCCTTGAGCGTGTCCTCGTCCAGGCGCACGCGCATGGACCAGCCCTCGAAACCGATCACCTCGCCCTCGACCGTGCCCACGCCCACGGTGTAGACGCGCACGCCCCGGTCGGCCGCCATCTTCGCGGCCTCGGCCGTGTCCACGCCGGTGGTGCGCTGGCCGTCGGTGAGCAGGATGATCGCGGCCGAACCGTACGAGCCCGGTTCCACCGGCTGGAAGGCCTTCTCCTCGGTGTTGCGCGGCTGGTCAAGCGAGCGGCCGCGCGGCGCGAAGGGGTCGGTGTTGCGGCTGTAGGTCATGTCGGTCAGGCTGATGCGCTGATCGGGAAACAGCTCGGACAGCGAGACCACGATGGCGCTGCCGATGGCGGTGGCGCGCTGCAGTTGGAACTTGTCGATGGCGGTCACCAGGTCTTCGCGGCTGAGGGTGATCGGCTGCACCACCTGGGCCGAGCCGGCGAAGGCCACGATGCCCACCTTCACGTGGCGCGGCAGCTCGGCCAGAAAGGCCTTGGCCGCGTTCTGCGAGGCCACCAGGCGGTTGGGCAAGACGTCCTCGGCGCGCATGCTGCCCGACACGTCCATCGCCAGGATGATGGTCTGCTGGGTGGACGGCAGCGTGATGCTGGCCGTGGGCCGCGCCGCCGCCAGCAGCATGGCCGCCAGCGCCAGCAACAGCAACATCGGCGGCACGTGGCGCCGCCAGCCCGGGCCCTTGCCCAGGGCCTCGCGCACGATGGACAGGTTGGCGTAGCGCAGCGCCGTGCGCTGGCGCCGGCGCAGCAGCCACAGGTAGAGCAGCACCAGCAGCGGCAGGGCCAGCAGCAGCCACAGCATCTGCGGCCACAGGAAGCTCACGGGCGGCAGCCATCCGTTCATAGCAAAACCTCCGCGCGATGCGCTGCGGTGCGTGCCCCTTCGGGCGGCCGTGCGGTGCTCATGCGCGCACTCCTTCTCGGGTTCGGCGAGGCAGTTGCGTGGGCATGGGCCGCCCGAGCGCACCGTGGCGCACGCGCCGCTCGCGCAGGTCCACGAAGCGCAGCACCGCGTCGGTCAGGTCCTCGTCGGTGGCGAGTTCCAGCGTGTCCACGCCAGCGCGCGCCAGGCTGTCGCGCAACTGCGCCTCGCGCTGCGCGGCGATGCGCGCGAAGCGCTGGCGAAAGCCCTTGTCGTTCGTGTCGACCACGATCTGCTCGCCGGTTTCGGCGTCGCGGATGGGGATCAGGCCCAGGTCGGGCAACTCCAGCTCCAGCGGGTCGACCAGGCGCACGGCCACCACGTCGTGGCGGCGCGCCAGCTCGCCCAGCGGACGTTCCCAACCGGGCTGGCTGATGAAGTCGGACACCACGAAAACGGTGCTGCGCTGGCGCACGGTGAAGACGGCGCTGCGCAACAGGTCGCCCAGGCGCGTGGCGGCGTTGCCGGCGGGCGCGGGCGCTTTCCCGGCCGAGGCGGGCATGAGCATCTGCAGCAGGCGCAGCACGTGCAGGCGCCCGCCGCGCGCCGGCAGCATGGCCTCCACCCGCGCGCGGCCGCGCGAGCCGTACACCATGGCGCCCACGCGGTTGCCCTGGCCCGAGATGAGGCGCGCCAGCACCGCGGTGAAGCGCAGCAGCACGTCGCTCTTGCGCTGCTCGCCCGAGCCGAAATCCACCGAGGGACTGAGGTCGAGCAAGAACCAGGCCGCCATCTCGCGGTCCTCGGTGAACACCCGCACGTGCGGCTGTTGCAGCCGCGCCGTGACGTTCCAGTCGATGTGGCGCACATCGTCGTGCAGCTGGTACTCGCGCAGGTCGGCCAGGTCCAGGCCGCTGCCGCGCATGAGGGTCTTGTAGTGGCCCTGCAGCAGGCCGTCGAGCCGGCGCAGCACGGTCCACTCCAACTGGCGCAGCAGCGCATCGGCGCGCTGCGCGGCGGGCGCCCTCCCCGCCTCGCCGGGGGGCGCGGTGGGGGCTCGGCCGAACAGGCGCTTGAACATATCAGGCCACGCGCTTTTCCGCTTCCAGCGGGCGCGCTGGCGGCGGGATGTGTTTCATGATGCGCGCGATCAGCGCATCGCTGGTGAGGCCTTCGGACAGGCCCTCGTAGGACAGCACCACGCGGTGGCGCAGCACATCGGGCACCAGGTCGACCATGTCCTCGGGCAGGGCGTAGGCGCGGCCACGCATCATGGCCAGGGCGCGCGCGCCTTCCACCAGGCCAATGGTGGCGCGCGGGCTGGCGCCGAAGGTGATGAGACCGGCCATGTCCTTGATGCCATGCCGGTCCGGGTAGCGCGTGGCCGACACCAGGCGCACCGCGTACTGCACCAGCGAGGGGTCCACGTAGACCTCGCGGCACAGCGCCTGCAGCGCGGCCAGCTGTTCGGTGGTGGCGACCGCGTTCACCCGCACCGCGGGGCCGGTGACGCGCTCGACGATGACGTACTCCTCCTCGTCGCTGGGGTAGTCCACCAGCACCTTCATCATGAAGCGGTCCACCTGCGCCTCGGGCAGCGGGTAGGTGCCTTCGGTCTCGATCGGGTTCTGCGTGGCCATCACCACGAAGGGCCGCGGCACGGGGTGCGTCTCGCCCGCGATGGTCACCTGGCGCTCCTGCATCACCTCCAGCAGCGCGCTCTGCACCTTGGCCGGCGCGCGGTTGATCTCGTCGGCCAGCAGCAGGTTGGCGAACACCGGGCCAAGCGCGGTGCTGAAATCGCCGGTCTTCTGGTTGTAGATGCGCGTGCCGACCAGGTCGGCCGGCACCAGGTCGGGCGTGAACTGGATGCGCTTGAAGCGCCCCTGGATCGCCTCGGCCAGCGTTTTCACGGTGAGCGTCTTGGCCAGACCGGGCACGCCCTCCACCAGCAGGTGGCCCTGCGCCAACAGCCCCACCATCACGCGCTCGAGGAACCGGTCCTGGCCGACGACCACGCGCTTGACCTCGTAGAGGATCTCCTCCATCAGCTGGGCGGTCTCGGGGGCGTTGGTGTCGCTCATGAAGGGCTCCGGTCGGTGGATGGGGGGCTCAGAACGGGGGCAGGCCGGCGGCGCTGGCAGCGCTTTCGATGGGCACGGCAAAACCGATGCCCACGAAGGTGCGGGCGCTGGTGGGGTTGAGGATGCCGGTGACGATGCCGACCACCTCGCCGTCCATGGTGACCAGCGGGCCGCCGGAATTGCCGGGGTTGGCCGCGGCGTCGAACTGGATCAGGTTGCCGATGACCTGCTTGCCCTCGGGCGACTTGAACTCGCGGTCGAAGCCGGAGATGACGCCGGCCGACACCGAGGGCCCGATGCCAAAGGGAAAGCCCACCGCCACCACCTGGTCGCCGGCGTTCAGGTCGTTGGTGGAGCGCAGGGTGGCCGCGATCAGGTCGTCGGGGATGGTCTGGGCCTGCAGCACGGCCAGGTCGTTCTCGGGCTGCGCCCCGGTGACGGTGGCGCCCGATTCGCTGCCGTCGGCGAAGGTGATCTTGAGCCGGTCGGCGCCCTGCACCACGTGCAGGTTGGTCAGGATCACGCCCTTGTCGACGATCACCACGCCGGTGCCCACCCCCTGCTCGCTCTCCTTGCCCTTCTCATCCTTGCCGTAGGACAGCACGCGCACCACGGCGGGGCGGATTTTCTCGGCCGCCCGCGCGGCCGGCGAGGGCATCACCTGGGTGGTGAGGGTGCGCAGCACGGCGGCGTCGATGTCCTTCTGCGTGAGCGCGGCGGCGCCGCCCGCCTGGCGCTGCCACACCAGCGCGATCAGGGCGATGGACAGCAGGGCGATGGCCGCCCACATGAAGCGCGGGCTGGCCGCGCCGCGCGCCAGGGCGCTGCGCCAGCGGCGAACGGGCCGCGCTGGCGCGGCCGCCTCGGCGGCCGGTTCGATGGCCTGCACCCCCGGCAGCGCGTCGACCGGCGGGGCCGCGCGGCGCGAGGGGCTGTACTTCGCTGTCTTTCGCATCGCGACCCCCGACAAAGAAGCTGTGGGTCACATGATGCCGCGATGCGCCGACCGGCTCAAGCGGTCAACAATTGCCGCAGCACGTAGGGCAGGATGCCGTTCGCCCGGTAGTACTCCACCTCAACGGGCGTGTCGATGCGCAGGGTGACGGTGATCTCGCGCCGCTGGCCGTCGGGACGGGTGATCACCAGCGTGGCGTCGCTCTGCGGCGTCAGCTCGGGGTGCGGCAGCACGTCGATGGTTTCGTCGCCGCGCAGGCCCAGCGACTCCCAGGAGTCGCCCGGCTTGAACTGCAGCGGCAGCACGCCCATGCCCACCAGGTTGCTGCGGTGGATGCGCTCGAAGCTGCGCGCCACCACGGCCTTGATGCCCAGCAACTGCGTGCCCTTGGCCGCCCAGTCGCGACTGGAGCCGGTGCCGTACTCCTCGCCCGCGAAGATGACCGTGGGCACGCCGTCGGCCACGTAGCGCATGGCGGCGTCGTAGATGGGCAGCTTCTCGGGCCGCGCACCGGCGGCGGCCGCCGCCGGGGAGGGCTGGTGCAGGGTGAAGCCACCCTCCTCGCGCGTGCCGTCGGCCAGCGGCGGGATCATCAGGTTCTTGATGCGCACGTTGGCAAAGGTGCCGCGCATCATCACCTCGTGGTGGCCGCGGCGTGCGCCGTAGCTGTTGAAGTCGGCCGGCAGCACCTTGTGCGCCTGCAGCCACAGGCCGGCAGGCGAGGACGCCTTGATGTTGCCGGCCGGCGAGATGTGGTCGGTGGTGATGGAGTCGCCGAACAGCGCCATGATGCGCGCGCCATGCACCGCCACCGGGCGCTGGGCGTCCACCGCGTCCAGCGCGAAGCCCTGGAAGAACGGCGGCTCGGCGATGTAGGTGCTCTTGGGCCAGTCGTAGGTGGTGCCGCTCAGGCCCGGGATGCGCTCCCACAGCTCGCCAGGCTCGGTCTTCACGCGGGCGTAGTTGTCGCGGTAGGCCTTGCCGTTCATGGCGCTCTTCATCAGCGCGTGGATCTCGTCGCTGGTGGGCCAGATGTCGCCCAGGTACACGGCCTGCCCGCCGGTGCCGGTGCCCACCGGCTGGGTCATCAGGTCGGTGGTGACGGTGCCCGCGATGGCGTAGGCCACCACCAGCGGCGGGCTGGCCAGGAAGTTGGCCTTGATGTTGGGGTGGATGCGCGCCTCGAAGTTGCGGTTGCCCGAGAGCACCGCCGCGCAGACCAGGTCGTTGTCGGTGATGGCGGCGTTGAACTCGGGCCTCAGGTCGCCCGCGTTGCCGATGCAGGTGGTGCAGCCATAACCCGCGAGCGCGAAGCCGAGCCGCTCCAGGTAGGGCAGCAGACCGGTGTTGGTGAGGTACTCGGTGACGATGCGCGAGCCCGGCGCCAGCGAGGTCTTGATGTGCGGCTGCACCTTGAGGCCCTTTTCCACCGCCTTCTTGGCCAGCAGGCCGGCGGCCAGCAGCACGCTGGGGTTGCTGGTGTTGGTGCAACTGGTGATGGCGGCGATCAGTACGTCGCCGTTCTTCAGGTCCACGCCCTTGCCGGCGGGAAAGGCCTGCGCCAGCTTGCCCGGCGGCTGCTTGAAGCCGCCCTGTTCCATGGGCGCGCTGAACAGCTCGGTGAAGCGGCGCGACACGTCACCCAGTTCGATGCGGTCCTGCGGCCGCTTGGGGCCCGCGAGGCTGGGCGCCACGGTGCCCAGGTCCAGCGTGATCACCTGCGAGTAGTCGATGTCGCCGCGCTGCGGCACGCCGAACAGGCCCTGGGCCTTGAAGTAGGCCTCGAAGGCGTCGATCTCGGCCGCGCTGCGGCCGGTGCCGCGGAAGTATTCCAGGGTCTTGCCGTCCACCGGGAAGAAGCCCATGGTGGCGCCGTACTCGGGCGCCATGTTGGCGATGGTGGCGCGGTCGGGCAGCGTGAGCGAGGCCGTGCCCTCGCCGAAGAACTCCACGAACTTGCCCACCACCTTGTGCCGGCGCAGGATCTCGGTGACGGTGAGCACCAGGTCGGTGGCCGTGACGCCGCCGCGCAGGCGGCCCGTGAGCTCGAAGCCCACCACGTCGGGCGTGAGGAAGTACACCGGCTGACCCAGCATGGCAGCCTCGGCCTCGATGCCGCCCACGCCCCAGCCCACCACGCCGATGCCGTTGATCATGGTGGTGTGGCTGTCGGTGCCCACCAGCGTGTCGGGGTAGTACAGCCCACCCTTGAGGTGCACGCCGCGCGCCAGGTACTCCAGGTTCACCTGGTGCACGATGCCAAAGCCCGGGGGCACCACGCCAAAGGTGTCGAAGGCCTGCATGCCCCACTTCATGAAGCCGTAGCGCTCCAGGTTGCGCATGAACTCCAGCTTCATGTTCAGGTCCAGGGCGTCCTTGGTGCCGTAGTGGTCGACCATGACCGAGTGGTCCACCACCAGGTCGACCGGCACCAGGGGCTCGATGCGCTTGGGGTCGCGCCCCAGGCGCTGGGCGGTGCTGCGCATGGCGGCCAGGTCGGCCAGCAGGGGCACGCCGGTGAAGTCCTGCAGCACCACGCGCGCCACGGTGAAGGGGATCTCGTCCGTGCGCGCCGCCTTGGGCTTCCAGTTGGCCAACTGCGCCACGTGCTCGCGCGTCACGCGCTCGCCGTCGCAGTGCCGCAGCACGCTTTCCAGCACGATGCGGATGGAATGCGGCAGGCGCTTGACGTTGGGAAACTCGCGCGCCAGCGCCGGCAGGGAATAGAGGCGGCCGGTCTTGCCGACCGCGGGGGTGAAGGTCTTGACGGTCTGGGCAAAGGGGTGGGCGTAGCTCGTGGGGGCGTCCATGCGGTGGCTCCTGAAGATCGTTCCGTTCGGGTCAAGGGCCATTCTGCGATCTTCTGGCGCCACCGCAAGCGCGGCGGCGATTTGCCCCGGGAAGCCGGCTGGGATCAGACCGCCAGGCGCTGGACCGGCGCGCGCCAGCCCAGGAACTCCAGGTCGGCCAGGGCCAGCACCGCCACCGCCAGCACCGTCAGGTAGGCCTGGCCCAGCGCCGTCACGCCGCTGTCACCGCCCCAGGCCAGGACCAGGCAGGCGACACCCCAGAGCACGTTGCCCACGATCAGCACCATGAGCGGTCCGCGCGCGGGCATCACCTGGCGTGCCAGGATCGCCGCCAGCGCGATGTAGGCCAGCAAGGCCCAGCCGGCGGCGGTGATCAGGCCCTCGGACAGACCGAGCCAGCCCGCGAGCGAGCCGGCGAAGGCCAGGTGCAGCACGGCGGTGCCGGCGCCGGCGATGGCGTCCAGCGCGAGCACGCGGCGCAGCTGGGGGGTGGAGAGGCGCAAGGTCGAAAGGCTCATGTCGGGCTCCTGAGGGGGGTTGAACATGGCGCCCATCGTGTCGGCCCCCCAGCAGCGGGTCCATGACCTGCCAGGTCATGGCCGCCGCCCCCACCCGGCCTACCATGCGGCCATGCACGCCCACCGCCCCCACCACGCCGCCCCCCTGCCCTTCGGCGACCACCTGCGCCACTGGCGCCAGCGACGCCGCCTGAGCCAGCTCGAACTCGCCCTGCAGGCGGAGGTCTCCACGCGCCACCTGAGCTGCGTGGAAACCGGCCGCGCCAGCCCCAGCCGCGAGATGGTGATGCGCCTGTCCGAGCGCCTGCAGGTGCCGCCGCGCGAGCGCAACGCCCTGCTGGTGGCGGCCGGTTTCGCGCCCATGTACCGCGAGCGAGCGCTCGACGACCCGGCCATGGCGGCGGCGCGCGCCGCCGTGCAGCGCATCCTGGACGCGCACGAGCCCTGGCCCGCGCTGGCCATGGACCGCCACTGGAACCTGGTGATGCACAACCGGCTGGTGCCGCTGCTGATGCAAGGCATTGCGCCGGAACTGCTGCAGCCGCCCGTGAACGTGCTGCGCCTGAGCCTGCACCCGCAGGGCCTGGCGCCGCGCATTCACAACCTGCCGCAGTGGCGCGAGCACCTGCTGGAGCGCCTGCGCCAGCAGATCGCCACCACCGGCGACGCCGCCCTGGCCGAGTTGGCCGAGCAACTGCGCGCCCTACCCGCCCCGGCTGGCGGCGACGGCGACGGCGACGGCCACCACACCCTGCCCGGCGAGCACCTGGGCGTGCTCATGCCCTTTCGCTTCAACACGCCGCTGGGAGAACTGAACCTGATCAGCACCACCACCGTGTTCGGCACGGCGGTGGACATCACCTTGCAGGAACTGGCGCTGGAGACCTTCTTCCCGGCCGACGAGGCCACGGCCGAGCGGCTGCGCGCCATGGCGGCGGCCTGAGCCATCGGCGCGGCACCGGCCGTTCGCACTCGGCCATCCGGTCGGGCCACGGGGGGTGGCCGGCCGGAACCGCCTTCGGGGGCCACCCGACACAAGCAGCAGTGGCCTATGCGCCACCCGTAGCGAGCGACGCGGGAGCGACCTGCCCACGCGCCTTGCCCTGTGCTTCTTCGCCCCGAGGTCCTCATGCCAGTCACCACTCTCCCTGCGACGGGTGCCCGCCACCCCGTCCCGTCGCAACAAACCAAGGTTCTGCGCAGGCCTGCGCCTGCAACACCGGCCACCAAGCCCACGGTCGAGCCCGCGACGACCCAGGGCACCGAGCCCTCGTCGCCCCCCGTGGAACCGAACGCCCCCAACCTGCAGTGCAGCGACGCCGATGCCGGCCTGTCGCAGCCGGCGCCGAAGACACCAGGGCCCCGGTCAGGCAGCGCCAGGGAACTCTTGGCCAGGTACCGGGCGGAGAACCCGGAAGACAAGCACGAGGACAAGCACGAAGACGAAGCGGCATCCGTCTTCAAGGACGTCGTTTTCGATCTCTCGCCGCCGCCGGGCACCACCTGGGAGCAGATCAGGCAAGAGATGTTCGGCCACGACCCCGCCAAGGCCATCAAAGCGGTGGCCGCCCACCACGGCATTGCCTTGTGACCTGAGGGCCAAGCCCACGCGGCGCGGCCTCCAAAAACAATGGCGCCACCCCACCGGGTGGCGCCATGGCCAATTCAGCGCGGCCGAGCGGCCGCCGCCATTCAGACGGTCACGCCCTTGGCCGTTTCCGCGTACTCCTCGATCTGGTCGAAGTTCATGTAGCGGTACACGCTGTCGGCGTCCTGGTTGATGATGCCCATCTCGGCGTGGTACTCGGCCACGGTCGGGATGCGGCCCAGCTTGGAGGCGATGGCCGCCAGCTCGGCCGAGGCCAGGAACACATTGGTGTTCTTGCCCAGGCGGTTCGGGAAGTTGCGCGTGCTGGTGGAGACCACCGTCGCGCCCTCACGCACCTGCGCCTGGTTGCCCATGCACAGGCTGCAGCCCGGCATCTCGGTGCGCGCGCCGGCCGTGCCGAAGGCAGCGTAGTGGCCTTCCTTGATGAGCTCGCTCTCATCCATCTTGGTGGGCGGCGCCACCCACAGCTTGACGGGGATGTCGCGCTGGCCGCCGAGCAGCTTGGCCGCGGCACGGAAGTGGCCGATGTTGGTCATGCACGAGCCGATGAAGGCCTCGTCGATCTTGGTGCCCGCCACGTCGGACAACAGCTTGGCGTCGTCCGGGTCGTTGGGGCAGCAGAGCACGGGCTCCTTGAGCTCGTTCAGGTCGATCTCGATGACCGCGGCGTACTCGGCGTCCTTGTCGGCCTCGAGCAGCTGCGGGTTCGCCAGCCACTCCTGCACCTTCTGGATGCGGCGCTCCAGCGTGCGCTTGTCCTGGTAGCCCTCGGCGATCATGTTCTTCATGAGCACGACGTTCGAGTTCAGGTACTCGATCACCGGCTCCTTGTTGAGCTTGATCGTGCAGCCGGCGGCCGAGCGCTCGGCCGAAGCGTCGGACAGCTCGAAAGCCTGTTCCACCTTCAGGTCCGGCAGGCCCTCGATCTCGAGGATGCGGCCCGAGAAGATGTTTTTCTTGCCGGCCTTGGCCACGGTCAGCAGGCCGGCCTTGATGGCGGCGTAGGGAATGGCGTGCACCAGGTCGCGCAGGGTCACGCCCGGCTGCATCTGGCCCTTGAAGCGCACCAGCACCGACTCGGGCATGTCCAGCGGCATCACGCCGGTGGCGGCGCCGAAGGCCACCAGGCCGGAGCCGGCCGGGAAGCTGATGCCGATGGGGAAGCGGGTGTGCGAGTCGCCGCCGGTGCCCACGGTGTCGGGCAGCAGCAGTCGGTTGAGCCAGCTGTGGATCACGCCGTCGCCGGGACGCAGGGCCACGCCGCCGCGGTTGCTGATGAAGGCCGGCAGCTCGCGGTGGGTCTTCACGTCCACCGGCTTGGGATAGGCGGCGGTGTGGCAGAAGGACTGCATCACCATGTCGGCGCTGAAGCCCAGGCAGGCCAGGTCCTTCAGTTCGTCGCGCGTCATGGGGCCGGTGGTGTCCTGGCTGCCCACGGTGGTCATGCGCGGCTCGCAGTAGGTGCCGGGGCGCACGCCCTGGCCTTCGGGCAGGCCGACGGCGCGGCCGACCATCTTCTGCGCCAGCGTGAAGCCGGCCTTGGTGGCCACGGGCGCCTGCGGCAGGCGGAACACGGTGGACGCCGGCAGGCCCAGGAACTCACGCGCCTTGGCGGTGAGGCTGCGGCCGATGATGAGGTTGATGCGGCCGCCGGCGCGCACCTCGTCGAACAGCACGTCGCTCTTGAGCTTGAACTCGGCCACGGTGCTGCCGTTCTTGGTGAGCTTGCCGTCGTAGGGCAGCACCTCGATCACGTCGCCCATCTCCAGTTGGGAGACGTCCACCTCGATCGGCAGCGAGCCCGAGTCTTCCTGCGTGTTGAAGAAGATCGGCGCGATCTTGCCGCCGAGCGTGACACCACCGAAGCGCTTGTTGGGCACGAAGGGGATGTCCTGGCCGGTGGCCCAGATCACCGAGTTGGTGGCCGACTTGCGGCTGGAGCCCGTGCCCACCACGTCGCCCACGTAAGCCACGAGGTGGCCCTTCTTCTTCAGGTCGTCGATGAACTGCATCGGGCCGCGCTTGCCGTCTTCCTCGGGCTTGAAGGCCGCGTCGGGGCGCGTGTTCTTCAGCATCGCCAGGTAGTGCAGCGGGATGTCGGGGCGGCTCCAGGCGTCGGGCGCGGGCGACAGGTCGTCGGTGTTGGTCTCGCCGGGCACCTTGAAGACGGTGACGGTGATGGACTTCGGCACCTCGGGGCGGCTGGTGAACCACTCGGCCTCGGCCCAGCTCTTCATCACCTCCTGCGCCTTGGCGTTGCCGGCCTTGGCCTTGGCCGCGACGTCGTTGAAGTAGTCGAACATCAGCAGCGTCTTTTTCAGGCCGTCGGCGGCCACGGCCGCCACCTCGGCGTCGTCGAGCAGCTCGATCAGCGGGTGCACGTTGTAGCCGCCCACCATGGTGCCCAGCAGCTCGGTGGCCTTGGCTTTGCTCACCAGTCCCACCTTCAGGTCGCCGTGCGCCACGGCGGCCAGGAAGCTGGCCTTGACCTTGGCGGCGTCGTCCACGCCCGGCGGCACGCGGTGGGTGAGCAGGTCCAGCAGGAAGGCGTCTTCACCGGCCGGCGGACTCTTGATCAGCTCGATCAGCTCGGCCACCTGCTGCGCGGACAGCGGCAGCGGCGGGATGCCCAGCGCGGCGCGTTCGGCGGCGTGGGCGCGGTAGTCGGCGAGGAAGTTGGACATCTCAGGTTCTCCGTGGGGACAGGCAAAAAAAGGATCAGGTGAACAGGGCGTGCACGGCCTCGGGCAGGCGGCGGCCGGTGCGCTGCGCGCGCTCCAGCACCTGCCAGAAGTAGCGGTAGCTGGCGCGGTCGTGCAGGCGGCCGGCCACCTGCACGGGGGCCCAGGCCGCGGCGGCGGCGCGCTCGATGACGGTGGCGGCCTCGTCCACCTCGTCGGCGGCGGGCGCGAAGGCCGCGACGATGGGGCGGATCTGGTCGGGGTGGATGCTCCACATGCGGGTGAAGCCGAGTTCGTGCGCGGCGCGGCGCGCGCTGTTTTGCAGCGCCGCGAGGTCCTTGAACTCGGTGACCACGCCGTGCGCGGGCACCTTGCCGTGCGCGTGGCAGGCGCTGGCGATCTCGACCTTGGCGCGCAGCACCAGCGGGTGGCTGAACTGGCCGGCGGAGGTCATGCCGGCCGAGGGAATGGCGCCGCCGTGGGCGGAGACGAAGTCCATCAGGCCGAAACTGAGGCTCTGCAGGCGCGGGTGCGCGGCGATGTCGAAGGCGCGGTGCACGGCCGCGGGCGACTCGATGAGCGCATGCAGCGGCAGCTGCGGTGCGCCGGCGGCGTCGAGCAGCGCGGCGGCGCGGTCGACGTCGGCCACGGTTTCGACCTTGGGCAGCATCACGTGCGCGAGCCGCGTGCCGGCGCGCCCGACGATGTGGGCGACGTCGGCCTCGAAGGCCGGGTGGTCGACCGCGTGCACGCGCACCGCGACGCGGGCGCCGGCGGGAGCCGACAGCGCCAGCTCGGTGACCAGCGCCGCGTGCTCGGCCTCGCCGCCGACCGGAGCGCCGTCCTCGCAGTCGAGGGTGACGTCGAACACGCAGGCGCCGAACTCGGCCGTGAGCTCGGCCTGCAGCGCCAGGCTCTTGCGCATGCGCGCCTCGACGCCGCTGTAGTGGTCACAGACCGGCAGCGCGATGGCGCCGGCCTGGGGCCCGAGCAGAACGTCGCGCGGGCGGCTCATGACGGGCGCTGCGCCACGACGAAGAGGCGCGGGAAGGCCAGCAGCCGTCGACCATCGGCGCGGGTGGGGTAGGCGGCGGCGATGCGGCCCTGGTAGTCGGCCAGGAAGTCCGACCGTTGGGCGGCGTCCAGCGGATCGATGAAAGGCCGCAGTCCCGTGGCGCTGACCCACTCGACGATGGCGGCGGCCGAGTCCATGCGGTGCTGGTAGACCGTGTGCCAGGCGTCCACCCGCTCGGCGTCCCCGGCGAGCAGGTCGTAGTAGGTGGTGATGGGCCGGCGCGGTTCGCGCACGCGGCTGGCGTCGCCGATGGCCGTGGCGAAGCGCGGCTGGGCCGCGGTCTCGCGCATCAGGCGGTGGCTGGGCTCGTCGAGGTTGTCCGGCATCTGCACCGCGAGCACGCCGCCCGGCGCCAGCAGCGCGAACAGGCGGGGAAACAGCGCCTCATGCCCCGGCACCCACTGCAGGGCGGCGTTGGCGTAGATGAGGTCGGGAGCGCCCTCGGGGCGCCAGCTGGCGATGTCGGCCAGGGAAAAGGCCACGCCCGGCAGGCGCTGGCGCGCGCTCTCGAGCATGGCCGGGGAATTGTCGATGCCCGTCACGCGGGCATCGGGGAAACGCTGCACCAGCAGCTCGGTGGAGTTGCCCGGGCCGCAGCCCAGGTCCACCACCCAACGCGGCGTGGCCAGCGGAACGCGCGCCAGCAGCTCGCGCGCGGGACGGGTGCGTTCGTCCTCGTAGCGGCTGTACAGCGCGGGGTTCCAGTCGGCCATCGTGTGCGGAGGGAATTACAGGAGGTGCTTGACGCCGTCCTGCTCGCCCTGCAGCTCGGCCAGGGTCTTGTCGATGCACTTCTGGCTGAATTCGTCGATGGCCAGGCCTTCGACGATCTTGTACTTGCCGCCTTCGGTGGTGACCGGGAAGCCGAACACCACGTCCTTGGGGATGCCGTATTCGCCGTTGGAGGGCACGCCCATGGTGACCCACTGGCCATTGGAGCCCAGGGCCCAGTCGCGCATGTGGTCGATGGCGGCGTTGGCGGCCGAGGCCGCCGAAGACAGGCCGCGCGCTTCGATGATGGCGGCGCCGCGCTTGCCCACGGTGGGCAGGAACACGGTTTCGTTCCAGACCTGGTCGTTGATCAGGTCCTTGACGGCCTTGCCGCCGATGGTGGCGAAGCGGTAGTCGGCGTACATGGTGGGCGAGTGGTTGCCCCACACGGTGAGCTTCTGGATCTCGCCGACCTTGCCACCGGTCTTGGCGGCGATCTGGCTGGCCGCGCGGTTGTGGTCCAGGCGCAGCATGGCGGTGAAGTTCTCGCGCGGCAGGTCCGGCGCGCTCTTCATGGCGATGTAGGCGTTGGTGTTGGCGGGGTTGCCGACCACCAGCACCTTCACGTTGCGGCTGGCCACGGCGTTCAGGGCCTTGCCCTGGGCGGTGAAGATCTGGGCGTTGGCGGCCAGCAGGTCGGCGCGCTCCATGCCGGGGCCACGCGGGCGGGCGCCCACGAGCAGGGCGTAGTCGGTGTCCTTGAAGGCGGTCATCGGGTCGCTGTGGGCTTCCATGCCGGCCAGCAGCGGGAAGGCGCAGTCTTCCAGTTCCATCATCACGCCCTTGAGCGCCTTCTGGGCCTTCTCGTCCGGGATCTCCAGCAGTTGCAGGATCACGGGCTGGTCCTTGCCGAGCATTTCGCCGGAGGCGATGCGAAACAGCAGGGCGTAGCCGATCTGGCCGGCGGCGCCGGTGACGGCGACGCGAACGGGCTTCTTGGTCATGGTGAAGACTCCAGGGATGGGGTTGGAAAGCGTGGCAGCCGCAGGCGCCGGTGCGCGCCAACAGGGCGTGGCGGGCGGGCTGGGCGGGTCGGGTGACGGTCGGCGAGTTTACCCGGGTGAACCCTAGGCGGTCAATTTGTCTTATGTCTTATATAAGATATGATTCGACGCCCCATGTTGGCGCCACCACGCCCTCCCATGGCCACCACGCCCACCTCCCCCGACCCCAGCCCGGACCCCGACGCCCTCGCGCCAGCGTTCAGCCCGCTGTACCAGCAGATCAAAGGGCTGATCCTGCGCAGCCTGCAGGCCGGCGAGTGGAAACCCGGCGACATGATCCCGAGCGAGTTCGACCTCGCGGCGCGTTTTCGCGTCAGCCAGGGCACGGTGCGCAAGGCCATCGACGAGCTCGCCACCGACAACCTGCTGGTGCGCCGCCAGGGCAAGGGCACCTTCGTCGCCACGCACGCCGAGCAGCACATCCAGTTCCGCTTCCTGCGCCTGCTGCCCGACCAGGGCACGCTGGACGACCAGGGCCCGGCCGAGCGCCGCATCATCGACTGCCGCCGCCTGCGCGCGCCCGCCGAGGTGGCGCGCCCGCTGGGCCTGCGCAGCGGCGACGCCGTGCTGCAGGTGCGCCGCGTGCTGGCCTTCGGCGGCACGCCGGCCATCCTGGAGGAAATCTGGCTGCCCGGCGGGCCGTTCAAGGGCCTCACGCTTGACACCCTGGCCAGCGACACCGGCCCGATGTACGCGCTGTTCGAATCGCGCTTCGGCGTGCGCATGGTGCGCGCGGCCGAAAAAATCAAGGCGGTGGCGGCCGACGCCGACGCCGCCCAGCGCCTGAGCGTCCCCGAGGGCCACCCGCTGCTCAGCGTGGAGCGCCTGTCCTACACCTACAACGACACGCCCATGGAACTGCGGCGCGGCCTGTACCGCACCGACGCCCGGCACTACCGCAATGAATTGAGCTGATTCCGCCGCGCACCACCACGGCGCAGTCGGACATAGCCGGCCCGGCATAGTCCATCGCTTGGTGCATTGCAATAGAATTTGCCCGCCCCGGTGACCCCGGTTACCAATGGGTTACATCCCTCTCCCCGCCCGAGAGCCTTCCCCACGAAAGCCCTTCCCATGCCCGAGTTGACCCGCAAGCGGCCTGAGTTCCGCAACATCAACGCGTTCAAGGACCTGACCACCTACCGCCTGCCCGCGGCCGGCTGGGTGTCGATCCTGCACCGCGTCAGCGGCCTGTTGATGTTCCTGCTCCTGCCCCTGATCGTCTGGCTGTTCGACACCTCGGTGTCGTCCGAGATTTCTTTCGAGCGCTTCACCAGCGCCTTCGCCGGCGGCGGCTGGCTGCCGGGCTGGCTGCTCAAGCTCGTGGTGCTGGCGCTCATCTGGGCCTACCTGCACCACTTCATCGCCGGCCTGCGCCACCTCTGGATGGACGTGAGCCACGACGCCGTGAGCAAGCAGTTCGGCAAGACCTCCGCCGTGGTCACCCTGGTGCTGAGCATCGGCCTGACCGTGGTGCTGGGCGCCAAGCTGTTCGGCCTGTACTGATCGCCGGGAGGTCCCACACCATGTCCGTCAACTACGGTTCCAAGCGCGTCGTCACCGGCGCCCACTATGGCGCGCGCGACTGGCTCGCCCAGCGCATCACCGCCGCCCTCATGGCCCTGTTCACCCTCGTGCTGCTGGTGAAGGTGCTGTTCACCAGCGGCCCGCTCGGCTACGACAGCTGGGCCGCGATCTTCGCCGCGCAGTGGATGAAGGCCCTGACCTTCGCCGTCTTCATCGCGCTGGCCTACCACGCCTGGGTCGGCGTGCGCGACATCTGGATGGACTACGTCAAGCCCGCCGGCCTGCGCCTGGTGCTGCACGTGTTCACCCTGGTCTGGCTCCTGGCTTGCCTGGGCTGGGCCGTTCAAGTTCTCTGGAGACTCTGACGCCATGACCGCCTCTGCATCCCTTCTCAAGCGCCAGTTCGACGTCGTCATCGTCGGCGCCGGCGGCTCCGGCATGCGCGCCTCGCTGCAACTGGCGCGCGCCGGCCTCAAGGTGGCCGTGCTGTCCAAGGTCTTCCCCACCCGCTCGCACACCGTGGCCGCGCAAGGCGGCATCGGCGCCTCGCTGGGCAACATGAGCGAGGACAACTGGCACTACCACTTCTACGACACGATCAAGGGCTCCGACTGGCTCGGCGACCAGGACGCGATCGAGTTCATGTGCCGCGAAGCGCCCAAGGTGGTGTACGAGCTCGAGCACATGGGCATGCCGTTCGACCGCAACCCCGACGGCACCATCTACCAGCGCCCCTTCGGCGGCCACACGGCCAACTACGGCGAGAAGGCCGTGCCGCGCGCCTGCGCCGCGGCCGACCGCACCGGCCACGCCATGCTGCACACCCTGTACCAGCAGAACGTGGCCGCTCGCACCACCTTCTTCGTGGAGTGGATGGCGCTTGACCTGGTGCGCGACGCCGAAGGCGACGTGGTGGGCGTGACCGCGCTCGAAATGGAAACGGGCGACGTCTACCTGCTCGAGGCCAAGACCACGCTGCTGGCCACCGGCGGCGCGGGCCGCATCTTCGCGGCCTCCACCAACGCCTTCATCAACACCGGCGACGGCCTGGGCATGGCCGCGCGCGCGGGCATCCCGCTGCAGGATATGGAGTTCTGGCAGTTCCACCCCACCGGCGTGGCCGGCGCGGGCGTGCTGCTGACCGAAGGCTGCCGCGGCGAAGGCGCCTTCCTGGTCAACTCCGAGGGCGAGCGCTTCATGGAGCGCTACGCCCCGACGCTCAAGGACCTGGCGCCGCGCGACTTCGTCTCGCGCTGCATGGACCAGGAAATCAAGGAAGGCCGTGGCTGTGGTCCCAACAAGGACTACGTCATGCTGAACTTCAGCTACCTCAGCGCCGACACCATCCACAAGCGCCTGCCGTCGGTCTATGAGATCGGCGTGAACTTCGCCAACGTGGACATCACGCGCGAGCCGATCCCGGTCGTGCCCACCATCCACTACCAGATGGGCGGTATCCCGACCAACGTCAATGGCCAGGTCGTCGTGCCCGACGGCACGGGCGGCCAAAAGGTGGTCAATGGCCTGTACGCGGTGGGCGAATGCTCCTGCGTGAGCGTGCACGGCGCCAACCGCCTGGGCACCAACTCGCTGCTCGACCTGCTGGTGTTCGGCCGCGCGGCCGGCAACCACATCGTCCAGTACAACGACAAGAACAAGAGCTTCAAGCCCGTGCCCAAGGACGGCGCCGACCTCACGCTGTCGCGCCTGGCCCGCCTGGACGCCACCACCAGTGGCGAGTACGCGCAGGACGTCGCCAACGACATGCGCTCGGCCATGCAGCAGCACGCCGGCGTGTTCCGCACCCAGGCCGGCATGGACGAAGGTGTGCAGAAGATCAACGCCATGCGCGAGCGCGTGGGCAAGATCGAGCTCAAGGACAAGTCCAAGGTCTTCAACACCGCGCGCATCGAAGCGCTGGAAGTGGAAAACCTGATCGAGTGCGCCCAGGCTACCATGACCTCGGCCGCCGCCCGCCGCGAATGCCGCGGCGCGCACACCGTGTACGACTACGAGCGCCCCGCCGACGACGCGCAGTTCCCGCTGGGCCGCAACGACGCCGAGTGGATGAAGCACACCCTGTGGCACAGCGCGGACAACTCGCTGAGCTACAAGCCGGTGAACCTCAAGCCGCTGACCGTCGAATCCGTGCCGCCCAAGGTCCGCACGTTCTGAGCACGCCCCCGGAGAGCCCCACATGCTTCGCACATTCAAGATCTACCGCTACGACCCCGAGAAGGACGCCAAGCCGTACATGCAGACCATCCAGGTCGAATTGGACGGCCACGAGCGCATGCTGCTCGACGCGCTGATGAAGCTCAAGGCCGTGGACCCGTCCATCTCGTTCCGCCGCTCCTGCCGCGAAGGCGTCTGCGGTTCGGACGCGATGAACATCAACGGCAAGAACGGCCTGGCCTGCCTGACCAACATGAACACGCTCAAGGGCGACATCGTGTTGAAGCCCCTGCCCGGCCTGCCGGTGGTGCGCGACCTCATCGTCGACATGACGCTGTTCTTCAAGCAGTACCACAGCATCAAGCCCTACCTGGTCAACGACAGCATCCCCCCGGAGAAGGAGCGCCTGCAGTCGCCCGAGGAGCGCGAGGAGCTCAACGGCCTGTACGAGTGCATCCTGTGCGCGAGCTGCTCCACGAGCTGCCCGAGCTTCTGGTGGAACCCGGACAAGTTCGTCGGCCCGGCCGGCCTGCTGCAGGCCTACCGCTTCATCGCCGACAGCCGCGACCAGGCCACGAGCGAGCGCCTCGACAACCTCGAGGACCCGTACCGCCTGTTCCGCTGCCACACCATCATGAACTGCGTCGATGTCTGCCCCAAGGGCCTGAACCCCACCAAGGCCATCGGCAAGATCAAGGAAATGATGGTGTTGCGCGCCGTCTGAGCGCGCCCGCCGTCCCACCCGCCATGCACGCCACCGCCGCCGTTGACGACCTGCTCGACGAGCGCAGCCTCAGCAAGCTGCGCTGGCGGTGCCGCCGTGGACTGCTCGAGAACGACCTGTTCATCGAGCGCTTTTTCGCCCGCCATGCCCACCGGCTGACGGTGCGACAGGCCGATGCCTTGGGCCAGCTGATGGAGCTGTCGGACAACGACCTGCTCGATCTGCTGCTCGGCCGCAAGCCCCCCGAAGGGGCCATCGACCGCGACGACGTGACGCAAGTGCTTGCCTTGCTGCGCGCCGCCCGCTCCACTCCATCACCCGAGGAATCTGCATGAAACTCGTCGACAACAAAGCCACCCTGACGTTCTCCAACGGCAGCCCCAGCGTCGAACTGCCGGTCTACGGCGGCAGCATCGGCCCGGACGTCATCGACATCCGCAAGCTGTACGCGCAGACGGGCATGTTCACGTATGACCCGGGTTTCCTGTCCACCGCCTCGTGCCAGTCGGCCATCACCTACATCGACGGCGACAAGGGCGAGCTGCTGTACCGCGGCTACCCCATCGAGCAGCTCGCCACCCACTGCGACTACCTCGACGTCTGCTTCCTGCTGCTCAACGGCGAGCTGCCCGACGACAAGCAGCGCACCGACTTCCACAAGCTCGTGACCAACCACACCATGGTCAACGAGCAGATGCAGTTCTTCCTGCGCGGCTTCCGCCGCGACGCCCACCCCATGGCCGTGCTCACGGGCCTGGTGGGCGGCCTGTCGGCCTTCTATCACGACAGCACCGACATCAACAACCCGCAGCACCGCGAGATCGCGGCCATCCGCCTGATCGCCAAGATGCCCACGCTGGTGGCCATGGCCTACAAGTACGGCGTCGGCCAGCCCTACATGTACCCGCGCAACGAGCTGTCCTACGCCGGCAACTTCCTGCGCATGATGTTCGGCGTGCCCTGCGAGGACTACAAGGTCAACCCGGTGCTCGAGCGCGCGCTCGACCGCATCTTCATCCTGCACGCCGACCACGAGCAGAACGCCTCCACCTCCACCGTGCGCCTGTGCGGCTCCTCGGGCACCAACCCGTTCGCCGCCATCGCGGCCGGCGTGGCCTGCCTCTGGGGCCCCGCCCACGGCGGCGCCAACGAGGCCTGCCTGAACATGCTGGAAGACATCCAGCGCAACGGCGGCGTGGCCAAGGTTGGCGAGTTCATGGAGAAGGTCAAGGACAAGAACTCCGGCGTCAAGCTCATGGGCTTTGGTCACCGCGTGTACAAGAACTACGACCCGCGCGCCAAGCTGATGCAGGAAACCTGCAACGAGGTGCTGGAAGAGCTGGGCCTGGGCAACGACCCGCTGTTCAAGCTGGCCAAGCAGCTGGAAAAGATCGCCCTGGAAGACGACTACTTCGTGCAGCGCAAGCTCTACCCCAACGTGGACTTCTACTCGGGCATCGTGCAGCGCGCCATCGGCATTCCGGTCAACCTGTTCACCGGCATCTTCGCGCTGGCCCGCACCGTGGGCTGGATCGCCCAGCTCAACGAAATGATCAGCGACCCCGAGTACAAGATCGGCCGCCCGCGCCAGCTGTTCACCGGCTCGCCGCGCCGCGACGTGCCCGGCGCCAAGAAGTGACGCGGCCCCCGCGCCCCTTCACCTGACCCTGCGCCCGCCGCGGCATCCAGCCGCGGCGGGCGTCTTTTTTCGCTCCGACGCCTAAAATGTTTGCCCGGCCCACAGAGGCCCTGTGAGACAAGCCATGGGACGCACGCTCTACGACAAGATCTGGGACGAACACGTCGTCCACACCGAGGAAGACGGCACCGCCGTCCTCTACATCGACCGCCACCTCGTGCACGAGGTGACCAGTCCGCAGGCCTACGAAGGCCTGCGCCAGGCCGGCCGCAAGGTCTGGCGCGTGAGCTCGGTCGTCGCCACGGCCGACCACAACACGCCCACCACCGGCTGGGAGCGCGGCTATGCCGGCATCGCCGACCCGATCAGCAAGGAACAGATCACCACGCTGGACGCCAACATCGCCGAATTCGGCGCCGCGGCCTTCTTCCCCTTCCTGTCGCAGCGGCAAGGCATCGTGCACGTGATCGGCCCCGAGAACGGCGCCACCCTGCCCGGCATGACGGTCGTCTGCGGCGACTCGCACACCAGCACGCACGGCGCCTTCGGCGCGCTGGCGCACGGCATCGGCACCAGCGAGGTCGAGCACGTGCTGGCCACGCAGACACTGCTGGCCAAGAAGGCCAAGAACCTGCTCATCAAGGTGGAAGGCCAGCTGGCCAAGGGCGTCACCGCCAAGGACATTGTGCTGGCCATCATCGGCCGCATCGGCACCGCGGGCGGCACGGGCTACACCATCGAGTTCGCCGGCAGCGCCATCCGCGCGCTGTCGATGGAAGGCCGCATGACCGTGTGCAACATGGCCATCGAGGCCGGCGCGCGCGCCGGCCTGGTGGCGGTGGACGACAAGACCATCGAGTACCTCAAGGGCCGCCCGCTCTCGCCCAATGGCGTGGAATGGGACCAGGCCGTCGCCTACTGGCGCGGCCTGCACTCCGACCCCGACGCAACGTTCGACTCCGTGGTCGAACTCGACGCCGCGAAGATCGTGCCTCAGGTCACCTGGGGCACCTCGCCCGAAATGGTGCTGGGCATCGACGCCCGCGTGCCCGACCCCGACAAGGAAAAGGACGCCAGCAAGCGCGGCGCCATCGAGCGCGCGCTGCAGTACATGGGTCTGGAGCCCGGCAAGCCCCTGAACGACATCTTCGTCGACAAGGTGTTCATCGGCTCGTGCACCAACAGCCGCATCGAGGACATGCGCGAGGCCGCGGCCATGGTCAAGAAGCTGGGCCAGAAGGTCGCCAAGAACGTGCGCCTGGCGATGGTGGTGCCGGGTTCCGGCCTGGTGAAGGCCCAGGCCGAGCGCGAAGGCCTGCACGAGATCTTCAAGGCCGCCGGCTTCGAGTGGCGCGAGCCAGGCTGCAGCATGTGCCTGGCCATGAACGCCGACCGCCTGGAGCCCGGCGAGCGCTGCGCCTCCACCAGCAACCGCAACTTCGAAGGCCGCCAGGGCGCTGGTGGTCGCACCCACCTCGTGTCGCCGGCCATGGCGGCCGCGGCCGCGGTGCACGGCCATTTCGTGGACGTGCGCACCCTCGCCTGACCCACCGCAACTTCAGGAGACCCGCATGAAATCCCCTCTCTGGATGGTCACCACGCTGACGCTGTCGCTCTCGCTGGCGGCGTGCAACACCTGGCAGGGCGTCAAGGCAGACGCCAAGGAAGCCGGCCAAGCGACCGGACGCGGCATTGAGAAAGCCGGTCAGGCCACGGGCCGCGGCATCGAAAAGGCCGGCGAAAAAATCCAGGACATCTCCAAGTAAGCGCCCTCGACATGCAGAAGTTCACCCTCCACAAGGGGCTGGTCGCCCCGATGGACCGCGAGAACGTCGACACCGACGCGATCATCCCCAAGCAGTTCCTCAAGTCGATCCGCAAGACGGGCTTCGGCCCCAACCTGTTCGATGAGTGGCGCTACCTCGACAAGGGCGAGCCCGGCCAGGACCCGGCCGTGCGCAAGCCCAACCCCGACTTCGTGCTCAACCAGCCGCGCTACGCGGGCGCTTCGGTGCTGTTGGCGCGCAAGAACTTCGGCTGCGGCTCCAGCCGCGAGCACGCGCCCTGGGCCATCGACCAGTACGGCTTTCGCGCACTGATCGCACCCAGCTACGCCGACATCTTCTTCAACAACTGCTTCAAGAACGGCCTGCTGCCCATCGTGCTGCCCGAGGCCACGGTCGCGCGCCTGTTCGACGAAGTCGCCGCCTTCCCCGGCTACGAACTCACGATCGACCTGGAGCGCCAGGTGGTCGTGGAGCCCAATGGCCAGGAAATCCCGTTCGAGGTGCAGCCCTTTCGCAAGTACTGCCTGCTCAACGGCCTGGACGACATCGGCCTGACCTTGCGCCACAAGGACAAGATCGCCGCCTACGAAGCGCAGCGCCTGGCCACCAAGCCCTGGCTGGCCCACACCCTCAACGGCTGACCCCTGATCCATGAAAATCGCAGTTCTCCCCGGTGACGGCATCGGCACCGAAATCGTCGCCGAAGCGGTGAAGGTCCTCCAGGCGCTCGACCTCTCCTTCGAAATGGAAACCGCCCTGGTCGGCGGCGCGGCCTATGAAGCCCATGGCCACCCGCTGCCCGAGGCCACGCTGCAACTGGCGCAGCAGGCCGACGCCGTGCTGTTCGGCGCCGTGGGCGACTGGAAGTACGACAAGCTCGACCGCCCGCTGCGCCCCGAGCAGGCCATCCTGGGCCTGCGCAAGCACCTGGGCCTGTTCGCCAACTTCCGCCCCGCCATCTGCTACCCCGAACTCGTGGGCGCCTCCACGCTCAAGCCCGAGGTCATCTCCGGGCTGGACATCCTCATCATCCGCGAGCTCACCGGCGACATCTATTTCGGCCAGCCGCGGGGCCGCCGCACTGCGGTCGACGGCCACTTCCCGGGTGCCGACGAAGCCTTCGACACCATGCGCTACAGCAGGCCGGAGATCGAGCGCATCGCGCACGTCGCCTTCCAGGCCGCGCGCAAGCGCCACAAGAAGGTCACCAGCGTCGACAAAGCCAACGTGCTCGAAACCTTCCAGTTCTGGAAGGACGTGGTCACCGAGGTTCATGCCCAGTACCCCGACGTGGAACTGGAGCACATGTACGTGGACAACGCCGCCATGCAGCTGGTGCGCGCGCCCAAGAAGTTCGACGTGGTCGTCACCGGCAACATGTTCGGCGACATCCTGTCCGACGAAGCCTCCATGCTCACCGGCTCCATCGGCATGCTGCCCTCGGCCAGCCTGAACGCGAAGAACCAGGGCCTGTACGAGCCCAGCCACGGCAGCGCGCCCGACATCGCGGGCCAGGGCGTGGCCAATCCGCTGGCCACCATCCTGAGCGCGGCCATGATGCTGCGCTTCAGCCTGAACCAGCCCGAGGCCGCCGACCGCATCGAGACCGCCGTGAAGGCGGTGCTCGCCCAGGGACTGCGCACGCCCGACATCCACAGCGACGGCACCACCCGTGTCGGCACCGCCGAGATGGGCGCCGCTGTGGTGAAGGCGCTGCGCTGAAGCGCGCCGGGGCCTTGCGCACCCGGCGATCCACTACAATCGCGCTCCATGTTTGCCGCCCGCCCGTTCGCCTTGAACATCGCATCCGCCGCCACGGCGGGTGTGGCCGTGCGCGCAATCTCCACCAAAACCACGACCATTAAGGGCTGATCCAGCCTGGTTCGTCGTGCGCCCTTCCCGGCCAGACGAGCCGGGCAAGTCGGTCTGGTCTGGACCCGATGACTTCAACGAAAGGGCGTATCTCAATGAGCAAGTTGGTTGGACTGGTTGGCTGGCGCGGCATGGTCGGGTCGGTCCTGATGGATCGCATGGTCGAGGAAAAAGACTTCGACCTGATCGAGCCCTTGTTCTTCTCCACCTCCAACGCGGGCGGCCAGGCCCCCGCGATGGCGAAGAACGAGAACAAGCTGCAGGACGCGAACGACATCCAGGCGCTCAAGCGCTGCGACATCGTCATCACCTGCCAGGGCGGCGACTACACGAACGAGGTTTATCCCCAGCTGCGCGCCGCCGGCTGGAAGGGCCATTGGATCGACGCCGCCTCCAGCCTGCGCATGAAGGACGACGCCGTGATCGTCCTCGACCCCGTCAACCTGTCGGTCATCCAGAACGCGCTCGCCAAGGGCGGGCGCGACTGGATCGGCGGCAACTGCACCGTGAGCTGCATGCTCATGGGCGTGGGCGCCCTCTACAAAGCCGGCCTGGTCGAGTGGATGAGCACCCAGACCTACCAGGCCGCCAGCGGCGGTGGCGCGCAGCACATGCGCGAGCTGCTCACGCAATACGGCACGCTCAACGCCGAGGTGAAGGCCCTGCTGGACGACCCCAAGAGCGCCATCCTCGAAATCGACCGCAAGGTCATCGCCAAGCAGCGCTCCCTCAGCGGCGCCGAGGTGGCCAACTTCGGCGTGCCCCTGGGCGGCTCGCTGATCCCCTGGATCGACAAGGACCTGGGCAACGGCATGTCCAAGGAAGAATGGAAGGGCATGGCCGAGACCAACAAGATCCTCGGCCAGGGCGAGGGCTTCGGTACCCCGGCCACGCCCGTGGACGGTTTCTGCGTGCGCGTCGGTGCCATGCGCTGCCACTCGCAGGCCCTGACCTTCAAGCTGAAGAAGGACGTGCCGCTGGCCGACATCGAGGCCATGATCGCGGCCGACAACGCCTGGGTGAAGGTGGTGCCCAACACCAAGGAAGACACCCTGCGCGACCTCACGCCCGTGGCCGTGACGGGCACCATGACCATTCCCGTGGGCCGCCTGCGCAAGATGGCGATGGGCCCGGAATACCTCGGCGCTTTCACCATCGGCGACCAGCTGCTCTGGGGCGCCGCGGAGCCGCTGCGCCGCATGCTGCGGATTCTGCTGCAGGCCTGAGCAGGGCCTCGGCCAGGCCTAGCGCCCCCTGGTCTCGTTGCACACCCGCAACGAGACCGGAGGGGCTCAGCGGGACGAACGGTAGGCTCACAAACTCAAGCGGATTCTCAGCTTGTAACCGTAATCCGTTGATGCTATGGTCATTTCTCGGTTTTTCCCATCGAGGTTCCAGTGCCATCCCACACCCGACACACCCCATTGCCCTTGACCTCGTCCGTGTCGGACCGCACAAGTCGGCGTGGCCTGGCCAACCTGCACGCCATCGCAGCCGCCGCGCTGGTCACCACGCTGGTGTTCAGCGCCCACGACGCCCAGGCACTGGCCCTCGGACGGGTCTCGGTGCAATCGGCCCTCGGCGAGCCCTTGCGCGCCGAGATCGACGTCCCTGAAATCAATGCCAACGAGGCGTCCAGCCTGCGCGTGACGCTCGCCCCCGGCGCCACCTACCGCGCCGCCGGCGTGGACGTGAACCCGGCCCTCAACGGCCTCGAAATCACCCTGCAGCGCCGCGCCGACGGCCGCGCCTACCTGCGCCTGCGCGGCCCGAACGCCGTCAACGAGCCCTTCGTCGACCTGATCCTCGAAGCCAACTGGGCCACCGGCCGCGTGGTGCGCGACTACACCCTGCTGTTCGACCCGCCGAACCTGCGTGCGTCGACGCCGCAGCCGGCGCCCATCGCACCACGCGCCAGCGCGCCGGCCCCGACGGCGCCCGCCCCTTCGGCCGCGGCACCCGCGCCCGTGCCTGCGCCCGCAGCTTCGGCGCCGGCCCCCGTGGCCAGCGCGCCGCGCCCGGCGCCCGCGCCTGCCGCCGCACCGGCCAGCGCCGCGCCGCGCCAGGTCACGGTACGGCGCGGCGACACGGCCGGCGCCATCGCCCAGGCCCACCGCCCGGCGAACGTCTCGCTCGACCAGATGCTGGTCGCCATGCTGCAGGCCAACCCCAGCGCCTTCATCGACAACAACGTCAACCGCGTCCGCGCGGGCGCCGTCATCGACCTGCCCTCGCAGGCCAGCGCCTCGGCCATCGACGCCGGTGAAGCCCGACAGACCATCGCCGCGCAAAGCCGCGACTTCGACGAGTACCGCCGTCGCCTGGCCGGCGCCGCCCCCGCCGCCCGGGTCGACACCGCCCAGCGCGAGGCCACTGGCCGCGTGCAAAGCGAGGTGCAGGACCGGAGCGCCCCGGCGCCGTCCAGCGACCGCCTGACGCTGAGCCGCCCCTCGGGCAGCACACCGGGCACCAGCAGCGAAGCCCAGATCGCGCAGCAGCGCCAGTCGTCCGACGCGGCCCAGCGCAGCGCCGAACTGCAACGCAACATCGAAGAGCTCGCCAAGCTTGGCGACCAGGCCAAGGCCCCTGCGGCGCCCGCTGCCCCCGCAGCGGCCCCCACCCCGGCGCCGGCGCCCGCCGCCGCTTCGCCCGCGCCGGCGGCACCCACCACCCCGGCCACGGCACCGGCCGCCGAGGCCCCTGCGCCCAGCACTGCCCCCGCGCCAGCCGCCGAAGCACCGGCCACGCCTGCACCCGCTCCCGCGCCGGCGCAAGCCACGGCCCCGGCGCCCGCGCCGGCCCCTGCCGTGAAGGTCCCGAGCCCGCCCGCCGTGCCGGCGCCCGCCGCCGATGAACCCAGCTTCCTCAGCAGCCTCACCGAGAACCCCCTGCTCCTGCCCGTGGTGGGCGGCGTGCTGGCGCTGCTGGCCGGCCTCGGTCTGTGGCGCGTGCGGCAGCGAAAGGCCAACGCCAACGTCGACAGCTCCTTCCTGGAAAGCCGCCTGCAGCCCGACTCCTTCTTCGGCTCCAGCGGCGGCCAGCGCATCGACACCGCCGAGGCCATGGCCTCGGGCTCGTCCATGGTCTATTCGCCCAGCCAGCTCGACGCCGCCGGCGACGTGGACCCGGTGGCCGAGGCCGACGTGTACCTCGCCTATGGCCGCGACCTGCAGGCCGAGGAAATCCTCAAGGAGGCCATGCGCAGCACCCCCACGCGCGTCGCCATTCACACCAAGCTGCTGGAGATCTACGCCAAGCGCCGCGACGCCCGCGCCTTCGAGGTGGTGGCGAGCGAGGCCTTCGGCCTCACGCAGGGCGAAGGCCCCGAGTGGGAGCGTGCCTGCGAACTCGGCCGCGAACTCGACCCCACCAACCCGCTCTACCACCCCGGCGGCAAGCCCTTGGCCAAAGCCGGCGCCGCCGCCGCCACCCTGGCCGGCGGGCTGCACGCCTTCAGTCCCAGCACGGTCAACCTCGATTCACAGGCCTCCACGGGCGCCGGTCCGCTGGACCTGGACCTCGATCTGCCCATGGACGACGCCCCGCCGTCCCGCCCGGCACCGGCCGAGCACCCCGACATGGTCGCCATGTCGGACCTGGACGACCTCGACGCCACCGACGCCCTCACCGCGCCCTCGGTGCAGCCCGCCAGTGCCGCGTCCTCGCACGCGATGGACTTCGATCTCGACCTGCCTTCGCCCGCCCACGAGACCGAGCGCTCGGCCACCACGCCGGCCGACATCGAGGTGCCCAGCCTGCGCGGCGCGCCCGACAGCATCAGCGCCCCCGGCTTCGACCTGGACCTGGCCAATGCCGCGGCACCCGCCCCCGCGCCCGCCGGCAACCTGATGGACTTCAACCTCGACGGGCTCAATCTCGACCTCGACAGCGGCCACAAGGAGCCCGTGACCATGGCACCCGCGGGCGAGCTCACGGAAGAAAACCCCCTGGAGACCAAGCTTTCGCTGGCCGAGGAATTCCGCGCCATTGGCGACTTCGAAGGCGCGCGCTCGCTCGCCGAGGAAGTGCTGGCCGAAGCGTCCGGCCCGCTCAAGGCCAAGGCCAGCACCTTCCTGGCCGACCTGACGACCTGACGCCATCGCTTGACCGACACCCCTGCCGATCCCGCCGCCACGCCCAGCCCGATGCCCCGCATCGCGCTGGGCGTGAGCTTTAACGGCCGCGCCTACGACGGCTGGCAGAGCCAGCCCAGCGGCAACACCGTCCAGGACAAGTTGGAGGCGGCGCTCAGCCAGTTCTGTGCCCTGCCCGCCGTGAGCACCCTGTGCGCGGGCCGCACCGACACCGGCGTGCACGGGCTCATGCAGGTGGTGCACTTCGACACCCCCCTGCAGCGCGACGAATACGCCTGGGTGCGAGGCACCAACAGCTTCCTGCCCCCCGACATCGCCGTGCAATGGGCGCGGGAAGTGCCCGCGGCCTTCCACGCCCGCGCCAGCGCCATCGCGCGGCGCTACGCCTACGTGCTGCTCGAATCGCCTGTGCGGCCCAGCGTGGAGCAAGGCCAGGTCGGCTGGGTGTTCCGGCCGCTCAGCCTCGACGCGATGCGCCAGGCCGCCGCCTCGCTCATCGGCGAGCACGACTTCACTTCTTTCCGCGCCTCGCAATGCCAGGCGCACACGCCGGTGAAGGCGCTGCGGCGCATCGACATCACCCGGCGCGGTGCCTACTGGCGCTTCGAGTTCGAGGCCAACGCCTTCCTGCACCACATGATCCGCAACATCATGGGCTGCCTCATCGCCATTGGCAGCGGCAACCGCCCGCCCGGGTGGATGGCCGAGGTGCTGGCCGCCCGCAGCCGCGACGCCGCGGCGCCCACCTTCTCCCCCGACGGCTTGTACTTTCTCGGCCCGGTCTACGATGCCGCCTGGGGCCTGCCCGAGCGCACGCCGGCCTTCGACTGGCTGCCCTAGCCCTTCCATCCATGTCCGCCCACCGCACCCGCATCAAGTTCTGCGGCTTCACGCGCGAAGCCGACGTGGACGCGGCCGTGCACGCCGGGGCCGACGCCATCGGCTTTGTGCTCTACGAGCCCAGCCCGCGCTTCGTCTCGCCCGAGCGCGCCGGCGAACTGGCGCGCCGCCTGCCCGCCTTCGTCACGCCGGTGCTGCTGTTCGTCAACGCCAGCCCCGAGTGGATCGCGCGCGGCCTGCGCGCGGTGCCCAACGCCCTGCTGCAGCTGCACGGCGACGAAACGCCCACCGAGGCACAGGCCGCGGGCCGGCCCTACCTGCGCGCGGCACGCATTCCCGCCGGCGAGGCAGGCAAAGGCTTCGATCTCCTACAATTCGCCGATGATTTCGTCTCCGCCCAAGCCATCCTGCTCGACGCCCACGTCGAGGGTTTCGGTGGCGGCGGCCAATCCTTCGACTGGACGGCCTTCTCGTGGTCACACCCTCGACTAAACGCCAGCTCTCGCCTCGTTTTGTCTGGTGGACTCACGCCTGCAAACGTGACCGATGGCATTCGGCTCGTCCGGCCCTGGGCCGTTGACGTGAGCTCCGGCATCGAGGTGTCCAAGGGCATCAAGAGCGCCGACAAGATGCAGGCCTTCGTGGCCGCCGTGCGCGCCGCCGATGACCCGGTCGGTCCGGCGCCAGCACCCTCCCCGCAGCGATCCTGACCCGTTCCCGGGTCGCGCGGGGGCCATTCACCGCACAGGATTTCGCATGCAGACCCCCTACCAGCAACCCGACGCCCGCGGCCACTTCGGCATCTACGGCGGCAGCTTCGTGAGCGAGACGCTCACCCACGCCATCAATCAACTCCAAGCGGCCTACGAGAAGTACCAGCACGACCCGGACTTCCTGGCCGAATTCCGCTACGAGCTCGCCCACTTCGTGGGCCGGCCCAGCCCGGTCTACCACGCCGCGCGCATGAGCCGCGAGATGGGCGGCGCGCAGATCTTTCTCAAGCGCGAGGACCTCAACCACACCGGCGCGCACAAGGTGAACAACACCATCGGCCAGGCCATGCTGGCGCGCCGCATGGGCAAGCCGCGCATCATCGCCGAGACCGGCGCGGGCCAGCACGGCGTGGCCACCGCCACCATCTGCGCGCGCTACGGCCTGGAATGCGTGGTCTACATGGGCAGCGAGGACGTCAAGCGCCAGAGCCCCAACGTCTACCGCATGAAGCTGCTGGGCGCCACCGTGGTACCCGTGGAAAGCGGCAGCAAGACCCTGAAGGACGCGCTCAACGAGGCCATGCGCGACTGGGTCGCCAACGTGGACAACACCTTCTACATCATCGGCACCGTGGCCGGGCCGCACCCCTACCCGATGATGGTGCGCGACTTCCAGAGCGTCATCGGCAAGGAATGCCTGACGCAGATGCCCGAGATGCTGCGCGAGGCCGGCTGCGCGGGCGAGCAGCCCGACGCGGTGATCGCCTGTGTGGGCGGCGGCAGCAACGCCATGGGCATCTTCCACCCTTACATAGGGCATGCCAACACCCGCCTCATCGGCGTGGAGGCGGCCGGCGAAGGCCTGGACAGCGGCAAGCACTCGGCCTCGCTGCAGCGCGGCAGCGCCGGCGTGCTGCACGGCAACCGCACCTACGTGCTGCAGGACGACAACGGCCAGGTGACCGAAACGCACAGCATCAGCGCGGGCCTGGACTACCCTGGCGTCGGGCCGGAGCACGCCTTCCTCAAGGACATCGGCCGCGCCGAGTACGTGGGCATCACCGACACCGAGGCGCTGGAGGCCTTCCACTACCTCTGCCGCACCGAGGGCATCATCCCGGCGCTGGAGTCCAGCCACGCCGTGGCGCACGCCATGAAACTCGCCAAGACCCTGCAGCCCACGCAGTCCATCCTGGTCAACCTCTCGGGCCGAGGCGACAAGGACATCGGCACCGTGGCCGACCTCTCGGGCGTGGACTTCTACGACCGCCCTTCCCTGCGCGGCCACACCGTCAAGGGGGGCCAGAACAAATGAGCCGCATCGAAAAGACCCTGTCCGACCTCAAGGCCCAGGGCCGCAAGGCCCTGATCCCCTACGTGACCGCCGGCTTCCCCTTTGCCGACATCACACCCGAGCTGATGCTGGGCATGGCCGACGCGGGCGCCGACATCATCGAACTCGGCGTACCCTTCTCCGACCCCTCGGCCGACGGCCCCGTGATCCAGAAGGCGGGCGACCGCGCGCTGGCCGCCGGCATCGGCCTGGCGCAGGTGCTGGCCATGGTGAAGCGCTTCCGCGAGCGCAACACCACCACGCCCGTGGTGCTCATGGGCTATGCCAACCCGGTGGAGCGCTACGACCAGAAGCACGGCGCCGGCGCCTTCGTGAACGACGCGGCCGAGGCCGGCGTGGACGGCGTGCTGGTGGTGGACTACCCGCCCGAGGAATGCGAGGACTTCGCCCGCGCCCTGCGCGCGCGCGACATGGACCTGATCTTCCTGCTCGCCCCCACCTCCACCGACGAGCGCATGGCCCAGGTGGCGCGCGTGGCCAGCGGCTACGTGTACTACGTTTCACTGAAGGGCGTCACCGGCGCGGGCACGCTGGACGTCTCGCAGGTCGAGGCCATGCTGCCGCGCATCCGCGCGCACGTGAGCATCCCGGTCGGCGTGGGTTTCGGCATCCGGGACGCGGACACCGCCCGTGCCATCGGCCGCACCGCCGACGCGGTGGTGATCGGCAGCAAGCTCATCCAGCTCATAGAAGACGAACCGCACGAAAAAGTGGTGCCCGTGGCCGTCCAGTTCATGCGCACCATCCGAAAAGCGCTGGACGCATAATCCCGCCTCGCGCCCCTCACTCCCCCCTGGAGAACCGCATGTCCTGGCTCGAAAAGCTGCTCCCCCCCAAGATCACCCCGACCGACCCCACCGAGCGCCGCAGCGTGCCCGAGGGCCTGTGGGTGAAGTGCCCCAGCTGCGAGGCCGTGCTCTACAAGAACGACCTCGAGAAGAACCAGAACGTCTGCCCGCACTGCTCGCACCACCACCGCATCGGTGCACGCGCGCGCCTCAACGCCTTCCTCGACGCCGAGGGCCGCTACGAGATCGGGCAGGAGGTGCTGCCGGTCGACGCGCTCAAGTTCAAGGACAGCCGCAAGTACCCCGAGCGGCTGAAGGAAGCGCTGGAGAGCACCAGCGAGACCGATGCCCTCATC
This sequence comes from Hydrogenophaga sp. PML113, assembly GCF_001777155.1. Classification (NCBI taxonomy): domain Bacteria; kingdom Pseudomonadati; phylum Pseudomonadota; class Betaproteobacteria; order Burkholderiales; family Comamonadaceae; genus Hydrogenophaga; species Hydrogenophaga sp. PML113. Next base: position 527,054 of record NZ_MIYM01000001.1, on the reverse strand, counting down.
GTCATGGGCGGCGCCGTCAAGGGCATCAGCCTGATCGCGGCCTGCTTCGAGTTCGACTTCATGGGCGGCTCCATGGGCTCGGTGGTCGGCGAGCGCTTCGTGCGCGGCGTCGAAGAGGCCATCGCGCAGAAGGTGCCCTTCGTCTGCTTCACCGCCACCGGCGGCGCGCGCATGCAGGAGGGCCTGCTGTCGCTGATGCAGATGGCCAAGACCAACGCCTCCCTCACGCGCCTGGCCAAGAAGGGCCTGCCCTACATCAGCGTGCTCACCGACCCCACCATGGGCGGCGTCAGCGCGGGCTTCGCCTTCGTGGGCGACGTGGTGATCGCCGAACCCAAGGCGCTGATCGGCTTCGCCGGCCCGCGCGTGATCGAGAACACCGTGCGCGTGAAGCTGCCCGAGGGCTTCCAGCGCGCCGAGTTCCTGCAGACCAAGGGCGCGGTCGACTTCATCTGCGACCGCCGCGAACTGCGCGCCACCGTGGCCAGCCTGCTGGCCATGATGCAGCGCCAGAGCGCCGACGCGGTGGTCGAGGATTGAGCGACGGCCCGGCGGCTGAGGCACTCAAGCTCGCCCAGCTGCCCCTCTTCCCGCTGCAGACCGTCCTGTTCCCAGGCGGCTGGCTGCCGCTTCGCATCTTTGAGGTGCGCTACCTCGACATGATCGGCCGCTGTCACAAGGCCGGCGCGCCCTTCGGCGTGGTGAGCCTGAGCGAAGGCAGCGAGGTGCGCCGGCCCGACCCCAAGGCCCCGCCCGGCGGCGACGGCTTCGCCAAGGAAGATTTCCACCCGATCGGCGTGCTCGCGCGCATCGAATCGCTGGAAAAACCCCAGCCAGGGCTTTACATGATCCGCTGCCAGGGCTTGCAGCGCTTCAACGTCACGCGCCGCACGCGGCTGCCGCATGGCCTGTGGGTGGCCGACGTCGAACTGCTGCCGGCCGACCTCCCCGCGCCCGTGCCGGACGAACTGGCCTCGGTGGCCACCGGCCTCAAGCGCGTGCTGGAGAACCTGCGCGAGCGCCAGCCCGGCGCCGAGGACCAGTTGCCGATCCAGCCACCGTACCACTGGGACGACGCCGGCTGGGTGGCCAACCGCTGGTGCGAACTGGTGCCGGCCCCGCTGGCGCTCAAGCAGCGGCTGATGGCGCTGGACAACCCGCTGCTGCGCCTCGAACTCGTGGCCGACCTGCTCGACAAGCTCGGACTGGACCGCTGAGCGCCCGCCCGGGGCGCCTCAGGGCAGCAGCGACAGCGCACGCATGTAGCGCGGATCCACCATCAGATCGTCCCAGGCCATGGCCTGGCCCTGAGGCAGCAGGGTGCGGCGGCGCTCCTCGCTCGCGGGCGACGGCGTCCAGCCGCCCTGCAGCGCGGCGCGCGAAAGCTCGTCGATCGCCTCGTCGATCGGCGCGCCGCCGTCCACCACGCTCTGGTTGCACAGCAGCACCATGTCGCAGCCCGCCTGCAGCGCCGCCGTGGCGGCCTCGGCGAAGCGCACCGCGCGGCCTTCGATCTGGCGCGCCGCGGCCATGCCCAGGTCGTCGCTGAACACCGCGCCGGTGAAGCCCAGGCGCGCGCGCAGCACGTCCTGCAGCCAGCGCGCCGAGAAACCGGCGGGCCGGGCGTCCACCTTGGGGTAGACCACGTGCGCGGGCATGACCGCGCTGAGCGAGGCGCTGAGCCAGCCGTAGGGCAATGCGTCGTCGGCCAGGATGGCCTTGAGCGAACGCGGATCGCGCGGGATCTCGTGGTGCGTGTCGCCGCGCACGTAGCCGTGTCCGGGAAAGTGCTTGCCGCAGTTGGCCATGCCGCTCTGGCGCAGGCCATGCATCAGCGCCTGCGCCAGCACCGTGACCACGCGCGGGTCGCGCGCGAAGGCGCGGTCGCCGATGACCGAGCTGTCCCCGTGGTCGAGGTCGAGCACGGGGGTGAAGCTCAGGTCCACGCCGCAGGCGCGCAGCTCGGCGCCGAGCACGAAGCCGGCCGCCGTGGCGGCGTCGGCCGCGCGCATCGCGCCGTCGCCGTCGGCGCCGCCGGCCATCCAGCGCTCGCCGAAGGCGGCCATCGGCGGCAGCGCGGTGAACCCGTCGGTGCGGAAGCGCTGCACACGGCCGCCCTCGTGGTCGACCGCGATCAGCAGGTCGTCGCGCACCGCCTTGATCTCGGCGCACAACCGCGTGAGCTGCGCGCGGTCGCGCCAGTTGCGGGCAAACAGGATGGCGCCGCCCACCAGGGGGTGGTCCAGGCGCTGGCGGTCGTTGTCGGTCAGGCTCAGGCCGGCGACGTCGATGATCAGGGGGGCGTGGTGGTTCATGGCGAAGGGGGGGCTGTGCGTTCGACGACCACGAAGCTGGCCGCGTAGTCGGTTTCGTCGGTCACGGTCACGTGGGCGCGCAGGCCGCGCGCCTCGAACCAGGTCTTGAGCTCGCCGTGCAGCACGATCACGGGCTGGCCGCTGGGCAGGTTGGCGATCTCGCAGCGGCGCCAGCTCATGGGCATGCGCATGCCCAGGCCGATGGCCTTGGAAAAAGCCTCCTTGGCCGAGAAGCGCGTGGCCAGGTAGCGCAGGCCGCGCTGCGGCCAGCGCGCGCTGCGGCGCTGCCAGACGGCGAACTCGGCCTCGCTGAGCACCTTGCCGGCGAACCGTTCGCCCTGGCGCTCCAGCGTGGCCGCGATGCGGCGCACGTCGCAGATGTCGGTGCCGATGCCGTAAATGCTCATGCGTCGAACGCGCCGTCGATGCAGCGCTTGTAGGCCTGGACGGTGGCCGCGTAGCCCAGCTCCAGCGCGTCGGCGATCAGCGCGTGGCCGATGGAGACTTCGCTGACGGCCGGCACCTGGCGCAGGAAGGGCGTGAGGTTGTCGCGGTTGAGGTCGTGCCCGGCGTTGACCGCCAGGCCAGCGTCCAGCGCGGCCTGCGCGGCGCGGGCGAAGCGGCGCAGCTGCTCGTCCTGCGCCGGCGTGCCGAAGGCGGCGGCGTAGGGTTCGGTGTAGAGCTCGACCCGGTCGGCACCGACCGCCCGGGCCGCCGCCATCTGGTCGGCCTCGGCGTCCATGAACAGGCTCACGCGCACGCCCAGCGCGTGGCATTCGGCGATCAGGGGGCGCAGGCGCTCGGCGTCGGCGGGAAAGCGCCAGCCGTGGTCGCTGGTGAACTGGCCTTCGGCATCGGGCACGAAGGTGGCCTGGTGCGGGCGCACCGCGCGCACGAAGTCCATGAGGTTGTGGAAGGGGTTGCCCTCGATGTTGTATTCGCGATCGGGCCAGGCCTTGAGCGCGGCGGCCAGCTCGTGCACGTCGTGCGCGCGGATGTGGCGCTCGTCGGGCCGCGGGTGCACGGTGATGCCGGCGGCGCCGGCCCGCAGGCACAGCTCGGCCGCGCGCACGACCGAGGGAATGCCCAGGTGGCGGGTGTTGCGCACCAGCGCGACCTTGTTGAGGTTGACCGACAGCGCGGTCCGGTTGTGCACCATGCTCAGGCCCAGTCAGGAGTCGGTGGGGTCGGTGGAAGGGGCATCGGCGGCATGCCCGCGACGGCGGCGCAGGGCCTGCACATCGAGCAGCAGCTGGCGCGTGCCGAACACGCGCACATTGCCATGGTAGAGCAGCAGGTTGCGCAGGGGGATGCGCAGGGTCGGCGCAATCTCGGCGCAGGCGCGCAACACGGGCACGAAGGGGGCGGGCCCGTCCAGCGCCTGCTGCAGCCCGCGCCAGCGCGCCGCGTCCAGCGCGTGGTGGTCCTCATCGTGCGCCAGGCGCAGGCCGGACTCGGGCTGCAGCACGTAGCGCCCGGCCTCGCTCAAGGGGGCCAGCGTCGCGCCCTCGCGCAGCAGGTCGGGCAGCAGGCCGGTCTCGCGCAGCAGCAACAGCTCGAAGGCGCGCAGCACCACGCTGCGCGCGTCGGGCTGCTCGGCCAGGGTGTGCACGGCGGTGGCGAACCAGTCGAACAGGCGCGGGTAAGGGTCTTCGCGCGCCAGCAGGCGCATCAGCAGTTCATTCAGGTAGCTGCCCGCGATGAGCGCCTCGCCGGTGGGCATGACGTGTCCCCCCACCCAATGCGCGGCCTTGAGCGTGCGGACCTCGGCATCGCCGCTCCAGCTCAGCTGCAGCGGCTGCAGCGGCAGCAGCACGGGGCGGAACTGTGAGGTGGGCCGCTTCACACCCTTGGCCACCAGGGCGATGCGGCCGTGGTAGCGCGTGAACACCTCCAGCACGAGGCTGGTCTCGCTCCAGTCGTAGCGGTGCAGGACGAACGCGGACTCGTCGGCTACCCGGGCCTTCATCGATAGGCATCGGCCTGCCGCCGGGCCGCCCCACGGCAGGCCAGCCCCCGCGGGGGGCAGCGACGCGCGCAGCGGTGGAGCGCGGAGGCCTCATTCATATCCGAAGGAGCGCACGCGGGCCTCGTCGTCGGCCCAGCCGGAGCGAACCTTGACCCACAGTTCCAGGAACACCTTGCCGCCCCAGAGCTTTTCCAGTTCCATGCGGGCCTCGGTGCCGATGCGCTTGAGCTTCTCGCCCTTGTCGCCGATCACCATGCCCTTGTGCCCTTCGCGCTCGACCACGATGGTGGCCGCGATGCGGCGCAGCTGTCCCTCTTCCTCGAAGCGGTCGATGATCACCGTGGAGGTGTACGGCAACTCGTCGCCGGTGAGGCGGAACAGCTTCTCACGCACCATCTCGGCGGCCATGAAGCGCTCGCTGCGGTCGGTCAGGTCCTCGGCGTCGTGGATCCAGGGCTGCTGTGGGAGGTACTTCTCGCAGATGGTGAACAGGCGCTGGATGTCCTTGGCGGCCTTGGCCGACATGGGCACGAACTCGGCGAAGGCGTGGCGCTCCTGCATGGAGCGCAGCCAGGGCGCCAGGTCGCCGCGGCGGTGCACCTCGTCCAGCTTGTTGGCCAGCAGGATCACCGGCACGTCCGGCGGCAGCAGCGACAGCACCTTGGCGTCGGCCAGGTTGAATCGACCGGCCTCCACCACGAAGAGGATCAGGTCGACGTCGGCCACGGCACCCAGCACGGTCTTGTTGAGCGAGCGGTTGAGCGCGTTGCCATGGCGGGTCTGGAAACCCGGGGTATCGACGAAGATGTACTGAGACGCGCCTTCGGTGCGGATGCCGGTGATGCGGTGCCGCGTGGTCTGGGCCTTGCGCGAGGTGATGCTGACTTTCTGTCCCACCAGCGCGTTGAGCAGGGTGGACTTGCCCACGTTGGGCTTGCCCACGATGGCGACGTAGCCGCAGCGCTTATCGGCCTCGGCCACCTCGGGTCTCGGCTCAGGGGCCTCGGCCGCGCCGGGCTTGCCCAGGGCGCGCGCCAGCATGGCCTCGAGGTTGTCGGCGGGCGGGGGGGCGGGTGTCTTCTGGCTCATGGATCGGTTCGTCAGCGCGCGCTGGCCATCAGGTGCTGCAGCATGGCCGCGGCGGCGGCCTGCTCGCCCGCGCGCCGCGAGGCGCCAATGCCACGCTCGCTGTGGCCGGACTCCTGCACGGTGCACTCCACGTCGAAGGTCTGCTTGTGGGCTTCGCCCAGCGTGGCCACCACGCGGTAGACGGGCAGCTTCATTTTGCGGCCCTGCAGCCACTCCTGCAATTCGGTTTTTGGGTCCTTGCCCAGGGCCGTCATGGTGTGGCTCAGCTCCACGCCGCTGTACAGCCGCCGCACCAGGGCCGATGCGGTCTCGAAACCGGCGTCGAGGTAGACGGCGCCGATCACGGCCTCCAGGGCGTCGGCCAGGATGGAGGGGCGCTTGTGCCCGCCCGAGCGCTTCTCGCCGTCGCCCAGCCGCAGGCCGGACGACAGGCCCAGCGCCTGGGCGAGCCCGAACAAGGTGTCCTGCTTGACCAGGTTGGCGCGGATGCGGGACAGATCGCCCTCGGGCAGGGCGTCCAGCTTCTCGAACAGCAAGCCGGAAATGGCCAGGTTGAGCACGGAGTCGCCGAGGAATTCCAGGCGCTCGTTGTGGTCGGCGCCGAAGCTGCGGTGGGTCAGCGCCCGCTCCAGCAGGCGTGGGTTGGCGAAGCGGTGCTGCAGCCGGCCCTGCAGCGCGGTGAGATCGGGGCTCAAACCATCAACCGGGCCGCGCTCATTGCGAGCTGCCCTTGTACTTCATCACCAGCCAGGCCGGCCCGGCCAGGTGGATTTCGCGGACGTAGTCGTAGGACACCACCACGCGGTCGCCCTGCTTGCCCACGGTGAGGTCCTTGCCCGAGATGGTGCGGATGTCGTCGATCGTGGCCGCCTTGTCGAAGATGTCGCGCACCTCGGCCACCGTGCTGCCCGCCGAGGCCTTCTGCACCGCCTTCTGCACGGCCATGTACTCGAGGTAGGTGGGGAACACCTGGGCCGCCACGATGCCCGCGAGCGCCAGCAGGGTGCCGACGATGATCAGGCCGACGAAGGTCAGGCCCCGTTGTTGCCGCTTCAGCTTCATGCGCTCCTCCTCAGGGTTCGCTCTTACTCGAATCGTCCGATGCGACCGAGGTCGCCGAAATTCATCCAGACCAGGAAGGCCTTGCCCACGATATTCGCTTCGGGCACAAAGCCCCAATACCGCGAGTCGAGCGAATTGTCGCGATTGTCGCCCATCATGAAGTAATGCCCGGCCGGCACCTTGCAGACCGCGCCCTCCACGCTGTAGCGGCAGTTCTCGGCGAAGGGGAACTGGGTGGCACCGTCGACGAAGGCCGGGCGGTTGTCCTCGTTGAGGGTGTTGTACTGCTTGCCGCCCAGGCTTTCCTGCCATTGCTTGGCGTAGCGCATCGAGTCCTTGTCGAAGAAGTCGGGCTGCGCCACCCGCGGCACGGGCTGGCCGTTCACCGTGAGCTGCTTGTTCAGGTAGGCCACCTCGTCACCGGGCAGGCCGATCACGCGCTTGATGTAGTCCAGGCTGGGCTTGGGCGGGTAGCGGAAGACGACCACGTCGCCGCGCTGCGGCGCCTGGTTGTCCCAGACCTTGGTGTTGACCACGGGCAGGCGGATGCCGTAGTGGTACTTGTTCACCAGGATCAGGTCGCCCACGCGCAGGGTGGGGATCATGGAGCCCGAGGGAATCTTGAAGGGCTCGAACAGGAAGGAGCGCAGCACGAAAACGGCCAGGATCACCGGGAACAGGCCCGCCGTCCAATCCAGCCACCAGGGCTGGGCCAGCGCCCGCTGCCGCGCCGGTTCGATGTCGCCCTCGATCTGGCTGAAGCCCTGCTTGGCCAGGGCCTCCTTGCGCTGGTGGTGCTCCACCACGAGCTGGTCGGCCGCACGGCGGCGCTGCGGCAGGAAGACCAACTTGTCGATCACCCAGTAGACGCCGGTGACGAGCGTCGCCAGCAGCAGCAGCAGGGAGAAATTGCCCTCGACCGCGCCCATGTACCAGGCCACGGCATAGAGCCCGAACGCCGCGAGGATGATCCCCGTGACCGCACCCATCGCGGACTTCATCAATCTTGCACCTGCAGGATGGCCAGGAACGCTTCCTGGGGCACTTCGACGGAGCCGATCTGTTTCATGCGTTTTTTGCCAGCTTTCTGTTTTTCGAGCAGTTTGCGTTTGCGGGTGATGTCACCACCGTAGCATTTTGCCAGCACGTTCTTGCGCAGCGCCTTGATGGTTTCGCGCGCGATGACGTTGCCCCCGATGGCCGCCTGGATCGCCACGTCGAACATCTGTCGGCTGATGATCTCGCGCATCTTGGCTGCCACCGCGCGGCCACGGTACTGCGCCTGGCTGCGGTGCACGATGATCGACAGGGCATCGACCTTCTCGCCGTTGAGCAGGATGTCGACCTTGACCACGTCGGAGCGGCGGTACTCCTTGAACTCGTAGTCCATGCTGGCGTAGCCGCGGCTGACGGATTTGAGTTTGTCGAAGAAGTCCAGCACGATCTCGCCCAGCGGCAGTTCGTAGGTCAGCATGACCTGCTTGCCGTGGTAGGCCATGTTGATCTGCACGCCGCGCTTCTGATTGGCCAGGGTCATGACCGGACCCACGTACTCCTGCGGCATGTACAGGTGCACGGTGACGATGGGCTCGCGGATCTCTTCGATGCGGCCGGGGTCGGGCATCTTGGAGGGGTTCTCCACCATCAGCACCTCGCCGTCGCCCTTGACCACCTGGTAGACCACGCTGGGCGCGGTGGTGATGAGGTCCTGGTCGAACTCGCGCTCCAGGCGCTCCTGCACGATCTCCATGTGCAGCAGGCCCAGGAAGCCGCAGCGGAAGCCGAAACCCAGGGCCTGCGACACCTCGGGCTCGTAGTGCAGCGAGGCGTCGTTGAGCTTGAGCTTCTCCAGGGCGTCGCGCAGGGCGTCGTACTGGTTGGCCTCGGTGGGGTACAGGCCGGCGAACACCTGCGGCTGCACCTCCTTGAAGCCGGGCAGCGGTCGCTCCGCCGGGCCGGCGTTGTTGGGCAGCTTCTTTTCCAGCGTCACGGTGTCGCCCACCTTGGCGGCCGCGAGCTCCTTGATGCCGGCGATGATGTAGCCCACCTCCCCCGCTTCCAGCGAGTCGCGGGGCTGGGTGGCCGGCGTGAATACGCCCAGGTTGTCGGCGTTGTAGGCCGCGTTGGTGGCCATGAGCTTGAAGCGCTCGCCCTTGAGCAGGCGACCATCCACCACCCGGACCAGCATCACCACGCCCACGTAGGCGTCGTACCAGCTGTCGATGATCATGGCGCGCAGAGGGGCGTCCGGGTTGCCGCGCGGCGCCGGCACCTTGGCCACCACGGCCTCCAGGATGTCCTCGACCCCCATGCCCGTCTTGGCCGAACACGGGATGGCGTCGCTCGCGTCGATGCCGATCACGTCCTCGATTTCGCTCTTGGCGTTCTCGGGGTCGGCGTTCGGCAGGTCCATCTTGTTCAGGACTGGCAGCACCTCCACGCCGAGGTCGAGAGCGGTGTAGCAGTTGGCCACCGTCTGGGCCTCCACGCCCTGGCTGGCGTCCACCACCAGCAAGGCGCCCTCGCAGGCCGACAGGGAACGCGAGACCTCATACGAGAAGTCCACGTGGCCTGGGGTGTCGATCAGGTTCAGGTTGTAGACGCGGCCGTCGCGCGCCTTGTACTGCAGCGCGGCCGTCTGCGCCTTGATGGTGATGCCGCGCTCCTTCTCGATGTCCATGGAGTCGAGCACCTGCTCGCTCATCTCACGATCGGAGAGGCCGCCGCAGCGGGAGATGATGCGATCCGCGAGCGTCGATTTGCCGTGATCGATGTGCGCGATGATCGAGAAATTGCGGATGTGGTTCATCGGAAGGCCGGGCCAGGGACCATGTTCATCGCGCGCCGGGCCAGGGCGCGCGACCATAAAAAAGGGCGCGTCAGCTGCTGACGCGCCCGTAACCAACAATCAATGGCAACTGCGATAGTTGGGGTTTCATTGTAGGCAAAAAGCCCCCCGCAGACAGCCGCCACCAAGCTTCCCGACCCTGTCGCCGGGCCGCAACAGGGCAGTTGTTTACAGCTTATCCACAAGCTCTGGGTACAAGCTGTGCAACGGCTGTGGATCAAGGACCACCGGGAGCGACTGGGCTCCCGCATCGTGAATTGGGTGCTCGCGCGCCGGCTTCAATCCGTCAACAACGCGCGGGATTTTATCGAATCCGGTCAAGACTGGCCGAATTCCTGTTGGTGCTCACTAACTTATCTATTAACCGACCCGCCGGACGGGCTCGGGAGGGCGTCGCATCCCCGAAACACCCGGCGACGGACGGCGCCGATGCCCGGGGACGGGCGGGGGTTATTGGCCCAAGCCACCCGAAAGGCGTTCCACACCCGGGCCCGTCACCGGGCCTGCGGCCGCACCACCGCGTATTGGGCCCATTCGCCCCGGCGCAGCAGCAGATTCACCGGCTTGGACTTGTCCAGCTTGGCGAGCACCGCCTCCACGTCCTTGACCGAAGACACTTCGGTGTTGGCCACCGCCACGATCACGTCGCCTTCGCGCAGGCCGGCCCGGGTGGCGGGCCCGGCGACACCGATCACGCGAACGCCGCCCTTGACCTTGAGCGCCTTGGCGTCGTCCGCGCCGAGTTCGGCCAGCGTCAGGCCCAGCGACTGCGTCGCGTTGTTGCTCGGCACCGGCTTGGGCTCGGGGGCGGCGGCACGCGCCTCGGGGCGCTCAGGCTCGAGTTCGGCGATGACCACATTCAGCTCGCGCTGGCTGCCCCGGCGCAACACCGTCATGGTGCTGCGCGTGCCCGGCTTGGTGTTGCCCACCAGGCGCGGCAGGTCAACCGACTTGTCGATCTCCTTGCCATCGAACTTGAGGATGATGTCGCCCGGCTCGACGCCCGCCTTCGCGGCCGGCGAATCGGGCTCAACGCCACGCACCAGCGCGCCCTTGGGCTGCGCCATGCCCAGCGACTCGGCCACCTCCTTGCCCACCTGGTCGATGCGCACGCCGATGCGCCCGCGCGTGACGCGCCCGCTGGCGCGCAGCTCGTTGGACACGCGCACGGCCTCGTCGATGGGAATGGCGAAGGAAATGCCCTGGAAGCCGCCCGAGCGCGAGTAGATCTGGCTGTTGATGCCCACGACCTCGCCGCGCATGTTGATCAGCGGCCCACCCGAGTTGCCCGGGTTGATGGCCACGTCGGTCTGGATGAAGGGCAGGTAGTCGCCCGTGTCGCGCTGCTTGGCGCTCACGATGCCGGCCGTGACGGTGTTCTCCAGGCCAAAGGGCGAGCCGATCGCCATCACCCATTCGCCCACGCGCAGGCGGTTGATGTCGCCCACCTTCACCGGCACCAGACCGGTGGCCTCGATCTTCACCACCGCCACGTCGGTGCGCGCATCGGCACCGACGATGCGCGCCTTGAATTCGCGCTTGTCCGCCAGCGTGACGATCAGCTCATCGGCGCCGTCCACGACATGGGCGTTGGTCATGATGAAGCCGTCGGCGCTGAGCACGAAGCCCGAACCCACGCCGCGCGGACGCGCCTCGTCGGACGGCGGGCCCTGCCGCGGGCCGCGCGGCGTCACGCCCGGCGGGATGGGGATGCCGAAGCGGCGGAAGAACTCCAGCATCTCCTCGTCGGGGCCGCCCTCGGCATTGCCGCGCGCCGCGGCGCGCTCGAGCGTGCGGATGTTGACCACCGACGGGCCGACCAGGTCGACGAGGTCGGTGAAATCCGGCAGGCCGCGCGCATTGGTCGCGGCCGCCTGGGCGAGCGAGGGGGTGGGCGTGAACAAAGCCAGGGATCCGGCCGCACCGAAGGCGGCGGCCAGGGCCAGGGCTTGCAGGGAAGGACGGAGTCGGGCAGCGGACATCGGCGGCTTTCTTCGGTGGTCGATCAAGGGCGGTCTCAGCGGATGCGCTCCAAGGCGTCGGCGAAACGTTTCAGGGTGGCGGGAGGCACCTCGCCCAGGGCGGTCACCCAATGGTCGCCGACACGGCGGCTGACGGAGTGGGTGGCCCCCATGGCCACCTGCTGCTCCTCGTTGCCGTGGCGCTGCGGGTCGAAGGGCTCGACGAACAGCGACACGGACGCCAACCCATCGGAGAACACCCACTGCATGGGGGCCTGGCCCGCCGGCAGGGGGCCGCCGGGCACTTCGCGCGTGTGGCAGCTCATGGCGGTGAAGCCCGGGATGGACTCCTTCAACTGCCAGCCCTCGGCCTGCGGCGTGGTCTTGCGCAGCGCGGGCTTGATCACCTCGTAGCCGCGCGTGTCCTTCATGAGGCGCGCGAGTTTGTCCATGCTCACGGGGGCGTCGAGCTGCAGTTCGGAGAACGCCACCTGCTCCAGCACCTGGCCCTGGGCGCCCAGCGTCTGCAGCTTCACGATCAGGCCACTCTTTTTCTCGGACCAGATCCGGTAGCCGAAGCGCCACTCATCGCGAGGCACGATCTCCACCATGTCGGCCATGTGGCCCGCCACGCGCTGGTAGCCCACTTCGCGGGCACCGTAGAACTGCGCGATGGCGCTGGCCGGCGTGCGCAGCATGTCGGGAAAGACGCCGAGCGATTCGCGCTTCTCGACCATGGCGGTGCGCGTTTCCGGCTCGAAGGTGATGACCTCGCTGTTGCGGCGGATGGTGGTGCGCGGCGCGCCGGTGAGCGTCTCCACACGCTCCATCTGCTGCGTGCCGTCGCACACATGCCAGATCTTGGAGGCCGACATCGCGCTGCCGGAGCTGACGACCAGCGTGCCGGTGTACGAGCGCTGGAGCGAGGCCTGGTGCATGCGCGAGAGCCATTCGGTGACGCTGCGTGCGGAACCCGCGCCCGGCGACACGCTGGTCCCCTGGGCCAGCACCGGCGCGCTCCAGCCACCGGCACAGGCCCAGACGATCAGGGCGGCCCCGAAGCGGCGCAGCCGCGGCGCGCCAAGCCGACGGGCGCAGGGCAGAACGGCGGGGGGAAAAACGGCGGTCGTCATGGGCGCGGCCATCAGCGGGCGTCGGCGTCGTAGGTGGCGTTGCGGATGAAGCCGGTCGAGGTCTGGAAGGCCGACATGCCGCCGTGCTGGCGGTGCTCGGACAGCAGGCGCTCCAGCGCCGGGTCGCGGATCAGCTGGCCCTGCGAGGTGGACACCACCACCGGCCGCGTGGACGGGACCCCGGCCGACGCGGCCGGCGGCGGCGCCGAAGCCAGGGTGGCGGGCGGCAGCGCCACCCGCTCCTGGGCCAGCACCGGCGCCTGCGGGCCACTGGGCGCGGAGGCCAGCACGGTCCAGCCGACGGCGGCGACCGCCACCACGCTGGCCAGGCCCGACACCATCTTCCAGCGGAACAAGGCGTCGTTCGCCGCCGCGCCACGCACCGCGCGCACGGGCCGAGACCCGGCGTCCGCGGCGGGCTGGTGCTCGGCGTCGAGCCGCTGGTTCAGCTCGGCCAGGAAATCCATGGGGGATCGGGCCGGCAGGGCCGCGCCATCGCCTCGCAGCACCTCGCCGATGAGCTGGTAGCCGCGCCACTGCGCCAGGGCCTCGTCGCCCAGGCGACAGCGCGCGAACAGGGCGTCGCTTTCGCGCTCGTCCAGGTAGCCATCGCACAGGGCCGACACCTGGTCGGCGCCCGGGTGGGCCGAATCGAAGGAAGTGGGCTGGTTCATGGCGGCGACCTCAGCGTGGCAGGCCTCTTACCAGCGCTTGCCCGACTGCCGGTCGAGCAAGGGCTTGATGCGGGCCGAAATGGCTTCGCGCGCCCGGAAGATGCGGGAACGCACGGTGCCAATGGGGCATTCGAGTGCTTGGGCGATCTCTTCGTAACTCAGGCCCTCGATTTCGCGCAGGGTGATGGCCATGCGCAGTTCCTCGGGCAAGGCTTCCATCGCGGCGTTGACCGCGTTGGCGATTTCCTTGCTGGCCAGCACCGCCTCGGGCGTCTCGGTGTCGGCTACGTTGGCGTTTAGTTCGCGCTCCGGAGCGGAAGTTTCATCGTCCTCCCCCCCCTTGAGCTGCGATTGGAAGACCAGCGGATCGCGTTTCAGTTCCATCAGCTGCTTCTTCGCCGTATTGACGGCGATGCGGTACAGCCAGGTGTAGAACTGGGCATCGCCCCGGAACTGGGCCAGCGCGCGGTAGGCGCGAATGAAGGTTTCCTGGGCGATGTCCTGGACCAGGTCGCTGTCGCGCACCATGCGTCCGATGAGGCGCTCGACGCGCCGTTGGTACTTCAGGACCAGCAGATCGTAGGCGCGGCGCTCGCCGGCCAGGGTGCGTTGCACCAGCATGACGTCGCTGTCGGGCGGCGGCGGAGCGGTGTGGTCTTCCGTTGTCATGCGCGCGGGACTATACCCCATGCCCCCACCGCCTCCAGGGGCGCGGACGGGGCGTCAAACCGGCCGATCGGACACCAGGGCGCGGCGCAGCGCCAGCCAGTCGGCGGGTGCCCGGTCGCGCTCCACCCACACCCAGACCGGCGCGCCGGCAGAGCCCCTCAGTTGCAAGAGGACGCGGCTTTGCAGGTCCAGCGCCACCCGCACGGCATCGAGCGCGAGGCCGTCGCTGCAGCCGTCCGGCGACCAGCGCCAGGCCGCCCCCTGCCCCGGCGCACCGCTGAAACGCAGCACGCCCACGACCAGGCGGCGCTCGACGCGCGCGGCCCAGCCCATCCAGGCCAGGCCCGCCACGGCCAGCGCCAGCCAGGTACTCAGCGCCAGGGACGCCGCCATCCAGGCCGCCAAGAGGGCCACGGCCAGCGCCAGGACCGCCAGCGACAGCCCCCAGAAACGGCAACGCCCCACCGGATAGGCAACCGATGGGGCGCCGGGCCGGGTGGTCAAACGATCAGACCCGCTTGAACACCAGGGTACCGTTGGTGCCGCCGAAGCCGAAGTTGTTCTTCAGCGCCACGTTCACCTGGCGGTCGCGCGCCGTGTTGGCGCAGTAGTCGAGATCGCACTCGGGATCCTGGTTGACGATGTTGATCGTCGGCGGGATCTGCTGCTGATGGATGGCCATCACCGTGAAGACGCTCTCGATGCCACCGGCGCCACCGAGCAGGTGACCGGTCATGGACTTGGTGGAGCTCACGACCATGCGCTTGGCGTGGTCGCCCAGCGCGGCCTTGATGGCGTTCGACTCGTTGATGTCGCCCAGCGGCGTGGAAGTGCCGTGCGCGTTGAGGTAGTCGACCTCGTCGGCGTTCACGCCGGCGTTGCGCAGGGCGTTCAGCATGGCGCGGCGCGGGCCGTCCATGTTGGGTGCGGTCATGTGGCCGGCGTCGGCGCTCATGCCGTAGCCCGCCACCTCGGCGTAGATCTTCGCGCCGCGCGCCTTGGCGTGTTCGTACTCTTCGAGCACCATGACGCCAGCGCCCTCGCCGAGCACGAAGCCGTCGCGGTCCTTGTCCCAAGGTCGCGAGGCGGCGGTGGGGTCGTCGTTGCGGGTCGACAGGGCGCGCATCGCGGCAAAGCCGCCCACGCCCAGTGGCGACACCGTGGCCTCCGAGCCGCCCGCCACCATCACGTCGGCGTCGCCGTACTCGATCTTGCGGGCCGCCTCGCCGATGCTGTGCAGGCCCGTGGTGCAGGCCGTCACGATGGCGATGTTGGGGCCCTTGAAGCCGAAGCGCATCGACACGTGGCCCGAGATCATGTTGATGATCGAGGCCGGCACGAAGAACGGCGAGATGCGGCGGGGCCCGCGGTTGGTCAGCTCGGTATGGGTTTCTTCGATCAGCGGCAAGCCACCGATGCCCGAGCCGATGATGCAGCCGATCCGCGTGGCGGCCTCCTCACCCAATGCCTCGCCCGTGGGCAGGCCGGAATCGATCACGGCCTGGTGGGCCGCGGCGATGCCGTAATGGATGAAGGTGTCCATCGTGCGCGCCTCCTTGGCGCTCATGTAGGACTCCAGCTCGAACCCCTTGACCTCTCCCGCGATGCGGCACGCGAAGTTCGACGGGTCGAACTTGGTGATCGTGGAGATGCCGGAGCGCCCGGCCAACAGATTGGCCCAGGAGTCGGCCACCGTGTTGCCCACGGGGCTGATGCAACCCAGGCCGGTCACGACGACGCGACGACGGCTCATGGGGCGATCAGGCTTTCTGGTGCTTCAGCGCGTAATCGATGGCGTGCTGCACCGTGGTGATCTTCTCGGCTTCTTCGTCGGGGATCTCGATGCCGAACTCGTCTTCGAGGGCCATCACGAGTTCCACCGTGTCCAGCGAGTCGGCGCCCAAGTCGGCCACGAAGGCTTTTTCGCTGGTGACCTGACCTTCTTCCACGCCGAGTTGTTCGGCAATGATTTTCTTGACGCGTGCTTCGATATCGCTCATAGGTCCCTCAAAGGGTGGGTTGGAATGCAGGGCGGCATTTTAGCCGGGGGGACGGGGCCGGGACCCCGAGGGACATCAGGCCATGAACATGCCGCCGTTGACGTGCAGTTCCTGGCCGGTGATGTAGGCCGCGCGCGGGCTGGCCACGAAGGCCACGGCGTGCGCGATGTCGGCGGGTTTGCCGAGGTGGCCCAGGGGAATCTGCGACAGCAGGGCCTTCTGCTGCTCTTCGGGCAGCGAAGCGGTCATGTCGGTCTCGATGAAGCCCGGCGCGACGCAGTTGACGGTGATGTTGCGGCTGCCCAGCTCGCGCGCCAGCGCGCGCGTCATGCCGGCCAGGCCGGCCTTGGCGGCGGCGTAGTTGGCCTGACCCGGGTTGCCCGAGGCGCCAACGACGCTGGTGATGCTGATGATGCGGCCATAGCGCTGCTTCATCATGGGACGGATGACCGCGCGGCTGAGACGGAACACGGCCTTGAGGTTGGTGTCGAGCACGGCGTCCCAGTCCTCGTCCTTCAGGCGCATGGCCAGCATGTCGCGCGTGATGCCCGCGTTGTTGACCAGGACATGCAGCGCACCGTGCGCCTTGACGATCTCGTCGATGAGGGCTTCGGCGGCCTTGGCGTCGTTGACGTCGAGCACCGCGCCGCGGCTGCCGGCGCCGGCCCCGCCCACCGCCTTCAGTGCGGCGTCGATCTTGGCCGCGCCATCGCCGCTGGTGGCGGTGCCGATGACGATCAGCCCCTGTTGCGCGAGCTCGTGCGCGATGGCCGCGCCGATGCCGCGCGAGGCGCCAGTGACCAGGGCCACCTGGCCCGCGAATTTCACATCCGTCATATCGACCTCTTTGGAATGGGCGGGTTCAGGCCAGCAGGGCCTTGGCCTCGGCCAGCGTGGCCGGGTCGTACAGGGCGGCGCCCTGGATGCTGGCGTCGATGCGTTTGGTCATGCCGGCCAGCACCTTGCCAGGGCCGCATTCGATCAGGGTACCGATGCCGCGCGCCTGCATGGCCTGCACGCACTCGACCCAGCGCACCGGCCCGAAGGCCTGGCGGTACAGCGCGTCGCGGATGCGGTCGGCATCGGACTCGACCGCCACGTCGATGTTGTTGATGAGCGGAAAACGCGGCACCGCCAGCGCCACGCTGGCCAGCTTCTCGCGCAGGCGCTCGGCGGCCGGCTTCATGAGGCTGGAGTGGAACGGCGCCGACACCGGCAGCGGCAGCGCGCGCTTGGCGCCGTTGGCCTTGAGCACCTCGCAGGCCTTGTCGACGGCGGCTTTGCTGCCCGCGATCACGGTTTGTGCCGGGTCGTTGAAGTTCACGGCCTCCACCACCTCGGCGCTGCCCGCGCCGAACGTGGCCTGCGCCTCGGCGCAGCCGGCCTTCACGCGCTCGGCGTCCATGCCCAGGATCGCGGCCATCGCCCCGACGCCGACGGGCACCGCCTCCTGCATGGCCGCGGCGCGAAAGCGCACCAGCGGCGCGGCGTCCGCCAGCGTGAGCACCTCGGCGGCGACCAGCGCGCTGTACTCGCCCAGCGAATGGCCGGCCACGGCGGCGGGCAGCTCGCCGCCCTCGGCGCGCCAGGCGCGCCAGGCAGCGACGCCAGCCACCAGCATCACAGGCTGGGTGTTGGTCGTCAGGCCCAAAGCCTCCTTGGGGCCTTCCTTGATGAGCCGGCCGACGTCCTCGCCCAGGGCATCCGACGCTTCGCGCAGGGTGTCGACGACGGCGGGGTGGTCACCCCAGGCGTCGAGCATGCCCACGGACTGGGAACCCTGGCCGGGAAAGACAAAGGCAAACGGTTTCATTCTGTTCAGCTGTCTGCGACGGCGCGCGGCGGCGGCGCCGTCCGTTCGTTCAAAAATCGAGCAGCACCGCACCCCAGGTGAAGCCACCGCCCACCCCTTCGAGCAGCACGGTGTCGCCCGGGCGCACGCGGCCGCCACGCACTGCGTGATCGAGGGCGAGCGGAATGGAGGCCGCCGAGGTGTTGCCGTGTTCGTCCACGGTGGCGACGAGCTTTTCCAGCGGCAGGTGCAGCTTCTTCGCCGTGCCCTGCATGATGCGGATGTTGGCCTGGTGCGGAATCAGCCAGTCGATGTCGGTGTCCACGCGGCCGGCCTTGTGCAGCACGGTGCGCGCGGCGCGCTCCAGCACCGTGACCGCGAGCCGGAAGACCGCCTGGCCATCCATTTTGAGCAGCGGCTGGCCCGTGACCTGGCCGCCCGACACGTGCCCCGGCACGCACAGGATGCCCACGTGCTTGCCGTCGGCGTGCAGGTCACTCGCCAGGATGCCGGGCGTGTCGGAGGCCTCGAGCACCACGGCGCCCGCGCCGTCGCCGAACAGCACGCAGGTGGTGCGGTCGTTGAAGTCGAGCAGGCGCGAGAACACTTCGGTGCCAATGACCAGGGCCTTGCGCGCCGTGCCGGCGCGGATCATCGCGTCGGCCACGGTGAGGGCATAGACGAAGCCGCTGCACACGGCCTGCAGGTCGAAAGCCGGGCAACCCGCGATGCCCAGCTTGTGCTGGACGATGGCGGCGGTGGACGGAAACACCATGTCCGGCGTGGACGTGGCGACGATGATGAGGTCGATGTCCTTGGCCGTGCGGCCGGCCGCTTCCAGCGCGGCCTGCGCCGCCAGCACACCCATGTCGCTGGCGAACACGCCGTCGTCGGCGAAGTGCCGCGCGCGGATGCCGGTGCGCTCGATGATCCACTGGTCGCTGGTCTCAATGCCCTTGGGCGCCAGCATGGCCACCATGTCGTCGTTGGTCAGGCGGCGCGGCGGCAGATGGCTGCCCGTGCCGGTGATGCGGGAATAAGCGCTCATGCGGAGGAATCAGATGGTCGGAATGCCGCCACGCTCGCTGATGGTCGTCTCGGGCGACAGCAGCGGCTGCGCACGCGCAATGCGTTGTCTCACGTTGTCCAGCAAGCCGCGGGAGGCGGCATCATACGCGCGGGCCAGCGCTTGCTCGAAGGCGAAGGCGTCGGCCGAGCCGTGGCTCTTGAACACCAGGCCCTGCAGGCCCAGCAGGGCCGCGCCGTTGTAGACGCGGTGGTCGGCGCGCTGGCGGATGGCGTTGAGCACCGGCATGGCCACCACGGCCGCCAGCTTGCGCCACAGGCCGCGCGTGAACTCCTCGCGGATGAAGCCTCCGATCATCGAGGCCACGCCCTCGCTCGCCTTGAGCGCCACGTTGCCCACGAAGCCGTCGCACACCACGATGTCGGTGGTGCCCTTGAAGATGTCGTTGCCCTCCACGTTGCCGTGGAAGTTCAGGTCGCCCGCCGTGGCGGCGTGGCGCAGCAACTGGCCCGCCTGCTTGATCACGTCGCTGCCCTTGATGACCTCCTCGCCGACGTTGAGCAGGCCCACCGAAGGGTCGTCGCGCCCGGTGACGGCGGCCACCAGGGCCGAGCCCATCACCGCGAACTGCAGCAGGTGCTCGGCGGAGCAGTCGACATTGGCGCCGAGGTCGAGCACGGTGGTGGCGCCGCCGCGCGCATTGGGCATCTGGGTGGCGATGGCGGGGCGCTCGATGCCGTCCAGCGTCTTGAGCAGGTAGCGCGAGATCGCCATCAGCGCACCGGTGTTGCCGGCCGAGACCGCGGCCTGCGCATGGCCGTCCTTGACCTGCTGGACCGCCACGCGCATGGACGAATCCTTTTTGCGGCGCAGCGCGACCTCGATCGGGTCGCTCATGTCCACGACCTCGCTGGCCGGCACCACGGTGCAGCGCTCATGCGCCGTGAGACGGGACCAGTCGCGCAGGTCCTCGGCGCGCCCCACCAGCAGCAGGCGCGCCTGGGGGTGGCTGGCCAGAAAGGCCTCGGCCGCGGGCATGGTCACGGCCGGCCCGACGTCTCCCCCCATGCAATCCACGGCGATGGTGATCATCTCGACATCCTGCGGGACGCTCGCGGCGACCTCGTCGTTCTAATGAAAAAGGCCCGCATGCGGCATGCGGGCCCGTGTCTCCGTGGCCAGCGGACGCGCGCGCGCACGCCCGGCGGGCAGCCCGTGGATCAGGCTTCGGATTTGTTCTTGAGCACCTGGCGGCCGCGGTAGAAGCCGTTGGGGCTGATGTGGTGGCGCAGATGCACTTCGCCCGTGGTGGGCTCGACGGCGGTGCCCGGGGTGGTCAGTGCGTTGTGCGAACGGTGCATGCCCCGCTTGGAGGGCGATTTCTTGTTTTGCTGGACAGCCATGTTGGGCTCCTGGAAGGCGTTGGTGAGGACTCGAGGGCGTCATCGGCTGGGACACGGGGTGGAAACCGCACGCTGCCCGGCCTTTCAGGCCCGCCCTGGCGCAAAGCCAAGCATTATAGCCCGAGTTATCCGGATGCGGATGGCCTCCCCTCACGGCCGGCCCTTGAGCTTGGCCAGCGCCGCGAAGGGGTGCGGGCGCTCACTGCCCGGCGCCTTTTCGCCACCGGCGGGCCCGTCGGCCGCCGACAGGGGCTGCGGGCAGCGCTCGTGCAGGGGCACCAGCGGCAGGGACAGGATCAGTTCGTCCTCGACCAGCTCGACCAGGCTGGGCCGTGGCTCCAAGGCGAGCAGGTCCTCTTCGCTGTCGTCGTCCAGCGCCTCGGCCGTGGCCTCGTCGGCCACGAAACGGAACCAGCGGTCCACCTCCACCGGGGTCTGCACCGGCGCCAGGCAGCGCTGGCAGGTCAGGGGCACGAGGGCGCGTGCCTCCAGATGCAGCCAGGCCTGCGGGGCACCGCCGGTCGGCCCGTCGCGCATCTCACCCCGGGCCTGCCAGCGCACGCGCTCGCTCGGGTCGACGGGCGGGTGCAGGTCACCGGCGAGGCGCGCGAAACCGGTGAGCGGCGGATCGCCTTCGAGCCGGGCGCCGGCCTGGGCGAAGCGCAGCGCGTCCAGGCGCTGCGGATTGAAAACGGAAGCGGGGGGCTTGCTGGCCATCGGGCGATTCTAGGCAGGCCCCGACAATACGCCCATGAGCAACACCCCCTCCCCCGCCCGGGCCGTGGTCCTGGGATCGACGTCCCGCTACCGACGCGAGCTGCTGCAGCGCCTGGGCCTGCCGTTCGAGGTGGCCGCGCCCGAGGTCGATGAAACGCCGCGGCCCGGCGAGGCCCCCGCCGCCCTCGCCCAACGCCTGGCCCTGGCCAAGGCACGCGCCGTGGCCGAACGCTTTCCCGAGGCCGTGGTCATCGGCAGCGACCAGGTGGCCGATCTGACCG
The DNA here is from genome assembly GCF_001777155.1 of Hydrogenophaga sp. PML113. Taxonomy (NCBI): domain Bacteria; kingdom Pseudomonadati; phylum Pseudomonadota; class Betaproteobacteria; order Burkholderiales; family Comamonadaceae; genus Hydrogenophaga; species Hydrogenophaga sp. PML113. The sequence goes on along the minus strand of NZ_MIYM01000001.1, from coordinate 506,114 downwards.
GCGAGCCGCTGGGCAAACCCGGCACCCACGAACGCGCCGTGCTGCAGCTGCGCCGCATGCGCGGGCAGACCGTGGTCTTCCAGACCGCCCTGGCCGTGGTCTGCCGCGCCAGCGGCTTCGAGCGCCAGGACATCGCTCCCGTGCGCGTGGCGTTCCGCGAGCTGGACGACGGCGAGATCGAGCGCTACCTGCTCGCCGAACAGCCCTACGACTGCGCCGGCAGCGCCAAGAGCGAAGGCCTGGGCATCGCCCTGCTCGAGCGCATCGACAGCGACGACCCCACCGCCCTGGTGGGGCTGCCGCTGATTCGCACCTGCCAGATGCTGCGCGCCGCCGGCGTGCGCCTGCCATGACGCCGGGCGCGCTCTACCTGGTGCCCACGCCGCTGGACTTCGGCGTGTCCGAGGCCGTGGACCCGCTGGGGGCGCTGCTGCCGGGAGAGACCCTGGCCGTGGCCGGCCGGCTCACCCACTGGATCGCCGAGAACGCCAAGAGCGCGCGCGCCTTCCTCAAGCGCGTGGACGCCGCCGTGGGCCTGGCCGCGCCGCTGCAGGAGCAGCAGATCCTGGAGTTGCCCCGGCAAACGCACAAGCGCGGCGACCACACGCAGGACGACCGGGCGGCGCGCGACTGGCTCGCGCCCGCGCTGCAGGGCCATGGCATCGGCCTGCTCAGCGAGGCCGGCATGCCCGCCATCGCCGACCCCGGCAGCGGCGTGGTGCGCGCGGCGCACGCCCTGGGCCTGCGGGTGTGCCCACTGGTGGGGCCGGTGTCGCTGATGCTCGCGCTCGCGGGCAGCGGGCTCAATGGCCAGCACTTCGCCTTCGTGGGCTACGTGGCGCAGGACCCGCCCACGCGCACCAAGCGCCTGCGCGAACTCGACGCCCTGGCCACGCGCAGCGGCCAGGCGCAGATCCTGATCGAGACGCCCTACCGCAACGCGGCCTTGCTGCGCGCGCTGATCGACACCCTGCAACCGGGCACGCGCCTGGCCGTGGCCTGCGGGCTGGCGCTGCCCACACAAGCCATCCACAGCGCGCGCGTGGCGGATTGGCGGCGCGAGCCCGCGCTGGCGGCCGACCTGCCACTGGATCTGCCCGCCGTGTTTCTCTTCGGCCCCTGAACGGGCGACGGGCCTCAGCCCATCACGCGCTGCAGGTGCGCGCGCACCGAGCCACTCAGCTCGGGATTGGCCAGGGCGAGGTCGATGGTGGCTTCCAGGAAGCCTTCCTTGCTGCCGCAGTCGTAGCGCCGGCCTTCGTAGCGGTAGGCCTGCACGCGCTCCTTGCCGATCAGCGCGGCGATGCCGTCGGTGAGCTGGATCTCGCCCCCCGCGCCGCGCGGCTGCTGGCGGATGCTCTCAAACACCGCCGGCGTGAGGATGTAGCGCCCGGCCACCGCCAGGGTGGACGGTGCCTTCTCGGGCGCGGGCTTTTCCACCATGGCGAAGACCTCGGCCAGCGCGGCGTTCGCGCCGTGCACGTCGACCACGCCATAGCGCTTGGTCTCGGCGCGCGGCACGTCCTGCACGGCCAGCACGGCGCCCGGGCTGCGCTCGTAGGCCTTGACCATCTGCGCCAGCACGGTGGCACCGCCGCTGAGCTGGTCCTTGCCCAGCATCAGGTCGTCGGCCAGCAGCACGGCGAAGGGCTCGTCGCCCACCAGGCGCTCGGCGCACAACACCGCATGGCCCAGGCCCAGCGCGCGCGGCTGGCGCACGTAGAAGCAGTCCATGTCGTCGGGCTTGATGGACGTCACCAGGTTGAGCAGCGCGCCCTTGCCCGCCGCCTCCAGCTCGGTCTCCAGTTCGTAGGCGACGTCGAAATGGTCCTCGATGGCCCGCTTGTTGCGGCCGGTGACGAAGATCATTTCGCGGATGCCGGCCGCGTAGGCCTCTTCCACGGCGTACTGCATCAGCGGCTTGTCCACCACGGGCAGCATCTCCTTGGGAATGGCCTTGGTGGCGGGCAGGAACCGGGTGCCCAGGCCACCCACGGGAAATACGGCTTTACGAATCGTCGTCATGTCGTGCACTGCTCCCGAGCGATTTGACAAACAAGCTGACCATAATACCCACGGCCCGTGCCCGCGACCCGGCACGCCACCGCACCGCAGCATCACGCGCGGTCTTCCCGGATACACACGAATGCAGATCACTCCCGTCATCCTGTGTGGCGGCTCGGGCACCCGCCTGTGGCCCCTGTCGCGCCAGAGTTTTCCCAAGCAGTTCGTCCCGCTGGTGGGCAACAAATCTTTACTTCGCCTTACCTTGGACCGTGTGGCCTGGAGCGCACAGCCGCCCCTGTGCGTAGCCGCCGACGAGCACCGCTTCCTGGTGGCCGACGCCATCGAGTCGGGCGGCCAGGGCGGCACGCTGCTGCTGGAGCCCGCCGCGCGCAACACCGCGGCCGCCATGGCTCTGGCCACGCTGCAGGCCCTGCGCGATGGCGACGGCAGCGGGCTGCTGCTGTTCTGCCCGGCGGACCACCACATCCCCGACGCCGTGGCCTTCGCCGACACCGTGCGGCAAGGCGCGGCCGCGGCGCAGGCTGGCGCCATCGTCACCTTCGGCGTGATGCCCACCTTCCCCAGCACGGCCTACGGCTACATCGCCCAGGGTGAGCCGCGCCCCGACGGCAGCCGCCGCGTGGCCCGCTTCATCGAAAAGCCCGCTGCCGAGGCCGCGCAGGCGCTTCTGCTGCAAGGCGGCGTGCTGTGGAACGCGGGCATCTTCCTGGCCAGCGCGGCCACCCTGCGGGCCGCGCTGCAGCGCCACGCGAACGACATCTGGGTCGCCTGCGAGCAGGCCATGGCCGCGCCCAAGGAAGAGTCCGTGGGCCGCTGCCGCTTCGTGCGCCCGGTGGCCGAGCCTTTCCTGGCGTGCCGCTCGCAGAGCATCGACTACGCCGTGATGGAGCCGCACGACGACGTGGCCGTGGTGCCCTTCCAGGGCCAGTGGAGCGACGTGGGCAGCTGGAACGCCGTGGCCGACCTCGCGCCCGCCGACGGCAACGGCAACCGCGTGCAGGGCCAGGGCCATGCCCTGCGCGCGGCCAACACCTTCATCCACGCGCCGCACCGGCCCGTGGTGGCGCTGGGTACGCACGACCTGCTCATCGTCGACACACCCGACGCCCTGCTCGTGGCCCAGCGCGACCACGCCGAACAGGTGAAGGACGTGGTGGCCCATCTGGCCAAGAGCGACGTGCCGCAGGCCGCCGCGCACCGCCGCGTGGCGCGACCCTGGGGCTGGTACGACAGCATCGATACGGGGGCACGCTTCCAGGTCAAGCGCATCGGCGTCAAACCCGGCGCCTCGCTGAGCCTGCAGAAGCACCACCACCGCGCCGAGCACTGGATCGTGGTCAAGGGCACGGCCGAGGTCACGCGCGGCCAGGAGGTGTTCCTGTTGTCGGAGAACCAGTCCACCTACATCCCCATCGGCGAGGTGCACCGCCTGCACAACCCCGGCAAGATGGAACTGGAGATGATCGAGGTGCAATCCGGCGCCTACCTCGGCGAGGACGACATCGTGCGCCTCGAGGACGTCTACGGCCGCGAGCCCAAACCCCAATAGGCACCCGCATGAAGATCCTGCTCACCGGCGGCGCCGGCTACATCGGCAGCCACACCGCCGTGGCCCTGGTCGAGGCTGGCTACGCGCCCATCGTGCTCGACAACTTCGCCAACAGCCACCCGGTGGTGATGGAGCGCCTGCAACGCATCACCGGCCAAGCCCTGCCACTGGAGCGCGGCGACGTGCTGGACACGCCCTGGCTCACCGAGGTGCTGCGCCGCCACCGCCCGGCGGGCGTCGTGCACTTCGCGGGCGACAAGGCTGTGGGCGAGAGCGTGGCCGATCCGCTCAAGTACTACCGCAACAACCTGGGCGGCGCCACCAGCCTGCTGCAGGCCATGTCGGCGCTGGCCGCCGAAGACCCCTCGCAGCCACCCACACTGGTGTTCTCCAGCAGCGCCACGGTCTATGGCGACCCGGTGCGCGTGCCCATCACCGAAGACTTCGCGCGCAGCCACACCAACCCCTACGGCCACACCAAGCTGGTCATCGAGGACATGCTTCAGGCGCTGCAGACCGCGCAGCCGCACTGGCGCATCGGCACGCTGCGCTACTTCAACCCGGTGGGCGCGCACGAAAGCGGCCTGATCGGCGAGGACCCGGCCGGCATCCCCAACAACCTGATGCCCTTCGTGGCCCAGGTGGCCGTGGGCGCGCGCGAGCACCTCAACGTCTTCGGCGGCGACTACCCCACACCCGACGGCACCGGCGTGCGCGACTTCATCCACGTGATGGACCTGGCGCGCGGCCACGTCGCCGCCATCCAGGCCCTGCTGGGCCGGGGCGAGAGCTTCACCGTGAACCTGGGCACCGGGCGCGGCCACAGCGTGCTGGAAGTGGTGGCCGCCTTCGAGAAGGCCAGTGGGCGGCCCGTGCCCTACCGCGTGACCCCGCGCCGCGCGGGCGACGTGGCCCAGTGCTGGGCCGACCCGTCGCTGGCGCGCCAGCTGCTGGGCTGGCAATCGCGCCACACGCTCGATGAAATGTGCGCCGACGCCTGGCGCTGGCAGCGCGAGAACCCGAACGGTTACCGCAGCTGAATGCCGGCGGACTGCGCCGCCTTGAACGCCCCTTCGCCGAAGCTCGCGCCGAACTGGCGCGCCAGGCGCAGGCCCAGGTTCTCGCGCTGGGTGTAGTCCACCACCTCCTCGGCCTTGATCACCTCGCGCGCCACGTAGTCGAGGTTGCCCAAGCCATCGGCCAGGCCGTGGCTCACGGCCTGCTGGCCGCTCCACACCAGGCCGGTGAAGGTGTCGGCGTCTTCCTTCAGGCGCTTGCCGCGGCCCTGCTTCACCACCTCGATGAACTGCAGGTGGATCTCGTCGAGCATGGCCTGCAGGTAGGCTTTCTGCTGCTCGTCCTGCGGGCTGAAGGGGTCGAGCATGGCCTTGTTGCGGCCCGCCACCATCAGGCGCCGCTCCACGCCCAGCTTGTCCATCAGGCCCGTGAAGCCGAAGCCGTCCATCAGCACGCCGATGCTGCCCACCAGGCTGGCCTTGTCGACGTAGATGTCGTCGGCCGCCGCCGCGATGTAGTAGGCCGCGGAGGCGCAGGTTTCCTCCACCACGGCATAGACCTTCTTGTCGTGCAGGCCCTTCAGGCGGCGGATCTCGTCGTTGATGATGCCGGCCTGCACCGGGCTGCCGCCCGGCGAGTTGATGAGCAGCACGATGCCCTGGGCCCCCTGGTCCTCGAAGGCCTGGCGCAGCGCGGGCAGCACGTTCTCCGCGCTGGCCTGGGCGCCGGCACCGATGGTGCCTTCGATTTCGATCACCGCGGTGTGCGGCGTGCTGGGCTGCGAGCCCGCCATGTGCTCGGCCTTGACGGCCAGCCAGACGATGGCGCCGATCACCAGCAGCCAGGCGAAGCGGAAAAACAGCTTCCAGCGGCGCGCGGCGCGCTGCTCCTTGAGCTGGGCGAACAGCAGCTTTTCGATGGCCTCGCGCTCCCAGGCAACGCCGGCGGGGCGCGGGGTGGCGGCGGTGTTGAAGTCCTCGTTCACGACGGGCTCGCTTTCAGAATTCCACGGGTTTGAGATGGTACTGGGAGCGCCAGTGCACCACGCCGTCGAGCTCCACCAGTTCGATCCGGAACAAGCCACCCCGGCAGGGGCCGCCGCGGCATTCGCCGGTGTCGGGCGCGTACACCGCGCCGTGCGTGGCACACAGCAGCCAGCGCGCGCTGTCGTCGAAGAAATGGTCGGGACGCCAGTCCAGCTCCATGGCCACGTGCGTGCAGCGGTTCAGGTAGGCGTGCGCGCGGCCCTGGTAGCGGATGGCGAAGGCCCGGCAGGTCTGGCCCGCGTAGTTGACGTCGAAGGACACGCCCTGGCCGCCATCGACCAGGTCGTGGCTGTGGCACAGCGGGTGCAGGTCGTCGGCGGGGGCGGGCGCCATGCGGGTCGGGCCTCAGGCGTGTTCGAGCAGCCAGCCGTGCAGTTCGGCCACCGAGTGCGCGACGAAGCGTGGCCCCAGGGCGTGGAAGGCGTCGGGCTCGTGCGCGCCGTAGCTCACGCCCACGCTCGCGCAGCCGGCGTTCACCGCCATCTGCAGGTCGTGCGTGGTGTCGCCGATCATGAGCGTGCGCTCGGGCTCGACGCCGAACTCGCGCATCAGCTGGTGCAGCATCAGTGGGCTGGGCTTGCCGGCCGTTTCGTCGGCCGTGCGCGAGCCGTCGAACACGCCGCTCAGTTCCACCGTGCGCAGCACCTCGTCGAGCCCACGCCGGCTCTTGCCGGTGGCCACGGCCAGCCAATGCTGCCGTTCCTTGAGCGCCTGCAGCAGCGGCAGCACGCCGTCGAACAGGCTGAGCTCGTTCTGGCTGGCCAGGTAGTGGTGGCGGTAGCGCTCGCCCAGGCGCGGGTACAGGTCGGGCGGCACGTCGGGCGCGGCATGCGCCAGGGCCTGCATCAGGCCCATGCCGATGACGTAACTCGCCTGCTCGCGCGTGGGCACGGTGCCGCCCACGTCGGCCACGGCGCGCTGGATGCTCTGCGCGATGACCGCCGTGGAGTCGTAGAGCGTGCCGTCCCAGTCGAAGGCGATGAGATCGTAGCGGCGGACCATGGCTCAGCCCAGTTTTTCCAGGGTCCTGACGTGGTGCCGCAGGTGATCGGCCACCACGCTCTGGACGAAGTAGTAGCCGTGGTCGTAGCCCTCGTGCCAGCGCAGCGTGAGCGGCTGGCCGGCGGCGCGGCAGGCGGCTTCAAGCCGGTCCGGGTGCAGTTGCGCCGCCAGGAACTGGTCGGCGCGGCCCTGATCGATCAGCAGCGGCGGGCAGCGCTTGCCCGCCTGGATGAGCTCGGTGGCGTCGTGCTCCGCCCAGCGGGCGCGGTCCTCGCCCAGGTAGCCGGTGAACGCCTTCTCGCCCCAGGGGCACTGCGTGGGCGCGGCGATCGGCGCGAAGGCCGAGACGCTCTGGAACAGCGACGGGTGGCGCAGCGCCAGCGTGAGCGCGCCGTGCCCACCCATGGAGTGGCCGAACACGCCGACGCGGTCGCGGCGCAGGGCGAAGCGCTCGAACACCAGCGCGCGCAGTTCTTCCACGATCCAACGCTCCATGCGGAAGTGACGCGACCAAGGCGCTTCGCTGGCGTCGAGGTAAAAGCCCGCGCCGTGGCCGAAGTCCCAGGCCGCGTCGGCGCCCTCGATGCCGGTGGCGCGCGGGCTGGTGTCGGGCGTGACGATGGCCAGGCCCAGCTTGGCCGCCAGGCGCTGCGCGCCGGCCTTGATGGCGAAGGTTTCCTCGGTGCAGGTCAGCCCCGCCAGGTAGAACAGCACCGGCACCGGGCCCTTGGCCGCCTGCGGCGGCAGGAACACGCCAAAACGCATCGGCAGGCCGATGGCGGCCGACTCGTGCCGGTAGAAGCCCTGCACGCCGCCGAAGCAGCGGTGCTCGCTCAGCGTCTCCACGGCCATCAGAACTCCACCACCGAGCGGATCGACTCGCCGCGCTTCATCAGCGCGAAGCCCTCGTTGATGTCTTCCAGCTTGAGCTTGTGCGTGATGAGGTCGTCGATGTTGATCTTGCCGTCCATGTACCAGTCGACGATCTTGGGCACGTCGGTGCGCCCGCGCGCGCCGCCGAAGGCCGAGCCCTCCCACTTGCGGCCGGTGACGAGCTGGAAGGGCCGCGTGCTGATCTCCGCGCCCGCCTCGGCCACGCCGATGATGATGCTGCGGCCCCAGCCCTTGTGCGTGCACTCCAGGGCCTGGCGCATCACCTTCGTGTTGCCGATGCACTCGAAGCTGTAGTCGGCGCCGCCGTCGGTGAGCTGCACGATGGCGTCGACGATGTTGTCGTGGTCCTTGGGGTTGAGGAAGTGGGTCATGCCGAACTTCCTCGCCATCGCCTCGCGCTCGGGGTTGAGGTCGATGCCGATGATCTTGTCGGCGCCCACCATCTTGGCGCCCTGAATCACGTTCAGGCCGATGCCGCCCAGGCCGAAGACGACCACGTTGGCGCCCGCCTCCACCTTGGCGGTGAACAGCACCGCGCCGATGCCGGTGGTGACGCCGCAGCCGATGTAGCAGACCTTGTCGAAGGGCGCGTCGGGGCGGATCTTGGCCAGCGCGATCTCGGGCACCACCGTGTGGTTGGCGAAGGTGCTGGTGCCCATGTAGTGCAGGATGGGCTTGCCGTCGAGGCTGAAGCGGCTGGTGGCGTCGGGCATCAGGCCCTTGCCCTGCGTGCCGCGGATGAGCTGGCACAGGTTGGTCTTGCGGCTCAGGCAGAACTTGCACTGGCGGCATTCGGGCGTGTACAGCGGGATGACGTGGTCGCCCTTCTTGAGCGTGGTCACCCCCGGACCCACGTCCACCACGATGCCCGCGCCCTCATGGCCCAGGATGGCGGGGAACAGGCCCTCGGGGTCGGCGCCCGAGAGCGTGTAGTAGTCGGTGTGGCAGATGCCGGTGGCCTTGATCTCGACCAGCACCTCGCCGGCCTTCGGCCCTTGCAGGTCCACGGTTTCGATGGTGAGGGGGGCTCCGGCCTTCCAGGCCACGGCGGCGCGCGTTTTCATGGTGGGTCTCTCTCGGGTGTCAATGATGCGGGGAACACCCGCGAGGTTAACCCGCCTCCCCATGCCCGAGCCCGGCGCCGGGCATGCGTCCGGTCGCCTCAGTCGGCGGGCGCGCCGGCGCGGAACCAGTCACCGATCAGCGCGCGCTCCTCGTCGGTGATGCCGGTGGCGTTGTTGATGGGCATCACCTTGGTGACCACGGCCTGCTGGTACACCGCCTGCGCGTGGCGCTGGAGTTCGGCCGGGCTGTCCAGCCGAACGCCCTTGGACTGCAGGGCCTCGCCATGGCACATCACGCAGCGCTGCGCCACCACGGCCTGCACCCGGGCCGCGCTCACCGCCGGCCGCTCGGCCACCGGGGCGGACGGCGCGGGCTTGAGCCAGACGATCACGCCGATCAACACCACCACGCCCGCCAGCGCGTACTTCCAGGGGTGCGGGTTGCGGCCCAGCTTGAAGCCGTGGCGCAGCACGAAGAACTGCCGGATCGCCGCGCCCGCGGCCATCATGGCGATCAGCACCCAGCCGTTGTGCGGGTTCGCATAGGTGAAGCTGTAGTGGTTGCTCAGCATGGCGAACAGCACCGGCAGCGTGAAGTAGGTGTTGTGCACGCTGCGCTGCTTGCCGCGCTGGCCATGGATGGGGTCCACCGGCAGGCCGGCCTTGAGCGCGGCCACCACCTTGCGCTGGCCCGGGATGATCCAGAAGAACACGTTGGCGCTCATGGCCGTGGCGATCATGGCGCCCACCAGCAGGAAGGCCGCCCGCCCCGCGAACAGCGAGGTGGCCAGCAGCGCGGCCACCGCCACCAGCACGGCCACGGCCGCGCCCACCTTGGCGTCGCCGTTCTTGGTCTGCCCCAGGGTGCGGCAGATGGTGTCGTAGGCCAGCCAGAACACCACCAGGAAGGCCAGCGCGGTGGCGATGGCCGCGCCAGGCGACCAGTCGAAGACCTGCGGATCGATCAGGTAGACCTTGGGGCTCCACAGATAAGACACCAGAAACAGCGCAAAGCCCGAGAGCCAGGTGGAGTAGCTTTCCCAGAAGAACCAGTGCAGGTGGCCCGGCAGCTGCGGCGGCGAGACCGCGTACTTCACCGGGTGGTAGAAGCCGCCGCCGTGCACGGCCCACAGCTCGCCGGTGGCGCCGTCGCGGCGCAGCGCCTCGTCCTCGGGCGGCGTGAGGCTGCTGTCGAGGAAAACGAAATAGAAGGAGGAGCCGATCCAGGCGATGGCGACGATGACGTGCAGCCAGCGCAACAGCAGGTTGGCCCAGTCGAGCAGGTAGGTTTCCATGGCACCTCGTTCAAGGGATGGCCTTGGGCCATCCGGCGTTTCGACTCACCACCGCGGGCGCTCTGAGCCGACCGAGGGCCGCGATACACGGTGCGTTGCACCGGCTCCGCTGCGACCACAGAAGGCCCGCAGTGTAGCGGTTTCAATGGACGACCCGCCATGCTGCGCACTGCGGGGCCGAGCGCCTTGGGAGCGGCCCGACAGCGCTCAAACGCCGCTCGCGGCGGTCGTCGACGTCAGCAGCAACAACTGCGCCACCACGGCCGCCGCGATCACGGCCGGCGCCTTGCCGGTGATGCCGGGCAGACCGATCGGGCAGGTCACGCGCGCCAGCTCTTCTTCGCCGAAGCCGCGCTCCGCCAGCCGGTGGCGGAAGGTGGCCCACTTGGTGCGGCTGCCGATGAGGCCAATGAAGCCGAGGTCGTCGCGTTCGCGCAGGCGGCGCAGGCAGGCCGCCACGATGTCCAGGTCCTCCGCGTGCGAAAAGCTCATGACCAGCACCAGCGAGCCGCTGGCCAGCGCCGGCACGGCGGCCTGCACCGGGTCGGAATGCTCGGCCGCCACACCCTCGGGCAGCGGGTCGGGAAAGGCCTCGTCGCGGCTGTCGATCCAGGTGATGGCGAAAGGCAGCGGCGCGAGCGCGCGCACCAGCGCGCGGCCCACGTGCCCACCGCCAAACAGCGCCACCGGCCTCAGGGCCATGCCCAGGCGCTCGCGCAGCGCCGGCGCGTCGGCGGCGCCGACGGGTTGATACGAAAGTTCCAGCGCCCCACCGCAGCACTGGCCCAGGCTGGGGCCGAGCGTGACCGACTGCACGGATGGCTGGACCGCGCGTCGCGCCAGCATCTCGCGCGCGCGGCGCATCGCGTCCCATTCCAGGTGTCCGCCGCCGATGGTGTCGATGGTGTCGTTGCGAAACACCGCCATCCAGGTGCCGGCCTCGCGGGGCACCGAACCACGCGAGGCGCGCACCGTCACCAGCACGGCGGGCTCGTCGCGCAAGCGGCGAAGAAAGGTCTGCAGCTCACCCGCCATGTGTGGCGTTCCTGTCGACAAAGCTGTATGGATCTGTAAGAGAAACCCAAGGGCCGCCAGTATCGGCCGTAGTGATTGGCACCGTGTGCGGTTTCGCACATACACTCCATCGGCCCCGCGGTATGGCGAGGCCGGCCCCGCTGAGAGAAACGCATGAGCACCCGAGACAAGAAGCCCTCCGCCCCCGCCCGCTCCGACGCCCCCCGGGCCAGCGCGCTGCGCTGGACCGGCCTGACGATCGCCGCCCTGCTGGCCGCCTGCGCGGCGCCGCTGCCGCCCCCGCCGCCCCCTCCCCCCCCACCCGCGCCGGTACCCGCACCGCCGCCACCGCCCGTGAGCCAGCGCCCCACCCCCAAGTTCATCTCGCAAGCCGCCTCGGCGACCGACTACCGCAAGGACGGCGCGCGCCACATCTACGCCCGCAACGGCCACCGCATCTACAAGGGCCAGCTGCCGCCGCTGCTGCACGCCGTGGGCGTGCTGCAGGTCGAGGTGGACGACATCGGCGAGGTCCGCCAGGTGAGCTGGATGCGGGCGCCCAGCCACGCGCCCGACGTGATGCGCGAGATCGAGCGCACGGTGCGCGCCGCGGCTCCTTTCCCGGCGCCGGTGCGCATGGGCCGCGTCACCTACACCGACGTGTGGCTCTGGGACAAGAGCGGCAACTTCCAACTCGACACGCTGACCGAAGGACAGCGCAACAAGTGATCTCCGTGGTTTGAGACGTTTTCAAGGCCCGCTTCGCGCGGGCCTTCTTGTTGGCGGCGCGCCGGCCACGCGGCCGCCGCGGCGGCTCAGCTGCCGCGGTAGGTGGAGTAGGCCCAGGGGCTCACCAGCAGCGGCACGTGGTAGTGCTGGTCCACCCGCGCCACGCCGAAGTCCAGCGCCACGCGGTCCAGGAAGCGGGGCTGCGGCAGGTCGACGCCGCGGGCGTCGAAGTAGTCCTTCACATCGAACACCAGCCGGTAGGTCCCCACCTTCAGCGAGGCGTTGTCCAGCAAGGGGCCATCCGGGTTGCGCCCGTCCGCATTGAGCGTGAAGCGCTTGATCAGCGTCGCCTGCTCGCCCTGCGTGGCATAGAGCGCCACCGCCATGCCCGCCGCCGGGCAACCGTGCATCGTGTCCAGTACGTGGGTGCTCAAGCCCATGGCCGCGTTCTCCTGTGAATTTGGTCGACCGAAAGTGTATACACTTTGGCGCGAATCTGGCTATCATGCGGCGCATGGAAACGTCCAGCACGGCCCAGATCGTCGACGCCCTCACGCGCGCCATCGTCGAACACCGGCTGCGCCCGGGCACCAAGCTCGCCGAGCAGAAGCTCGCCGATCACTTCGGCGTTTCGCGCACCCTGGTCAGGCAGGCCCTGTTCCAGCTGTCCCAGAACCGCCTCATCCGCCTGGAGCCCGCGCGCGGCGCCTTCGTGTCCACGCCCTCGGCCGACGAGGCCCGCCAGGTCTTCGCCGTGCGCCGCATGCTCGAGGTGGAAATGACCCGCGCCTTCGCCCGCCAGGCCACGCCAGCCACCCTGCGCGCCCTGCGCGAGCACCTGGCGCAGGAGCGCCAGGCCGTGCTCCGTCAGGACGTGCCCGGCCGCACCGAGCTGCTGGGGGACTTCCATGTGCGCATGGCCGAACTCATGGGCAACCGCGTGCTGTCGGACCTGCTGCGCGACCTGATCTCGCGCTGCGCGCTCATCACGCTCATGTACCAAAGCAGCGAGGCCGCCGCCGATTCGTGCGACGAGCACGCCGCCATCGTCAAGGCACTGGCCGGTCGCGACGAAGCCCTGGCCGTGCGCCTGATGGAAGAGCACCTGCAGCACGTCGAGGCCAGCCTGGCCTTCGACCGCCCCCGGCCCGCCAACGACCTCTCGCTCGCCCTGTCCTGAGCCCCTTCATGACCTACGACGCCACCGCCCCCTACCCGCGCGACCTCATCGGCTACGGCCGCGATGTGCCGCACGCCCGCTGGCCCGGCGGCGCGCGCATCGCCGTGCAGTTCGTCCTCAACTACGAGGAAGGCGGCGAGAACAGCGTGCTGCACGGCGACGCCGCCTCCGAGCAGTTTCTCTCCGAGATGTTCAACCCCGCGGCCTACCCCGCGCGGCACATCAGCATGGAGGGCATCTACGAGTACGGCTCGCGCGCCGGCGTCTGGCGCCTGCTGCGCGAGTTTGAGTGCCGCGGCCTGCCGCTCACCGTGTTCGGCGTGGCGCAGGCGCTGCAACGCCACCCCGAGGTCTGCGCCGCCTTCACCGAACTCGGCCACGACATCGCCTGCCACGGCCTCAAGTGGATCCACTACCAGAACGTGGACGAGGCCACCGAACGCGCCCACATGGCCGAGGCCATGCGCCTGCTCACGGCGCTGACGGGCCAGCGCCCGCTGGGCTGGTACACCGGGCGCGACAGCCCGAACACGCGCCGCCTGGTGGCCGACTTCGGCGGCTTCGAGTACGACAGCGACTACTACGGCGACGACCTGCCCTTCTGGATGAAGGTGCGCAAGAGCGACGGCAGCGACGCGCACCAGCTCATCGTGCCCTACACCCTGGACTGCAACGACATGCGCTTCGCGCTGCCGCAGGGCTATTCGCACGCCGATCCCTTCTTTCAGTACATGAAGGACACCTTCGACACGCTCTACGCCGAGGGCGACCCGGACGGCCTGGACCGGCCCAAGATGATGAGCATCGGCATGCACTGCCGCCTGCTCGGCCGGCCCGGGCGTTTCACCGCGCTGCAACGCTTCCTGGACCACATCCAGTCGCACGACCGCGTGTGGGTCGCGCGCCGCCTGGACATCGCGCGCCACTGGCGTGCCCAACACCCATTCACGGTCTGACACCATGGCCCTCACGCTCGACACCTTCAACGCCGCCGCGCCCGACGAAGCCCTGCGCCTGCTCGACGGCCTGTACGAACACTCGCCCTGGGTGGTGGAACGCACGCTGGCCCAGCGCCCCTTCGCCAGCCTGGCCGCACTCAAGTGGGCCTTGGTGCAGGCGGTGGCCCAGGCCACGCGCGACGAGCAGCTGTCGCTGATCCGCGCCCACCCGGAATTGGCGGGCAAGGCCATGGTGGCCCAGACCCTCACCAGCGAAAGCACGGGCGAGCAAAGCCGCGCCGGCCTCACGCACTGCACGCCCGAGGAGTTCCAGGCGCTGCAGAAGCTCAACGCCGACTACAACGCGCGCTTCGGCTTTCCCTTCATCCTCGCGGTGCGCGGGCCGCGCGGCAGCGGCTTCACGCGCCAGCAGATCATCGCCACCTTCCAGCGCCGCCTGCACAACCCGGTGGACTTCGAGCGCGAAGAGGCCTTGCGCAACATCCACCGCATCGCCGAGATCCGCCTGGCCGACAAGTTCGGCGCCGAACCCGCGCTGGGCCACCACGTGTGGGACTGGCACGAAGACCTGGCGCGCCACAGCGACCCGGGGTTCAAGGAGAGCGGCCAGCTCACCGTCACCTACCTCACCGCCGCGCACCAGGCCTGCCAGCAGGAGCTGATGGCGCGCATGCGCGAATGCGGCTTCGACGAGGTCTCCATCGACGCGGTGGGCAACGTGGTCGGCGTGTACCACGGAGCCATGCCCGATGCGAAGCGCCTGCTCACCGGCAGCCACTTCGACACCGTGCGCAACGGCGGCAAGTACGACGGCCGGCTCGGCATCTTCGTGCCGCTGGCCTGCGTGCAGCGCCTCCACCAAGCCGGCCGGCGCCTGCCCTTCGGCGTCGAGGTCGTGGCGTTCTCGGAAGAGGAAGGCCAGCGCTACAAGGCCACCTTTCTGGGCTCGGGCGCGCTCACCGGCGACTTCAACCCCGCCTGGATGGACCAGACCGACGCCGACGGCGTGCGCCTGCAGGACGCCATGCGCGCCGCCGGCCTGCCGGGCACGCTGGACGCCATCGGCGCGCTGCGCCGCGACCCGTCGCGCTACCTGGGTTTCGTCGAGGTGCACATCGAGCAGGGCCCGGTGCTCAACGAGATGGGCCTGCCGCTGGCCGTGGTGACCTCCATCAACGCCGGCGTGCGTCACGTGGGCGAGGTCATCGGCATGGCCAGCCACGCCGGCACCACGCCCATGGACCGCCGCCGCGACGCCGCCTGCGCCGTGGCCGAGCTCGCGCTCTACCTGGAGCGGCGCGCCGCCCAGGACGGCGACTCGGTCGCCACCATCGGCCTGCTCAACGTGCCCGGTGGCTCCATCAACGTGGTGCCCGGGCGCTGCCAGTTTTCGCTCGACCTGCGCGCGCCCAGCGACGCCCAGCGCGACGCGCTGGAGCGCGACGTGCTCGCCGAGCTCAGCGCCATCTGCGAACGCCGCGGTCTGGGCCAGCGCCTGGAGCGCACCATGGCCGCTTCCGCCGCCCCCAGCCACCCCGACTGGCAGGCCCGCTGGGAAAAGGCCGTGGCCGCGCTGGGCCTGCCGGTGCACCGCATGCCCAGCGGCGCCGGCCACGACGCCATGAAGCTGCACGAGGTGATGCCGCAGGCCATGCTGTTCGTGCGCGGCGAAAACAGCGGCATCAGCCACAACCCCCTGGAAAGCAGCACCAGCGACGACATCGAACTGAGCGTGCTGGCCTTCGACCACCTCCTTGAGCAGCTCGCGAAAGACACCGCCTGACCATGACCGCCCACACCCAACTCGACGCCTGGATCGACGCCCACTTCGACGAGCAGCTCGCCTTCCTGCGCGAACTCGTGCGCGTGCCCACCGACTCGCCGCCCGGCAACAACGCGCCGCACGCCGAGCGCACCGCCGAACTGCTCGCCCCCATGGGCTATGCCGCCGAGAAGCACACCGTGCCCGAGGCCGAGGTGAAGGCCGCCGGCCTGCAGAGCATCACCAACCTCATCGTGCGCCGCCGCTTCGGCGAAGGCGGTCCCACCATCGCGCTGAACGCGCACGGCGACGTGGTGCCCCCCGGCGAGGGCTGGACCCACGACCCCTACGGCGGCGAGATCGTCGACGGCGCGATGTACGGCCGCGCCACCGCCGTGAGCAAGAGCGACTTCTCCAGCTTCACCTTCGCGCTGCGCGCGCTCGAATCGCTCGGCGCGCCACTCAAGGGCGGCGTGGAGCTGCACTTCACCTACGACGAAGAATTCGGCGGTGAACTGGGTCCTGGCTGGCTGCTCGCCAAAGGCCTGACCAAGCCCGACCTGATGATCGCCGCCGGCTTCAGCTACCAGGTGGTGGTGGCGCACAACGGCTGCCTGCAGCTCGAGGTGACGGTGCAGGGCGAGATGGCGCACGCCGCCATCCCCGACAGCGGCACCGACGCGCTGCAGGGCGCCACCCACATCCTGAACGCCCTGTACGCGCTCAACCGCGACTACCTGCAGGTGCGCTCCAACGTCGAAGGCATCAGCCACCCTTACCTCAACGTCGGCCTCATCAGCGGCGGCACCAACACCAACGTCATCCCGGGCAAGGTGGTGCTCAAGCTCGACCGCCGCATGATCCCCGAGGAAGATCCCGCGCAGGTGGAAGCCGCGCTGCGCGAGACCATCGCGCAAGCGGCGGCCAGCTTCGACCCGCCGCGCGGCGGCAAGGCGCTGCGGGTCGAGATCAAGCGCATGCTGCTGGCGCGCGCCATGAAGCCCCTGGCGGGCAACGCCGCCCTGGTGAAGGCCCTGCAGACCCACGGCGAGCAGGTTTTCGGCGAACCCATCCCCGCCGTCGGCACGCCGCTCTACACCGACGTGCGCCTCTACGTCGAGCGCGGCATCCCCGGCGTCATCTACGGCGCCGGCCCGCGCACCGTGCGCGAGTCCAACGCCAAGCGCGCCGACGAACACGTGCGCCTGGACGACCTGCGACGCGCCACCAAAGTCGTCGCGCGCACGCTGCACGACTTGCTGCGGGCCTGAGGGCTTCGCTCGCTGACGGGACCACGCGGGGCGGCCGGGCGCTGGCAGGCCCGCCGCCGACCGGCCCCTAGCGGCTGGTGGTGTCCGGGACGTTCTGGCGCCACGTGTAATCGAACTTGCAGAAGTACTCCGCCACGAAGACACCCGGCATGGTGTTGGACACCGAGTTCTTCGCCAGTTCGCAGCCACACGGACCCATGCCGATGAAGTCGTTCTTGCTGCCGATGAACCCGTCGCGGATGGACTTGGTCCACTTGGTGCACCAAGCGTCGGCGTTCTTCTTGCCCGTGACCTGGCTGTCCCACTGGTCGGTCCGCACCTTGGGCAAGCCCGGGTAGCTACGCTGGCCGCCGCCGGCGTTTGGCGCGGGCGCCTGGGCGTTCCCGGGGCTGGGCGCGCGGGCGGCGGCGTTCCCTGTTGCCGTGGCCTGTGGCGTCGCGGCCGGCCGCGACGGGGCGCTGGTCGGCCGGCCCGGCGCGGCGGCGTTGTCCGCGCTCCCCTGCAGCCGGCGGAACTCGGCCACGGAGATCGGCGTGGGGGCGCGGCCTGCGGCCGCCGCCGCGGGCGGACGCGCACCGGGCGCCATGGGCGAGCGCTCGCCGCGGATCAGGCCCGTCATCGAGTCGAGCGTCGCGCGGTCGGCCGCGGCCATGGCGCGCGCGCTGCCATAAATGATGGCGGCGCCGGCCGCGACGTTCAGGATGGTGTTGAAGGCCTCCCGGCTGGCGCGCTGCTCCTCGGCCAGTTCTGCCGCATTGGCGGCGCGGTCCGCCACGAAGGTGGAGCGCAGGCTTTCCAGGTAGTCCGGGCGGGCGCGGATCAGCCGGATGTCCGCTTCGGGCCGGGTCGGCTCGCTGATGAACAGCCCGCGGACCACTTCGTCCAGCTCGGTGTCGATCCTGGCGCCAACGAAGACGAAGGCGCCCGAGCGCAGAAAGGTCTTGCCGTAGCCGGGCAGCTCCACCGAATCGCGGATGGGGATGTAGTCGAACTCGCCTTCCCAGAGGATGCCGCGCGTGTCGGTGTAGGTGCCGCTCTTGTACGAGGACACGGTTTCCCGGGTGAAGGGATTGCTCACGGCGAAGAAGGTCCCGGAGAACGAGGCCACGCGCGGCGCCTGGCTCATGGCCAGCGAGTCCTTCATGCAGGTGCGGATGATCGTGCCCGACACCGGGCGCTTCTGCGCGTCGTAGGTCAGGGCGTGCGTCCTGTCCGGCTGGCAGGGCCAGCGGATCTGGTACGTGCCGGCCATCTGTTCGCCATGGGCGCGCGCCCCGGTGATCTCGGTGCCATCGAGGTAGCGCAGGGTCCCGATGCCGTTGCGGCAGTCCCCTGCGATGCACTCGGCGTGGGCCGGGCGCTTGAATTCCGCTTCGGTGTAGCTCCGGCTGGCGCAGCCCGCGACCAGGCTCGCCAACAACAGGTGGATCAATGGGCGCATGCTCAGTCCGCCGGGCAGGTGTTGGTCAGGACCTTTTCCCCCTCCTGCCAGCACACCGTCGAGGCCGCAATGGGGAACTGCCCCATCATGCCGGCGAAGGTCTGCTGGGGCCCGTGAAGCTTGCCGTTTCGCCGCAGCGTGCGGGAGTCGTGGTGCCCGGGGCCGCCAAACGCCCCATAGCCGTCCTCGACCACCTGCCCGTCCGGGCGTGAGAAGCGCGTGCGGGTGGTCAGGCTGAGCGCGCCATCGACGGTGGTGCGGGCGATGGCCACCGAGGTTTTGGGCGCCGGCCCGGCCACCGTGAAGGCCATGAAGAACACGGTGGATATCTTGGGCTTGGGCTGCGCCGCCATCATGTCCGCGGTCGCCCGGTCGGCGTACTCCGTCTGCTGCGACAAGGTGGTCCCCGTCACCAGCACCGCGCCGTCCGGCCGGCCCTGCAGGGCCTGGGCCCGCACGCGGATGAGGTTGTGGTACTTCAGCGTGATCTGGCTGCTGCCGACGGTTTGGTCGTATTCGACCCAGAACTCGACGGGGCCCGACAGCTTGCCCCCTTCGCATTGGGCGCGCACCGGCGTGACCACCTTGTTGGCATACACGATCCTGCTGGGCGGCATGCCGCCGGAACGCGCGTCGTTCACCAGTTCCGCTTTCGCGACCGGGTCGTTGTCCGAGTCGACGGTGTTCGCGAACACATCCAGTTCGGCCGGGGACACGGCACAAGGCCAGGCCAGCGCGTCCTTGGGCGCGGCCAGCGCGACCGGATGGGCCATGTACCGCTGGTATTCGGCGCTTGCCGCCGCCATCAGCGGTTGCAAGGGCTCGTCCTTCAGTGCCGGGAACGCCAGGGCCTGGCCGCACCACAAGGGCAACGCCAGCAAAAGGTTCGCGCGCAGCGCGTGGGAAGGCTTCATGGACATGGGCATGGGTCTCGATGGGCTAGGACCACCCAAGCCTATTGAGCGGGGGCGCGCCGCCGAATAGTGCAGATGCACCATGGACCCGCCGGTCCGTTGCCCTCCGTGACGCGGGTCACGCCTTGCCCTGGGAGACTTCAGCGCGAGGTCATGCCCGGACCCGGCCGAACCCATCGTGTCCTCCTGCGACAATCCGCGCTCGCAACCGGTCCATTGAGGAGACAAGCATGACCCCCGCCGAACAGGCCTTGCGCGACGCCGCGCTTGAGTACCACCGCGCGCCCCGCCGGGGCAAGATCGCCGTCACCCCGACCAAGCCGCTGTCCAACCAGCGCGACCTGTCCCTGGCCTACTCGCCCGGCGTGGCCTATCCCTGCCTGGAGATCCAGGCCGACCCGAACAAGGCCGCCGACTACACCAGCCGCGGCAACCTGGTGGGCGTGATCACCAACGGCACGGCCGTGCTGGGCCTGGGCGACATCGGCCCGCTGGCCGGCAAGCCCGTGATGGAGGGCAAGGGCTGCCTGTTCAAGAAGTTCGCCGGCATCGACGTCTTCGACATCGAACTCGCCGAGCGCGACCCGGACAAGCTGGTGGACATCATCGCCGCGCTGGAGCCCACGCTGGGCGGCATCAACCTCGAGGACATCAAGGCGCCCGAGTGCTTCTACGTCGAGAAGAAGCTGCGCGAGCGCCTCAACATCCCGGTCTTCCACGACGACCAGCACGGCACCGCCATCATCAGCGCGGCCGCGCTGATCAACGGCCTGGAGCTGGTGGGCAAGGCCATCGGCGACGTCACGGTGGCCGTCTCGGGCGCGGGCGCCGCCGCCATCGCCTGCCTGGACGTGATGGTGGGACTGGGCGTCTCGCGCGATCGCATCTACGTCTGCGACTCCAAGGGCGTGCTGTACCAGGGCCGCCCCGGCGGCATGGACGAGTCCAAGCAGCGCTATGCGCAGGCCACCGACAAGCGCACCCTGGCCGACGCGGTGAACGGCGCCGACGTGTTCCTGGGCTGCTCGGCCCCCGGCGTGATGACGGCCGAGATGGTCAAGACCATGGCCGCCAAGCCCATCATCCTGGCCCTGGCCAACCCCGAGCCCGAGATCCGCCCCGAGCTGGCCAAGGCCGTGCGGCCCGACTGCATCATCGCCACCGGCCGCAGCGACTACCCGAACCAGGTCAACAACGTCCTGTGCTTCCCCTACATCTTCCGCGGCGCGCTCGACTGCGGCGCCACCCGCATCACGGAAGAGATGAAGCTGGCCTGCGTGCGCCAGATCGCCGACCTGGTGAAGAGCGAGACCAGCGAGGAAGTGGCCAACGCCTACGCCGGCCAGGAGCTGAGCTTCGGCCCCGATTACCTGATCCCCAAGCCCTTCGACTCGCGCCTGATCCTGCGCATCGCGCCCGCCGTGGCGCAGGCCGCGGCCGACTCCGGCGTGGCCACGCGGCCCATCGCCGACATGGACGCCTACCGCCAGCAGCTCGGGCGTTTCGTCTACCAGACCGGCATCCTCATGCAGCCGGTGTTCAACGCCGCCAAGGCCCAGCCCAAGAAGCAGCGCGTGGCCTACGCCGACGGCGAGGACGAGCGCGCCCTGCGCGCCGCGCAGATGGCCATCGACGACGGCCTGGCCCACCCCATCCTCATCGGCCGGCCGGCCGTGATCGAGGCGCGCATCGCCAAGGCCGGTCTGCGCATGCGCCTCGGCGTGGACGTGGAAAACGTCAACCCCGAGGACGACCCGCGCTTTCGCCAGTACTGGGAGCACTACCACCAGCTGATGGGCCGCCAGGGCGCCACGCCCGAGGTCGCCAAGGCCGCGGTGCGCCGCTCCAACACCATCATCGGCTCGCTCATGATCTCGCTCGGCGACGCCGACGCCCTCATCTGCGGTCTGGTGGGCAGCTACATGACGCACCTGGAGCGCATCGACAGCATCCTGGGCCGCCGCGAAGGCGCCAAGCTGTACGCCGCGGTCAACGCCCTCATGACCGACCGCGGCCCGGTGTTCATCGCCGACACCTACGTCAACGAGGACCCGAGCGCCGAGGAGCTGGCCGAGATCGCCGCCATGGCCGCGCACGCGGTCCAGCGCTTCGGCCACCAGCCGCGCGTGGCCTTCCTGTCGCACTCCAGCTACGGCTCCAGCAAGCGCGCCTCGGCGCGCAAGATGGCGCGCGCCCGCGACCTCTTCGTGGCCAGCCACCCCGGCATCGAGTGCGACGGCGAGCTGCACGGCGACGCCGCGCTGCAGCCCGAGATCCGCAGCGCCTACCTGGCCGAGAGCAGCCTCACCGGCTCGGCCAACCTGCTGGTGTGCCCGAACCTGGACGCGGCCAACATCCTCTACAACGTGATGAAGACCACCACCAGCGGCGGCGTCACGGTGGGCCCGGTGCTCATGGGTGTCAAGGGCGCGGTGCACATCCTCACGCCCGCGGCCACCGTGCGCCGCGTGCTCAACATGACGGCACTGGCGGCGGCCCAGGCCTGAGTGCGGCGCCCCCCGGGACCAGCCCGGGGGTGCGGCGCACCACATCGGGGTAACAATGCGCCCCACGGCGGTGCCCACACCGCCGTGGGGCATGCCATTTCAGGGTATGTCTGGATAACCCCGACCCGACCCCGCACGGAGAATGTGTATACAGATTTCGTGTGCAAAAAAGGCCACGGCCACCCCGCCGCCAGCGGCCGCGCACTGGCACCGATGTTGCTATCCGTTCCGCATGGCCCGCCGGCCCCCGCCAGCGGCGCCTATCCCCAACGACGACTCGCCAGCCTTGGAGAAACCATGAACAAACGCCGCTTCCTCCAGACCACCGCCGCCCTGGCGCTGGCCGCCAGCTTCGCGGGCGCCGCGCACGCGCAAACCCCTATCAAGTTCCAGCTCGACTGGCGCTTCGAAGGCCCCGCCGCCCTGTTCCTGCAGTCCGCCGCCAAGGGCTACTACAAGCAGGCCGGGCTGGACGTGACCATCGACTCCGGCAACGGCTCCAGCGGCGCCGTCACCCGCGTGGCCTCGGGCACCTACGACATGGGCTTCGCCGACATGGCCGCCCTGATGGAGTTCCATGCCAACAACCCCGACGCGCCCAACAAGCCGGTCGCGGTGATGATGGTCTACAACAACACGCCGGCCGCGGTGCTCGCGCTCAAGAAAAGCGGCATCACCAAGCCCAAAGACCTGGAAGGCCGCAAGCTCGGCGCGCCCGTGTTCGACGCCGGCCGCAAGGGCTTTCCCATCTTCCAGAAGGCCAACCACATCAACAGCGTGAGCTGGACCTCCATGGACCCACCGCTGCGCGAGACCATGCTGGTGCGCGGCGACATCGAGGCCATCACCGGCTTCTCGTTCACCTCGCTGCTCAACCTGGAAGCGCGCGGCGTCAAGACGGAAGACGTGGTGATCCTGCCCTTCGCCGAACACGGCGTGAAGCTCTACGGCAACGTGATCGTGGCCACGCCCAAGCTGATCGCCGAGAACCCCGGCGCAGTGAAGGCCTTCCTCTCGGCCTTCGCCAAGGGCGCCAAGGAAGTGATGGCCAATCCGGCCGCCACCATCGAGACCGTCAAGGCGCGCGACGGCATCATCAACGTGCCCCTGGAAACGCGCCGTCTACAGCTCGCCATCGACGCCGTGGTGGCCAGCCCCGACGCGCGCCGGGAAGGCTTCGGCCAGGTCGTGCCGGGCCGCCTGGCCCTGATGGCCTCGGAGGTGTCGGACGCCTACGCCACCAAGACCCGCGTCGACCCGTCCAAGGTCTGGAACGGCAGCATGCTGCCCAGCAAGGCCGAACTCGACATCCTGCCGCCCGCCAAGAAGTAAAGCCCGCGCGGACCGGGGCCAGCCTCCCCAGCGGGTGGCTGGCCCTTCTCACGAAAGAAGCCCATGTCGACCAACGCCCCGCCCAACGACGCCGCCTTCGTCGATTTCGACCAGGTCTGGCTCGCCTACAACGAGGACCTGCTGGCCCGCAAGGTCTTCGCCGTCGAGGACATCAACCTGAAGGTCCAGCGCGGCGAGTTCATCGCCATCGTCGGTCCTTCGGGTTGCGGCAAATCCACCTTCATGAAGCTCACCACGGGCCTGAAGATGCCCAGCATGGGCCAGATCCGCATCGACGGCCAGCCCGTGACCGGCCCGCTGAAGATCTCGGGCATGGCCTTCCAGGCGCCTTCGCTGCTGCCCTGGCGCACCACGCTGGACAACGTGCTGCTGCCGCTGGAAATCGTCGAGCCCTACCGCCACCAGTTCAAGGACCGCCGCAAGGAGTTCGAGGAGCGCGCGCTCAAGCTGCTGGAGAGCGTGGGCCTGGGCGGCATGGGCCAGAAGTTTCCCTGGGAGCTGTCGGGTGGCATGCAGCAACGCGCCAGCATCTGCCGCGCGCTCATCCACGAACCCAAGATGCTGCTGCTCGACGAGCCCTTCGGCGCGCTCGACGCCTTCACCCGCGAGGAGCTGTGGTGCACCCTGCGCGACCTGTGGGAAGCGCAGCGCTTCAACGTCATCCTGGTCACGCACGACCTGCGCGAATCGGTCTTTCTCGCCGACACGGTGTATTGCATGAGCAAGAGCCCGGGCCGATTCGTCGTCAAGCGCGAGATTCAGATTCCGCGCACGCGCGAGCTCGAAGTCACCTACACCAAGGACTTCACCGACGTCGTGCACGAGCTGCGCGGCCACATCGGCGCCATGCGCAAGGCCGGCGCCGTCATCAACCAATGAGCGCGCCATGACCAGCCAACAACGAAAGAACCTCGAGCGCTTCTCGCCGCTGCTGCTGCTGATCGCGATCGTGGTGGTCTGGGAACTCATCACCGTCGGCTTCGGCGTGTCCGAGTTCATCTTCCCCAGCCCCTCGCGCATCTGGGAACAGACGCTGGAGCACAAGGCCACCATCATGGGCCACGCCTGGCGCACCTTCTGGGTCACCATGGCCGGCTTCGGCCTCGCCATCGTGGTGGGCGTGCTGCTGGGCTTTCTCATCGGCAGCTCGCGCCTGGCCTACGCGGCGGTCTATCCGCTGATGACCGCCTTCAACGCCCTGCCCAAGGCGGCCTTCGTGCCCATCCTGGTGGTGTGGTTCGGCATCGGCGTGGGCCCGGCCATCCTCACGGCCTTCCTCATCAGCTTCTTCCCCATCATGGTCAACATCGCCACCGGCCTGGCCACGCTGGAGCCCGAGTTGGAGGACGTGCTGCGCGTGCTGGGCGCCAAGCGCTGGGACGTGCTCACCAAGGTGGGCCTGCCGCGCTCCATGCCCTATTTCTTCGGCTCGCTCAAGGTCGCCATCACCCTCGCCTTCGTGGGCACCACGGTGTCGGAGATGACCGCCTCGAACGAAGGCATCGGCTACCTGCTGATCTCCGCCGGCTCGTCCATGCAGATGGGCCTGGCCTTCAGCGGCCTGCTGGTGGTGGGCGTGATGGCCATGGCCATGTACGAGCTGTTCAGCTTCATCGAGAAGCACACCACGGGCTGGGCGCACCGGGGCTCACAGGGCGGCTGAAGAGCGATCTGGAAACCTTGACCGCCAGGAGCCGCGTGGGAACCGGCTCCCGCCGCGGCGACCACAGAGCGCGGAAGCCTGCCGCACGGGCAGGCCAACCACCGCAATGCCCCGTTGCCATGAAGCGCTCAAGCCATCTCGTCAACCCCTTGTTCTCATCCCACAGCCAATGGACGCTGGCGTCCGTGCGCGTGCCACACCCCCTCGCCCGCATCGCCCCCTGGAACACGGCCCTTCCAGCCACGCGGGCGCCTTTGGACAGCGCGCTGCGCGACGCCCCGCCGCTGGTGTGGGGCCATCACCACCCAGGCATGGGCGACCAGCCCGTGCGCGGTTCCCAGCCGGTCTGCCTGCCCCCCACCGAGACCTTGCCGCCCCTGTTCCAGCCCGTGGGCGACCTGAGCCACATCGGCCAGCGCGCCGAACAGGTGCTGCTGGACGCCGCGTCGGATCCTCCGCATTTTCTCGACACCCTGAAAGGGCTGCTGGGCCCCGCCCGGCAACTGGCCGAACACCGCCAGATCGACCCCACGCAGGGTGCCTGCCTGGAACGGCTGCCGATCACCGCACTGGCCATCGCGCACCAGCAGGGCCTCACGCAAGACGCCGAGTACCTGAAGGGCCTCGGCGCGCTCGCCCTGGAGCACAGGGAAGGGCTTTCGCTGGGCGAACAGCGGCGGCTGCTCAGCGACCTCGAGGCCGCGCTGCAGGACCATGCCGACACCCATGACACAGGTCTGTCGCCGCCGCCCGGCCAACGCCAGGCGCTGGAACAAGACCCCTTCGTCGCCGACTTTCTGCCGCGCGACCCGCGCACCCTGGGAGAGGCCTCGTTGGAGGAAAAAGAGGCTTGCCTGAAGGCGCTCGTGAACCAGCACCCGCCTTGCGGCCCTTTCTTCGTCGCGCAATGGGCCTGGGCGGCGAGGCACTGGACGGAACCCGAGCTGCGCCCCTACCTGCTCGACGGTGTCAAACAACTGCTGACCGAAGCCGCCAAGGGCGTGCAGGGCAACCACCCCTTTCGGGGCACCTTCCTCTTCGAGCGCTTCCCCGAGCGTCTGCTGATCGATGCGTTCTACCGCGTGGGCGGGCCCGACAACGCCAAGCTGCTCCAAGTCCCAACGCTGACCGACCGAAGCCGGAGCTTGCTCAACCACTACCTCCAGAACACCGACATTCCCGAGGCGGATCGCCAGCGACTGCGGCACTGGCATTCGATCGACTGAACCACCGGCGGCGGCCCGGCACCCGCCCCTACACTCGCCGCATGCCCTGGCACGCCACCCTCGACCTGAGCTACCGCCGCGACGGTCCGCGCACCACGCTGCGGCACCGGCACGACGGACCGCTGCGCATCCTCAAAAGCCTCCACCCCGAGGGCGAGGGCGTCTGCCACAACGTGATCGTTCACCCGCCGGGCGGCCTGGTCGGCGGCGACACCCTGGACATCCGCGCGCACGCCGAGGCCGGGGCGCACGCGCTCATCAGCACGCCTGGCGCCACGCGCTTCTACCGCAGCGACGGGCCCGAGGCCGCGCAGCGCGTGCAGCTGCGCGTGGACGAGGGCGCGCGCCTCGAATGGCTGCCGCTGGAAGCCATCGCCTACCCCCAATGCCGGGCGCGCAACGCGCTCACCCTGGAGATCGCCCCGGGCGGCGAGTGCCTGGGCTGGGACGTCTGCGCCTTGGGCCTGCCCGCCGCCGGCCAGGCCTTCAGCCAGGGCAGCCTGCTGCAGGAGTTGCAGTGGCCCGGCGTGTGGCTGGAGCGCGCGCGCATCGACGCGAGCGACACCCGCCTGCTCGACAGCCCCCTGGGCCTGGCCGGGCAGCGCGCCCTGGGCACGTTGTGGCTGGCGAGCGGCGAGCCCTGGCCCAGTGCACGGCGAGAAGCACTGCTCGACAGCGTGCGCCTGGCCCTGGCCGGCGCGTCACCCGAGGTGCGGACCGGCGCCACCTGCCCCGACCCGCGCCTGCTCCTGGTGCGTGCACTCGGGCCGCAGGTCGAACCGCTCATGGCGGTCTTGCAGCGCGCCTGGGCAGCGCTGCGCGAACAAGCCTGGGCGCTGAGCGGCACCGCCCCCCGCATCTGGCGGGTCTGAGACCGGCTCCCTCGGGACACGGCTGCAA
Source organism: Hydrogenophaga sp. PML113 (assembly GCF_001777155.1). Lineage (NCBI taxonomy): Bacteria > Pseudomonadati > Pseudomonadota > Betaproteobacteria > Burkholderiales > Comamonadaceae > Hydrogenophaga > Hydrogenophaga sp. PML113. The sequence continues at coordinate 479,300 of NZ_MIYM01000001.1, read as the reverse complement.
CGCCGCGGCGGGCCGGCGATGGCGTGGCGGGCGACAGGAACCGCCGGCCAGGCGGCATCACTCACCAGCACGCCAGTCCGCCCTCCCGCTCATGCGCAGCCAAAGCATTCCCCCCCACGTGGTCGCCACGCGCCACCTCTTGACGCCAAGCCCCCTCAGCTCAGGCTCGGCACCGCAGCACCCGACGATCCGGCATGCAGCGCCCGACGACACCCAGCGGGCAGTCCCTGGCGCGCAGGCGGGGCCGGACCAGGAGCCGCCCACCCCCGACGACGGCATCGCCAGCTCGCTGCACCGCTTCACCACCGCCTTTTGCCAGCACCCCAACGACCCCAACGGCGAAAGCCTGCTGCTGGCCAACCTGCTGTCGCTGGTGCCTCGGATTCAGACACAGGCCCACATGAACCTGTGCGTTGGCGCCCTGGACGGGTTCGCGGGCATGCCCAACATCGGCGCGTTCGAGCAGCGGTTGAATGCGCACGCCGAACGCCAGCAGCTCCTCGGGCCGGACCAGGTTCGCATCGATGCCCGCTACAGCAGCACCCTCTCGCTCGACCTGCTGGCCGGTGGCCAGGGCGATCGCTGGACCTTGAACTGGGCCGGCGCCATCGAGCGGCTGCTGCAGCCCTACCGCGACTGGTTGGCGACCGACGCGGGGCAGCGCTGGAACACCCACGTGCCCCCGGGTTTGCTGAATGCCTTGACACAGTGGCTGCCGGCCATGAAGGAGCAGTCGGCGAACCTGAAGCAACTGCTGGCGTTTCTCGAGGGGCTGAGCTGGCTGCCTCCCGACAACGCCTTGACGGAATGCCTGGTGGCCGCGACGCTGGAACACAGCTTGCGCCTGCTTGTGCAGACCGCGCTGTCCGAGGTGGTGTCGCACACGCGGGCAGAAGATGGCTACCTGCTCCAGAACATGCAGGGGCTGTGTGTCCCGCTGGCACTGAAGCTGTTGTGCCAGCCCTGCCGCCACACGGTGCCGTTCATGGGCATCGACGCCGAAATGGCGAGGCTGAAATCGGCATACGACAGCGCCATGGCGAGCGCCCCCGTGGAGGCACCCGAGCCCGGTCTGCAGGACAGCCATCTCCCGTCGCGGACCGAGGCGGCCAGACAGCTGCTCGACGCGGCCCTGACACTGCTGCCCCACGTCGCCTCGCCCGCCGAGCTGCTCAAGGTGAAGGTCGTGACGAACTACCGTCGGAAGGAGACCCATCCGGGGGACTTCGACCGCCGCATGTTCCTGCAAAAGCTGCGCTGGGCCTTGGGCATTCCCAACCTGGCCACCGATCTCGGCCCCCTGGACGACGACGTGCTGGTGTTGAATGTCCTGCGCCTTCTGCTGGTGGCGCCCCAGGCCCCGGCTTTGCTCAATACCTGGGGCCCGTCTGCCGATGCCTGGAACCCACTGAAGCAGGCCATGGACGAGGAGGTGGTCCCGCCCCCCTACCTGGACACGCCGCCGCCATCGGACGCCCTGGACAAACAAGTGCAGCTGGCGCTCACCTGCACGCAGCGCGCCCCCGATGCCCAGGCCCTGGTCGAGGCGCTCCTGGTGGCGCTGCGCCGCCTGCCGGCGCCGGGGCAGGACAGGGTCTGTCGATCGGTGCGGCAGGCCTTTGGCGCACAGGAAGCGACAACGCTGGCCGTGGTCGCGCACGCCGAGCCCTCTGCCGCGACCTTCAGCGCCGATCGGCCCCCTGCCGTGAACACCCCTGCCACCGCGGCGACGCCGGAAACCGGGACCGGCTTCTCCACGCGCCTTCAATACGCGCAAGAGGTCTTTGAGCGCTCGCCGAAAGGCCTCAACTCCGGTCAAGTGTTCATCAACGCCCTGAGCGCCGCCGTCCACGCGATCGCGTCGCCCGATCAGGTCGACCAGCTGTACATGGCCACCGCCTCGTTCATGCGGCATCTCAAGTCACGCAACAACCAAAAGAGGCAGGCTTTCGAAGACCAGCTGCGCAATGCCCTGCGCGCGCGCATCGACGACGTGCGACGGAACCATGGCCTTGAGACCGACCCCGCGGTGCACACCACCACCTTCGCGGGCGCCCTGTCCACGCTGCGCGCCTTGCTCTGAGACCGCCGATCGACGAATCTGCGCCGCTCGCACCGCGCTTTTTCCCGCACCGGTCCCGGCGCCCAGCCCGCAGAATCCCCAAACGGCCCCCTGCGGGCCGGGCCGTTTCATGCACGTCACCGACAACCCCCTGCACACCGCATCGGCCCTCGTCATCGAGGGCAACGCCCAATCGCGCGCGATCATCGTTTCGCAGCTGCGGGACCTGGGCGTGGGCAACGTGGCGCAGTGCGCGCGCGTGCACGACGCGCGCCGCCGCCTGGAGGCGCAGCGCTACGACGTGGTGGTCTGCGAACAGCGCTTCGACAAGGAAAGCTACTCCGGGCAGGAACTGCTGGACGACCTGCGCCGCCACCAGATCCTGCCCTTCCACACGGTGTTCGTGATGCTCACCGCCGAGGCCACCTACAGCAAGGTGGCCGAAGCGGCCGAGTCGGCGCTCGACGCCTACCTGCTCAAGCCGCACACCGCCGCCAGCCTGGGCGAGCGCATCCAGCTCGCGCGCCAGCGCAAGCAGGTGCTGCACGCCATCTTCACGGCCATCGACGCGCAGGACTTCGACCACGCCACCGCGCTGTGCCTGGCGCGCTTCGAAGCCCGGCAAGCCTACTGGCTGTACGCCGCGCGCATCGGCGCCGAGCTGCTGCTGCGCGCCGGACACATCGGCGAGGCGCAGCGCCTGTACGAGGCCGTGATCGAGGCCAAGACCCTGCCCTGGGCCCGCCTGGGCGTGGCGCGCGCGCAGCTCGAATCGGGCGTGCCGGCCAAGGCCGTCAGCACCATCGAAAGCCTGCTGGTGGACGACGACGCCTACGCCGACGCCTACGACGTCATGGGCCGCGCCCAGTTCGAGCTGGGCCAGTTCGACCAGGCCCTGGGCACCTATGCCATGGCCACGCGGCTCACGCCGCACTCGGTGAGCCGGCTGCTCAAGCACGGCATGCTGGCCTTTTATGGCGGCGACCGCGGCGAAGGCGTGGCCCTGCTGGACCGCGCGGCGCGCCTGGGCGTGGACTCCAAGCTCTTCGACCCCCAGGCCCTGGTGCTGCTGGCGCTGGCGCGCTTCGACAACAACGACACGCGCGGCCTGCAGCGCTGCGTGGACCAGCTGGCGCGCACCGCCGAGCGCAGCTTCGAGCCCGAACGCCCGCGCCGCCTGCACGAGGTGGCGGCCGCCATCAACAACCTGCACAACAAGCTGGGCGCGGCCGCGCTGGACACCACGGTCCGGCTCATGGGCGAGGTGCTCGCGCCCGGCTTCGACACCGAGAGCGCCTGCAACCTGATCACGCTGATGGTTCGCCTGGCCCAGCGCGGCACGGCGCCGGCCGGGGCCGACGCGGCCATCGGCGCCATCGCCCTGCGCTTTGGCACCAGCCGCGCCATGAGCGAGCTGCTGGCCTGCGCCGCCAAGGGCCACGAGGCCTGGGCCGAGACCTTGCGCCAGGGACACGCGCGCGTGCTGCACCTGTCCGAACAGGCCATGCGACTGAGCCTCAAGGGCGACCCCGCCGGTACGGTGGAACAGCTGCTGGCCGACGCCGAGCGCACGCGCAACGCCAAGCTCATCGAATCGGCCCACCAGGTGCTGCAGCGGCACGCCGAGCGCATCGCCACGCGAGAAGCCCTGCAGCAGCGCGTGGACGCCATGCGCCAGAGCTACCGCGCCCGCCCGCTGCGCCTGGGCGACCACGCCGGCGTGACGCCGGGTGGCGTGGCGCTGTCGACGGGTTACCGGGAACCCGAGCGCGCCGGGCTGCTCGACGCGCGGCCGGCCTGAGGCCGCGGCGCCCGGCAAGGGCTGGGCCCTCAGCACTCGGCGAACAGCTGGACCGCGACCTCGCGGAACCACCGGTGCGCCGGGTCGGCCTCGAAGCGGTGGCTCCAGTGCAGCGAGACCGTGAAATCGGCGCCCTCGAAGGGTGGCTCCAGCACCGTGCAGCCGCCAGCCTGAACGAAGCCGCGCGCGATGTTGCGCGGCATCACGCCGCACAGGTTGGTGGCTTGCACGATGGAGGGCAGCACCATGAAGTGCTCCGTGGTCAGGCGCAGGCGCTCCTGCAGGCCGGCGCGCTGCAGGATGCGCAGCGTGTCCGCGTGCGCGCGCACGGCCACGAAGTCCAGCTGCTGCAGCGCGCGCAGCTGCGCCACGCCGCGCAGCTTGCGCAGCGAGGCCACCATGGGGTGCCCGGCGCGCATCAGCACCACGTAGCGGTCGTGCAGCAGTTCCACGCGGCGCGTCTCGCGGACCTGTGGCAGGAAGCCAAACGCGAAATCGATCGCGCCCGCGTCCAGCGACTCGGCCAGCGCCGCGTGCGGCACCGGCTGCGTGGCCACGCGCACGCCCGGCGCCTGCGCGTGCAGCCAGGCCATCAGTTCGGGCAGGAAGCGCCCCTCGCCGATGTCGCTCATGTGCACACGGAAGAGGTGGCGCGAGGTGGAGGGGTCGAACACGCTGGTGCGCCCGAGCGCGCCTTCCAAAGCGTCCAGCGCGTCCTGCACCGCTTCGGCCAAGGCCACGGCGCGCGGCGTGGGCCGCACCCCGCCGGGGGCGCGCATGAACAGCGGGTCCTTCACCAGCAAGCGCAGCCGCGTGAGGCCATGGCTCACCGCCGGCTGCGTCAGCCCCAGGCGCTCGGCCGCCCGGCTCACGCTGCCCGCGCGGTACACCTCGGCAAACAGCCGAAGCAGGTTCAGGTCGAGGTCTTTGACATGCATGAATCTAATGTCAGTTAGTAGGCTCATTGTATGGATCGATGCCGACCGAGCGCCCATACTCGCGTGTTCGACACGACAAACCCACGGAGACACAGGCCTTGGAAGTTTCATTTGGCGAGGAGATCCAATCCCTCCAGCTCGGCGCGGGCCAGACATTTCACGGCGAAGGCATCCTCGCCATCACCAAGGGCCTGCTGCAGTCCGGCGTGTCCTACGTGGGCGGCTACCAGGGCGCACCGGTTTCGCACCTGCTCGACGTCATGGTGCAGGCCAAGCCCTACCTCGACACCCTGGGCGTGCACGTGGAGGCCTGCTCCAACGAGGCCTCGGCCGCGGCCATGCTGGGCGCGTCCATCCACTACCCCGTGCGCGGCGCGGTCACCTGGAAGTCCATCGTCGGCACCAACGTGGCGGCCGACGCGCTGTCCAACCTGGCCTCGCCCGGTGTCACCGGCGGCGTGCTGATCGTCGTCGGCGAGGACTACGGCGAGGGCGCCAGCGTGATCCAGGAACGCACCCACGCCTACGCGCTCAAGAGCGGCATGCTGCTGCTCGACCCCCGGCCCGACCTGGCGCGCATGGTGCACATGGTCGAGCACGGCTTTCGCCTGTCGGAGGCCTCGAACATGCCGGCCATCATGGAGCTGCGCATCCGCGCCTGCCACGTGCGCGGCAGCTTCGAGACCAAGGACAACCTCGCGCCCGCCATCTCCACCCGCCAGCTGATCCAGGAGCCCGCGGGCTTCGACTACATGCGCCTGGCCCACCCGCCCGTGACCTTCCGCCACGAGAAGCTCAAGGGCGAGCAGCGCATCCCCGCCGCGCGCCGCTACATCGCCGACAACGGCCTGAACGAGCTGTTCGAGGGCGAGCACAAGGACCTCGGCCTCATCGTGCAGGGCGGGCTCTACAACACCCTCATCCGCTCGCTGCAGCAGTTCGGCCTGGCCGACGCCTTCGGCGAGTCGAAGATCCCCATGCTGGTGCTCAACGTCACCAGCCCACTGGTGCCCGAGCAGCTGGAGCGCTTCTGCGAGGGCAAGCGCGCCGTGCTGATGATCGAGGAAGGCCAGCCCGAGTACATCGAGCAGGAACTGGCCACGCTGCTGCGCCGCGCCGGCATTCCCACGCCGCTGCACGGCAAGGACCTGCTGCCCAGCGCCGGTGAATACACGGCCGAGGTGATGTCCCAGGGCCTCGCGGGTTTCGTCGAGAAGTACCTGGCCAGCGACGCCGCCGCGCTGGGCTCGGCCCGCGCCTGGCTGCAAGGCAACGCGCAGCGCCGCGCCGACGTGGCCAAGGCCGTGGGCGGGGCCCTGCCCGCGCGACCGCCGGGCATGTGCATCGGCTGCCCCGAGCGGCCGGTGTTCTCGGCCCTCAAGCTCGCCCAGCAGGACGTGGGTCCGGTGCACATCGCGGGCGACATCGGCTGCCACGCGCTCGCCACCTTCGAGCCCTTCTCCTTCGGCCACTCCATCCTGGGCTACGGCATGAGCCTGGCCAGCCGCGCCGGCGTCTCGCCACTGATGCGCCGGCGCGTGCTGTCGGTAATGGGCGACGGCGGCTTCTGGCACAACGGCCTGCTCACCGGCGTGCAGAGCGCGCTCTTCAACGGCGACGACGCGGTGCTGCTGATCTTCAAGAACGGCTACACCTCGGCCACCGGCACGCAGGACATCATCTCCACGCCCGACGACGAGGCCAAGGCCGCCGCACCCAACAAGGCGCAGAGCCTGGCCCACGTGAACCAGACCATCGAGAGCACGCTCAAGGGCCTGGGCGTGCAATGGATGCGCACCGTTCACACCTACGAGGTGGACACCGTGCGCGCCACGCTCACCGAGGCCTTCACCACCGACTTCCAGGGCCTCAAGGTCATCGTGGCCGAGGGCGAATGCCAGCTGGAACGCCAGCGCCGCATCAAGCCCTGGATCGCCGGCCTGCTGAAGAAGGGCCAGCGCGTGGTGCGCGTGAAGTACGGCGTGGACGAGGACGTCTGCAACGGCGACCACGCCTGCATCCGCCTCTCGGGCTGCCCCACGCTCACGCTCAAGGACAACCCCGATCCGCTGAAGGTCGACCCCGTGGCCACCGTCATCGACGGCTGCGTGGGCTGCGGCCTGTGCGGCGCCAACGCGCACGCGGCCACGCTGTGCCCCTCCTTCTACCGCGCCGAGGTGGTGCAGAACCCGAAGTGGCACGAGCGCCTGCTCGATGCCGTTCGCGCGCCCTTCGTCCGCCTGTTGCAAGCCGCCTGATACCGACATGTCTTCCGCCCAACCCATTTCCCTTTTGCTCTGCGCCCTCGGCGGCGAAGGCGGCGGCACGCTGACCGACTGGCTGGTGGACACCGCGCGCCACGCCGGCTACGCGGCCCAGGCCACCAGCATCCCCGGCGTGGCCCAGCGCACCGGCGCCACCACCTATTACCTCGAGGTCTTTCCCACGCCGCTGGCCGAGCTGCGCGGCCGCCGCCCGGTGTTCGGCCTGAACCCGCTGCCCGGCCGGCTCGACGCGCTGGTCTCCTCCGAGCTGCTGGAAACCGGCCGCCAGATCGGCAACGGCCTGGCGTCGGGCGAGCACACGCTGGTCATCACCTCGTCCTCGCGCGCCTTCACCACCGCCGAGAAGATGGTGATGGGCGACGGCCGCCGCGACGAGGCCCCGCTGCTGGCGCTGGTGCGCGAGCACAGCCGCGCGCACCACGTGCTGGACATGGCCGCGCTCACGCGCGAGGCCGGCACCGTGGTCAGCGCGGTGATGCTGGGCGCCATCGCCGCCAGCGGCCTGCTGCCCTTCACGCGCGCCGACTACGAGGCCGTGGTGGGCGGTGCCGGCGGCCACGCCAAGGCCAGCCTGCGCGGCTTCGCCCTCGCCTTCGACGCGGTGAGCGCGCAGCGCGAGCAGGCGCGCTGGGTCGAGCAGGTGATGAACGACGACGCCGAAGCGCCGGTGCCCACCACCACGCCCACCGCCCTGCTGGCGCCCTTCCCCACTGCGCTGCACGACATCCTGGCCCTGGGCCACGCGCGCGCCGTTGAGTACCAGAACGCCGCCTACGGCCAGCGCTACCTCGAGCGCCTGCAGCGCGTGCTCGCCGCCGAGCGCGCGGGCGATCCGGCCGGCGCGCAGGGCTTCGCCGCCACGCGCGAGGCCGCGCGCTGGCTCGCGCTGTGGATGGCCTTCGACGACATCGTTCGCGTGGCCGAGCTCAAGGCGCGCGCCAGCCGCGCCGAGCGCGTGCGCCGCGAGGTCAAGGCCGGCAGCGGCGACCTGCTGCGGGTCTACGACCACTTCAAGCCCGGCGCCCCCGAGTTCGCCGCCATGCTGCCCGAGTCCCTCGCGCGCCGCGTGCTGGCCTGGGACCAGCGTCGCGTGCAACGCGGCCAGGCGCCCTGGGCGCTGCCGCTCAAGGTGTCCAGCCACGGCGTGCTGGGCCTGCTCGCGCTGCGCGCGCTGGCCGCCACCAAGCGCCTGCGCCCCCTGGGCAGCCGCTTCGCCACCGAACAGGCGCTCATGGACCGCTGGCTGGCGGCCGTGGAAGCCGGCGCGCGCGCCGATGCGCGCCTGGGGCTGGAGCTGGCGAAATGCGGCCGGCTCATCAAGGGCTACGGCAGCACCAACGAGCGCGGCAAGGACAACCTGCTGCACATCGTGGACCACCTGTCCGACGCCACCAGGGCCGGCGCCGCGGAAGCCGTGGCCCAGGCCCGCGAGGCCGCGCTGGCCGACGAGGCCGGCACCGCGCTCGACCGCACCCTGGTGCAGCATGGCGCGCCCGCGCGCCCGCTCAAGGCCCAGCCCATCCGCTGGCACCACAACCCGCGCCTGAAGAAGCAGGCCCACTGAGTTCCGTTCCCATCCACAACACACACATCCAGGAGACCCGCATGAAATCCCTGCTCACCGCCACCGCCCTGGCCGCCGCCACGCTGCTGGCCGCCCCCGCCGCGCTCGCGCAGGCTTGGCCCGACAAGCCGGTCAAGGTGATCGTGGGTTTCGCGCCCGGCGGCGCGGCCGACCAGATCGCGCGCCTGGTCTCCACCCCCCTGGCCGACGCCCTGGGCCAGACCGTGGTGGTGGAGAACCGCGCCGGCGCCAACGGCAACGTGGCGGGCGACGCCGTGGCCAAGTCGCCGGCCGACGGCTACACCCTGCTGCTGTCCTCGGGCGGCATGGTCTCGGTGAACCCGCACCTCTACGCCAGGATGGCCTTCGACCCCGCGAAGGACCTGGTGCCCGTGGCCTCGGCCGCGCGCATCGCCGTCTACCTGATGGCGCGCAACGGGCTGGAAGTGAACAACATTCAGGAATTCATCGCCTACGTGAAGGCGCGCCCGGGCAAGCTCAGCTACGGCTCGCCGGGCAACGGCAGCTCGCCCCACCTGGCCGGCGAGATGTTCAAGAGCCAGGCCGGCCTGTTCGCCGTGCACGTGCCTTACCGCGGCGCGGCGCCCGCGCTCAACGACCTGCTGGGCAACCAGATCGACTACACCTTCGACCCGGGCATCGGCTTGCAGCACGCCAAAAGCGGCCGCCTGAAGCTGCTGGCCGTGGGCAGCAGCAAGCGCTCGCCGCTGTTCCCCAACGTGCCCACGCTGGACGAGGCCGGCCTCAAGGGCTTCGACGCCGACACGGTGTTCGGCTTCTACGCGCCGGCCGGCACGCCCCCGGCCGTCATCGCGCGGCTGAACACCGAGATCAACAAGATCCTGGCCACGCCCGCCGTGCGCGAGAAGATGATCAGCCTTGGCGGCGAGGCCCTGCCGCTGTCGCCGGCCGAGTTCGGCAAGCGCGGCATGGACGACTCCAAGCGCTTCGGCGCCGTCATCAAGGAACGCAAGATCACCGCGGACTGAGCGCGCGCCGGGCGTCGGCGGCGCACGCCCACGTCCGGCTCAGGCCATCACCACCGCGATGAAGGCCAGCATGAACATCTGCAGCGCCGCCATCAGCGGCAGCACCAGCGGCATGATGGGCGTCACCTCGTCGAGGATGTCCTGGGCGAACTCGTCGGTGTATTCCTTGAGTTCGGGGTCCGAGTAGTCCTTCGGGTGCTCGGCCAGCGCCTGGTCGGGGGGTGGGTGCTTGTGCGTCATGGCAGGGCCCTCACACAGTTGATGGGCAATGCGCGCGGCAAGCGGCGTTCCTGCAGGCACGTCCGGGTGAACGCGCCGCGCGCCGCGCCCACCCAGGCATGCCATGGTGCGCCGGCGCCCAGGGGCTGTGCGCAGAGACCCCGTCGGCGGCGCGGTTGGCCAGGACCTGGCCGAACCACCGGACCAGGCCCTGACCCCGGGCGGAGGCCGCGGCCTCAGATGGCCACCAGCTGCCGCACGCCCTTCTGCGCCATCTCACCGCCTGGCCCGCTGGCGATGACCTCGCCACGCTCCATCACCAGGTAGCGGTCGGCCAGGGCCTCGGCGAAGTCGTAGTACTGCTCCACCAGCACGATGGCCATGGGTTCGCCGTCCAGGCCCCGCGTGGCGAGCTGGCGGATCACGCGGCCGATGTCCTTGATGATGTTGGGCTGTATGCCCTCGGTGGGCTCGTCCAGGATCAGCAGTTTGGGCCGGCTCGCCAGGGCGCGCGCGATGGCCAGCTGCTGCTGCTGGCCGCCCGAGAGGTCGCCACCGCGGCGGCCCAGCATCTGTTGGAGCACGGGGAACAGCTCGAACAGCTGCGGCGGCACTGGCGTGCCCAGGGGGCGCGTGGCCAGGCCCATCTGCAGGTTCTCCTGAACGGTCAGGCGCGCGAATATCTCACGCCCCTGCGGCACGTAGCCCATGCCCAATCGCGCCCGCACATAGGGCGGCGCGGCGCGCACCGATTGGCCGTCGAACACCACTTCGCCGCTCTTGGTGGGCACCAGACCCATCAGGCACTTGAGCAGCGTGGTCTTGCCCACGCCATTGCGGCCCAGCACCACCGTCACCTCGCCCGCGCGGGCCTGCAGGTTCACGCCGCGCAGGATGTGGCTGCCGCCGTAGGCCTGGTGAATGTCTCTTGCGTCGAGCATGGGGAGTCCTTCAGCGGCCCAGGTAGACCTCGATCACGCGCTCGTCGGCCTGCACCTCGTCGAGGGTGCCTTGGGCGAGCACGGCCCCGTCGCACAGCACCGTCACCGTGGCGGCGATGGCGCGCACGAAGGCCATGTCGTGCTCCACCACCATCAGCGAGTGCCGGCCCTTGAGCGAGAGGAAGAGCTGCGCGGTGCGCTCGGTCTCTTCGTCGGTCATGCCGGCCACGGGTTCGTCGAGCAGCAGCAGCTTGGGGTCCTGCATCAGCAGCATGCCGATCTCCAGCCACTGCTTCTGGCCGTGGCTCAGCTCTCCGGCGGGGCGCACCACGTGTTCGACCAGGTGGATGGTCGTCAGCACCTCGGCCAGGCGGTCGCGCTGTTCGCCATTGGGCTGGAAGCGCAGGGACGGCCAGACGCGCTTGTGGGTCGCCAGCGCGAGTTCCAGGTTCTCGTAGACGCTGAGCCGCTCGAACACCGTGGGCTTCTGGAACTTGCGGCCGATGCCCAGCGTGGCGATCTCGGCCTCGCGGTGGCGCAGCAGGTCGATGGTGGAGCCGAAGAACACGGTCCCCCGGTCCGGCCGCGTCTTGCCGGTGATGATGTCCATCATCGTGGTCTTGCCCGCGCCGTTGGGGCCGATGATGCAGCGCAGCTCGCCGGGCGCGATGTCCAGCGACAGGCCGTTGATGGCCTTGAAGCCGTCGAAGGCGACGTGCACGTCCTCCAGGTACAGGATGCGGCCGTGCGTGACGTCCACCTCGCCCGGCACCAGGGGGCGCGCGAAGCCCGCCGCGCGGCCGCCCGAGGCGGTGTTGCCCGAGGGCAGGACGCCCGCGAAGCGCTGCAGGCGCTCGGCGCCGGCCTGCATCAGGTCGGGCGTCATGCCGAACCTCCCCGGCGCAGCTTCTTCACCAGGCCCACCACGCCCTGCGGCAGGAACAGCGTCACCGCGATGAACAGGCCGCCCAGCACGTAGAGCCAGAACTCGGGGAAGGTCACGGTCAGCCAGCTCTTCGCGCCGTTGACCAGGAAGGCGCCGGCGATGGGCCCGATCAGCGTGCCGCGCCCGCCCACGGCCGCCCAGACGGCGATCTCGATGCTGTTGGCCGGCGTCATCTCGCTCGGGTTGATGATGCCCACCTGCGGCACATACAGGGCGCCGGCGATGCCGCACATCACGGCCGACAACGTCCAGACGCTCAGCTTGTAGGGCAGCGGGTCGTAGCCGCAGAACATGGTGCGGCTCTCGGCGTCGCGGATGGCCTGCAGCACGCGGCCGTATGGGCTGCGCACCAGCCAGCGCGCCAGCAGGAAGCAGCCCAGCAGCGTGAGGCCCGTGAGCACGAACAGCACCATGCGCGTGGACGGCGTGGCGATGGGAACACCCAGGATGCGCTTGAAGTCGGTGAAGCCGTTGTTGCCGCCGAAGCCGGTCTCGTTGCGGAAGAACAGCAGCAGCGCGGCGTAAGTCAGGGCCTGCGTGATGATGGAGAAGTACACGCCCTTGATGCGCGAGCGGAAAGCGAAGTAGCCGAACACGAAGGCCACGCCGCCCGGCACCAGCACGATGAGCGCGAGCGTGGCGAGGAAGCTGTCCGACAGCGCCCAGTGCCAGGGCAGCTCCTTCCAGTCCAGGAAGACCATGAAGTCCGGCAGCTCGCTCTGGTACTGGCCGTCGCGGCCGATCTGGCGCATGAGGTACATGCCCATCATGTAGCCACCCAGCGCGAAGAACAGCCCATGGCCCAGCGAGAGGATGCCGCTGTAGCCCCAAATGAGGTCCATGGCCAGCGCACAGATGGCGTAGCACATGATCTTGCCGACCAGGCTCACCATGTAGTCGCTCAGGTGCAGCGGGTGGCCCGCGGGCAGCAGCAGGTTGAGCACCGGCGCCAGCGCGCACACGGCCAGCAGCGCGGCCAGGAAGGCGCTCCAGCCGGCGCGCGTGAGCAGCGGCGCGCGCGCGGGCAGCACCACGGTGGCGGGCGATGGCATCCGGCTCATGCTTCCACGCTCCTTCCCTTGAGGGCGAAGATGCCTTGCGGGCGTTTCTGGATGAACACGATGATGAAGACCAGCACCGCGATCTTGGCGAGCACCGCGCCGGCCCAGCCTTCGATGAACTTGTTGAGCAGGCCCAGGCCCAGCGCCGCGTAGACGGTGCCCGCCAGCTGGCCGACGCCGCCCAGCACCACCACCATGAAGGAGTCGACGATGTAGGCCTGGCCGAGGTCGGGGCCGACGTTGCCGATCTGCGAGAGCGCGCAGCCCGCCAGGCCCGCGATGCCCGAGCCCAGCGCGAAGGCCCAGGTGTCGATGCGTGCGGTGTTCACGCCCATGCAAGCGGCGATGGGCCGGTTCTGGGTCACGCCGCGCACGAACAGGCCCAGCCGCGTGCGCGCGATGAGCAGCGACACGCCGATCAGCACCGCCGCCGCGAAGGCCAGAATGATGAGCCGGTTCCACGGCAGGCTCAGGCTGCCCAGCACGGTGAGGCCGCCACTCATCCAGCTCGGGTTTTCCACCGCCACGTTCTGCGCGCCGAACAGGCTGCGCACCAGCTGCATCAGCACCAGCGACAGGCCCCAGGTGGCGAGCAGGGTTTCCAGCGGCCGGCCATACAGGAAGCGGATCACCGTGCGCTCCATCACCGCGCCCACCGCGGCCGAGGCGGCGAAGGCCGCCGGCAGCGCCAGCAGCAGGTAGTAGTCGAACGCCTCGGGCCAGTACTGGCGGAACAGGCCCTGCACCAGCCAGGTGGCGTAGGCGCCGATCATGATGAGCTCGCCATGGGCCATGTTGATCACGCCCATGAGCCCGTAGGTGATGGCCAGGCCCAGCGCCGCGAGCAACAGGATGCTGCCCAGGCTGATGCCGGTGAAGGCCTGGCCCAGGCCGCTGGCCAGGGCCAGGCGGCGGTCGATGGCCGCCAGCGAGCGTGTCAGCGCGGCCTTCACGTCGGCGCTGGCCTCGTGCTTCAGCCGCTCCTCGATCAAGGGCCGCACGATGGCCTGGCGCGCCTCGCCCAGCTTGGTGGCGGCGGCCAGGCGAAGGGCCTGGTCCTCGCTCGCCAGCTGCAGGGCCGCCTGCGCGAGTTCCAGCGACTGGCGCGCCCCCGCGTCCAGCTCGGTGGCCAGGGCTTTCTCAATCAGGGGCAGGCCTTCGGGGTCGGGATCGTTGAAGGCGTTGCGCTGCAGGCTGCGCGCGGCCTCGCGCTGGCGCTCGGGACCGGCGGTGAACAGCTCGATGCCGGCCAAGGCGGTGTCCAGCGCGCCGCGCAACCGGTTGTTGAGCATCGCGTCCTCGGCCGCATCGGGCAGCGCCGCGGGCTGGCCGCTGAGGGCGTCGAGGGCGCGCTCGCCCTCGACGATGAAGACCTGGGTCTCGCTGAACTTCAGCGACTCGGTGGCGAGCGCACGCAGCAAGGCCGCGGCGCGCCCGTCGGCCGAACCGGCGAGGCGGTGGATGGCGGCGATGCGCTCGTCCGTGTCGCCCCGCGCCACCGCGAGCGCGTCGGCCGCGCTCAACGCCAGGGCGGGTCCCGCCAGGCAGCACCAGGCCAGCAACGCGGCACAGCAACGGACGATCACACCGCGCATCGGGCCTCCACCACCGGCTTACTTGGACGCCACCTTGGCGGCCTTGCTGGGCACGTTCTTCTTGCCCTTGTTCTCGGGGATGTAGTCGCTCCACGGGTCGGCCACCACCGGGCCCGGGGTCTTCCACACCACGTTGAACTGGCCGTCGGCGCGCACCTCGCCGATGAACACCGGCTTGTGCAGGTGGTGGTTCTCTTTGTCCATGGTGGAGACGAAGCCGCCCGGGGCCGGGAAGGTCTGCCCGGCCATGGCCTCGCGCACCTTGTCCACGTCGGTGCTCTTGGCCTTGGTCACGGCCTGCGCCCACATGTTGAAGCCGATGTAGGTGGCCTCCATCGGGTCGTTGGTGATGGGCTTGTCCTTGTGGCCGGCGATGTTCTTGGCCTTGGCGTAGTCGCTCCACTTCTTCACGAAGGCCGTGTTGGCCGGGCTCTTGATGCTCATGAAGTAGTTCCACGCGGCCAGGTGGCCCACCAGCGGCTTGGTGTCCACGCCGCGCAGCTCTTCCTCGCCCACCGAGAAGGCCACCACCGGCACGTCCTTGGCGGAGAGGCCGGCGTTGCCCAGTTCCTTGTAGAAGGGCACGTTGGAGTCGCCGTTGATGGTGGACACCACGGCCGTCTTCTTGCCCTCGCTCGCGAACTTCTTGATCTTGGCGATGATGGTCTGGTAGTCGCTGTGGCCGAAGGGGGTGTACTCCTCCATGATGTCGGCCTCGCTCACGCCCTTGCTCTTGAGGAAGGCGCGCAGGATCTTGTTGGTGGTGCGCGGGTAGACGTAGTCGGTGCCCAGCAGCACCCAGCGCTTGGCGGAACCGCCGTCCTTGCTCATGAGGTACTCCACCGCCGGAATGGCCTGCTGGTTGGGCGCGGCGCCGGTGTAGAACACGTTGGGGCTGAGCTCCTCGCCCTCGTACTGCACGGGGTAGAACAACAGGCCGTTGTTCTCTTCCACCACCGGCAGCACCGACTTGCGGCTGACCGAGGTCCAGCAACCGAAGATCACCGCGACCTTGTCCTGCGTGAGCAGCTGCTTGGTCTTCTCGGCGAACAGGGGCCAGTTGGACGCCGGGTCCACCACCACGGGCTCGAGCTTCTTGCCCAGCAGGCCGCCCTTGGCGTTGATCTCATCGATGGCCATGAGCACCGTGTCCTTGAGCACGGTTTCCGAAATGGCCATGGTGCCCGACAGGCTGTGCAGCACGCCGACCTTGATGGTGTCCTGGGCGTGCGCGCTCAGGCCGGTGAAGCCGAGCGAGGCGGCGGTGGCGGCCGCCGCGAGGGTCTTGAGCGTCAGGCGACGCGGTTGGGAGGTGTTCGACGACATGGCGCTTCTCCAGCTGGATCCGTTGGGGGCCCGTGGGACGGGACTCGCGCCGCTGGGGCGGGCCCGAAAGCCCTGACAGCGGACGGAACGGATGCTAGGAAGAAGCGGGGGTGGCGTATGTACGCCGGGTGGCGTACGCGCCCCGGAGTGGGTGGGCGGCCGCGCCCGAACAGGGCGCGCCCGGCCTCGCTGTCAGCAGCAGCGCCCCATGCGCGAGCCGTAGCGCGCGGCCTGGCGCTCGCGGAAGAAGGCCTCGTAGCTCATGGGCGGCTGGTCGGGGTGCGTGGCCTTCATGTGGGCCACGTAGCTGCCGTAGTCGGGCACGCCCACCATGAGCCGAAAGCTCTGGGTCAGGTAGCGGCCGGCCCGCCCGATGTCGTCGAGCAGGCCGGCACCGGGTGGGGCGTTGTCAGGCACCGGCGTTGGCGCCGGCGGGCAGCGCTTCGAAGGGCACCTCGTTCGCGGTGGCGTGCCGTTCGGCGCGCGCCTGGAAGATGCTCTTGACGCTGTAGACCAGCACGCTCAGCACCACGAACATGAACAGGCCGCACAGCACGGCGTCGAGGCGGTTGTTGAAGACGATGCGCGACATGGCCTCTGCCGTCTTGGCCGGCGCCAGCAGCGCGCCCTGCTGGATGGCGTCGGCGTAGCGCTGGGCGTTGGACAGGAAGCCCACCTTGGGGTCGCTGGAGAAGATCTTGAGCCAGCCCGCCGACAGCGTGCAGACCAGCAGCCAGGCCGCGGGCGCCATGGTGACCCAGGCGTAGCGGTCCTTCTTCATCTTGTAGAGCACCACGGTGCCCAGCATCAGCGCCACGGCGGCCAGCATCTGGTTGGCGATGCCGAACAGCGGCCACAGGGTGTTGATGCCACCCAGCGGGTCGACCACGCCCTGGTACAGGAAGTAGCCCCAGGCGGCCACGCACAGGGCGGTGGCGATCAGGTTGGCGGGCAGCGAGTCGGTGCGCTTGAGCGCGGGCACGAAGCTGCCCATGAGGTCCTGCAGCATGAAGCGGCCCGCGCGCGTGCCGGCGTCGACGGCGGTGAGGATGAACAGGGCCTCGAACAGGATGGCGAAGTGGTACCAGAAGGCCATCATGGTCTTGCCGCCCACCACCTGGTGCAGGATCTGCGCCATGCCCACGGCCAGCGTGGGCGCGCCGCCCGCGCGCGCCAGGATGGTGTTCTCGCCCACGTCCCTGGCGGTCTGCACCAGCATCTCGGGCGTGATCACGAAGCCCCAGGTGGACAGCTTGGCCGCGACCAGCTCGGGCGTGTTGCCCACCAGCGCGGCCGGGCTGTTCATGGCGAAGTAGACGCCGGGGTCGATGCAGGCCGCGGCCACCAGGGCCATGACGGCGACGAAGGACTCGGCCAGCATGCCGCCGTAGCCGATGAAGCGCGCATGGGTCTCGTTGTCCAGCATCTTGGGCGTGGTGCCCGAGGAGATCAGCGCGTGGAAACCCGACACCGCGCCGCAGGCGATGGTGATGAACAGGAAGGGGAACAGGTTGCCCGACCACACCGGGCCGTTGCCGGCGGCGAACTGCGTCATGGCGGGCATCTGCAGCGGCGGGGCGACGATCACGATGCCGATGGCCAGCGCGACGATGGTGCCGATCTTGAGGAAGGTGGAGAGGTAGTCGCGCGGCGCCAGCAGCAGCCACACCGGGATGGAGGCGGCCACGAAGCCATAGCCGATGAGCATCCAGGTCAGTGCCTTGCCGTCGTAGGTGAACAGCGGCGCCCAGACCGGGCTCTCGTGCACCCACTGGCCGCCCACGATGGCCAGCATGAGCAGCACGAAGCCGATCACCGAGACCTCGCCGATGCGACCGGGGCGGATGAAGCGCAGGTACACGCCCATGAACAGCGCCACGGGAATGGTGGCCGCCACGGTGAAGGTGCCCCAGGGCGATTCGGCCAGGGCCTTGACCACGATCAGCGCCAGCACCGCGAGGATGATGATCATGATCATGAAGGCGCCGAACAGCGCGATCAGACCGGGCACCGTGCCCATCTCCTGCTTGATCAGGTCGCCCAGCGAGCGGCCGTCGCGGCGCGTGGAGATGAACAGCACGATGAAGTCCTGCACCGCGCCGGCGAACACCACGCCGGCCAGGATCCACAGCAACCCGGGCAGGTAGCCCATCTGCGCGGCCAGCACCGGACCCACCAGCGGGCCGGCGCCCGCGATGGCGGCGAAGTGGTGGCCGTAGAGCACGTACTTGTGCGTGGGCACGTAGTCCAGGCCGTCGTTGTGGCGCCAGGCCGGGGTCATGCGCTGGCCGTCCAGGCCCAGCACCCGGGTGGCCAGGAACAGGCTGTAGTAGCGGTAGGCGATGAGGTAAACGCAGACGGCGGCGACCACCACCCACAGGGCGCTGACGGCCTCGCCGCGCCCCAGCGCCACGGCCGCGAGTGCGAAGGCGCCCAACGCGGCCACGAAAAACCACCCGAGGTGGCGACCCAGTCCAGACATGCCAGTCTCCTCTTGAGCCCCGCCCCCGGAAAAGGCGGGGCCGCCAGGCGCCGGGCAGTATGGTCAGCGCACCGCCGTGGCGCATCCGTTGCACCACGTTCGATCCCTCGCGGCACCACTTAAGGGAAAACCCTTGGTCACCCGCGGCGCGGCGGCGCCGGTGGGCTCAGGGCGCTTCGCGCGCGTGCTCCACCGCGTACTTGATGAGCTCGGCCTGGCCCTCGATGCCCAGCTTGCGCTTGATGCTCTGGCGGTGCGCCTCGACGGTGCGCACGCTCAGGTGCATGGCCTGGGCGATCTGTTTGCTCGATTCGCCGCGGCCCAGGGCGCTGAGGATCTGGCTTTCGCGCGGCGTGAGCATGGGCCGCGGCGCCTGGCCGCGGAACAGGCGGCGCGAGACGGCGGGGCTGAGGAAGGTGCCACCCGCCACCACGGCGTCGATGGCGGCCAGCACCTCCTCGGCCGGCGTTTCCTTGAGCACGTAGCCGCGCGCGCCCGCCAGCAAGGCGCGCTGCACGTACTCGGGGTTGTCGTACATGCTGAACATCAGCACGCGCAGCGTGGGCTGATGCGCCAGCATGGCCTGCACCAGGTCGATGCCGTTGCCGTCCTTCAGGCCCACGTCCTGCAGCACCACGTCGGGCAGGCTCAGTTCGAGCTGGCGCAGGGCCTCGGCGGCGTCGCCCGCCTCGCCCACCACCTGCAGGCGCGGCACGCTGGACAGGCGCGCGCGCAGGCCCTCGCGCACCATGGGGTGGTCATCGACGAGCAGGATGCGGATGGGCGTGTCGGGGGCGTTCATGGGACGGCTCAGGCGGGCAGCGCGGCCTCCAGCTGGGTGCCATGGCCGGGCGCGGACTGAATGCGCAGGCGCCCGCCGATGGCCGCCAGGCGCTCGCGCATGTTGCGCAGGCCAATACCGCGCTCCGGGTCGAGCTGCACGGCCTGCTCGTCGAAGCCGCGGCCGTCGTCGGTCAGGCTCAGGCGCAGCGCGCCACCGGCGCCAAAGCCCAGCAGCAACTCGACCTGGCGGGCCTGCGCGTGCTTGACCACATTGGTCAGGCCCTCCTGGGCGATGCGAAACAGCGCCGTCTTGACCTCGTCGCCCAGCTCGCGCGGCGCGCCCTCCAGGCGCACGGCCACCGCCAGGCCGCTGGCGTCTTCGACCTCGCGCGCCAGGTGCTGCAGCGCGGCGGGCAGGCCCAGGTTGTCGAGCAAGGCGGGGCGCAGGCGGTGCGAGATGCGCCGCACCTCCACCAGGCTGTTCTCGAGCTGGCGCAGGGCGCGCGCCAGGGACTCGCGATCGCCATCGGCCGCGCCCGCCTCCACCAGCAGCTTGCTCGACACCAGGGTCTGGCTGACGCCGTCGTGCAGCTCGCGCGCCAGGCGCGCGCGCTCGTCCTCCTGCGACTGCTGCACCTGGCGCGCGAGCAGGCGCAGCTTGTTCTCGGCCACGCGCTGCTCGCTGAGGTTGAGCGCCAGGCCGCTGGCGCTGATGAGGGCGATGCCGAAGCCTGCGATGCCGGCGATCCACAGCAGCGTGGTGGCGATGTTGCGGTTGGCCTCGCGCTCCAGCTGCGACAGCGTGGCCTGGATGCCGTCGAGGTAGAGCCCGGTGCCCATCATCCAGCCCCAGCGCTCGAGCGCGATGACGTAGCCCAGCTTGGGTTTGACCAGGCCGCTGGAGGGCTGTTGCCACAGGTAGTCGACGAAACCGCCGCCCGCGCGCGCCTGGGCGATCAGGCGCTGGATGGTGGGCCGGCCCTGCGGGTCGCGCAGCTCCCACAGGTTCTGGCCCACGAGTTCGGTCTGGCGCGAATGCATCAGCACCTTGCCCTGGAGGTCGTAGACGAAGAAATAGCCGTCGGGGCCGTAGTCGAGCGAGGCCAGCAGGCGCAGGGCCTGTTCCCGCTCCGCCTCGCCGCCGCGCCGGTCGTAGAGCGGCTGCACCGTGCTCACGGCCAGGTCCACATAGCTGCGCAGCTCGCTGCGCCGCGCGTCCATGTAGGCGCGCTCGACCAGGGCGTGCTCGCGCTGCGCCAGCGCGCGCTCCTGCTGCTGCACGGCCAGGGCGATGAGCGCGAGCGCGGCCAGCATCGGCAGGATGGCCAGCAGGAGGATCTTGGTGCGCAGTCGCATGGCGGGAACGGGGCGGCGAACGCGAATTGTCCGCCAAGCGCGGCCCGCCCCTCAGCCCCTCAGCGTCTCCAGCTGCCGCACCCGCTGCATCGCCATCGCCGCCGCCGCCGTGCGCGTTTCCACGCCCATCTTGGCGTGGATGCGCTCCAGGTGCTTCTTCACCGTGGCCGGGCTGGCGCCCAGGATGTCGGCGATGTCGCGGTTGATCTTGCCCTTGACGACCCAGTAGAGCACCTCGGCCTCGCGCGCGGTCAGGCCGAAGGCCTGCGACAGCGCGCTGAAGGCGGATTCGTCCGAGGTCTCCTGCATCACGATCAGCCAGTCGCCCTGGCCCAGGGGATCGCCGTCCTCGTCGCCCACGCGCTGGTGCAGGCGAAAACTCAGGCGGCGCGGACCGTTCTGCAGCGTGAGCCGGGGCGGCTCGCGCAGGGCCTGGGCGTCGGCCAGGTGGCGGCGCAGCCAGTGCAGCACCGCCTCGGGCGCGTGCACCGAATCGCCGCCGCCGTGCTGGCGCAGCAGCTCGCGCGCGAGCGGTGTCTGCCACAGCAGGCGGCCGTCGCTGGCGCGCACGGTGATGGTGGCGTAGCCGAAGGCGTCGAGCGCGTGGCGCGCCTGGCTGCGCTCGCGCGCGCCGTCGCGGGCCTGGCGCGCCTGGCGCAGGTGCAGGGCCATGCGGGCCATCACCTCGCGCGGCTTGACCGGCTTGGTCACGTAGTCCACGCCACCGGCCTCGAACGCGGCCTCCAGGTGCTCGGGCTCGGTCAGGCCGGTCATGAAGATGATGGGCGTGGCGGCCGTCAGCGCATCGGCCTTGAGGCGGCGCGCCACCTCGAAGCCGTCGATGCCGGGCATCAGCGCGTCGAGCAGCACCATGTCGGGCAGGGCCTGCTGCGCGCGGCGGATGGCGCTCTCGCCGTCGAGCGCCACGAGCACGGTGTAGCCGGCGCCGTCCAGCGCGTCGTGCAAGGGCGCCAGGTTGTCGGGCGCGTCGTCGACCAGCAGCACCACGCGGTGCTCACCGCGCGGCAGGCGGGGCGACAGGCGCTGCGGGTCGATGGCCTCAGACACGGTCCTGCCCCAGCTGCCGTTCGATGGCCTCGAAACGAAACTCACGCGCCAGCGTGGCCAGCGCGGCGGCCTGACCCGCGCGCTCCGGCCGCCGCCGCACCCAGTCGTCCAGCCACTGCAGGATGCCGCGCGTGTAGCCCAGGCGCACCAGTTCCAGCAGCGGCGCGATCTCCTCACGCGCCGGGAGCGCTGCCTCGGGCCGCGCCAGCGGCGGTGGCTCGGGCGCCGCGGCCGCCTCGGTCCAGCGCAGGTTCAGCCGTTGCGCCAGCCAGGCCAGCAGTTCCGAACGCCGCACCGGCTTGACGAAGAAGTCCTGCGGCGCCAGGGCCTCGCCGGGCCCCAGTTCGCTGTGCAGGCCCTTGTCGAAGGCGTTGGCCGAGACGATGGCCAGCGGCACCCCGGCCCAGCCGGCGGCGCGCAGGCGCCGGCGCGTCTCCCAGCCGTCGATGCCGGGCATGGCGAGGTCGAGAAACACCGCGTGCGGCGCGCGCGCCTCGCCGGGTCGCAGGCCGGCCAGCAGTTCCAGCGCGTGGTCGCCGCTGCGCGCCAGCTGCACCTCGAAGCCCAGCGGCTCCAGCCAACGCTGCAGCAGCTCGCGGTCGGCCTCCTCGTTGTCCACCACCAGCACGCGGCAGCGCTCGCCCTCGTAGCCCGCCGGCAGCTCCAGGCGCTCGCGCACGGGCAGCGCACCGCGCATCTCGGGCAGGAACAGGCGCACGGTGAACACGCTGCCCTGGCCCGGCGCGCTGCGCACGCTGAGCTCACCCCCCATCAGGTCGGTCAGCATCTTGGCGATGGTCAGGCCCAGGCCGGTGCCGACCACGCCAGAACGTTCACCGGCCTCGCCCGCGCCGCGCGCGAAGGGCTCGAACACGCGCTCGACATCGGCGCTGCCCATGCCGGGACCGGTGTCGTGCACCTCGAAGTGCGCCATTTCGCGCGCGTGGCGCACGCGAAGGCGCACCTCGCCCGTCTGCGTGAACTTCACCGCGTTGCCGAGCAGGTTGATGAGGATCTGGCGCACGCGCTTGTCGTCGGCGCGCACGGCCTCGGGCAGGCGGCCGTCGGTGTCGTAGACGAAGCGCAGGCCCTTGGCCGCGGCCTGCAGCTCGAACAGGCCCGCCACCTCGGCCAGCGTGGCCGCGAAGGCCATGGGTTTGACGTCGAGCGCGAACTTGCCGGCCTCGATGCGCGCGATGTCCAGCGTGCCCTCGATGAGCGACAGCAGGTGTTCGCCGCCGCGGTGGATGACCCGGATGGCCTGGGCGCGGTGCGGCGCCAGGCCGCTGTCCTCCTGCAGCAGCTGCGCGTAGCCCAGGATGCTGTTGAGCGGCGTGCGAAGTTCGTGGCTGATGGTGCTGATGTAGCGCGTCTTGGCCTGGTTGGCCTGCTCGGCCGCGTGGCGCGCCTGCTGCAGGGCCTCGTCGGTGCGGCGGTGCGACTCGATCTCCCGCATCAGCAGGTGGGTCTGCCGGTTCGACTCCTCCTGCGCCACCTCGCGGCTCTTGTGCGCCAGCACCAGCCACCAGGCCACCGTGGCGGCGATCAGCAGCAGCACGGCGTACACGCGCAGGAAGCCTGAGCGCAGCGCGGTGTCGAGCAGGGAGGCGCTGCCGCCACCCAGGGTCGCCGCCAGGGACTGCACCTCCTGCCGGTACAGCAGCCCGAGCACGGCCGCCAGCAGCGGCGCCACGATGAGCATGAGCAGCAGGTAGTGCGCCAGGCCGGCGTCCAGGTAGGGCCAGGCCCGCCGGGGCAAGAGGCGGCGCAGGGCGCCGTTCCACTGCACCGACAGGCGCGCGTGCGGCTTGCACAGGTCGCCGCAGCGCGCGTCCAGCGTGCAGCACAGGGAGCAGATGGGCCCCTGGTAGGCCGGGCAATGGGCCATGTCGGGCCCTTCGTAGACCTGTTCACAGATGACGCAGACGCCCCCGGCGGCAGCGCTGGCCCCGCCCACTTGAATGGGGGCCACACCGGCGGCCTGGCGGCGCCGGCTCTGCGGTGTCTGCGGGCCAGACGGCCTCGCGAGATAGAAGCGCCCCCGGGTCAGCCAGGCGATCGCCGGCGCGGCCAGGAAGGCCGTGACCATCGCGATCACGGCCGAGAAGGCCTCGGCCGTGGGCCCCATCACGCCCAGGTGCGCGGTGATCGACACCACCGAGGCCAGCGCCATGGCGCCCACGCCCACGGGGTTGATGTCGTACAGGTGGGCGCGCTTGAACTCGATGCCGGGCGGGCTCAGGCCCAGGGGCTTGTTGACGATCAGGTCGGCCACCACGGCCATGATCCAGGCGATGGCGATGTTGGCGTACACGCCCAGCACCTGGCCCAGGGCCTGGAACACGTTCATCTCCATCAGCAGGAAGGCGATGAAGGTGTTGAACACCACCCAGACCACGCGGCCCGGGTGGCTGTGCGTGAGGCGCGAGAAGAAGTTGCTCCAGGCCAGCGACCCCGCGTAGGCGTTGGTGACGTTGATCTTGAGCTGCGAGACCACCACGAACAGCGCCGTGGCCGCCACCGCCCAGCCATGGGGCAGCAGGAAGTCGTAGGCGGCCAGGTACATCTGGTTCGGGTCGACAGCGCGCTCGGCCGGCACGCTGTGGCGGATGGCCAGGTAGGCGAGCAGCGCGCCGCCAAGCATCTTGAGCACCCCGATCAGCACCCAGCCCGGCCCGCCGGCGATGACCCCCGCCCACCAGCGCAGGCCCCGGCCGGGCTGGCGCGCCGGCATGAAGCGCAGGTAGTCGGCCTGCTCGCCCATCTGCGTGATCAGCGCGATGCCCACCGTGAGTGCCGCACCGAACAGGTGCCAGTCGAAGCCCATCGCGGTGCCGGACGCACCCGCGTAGTGCACCACCTCGCGGAAGGTCGCGGGCGCGTGCACCGCGACGGCCACGAACGGCACCACCATCATCACCAGCCACAGCGGCTGGGTCCACATCTGGAAGCGGCTGATCGCCGACACCCCGTGCGTCACCAGCGGAATCACCACCAGCGCGCAGATCAGGTAGCCCCAGGCGGGCGGGATGTCCAGCGCCAGCTCCAGCGCGTAGGCCATGACGGCGGCCTCCAGCGCGAAGAAGATGAAGGTGAAGGAGGCGTAGATGAGCGAGGTGATGGTCGAGCCGATGTAGCCGAAGCCCGCGCCGCGCGTGAGCAGGTCCATGTCCACGCCGTGGCGCGCCGCATAGACGCTGATGGGCAGGCCGGCGAGGAAGATGATCAGGCCCGTGGCGAGGATGGCCAGCGCCGCATTGGTGAAGCCGACGCTGAGCAGCAATGTGGCGCCCACCGCTTCCAGCACCAGGAAGGAGGCCACGCCGAAGGCGGTGTTGGCCACCCGCCATTCGCTCCACTTGCGAAAGCGCTGCGGCGTGTAGCGCAGCGCGTAGTCTTCCAGGGTCTCGCTGCCGACCCAGCTGTTGTAGTCGCGCCGCACCTTGATGATGCGCTGCGGGGCGTCGGGCGCGGCGGCGGCGGGATCGGCGGGCGAGGCGTTCACGGGGCTGGCGCTGCAGCTTTCATGCCACTACCCTCACCGGGTATGCGTCTTGCTGACCCGGCCCGCAGGAGAAATCGACCCCCATGGACCTGACCCCGCGCGAGAAGGACAAGCTGCTCATCTTCACCGCCGCCCTGCTGGCCGAGCGCCGCCGCGCGCGCGGCCTCAAGCTCAACCACCCCGAGGCCATCGCCCTGATCACCGCCGCCGTGATGGAGGGCGCGCGCGACGGCCGGACCGTGGCGCAGCTCATGAGCGCGGGCCGCGAGGTGCTCACGCGCGCCGACGTGATGGACGGCGTGGCCGAGATGATTCCCGACATCCAGGTAGAAGCCACCTTCCCCGATGGCACCAAGCTGGTCACCGTCCACCAACCGATTCCATGAACGAGGAGACACACGCATGACACAACACCACTGGATCAAGGCCCTGGGCGCTGCCGCACTCGCGGGCACGGGATCGATCGCCCTGGCCCACGTGGGGGCCGATGGCCACGGCCACCACGGTTTCTTCGCCGGCCTGCTGCACCCCATCACCGGCCCGGACCACCTGGCCGCAATGGTGGCCGTGGGCGTGTGGAGCGCGGCCACCACGCGCCGTGCCTGGACCGCCCCCCTCGCCTTCGCGCTCACGCTGCTGGCCGGCGCCCTGCTCGCGCACGGGGGCATTGGATTCCCCGCCGTCGAACCCATGATCGCGGCTTCGCTGCTGGTGGTGGGCCTGCTGCTGGCGGCGCGCGCGAGGCTGCCGGAGGCGGCGGGCGCGCTGCTGGTGGGCGGCTTCGCGCTGTTCCACGGCGCGGCGCACGGACAGGAACTCGGCGGGCTGGCCGCCCTGGCCGGCATGGTGGCGGGCACGGCCCTGCTCCACGGGGCCGGCATCGCCCTGGGCCGGCGGCTGCGGCACCACAGCGTGTGGTGGACGCGCGCGGCCGGCGCCGTGGTGGCCCTGATGGGCCTGAACATGGGCTGGGGCCTGCTCGCGGGTTGACGGCCATGACACCCGGTGAATACCTCATCGCCGAGGGCGAGCACGCCCTCAACCCAGGGCGGCCCGCGCTCACGCTGGTGGTGAAGAACACCGCGACGCGGCCCATCCAGGTCGGCTCGCATTACCACTTCGCCGAAACCAACGGCGCGCTCGACTTCGACCGCGCCGCCGCGCGCGGCAAACGCCTGAACATCGCCAGCGGCACCGCCGTGCGCTTCGAGCCCGGCCAGCAGCGCACGGTGGAACTGGTGGACTACGCCGGCGACCGCGTGGTGTTCGGCTTTCGCGGCCTCCTACAAGGACCCCTCTGATGGCGAGCATTGGACGACGCGCCTACGCCGACATGTTCGGCCCCACCGTGGGCGACCGCGTGCGACTGGCCGACACCGACCTGATTATCGAGGTCGAGCGCGACTTCACCCTGGCCGCGGGCGGCTACGGCGAAGAAGTGAAGTTCGGTGGCGGCAAGACCATCCGCGACGGCATGGCGCAGTCGCAGCGCTCGCGCGCGCAGGGCGCCGTCGACACCGTGCTCACCAACGCCCTCATCGTCGAGCACTGGGGCATCGTCAAGGCCGACATCGGCCTCAAGGACGGGCGCATCGCCGCCATCGGCAAGGCCGGCAACCCCGACACGCAGCCCGGCGTGGACATCGTCATCGGCCCCGGCACCGAGGTCATCGCCTGCGAAGGCCTGATCGTCACCGCCGGCGGCATCGACAGCCACATCCACTTCATCTGCCCGCAGCAGGTCGACGAAGCCCTGGCCTCGGGCGTGACCACCATGCTGGGCGGCGGCACCGGCCCGGCCACGGGCACCTTCGCCACCACCTGCACGCCCGGGCCCTGGCACATCGAGCGCATGCTGCAGGCGGCCGATGGCCTGCCCATGAACATCGGCTTCCTCGGCAAGGGCAACGCCAGCCGGCCCGACGCGCTGCGCGAACAGGTCCACGCCGGCGTCATCGGCCTCAAGCTGCACGAGGACTGGGGCACCACGCCCGCGGCCATCGACCAATGCCTGGCCGTGGCCGAGGAGACCGACACCCAGGTCGCCATCCACAGCGACACGCTCAACGAATCGGGCTTCGTGGAGAACACCATCGAGGCCACGAAGGGCCGCACCCTGTGCGCCTTCCACACCGAAGGCGCGGGCGGCGGCCACGCGCCCGACATCCTGCGCGTGGTGGGCGAGAAGAACTTCCTGCCCTCCTCCACCAACCCCACCATGCCCTACACCGTGAACACGCTCGACGAACACGTCGACATGCTCATGGTGTGCCACCACCTGGACGCCGCCATCCCCGAGGACCTGGCCTTCGCCGAGAGCCGCATCCGCAAGGAAACCATCGCGGCCGAGGACGTCCTGCACGACCTGGGCGCCATCAGCATGATGAGCAGCGACAGCCAGGCCATGGGCCGCGTGGGCGAGGTGATCCTGCGCACCTGGCAGACCGCACACAAGATGAAGCTGCAGCGCGGCACCCTGCCCGAAGACCCGTCGCGCCACGACAACTTCCGCGTCAAGCGCTACATCGCCAAGTACACCATCAACCCCGCCATCGCCCACGGCATCTCGCACACCGTGGGCTCGCTGGAGGCGGGCAAGTGGGCCGACCTGGTGCTGTGGAAGCCGGCCTTCTTCGGCGTCAAGCCCTTCATCGTGCTCAAGGGCGGCAGCATCGCGCTGGCCGCCATGGGCGACCCCAACGCCTCCATTCCCACGCCGCAGCCGGTGCACTTTCGCCCGCAGTTCGGCGCCTACGGCGGCGCGCTCGCGCGCGGCAGCCTGAGCTTCGTCTCGCAGGCCGCGCTGGACGCCGGCGTGGGTGAGCGCTATGGCCTGCGCAAGACCCTGTCCGCCGTGCGGGGCTGCCGCGGCGTGAACAAGACCCACATGGTGCACAACGCCTGGCTGCCCACCATGGAGATCGACGCCCAGACCTACCGCGTGCGCGCCGACGGCCAGTTGCTCACCTGCGAACCCGCCACCGCGCTGCCCCTGGCGCAGCGCTACTTCCTGTTCTGATGCTGCACGCCTCCCGACTCATCGCCCAGGGCCAGGGCCTGGCGTCCGTGCTGCTCAAGCGCGCGCCCACGGTCGAGCTCGACTGGGACGTGCGCCAGAAGAGCCGCTTCGACACCGTGCTGAGCGACGGCCGCGCGCTCGCGGTCTTCCTGCCGCGCGGCCGCGTGGTGCGCGGTGGCGACGCGCTGCTCACGGCCGAGGGCGAGCTGGTGCGCGTGATCGCCGCGCCCCAGCCGGTGCTGCGCATCACCGCCTGCCCGGCGCACCCCCAGGCGGCGCAGGCCTTTGACCTGATGCGCGCGGCCTACCACCTGGGCAACCGCCATGTGCCCATCGAACTGAAGCCCGATCACCTGAAAATCGAGCCCGACCACGTGCTGGCCGAGATGCTGCGCGCCCTGCACCTGGACGTGACCGAAGTGAGCGAGGCCTTCGAGCCCGAGGGCGGGGCCTACGGCGGGCAGGACCACGGCCATTCGCCTGGCCACTCGCACGGCCATTCGCACGGCCACGCCCCCCATGAGCACCACCACGGCCATCCGCACGACCACTGACGCGGGCCTGCTGCGCACGCTGTGGCTGGCCTCGCCGGCCCTGCCGGTGGGGGGCTTCTCCTACTCCGAAGGCCTGGAGGCCGCGATCGACGCCGGCCTGGCCAAAGACGAGGCCGGCGTGGCCAACTGGCTCATCGACCAACTGCACCTGGGCCAGTCCCGCAGCGACCTGGCGGTGATGGCCGAGGCCGTGGGCGCCTGGCGCGCGCACGACCTGGACCGCGTGCGCGCCCTGAACCAATGGGTGCTGAACACGCGCGAAACCAGCGAACTGCGCCTGCAGACCGAGCAGATGGGCCGGTCCCTGCTCGCCTGGGCCCAGGCCCTGGGCGAACACGGCGAAGCCGTGCGCGCCGCGCTGACGCGGGCCGGGCTGAACCCGCCCACCTGGCCCCTGGCCGCCGCCTGCGCCGCCGCGCAGGGCGAGGCCAGCGTGCGCGAGGCCCTCATCGGCCTGGCCTTCGGCTGGGCCGAGAACATGGTGCAGGCCGCCATCAAGGCCGTGCCCCTGGGCCAGGGCATGGGCCAGCGCCTGCTCGCGCGCCTCGTGGGCGAGATCCCCGCCGCCGTCGACGAGGCCATCGCGCGCGGCACCGACGACCAGCGCCAGGCCTTTACCCCCATGCTCGCCATCCTCTCGGCGCGCCACGAAACCCAGTACTCACGCCTGTTCCGATCATGAACACAACACCACTGCACCACATCCCGAACCGCACCAAGCCCCTGCCCCCGCTGCGCGTGGGCATCGGCGGCCCGGTGGGCTCGGGCAAGACCACCCTGCTGGAGATGCTGTGCAAGGCCATGCGCGAACGCCACGACCTCATCGCCATCACCAACGACATCTACACCAAGGAAGACCAGCGCCTGCTCACCGTGAGCGGCGCGCTGCCGGCCGAGCGCATCCTGGGCGTGGAAACGGGCGGCTGCCCGCACACCGCCATCCGCGAGGACGCCTCCATCAACCTCGAGGCCATCGACCGCATGCTGGAGCGCTTTCCAGAGGCCGACATCGTCTTCGTGGAAAGCGGCGGCGACAACCTGGCCGCCACCTTCAGCCCCGAGCTGAGCGACCTCACCATCTATGTCATCGACGTGGCGGCCGGCGAGAAGATCCCGCGCAAGGGCGGCCCCGGCATCACCAAGAGCGACCTCTTCGTCATCAACAAGACCGACCTGGCGCCGCACGTGGGTGCCGACCTGGAGGTGATGAGGGCCGACACCGCGCGCATGCGCCCCGACGCCCAGCGCCGGCCCTGGGTGATGACCAACCTCAAGACCCGCGAAGGCCTGGACGAGGTGGTGCGCTTCATCGAAACGCGCGGCCTGCTGAAGGCGGCGCAGCCGGCCTGAAAGCCTCGGCCCGCCGGCCCTGTGTGCTGTCGGACGCGGCGCACTAGAATCCCAGCCTCTGCGGAGACGTGGGTGAGTGGTTTAAACCAGCAGTCTTGAAAACTGCCGACCCGCAAGGGTCCGTGAGTTCGAATCTCACCGTCTCCGCCAGCGCCTCCCACCGGCCCCGTTACAGTCGGCGGCTCAGCCCTTGGTTGATCCCCCATTCCAACACTGTCGGAGACTCTCCCCATGCCCCTCACCCGCCGCGCCCTCGCGCCCCTGTTCGCCAGCCTGCTGTTCAGCGGCGCCGCCATCGCCGGGCCCAACGACCCGTCCAAGTTCGACGGCACCCGCTACGCGCCGCAGAAGGCGCTGTACGACTTCAACTTCGCCAGGCCCCTGGACGCCAAGCCCGCCTTCGGCTATGTGAAGAACCACCTGCGCGCGATCAAGGAATACGGCGACCCGAAGTCGCACATCGTGATCGTGGCGCACGGCAACGAACTGCACGCCTTCTCGCGCCTGAACCGCGCGGCCTATCCCGACATGTACGAGGAACTCAAGGCCCTGGCCGACGCCGGCGTGACCATCCGCGTCTGCGCCAACGCGGCGCGCTCGCGCGGCTACAAGCCCGACGAGTTCTACGACGTGATCACCGTGGTGCCGGCCGCCGTGATCGACCTGGCCAAGTGGCAGAACGAGGGCTACAGCTACATGTACGCCGAGTGGTTTCCGCGCCTGACCCGCGAGGAACTGGTCAAGCAGACCCCCGAACTGCAGTAAGCCGGCGCTTCACCAGGTCCGCCCGAAGCGCCCGGGCGGACCGTGCTGCACCAGCAGCGCCTGCCACAGCGCCGTCAACTCGGCGGTGGCGCCCGGGTCGATGGGGTTGAGGTTGACGGCGGTTTGCACCAGCACGAAGCGCGTGATCGGGTCGATCAGCACGAACTGGCCCAGCACGCCGCGCATGGCGTAGTAGCGCGGCGCCTCGCCCGACAGCCAGATCTGGTAGCCGTACGGCGCGTTCAGCCCACGCGCTGGCGTGGTGCTCTCGTAGACCCACGGGCGCGAGACCACCTGCCGCCCGTTCCAGCGGCCGTCGTGGGCGAGCATGAGGCCCAGGCGCGCCCAGTCGCGCAGGCGGGCCACCACGCAGCAAAAGCCCAGCGCCTCGCCCGACGGGTCGGTGTCCCAGGCGGCGTTGGCCTCCGCGCCCAGCGGCGCCCACAGCCGGCGGCTGAAGTACTCGGGCAGCGGCATGCCCACCGCGCGGCTCACCACCATGCCCAGCACCTGCGAGTCGGCGCTGGCGTAGTGGAACACCGTGCCCGGCTCGGCCACGCGCGCGTCGAACTGGCGCACCGCCGCCACCGCGCCCAGGGGCGAGGGCCCGACCAGCGCCTCGGCCAGGCGGTGCACGTCGTCGTTCGGCTGGTAGCTCTCGTTGAAGGCCAGGCCCGAGGACATGGTCAGCAGCGCGCGGATCGGCGTGGCGCCGTAGGCCGTGCCCGCGAGTTCGGGCAGGTAGGCCGACACCTTGTCGTCGATCGAGCGGAGGGCGCCGTCCTCCAGCGCCGCGCCCACCAGCAGGCCGGTGATGGTCTTGGCCAGAGAGTGCGACAGGAAGCGGTCGCTGTCGCGGCGGCCGTACTGGTAGCGCTCGAACAGGATGGTCGAGTCGCGCGCGATCAGCAAGCCCGTCACCGGGTGGCGGCGCAGGTAGTCGTTGAGCGTGAGGGAACGCCCTTCATACGCGTACTGCAGTTCCAGGCTTTGCGCGGCGCGCGACAAAGGGGACGGCGCGCCGGCGGTCGGTACCTCCTTCAGGGGGCGAACCTGGTCGTAGTGGCTGTGCAGGCCCACGTAGAGTTCCTGCCGCAGCTCATCCGGCCGCAAACCGGGCCGGGGCACGGGGTAGCCCTGCGCCTGGCCATAGGCCGCGGCCTGCGGGCCATCCGGCACGAACACGGGATCGGCCCGCGCGCCCCAGGCCATCAGGGCCAAGACGCCGAAGAACGCGGCGGCCAGCGGGCGTCTGCGCAAGGGGAGCGGCGGCATCGCGGTTCCTGTGGGGCCCCGCAGGGGCGGTCGCGCGCATTATGCGAGGCACCCGCGCCGGCACAAAAAAAACAGCGGCCCATGGGCCGCTGTCCAAACCTTGGAGGAGACGCGCGATCGCGGGATCAGTGGGCCTGCACGGCGCTCGGCGCCTGCACCACCGCATTGCCTTGCACGGCGCGCAGGCCGGCCAGGCGGATCTGCTCGGCCTGCTGCGGCGTGGCCACGGGCAGGATCTCGCCGCTGGCGACCAGGCCCAGGCGGCGGGCCTCGGCGGCCTCGGCCAGCACCTGCGCGCGGCTCAGCTGGCTGGCCACCACGGTGGCCTGGGCTTGCGCGGGGTTGGCTTCGCCGCGGGCGATCTGGTCGGCCTTGTACGCCGGTGCGACCTGGGCCTGCACGTCGGCGCGGCTCAGGGTCGATTGGAAGTTGAACACTTCATTGCCCTCCAGCGGACCTTCGGCGAAGGCGGCGCCAGCGGTGAGGGCGAAGGCGATGGGCAACAGGAGGCTTTTCGAGGCTTTCATGACAGTTCCTTTGATGACGACAGATGGAGGGGAGGAGACGCTCTGAATGCCGCTGTGTGCCGGCATGGAAGGAACTGTAGGAAGCGGGGCTGTCGTTTTCCGAACGCCTGAATTACGTATTCGTAACCCAAGGCCGGCTCACTTTCCGTGACAATTTCATGGTGCGCAATCAAATAGCGCACGCCTATTTCCGCCCCTGCCCCACGCCATGCGCATCCTGGTCATCGAAGACGAAGCCAAGCAGGCCGACTACGTGCGGCGCGGCCTGACCGAGGCCGGCTATACCGTCGACGTGGCCCGCGACGGCATCGAGGGCCGCTACCTGGCCACCGAAGGCGACTACCAGCTCGTGGTGCTGGACATCATGCTGCCCGGCGTGGATGGTTTCGGCGTGCTGGCCGCGCTGCGCGAGAAGCGCAACACCCCGGTGCTCATGCTCACGGCGCGCGATCTGGTCGAGGACCGCGTGCGCGGCCTGCAGTCCGGCGCCGACGACTACCTCGTCAAACCCTTCGCTTTCTCCGAGCTGCTCGCGCGCATCGGCGCGCTGCTGCGCCGCGGCCCGGCGGCCAGCAACGAGGCCACCAACAGCCGGCTCAGCGTGAGCGACCTCGAGATCGACCTGCTCAGCCGCAAGGCCACGCGCTCGGGCCAGCGCCTGGAACTCACCGCCAAGGAGTTCGCCCTGCTGGCCCTGCTGGCGCGCCGCAAAGGGCAGATCCTGTCGCGCACCACGCTCGCCGAACAGGTGTGGGACATGAACTTCGACTCCGACACCAACGTGGTCGAGGTGGCCATCCGCCGGCTGCGCGCCAAGATGGACGACCCCTTCCGCCCCAAGCTGCTGCACAACGTGCGCGGTATGGGCTACGTGCTGGAGGAACGCGCGTGAACACCGCCGCCATCACCCCGCCCACCAACTCGGCCACGACGGAGCTGCGCGCCGCGCCCACGCCCTGCGCCTATTCCATCGGCAAGCGCCTGTCGCTGTTGCTGGCGGTGCAGACCATCATCGGCCTGGGCGTGCTGCTGGCCGTCATCTACGCCGCCACCTGGATGCTGTTCGCCTCGCGTCAGCAGGAGGAGCTGCGCGGCTACTCGCACGTGCTCATCGAGGTGCTGAAGGAGACCGATGCCCACGGCACCGAGGCCGACATGGTGCAAAAGCTGCTGTGGCTGAGCGAGCGCCGCCCCGGCAACTTCGTGGAGCTGCGCCGCGCCGACGGCAGCACCCTGTACCGCGATCCCCTGCCCAGCTTCGACCCCGCCACCGCCCCCACGAGCGAACTGCGGTTCGAGGTGCCGCGCGCCGATGGCAGCGCGCCGCTCAAGGGTCGGCTGGTGATGGACTGTTCGCGCGACGCGCAGTACGGCCGGCGCATGGCGCTGCTGCTGGTGGCCGTCACGCTGGCGGGCGGCGCCTTCGTGGCCTGGGCCACCTACTGGCGCGTGCGCAGCAGCCTGCGCCCGCTGATGGACCTGGCGGCGCAGACGCGTGCCATCGACGTGCGCCGGCTGGACCAGCGCCTGACGCTGTGCGAGCCCACCGAAGAACTGCAGCCGCTGATCGAGCAGTTCAACGGCCTGATGCAGCGCGTGGAGCGCACCTACGTTCAGCTCGAAGGCTTCAACGCCGACGTGGCGCACGAACTGCGCACGCCGCTGGCCAACCTGATCGGCCACACCGAGGTGGCGCTGAGCCGCGAGCGCAGCGCGCCCGAGCTCGAGGAGGTGCTGCTGTCCAACCTGGAAGAGCTGCAGCGCCTCGCCGGCATCGTCAACGACATGCTCTTCCTGGCGCAGGCCGACCGCGGCGTGAAGGCGCGGCGCGGCGCGCCCCTGAGCCTGGCCGAGCTGGTGCAGCAGGTGGTGGAGTTCCACGAGGCGCCCATGGAGGAAGCCGGCCTGGGCATCGACATCGAGGGCGACGCCCTGCTCGCGGTGGACGAGCCCCTGGTCAAGCGCGCGCTGTCCAACCTGCTGGGCAACGCCATCCGCTACGCCGACAAGGACTCGCGCCTGTGCGTGCGCATCCTGCGCGAGGGCGAACAGGGCGTGCGGCTGTGGGTGGAGAACGTCGGCCCGGCCATCGAGCCCGAGCACCTGCCGCGCCTGTTCGACCGCTTCTTCCGCGCCGACGCCTCGCGCTGCGAGCTGGAGAAGCCGCACCACGGCCTGGGCCTGTCCATCGTGGCCGCCATCGCGCGCATGCACGACGGCTTCGCGGCCGCCGAGTCGGCCGCGGGCCGCACGCGCGTGGGCTTCAATATGGTGTGAGTCCGGCCTGCCGCGCCTCAGGCCGGCAGGAACAGCGACTGCAGGTCGCTCAGGAAGTCGAAGCCGCGCTCGGTCGGACGCACCCAGCCCCCCTCCCGTTCGACCAGGCCCTTGGCCTCGGCCTCGCGCAAGGCCGCGTCGATGCTGGACAGCGGCAGGCCGGTGCCGGACATGAAGTCGGCCAGCGCGAAGCCCTCGCGCAGGCGCAGGGCGTTGAGCATGAACTCAAAAGGCAGCTGCGCGCGCGGCACCTCGTCCATGCTGGCCACGGCGTCGCCGGCCAGGGCGCGCTCCATGTACAGCCGCGGTTCGCGCACGCGAACCGGGCGAGCGATGCGGTGCGCAAAGCTGAGCTTGCCATGCGCGCCCGCCCCGATGCCCAGATAGTCGCCGAAGCGCCAGTAGTTGAGGTTGTGCCGGCAGGCGTGCCCAGGCCGGGCATAGGCCGAGACCTCGTATCGCTGCAGGCCCGCCACGGCGGTCAGCTCGGTGATGCGGTCCAGCATCTCGTAGGCCTCGTCGTCGCCGGGCAGCGGGGGCGGGAACTTGGCGAAGTAGGTGTTGGGCTCCAGCGTGAGGTGGTAGACCGACAGGTGCGGCGGCGCGAAGGACAGCGCGGTGCGCAGGTCGGCCTCGCACTGCGCGAGCGTCTGGCCCGGCAGCGCGTACATCAGGTCGAGGTTGAAGGTATCGAACACCTGGGCCGCCTCCTCCAGCGCGGCGCGCGCCTGCGCGCCGTCGTGCACACGGCCCAGGGCCTTGAGCTGCGCGTCGTCGAAGCTCTGCACGCCGATCGACAGGCGCGTGACGCCGGCCTGGCGGAAGGCGCGGAAGCGGTCTTTCTCGAAGGTGCCGGGGTTGGCCTCCAGCGTGATCTCGGCGTCGGGCTCCAGCGGCAGGCGCGCGCGCACGTCGGCCAGCAGGCGGTCGATGGCCTGCGGCGAGAACAGGCTGGGCGTGCCGCCGCCGATGAACACGCTGTGCACCGGCCGGCCCCAGACCAGGGGCAGCGAGGCCTCGAGGTCGGCGCGCAAGGCGTCGAGGTAGCGCGCCTCGGGCATGGCCTCGCCCGACGCGGCCGTGGCGCTCCATTCGTGCGAGTTGAAGTCGCAGTAGGGACACTTCTTCAGGCACCACGGCAGGTGGATGTAGAGCGACAGCGGCGGCGGCGCGCCGAGCTGCAGCGTGCCCGGCCGCATCCAGTGGCGCGGGTCGCGGCTGGGCTGCAGATCGCTCATACCGGTGGGGTGGGCGCGAACCAGCGCTCGCGCATGAGCTCGAGCATGGCGCGCGCGGCCTGTCCGCGGTGGCTGTGCCGGTTCTTCACCTCGGGGTCGAGCTCGGCGAAGGTCTTGCCCAAGGCCGGGATGAACATCACCGGATCGAAACCGAAGCCGTGCGCGCCCACGCGTTCGCGCGTGATCAGGCCGGGCGCGCGGCCGGTGGCCACGAGGGGTTCGGGGTCGTCGGCGTGGCGCAGCGCCACCAGGGTGCTGACCAGGGCCGCGCGGCGGTCGCCGACGTCGCGCATCTGCTCCAGCAGCGCGGTGACGTTGTGGTCGTCGCCCTTGGGGTAGCCGTGCTGCGTGGCGTAGTAGGCGGTGTCCACGCCGGGCCGGCCACCGAAGGCTTCCACGCAGAGGCCGGCGTCGTCGGCCACCGCCGGCAACCCGCTCTCGCGCGCGGCGTGCCGGGCCTTGGCCAGGGCGTTCTCGATGAAGGTGCGGTGCGGCTCGGGCGCCTCGGGGATGCCCAGCTCGGCCTGGCGCACGAGCTGCACACCCAGCGGCGCGAACAGGGCCTGCAACTCGGCCAGCTTGCCGGCGTTGTTCGACGCGAGAACCAGCTTCATGCGCCGAGCGCGGCCTTCTGCAAGGCCACGAGTTCGGCGATGCCCTGTTCGGCCAACGCCAGCAGCTGGTCCATCTCGGCGCGGGTGAAGGCCGCGCCCTCGGCCGTGCCCTGCACCTCCACGTAGTGGCCGGCACCGGTCATCACCACGTTCATGTCGGTGTCGCAGGCGGCGTCTTCCACGTACTCCAGGTCGAGCAGCGGTGCGCCGTCCAGGATGCCAACGGAGATCGCGGCCACGTGGTCCCTGATCGGCGAGGCCGTCAGCTTGCCGGCGTCCATCAGGCGGCTCACCGCGTCCTGCGCGGCCACGAAAGCGCCGGTGATCGCCGCCGTGCGCGTGCCGCCGTCGGCCTGCAGCACGTCGCAGTCGAGCGAAATGGTGCGCTCGCCCAGGGCCTTGAGGTCGAACACCGCGCGCAGCGAGCGGCCGATCAGGCGCTGGATCTCCTGCGTGCGCCCGCTCTGCTTGCCCTTGGCCGCCTCGCGGTCGCTGCGCGTGTGCGTGGCGCGCGGCAGCATGCCGTACTCGGCCGTCACCCAGCCCTCGCCGCTGCCGCGCTTGTGCGGCGGCACCTTTTCTTCCACGGAAGCGGTGCACAGCACCTTGGTGTTCCCGAACTCGATCAGCACCGAGCCCTCGGCGTGCATGGTGTAGCCACGGGTGATGCGCACCGGGCGCAGGGCATTGGCGGCCCGCTGGCCCGGTCGTTGGACGGCCGTCATAAAGAAAAACCTCAGGAAATACGAAGCTCAGGCGTTGCGCGCGGCCGCCGTGCGGGCGATCGCCGCATTGATCTCGGCGATCGACTTTTCGATGGCCGCGTCGTCCAGGTCTTCGACGGTGGGGTCGGGCACGCCCGACTGGATGGTGGAGGCGAACACGCCGTCCTCGATGTCTTCGGTGGACACGCGCGTCGTCTGGTACTCGTCGGCGGTTTCCCACTCCATGGCGAGCACGGTGACGTTGTCGCAGCGTTGGCCGCCGCGCCGCAGCGCGGTTTCCACCAGGTCGGGAACGGCCTGCTCCAGCGGGCGCGTGGAGAGCTCGTTCACGATTTCTTCGTCCTCGACCGTGCCCCAGAGACCGTCGGAACACAGCAGCACACGGTCGCCCTGCATGAGCTGCACCGGGCCGGACAGGTCATACACCGGCTTGGCCGGCGAACCCAGGCAAGTGAAAAGGATGTTGCGGTTGATGTGCTCGGTGTTGCGGCCCAGGTGCGCCTGCTGCTCCATGTAGGAATGGTCGCGCGTGCGCGTGAGCAGCTCGCCGTCGCGCACCACGTACAGGCGCGAGTCGCCGCAGTGCACCCAGTGGATGTGGCCGCGCTCCATGACGGCCGCCACCAGCGTGGTGCGCGGCGTGTCGAGCATGCCCTTCTCGGCGGCGTAGCGGATGATCTGGTGGTGCGCGGCCATGAGCGCGCTGGAGAGGAACTCGGGCACCTCGCGCACCGTCGGGTTGGCCGCTTTCTGGAAGTAGGCCGAGAGCGTCTGCAGCGCCAGTTGCGCGGCCATGGCGCCTTCCGGATGGCCGCCCATGCCGTCGGCCAGCACGAACAGGCCGGACTCGCGCGTGTAGGCGTAGCCCATGCGGTCTTCGTTGCGCTCGCGACCGCCTTGCCGGCTGATCTGATAGACCGAAAACTTCATCGGAATTTGGTGCCCACGTCGGTGGACTTGCGCAGCAGTGACTTCTGCTTGTCGGAGACGATGTTGTCGAACTGCAGTCGCATCTTCTCGGCCACGGTGAGCTTGGTGTAGCTGCGCTCGGTCTCGCGGCTGAGTTCCTTCTGCAGCGCGAAGACCGATTGCGGGCGCGAGAGCGGGTCGAGCGACATGCACCACTCGACCACTTCGATCAGGTTGTCGGAGTACACGCCACGCAGGCGCGACAGGGCCAGCGAGAGGCGGTCCTTTTCGAGGCGCTGGGGCGCGTCGTTGGGCGGGTAGCCCTGCATGCTGGCGTAGATGCAGGCACCGATGGCGTAGATGTCGGTCCAGGGGCCCATGGACGAATCGCGCCGGTACATCTCGGGCGCGGCGAAGCCCGGCGTGTACATGGGGCGGATGAAGTTGCCCTCCTTGCTCAGCACTTCGCGCGCGGCGCCGAAGTCGATGAGCACCGCGCGGTTGTCGTCGGTGACGAAGATGTTCGCGGGCTTGATGTCGAGGTGCAGCATCTTGTGCTGGTGCACGATGCGCAGGCCGCGCAGCACCTCGTCGTAGAGCGAGCGGATGGTGGATTCGCGGAAGACCTTCTGCTTCTTGAGTTCGCGCGCGGTGATGATGAATTCCTGCAGGGACGAGCCCTCCAGGTAGTTCATGACCATGTAGACGGTTTCGTTCTCGCGGAAGAAGTTCAGCACGCTCACCACCGATTGGTGGGAGATCTGCGCGAGCGCGCGGCCTTCCTCAAAGAAGCTCTTGAGGCCCAGGCGGTACAGCGACAGCTTTTCGGGCTGCACCTGCGGCAACAGCTCGCCGGGGCCACGCGTGGCCAGGGACGAGGGCAGGTATTCCTTGACGGCGACCTGCTGACCTTCGGTGTCGACCGCGAGGTACACCACGCCAAAACCGCCGGCGGCCAGCTTGCGAACGATGCGGTAGCCACCGATCACCGTGTCGGGTGGCAGAGGAGCGGGTTTGACCTTTGACATAATTCGACCGGTTTCCGAAACGCCCCGTTTTGGACCTCCAACACCACCGGCCCAGAGCGATGGCAGTTTACAGCATGACCGGCTACGCCTCGGCCCAGCGAAACGCTGGCGCAGAGCCGGCCGCGGGAGAATCCGGCCCGTCCGTCGGTGTCGAAATCCGTTCGGTCAACAGCCGATTCCTCGATCTCGGTTTCAAGCTCCCCGACGACTTGCGCGCGAGCGAACCCGCCCTGCGCGAACGCCTCACGCAGCGGCTCAAGCGCGGCAAGGTCGAGGTGCGCGCCTGGATCGAAGCCCCATCCGACGCCACGCCGCGCGCGCCGGGCAGCGCCGAACTGCAGCGCCTGCTGGGGGCGCAGGACAGCATCCGCACCTGGCTTCCGCAGGCGCAACCGCTGTCGGTGGCCGAGGTGCTGGCCCTGGTGGGACGCCGCAGCGCCCCGCCGGCCGATCTGCACGAACGCCTGCCCGAACTGCTGGACACCGCCCTGACGCAGCTGCTGGAAGCCCGGGCGCGCGAAGGCGCCCGGCTGGCCAGCATGCTGCTCGATCGCGTGGGCCAGTTGCGCGCCCTCACCGACACGGCCCAACCCCTGATCCCCGAGCTCGTGGCCCAGCAGCGCCAGCGCTTCCTCGACCGTTGGCAGGAAGCCCTGGGCGCCGACGCCTCGGGCAGCGTCGCCGCCAGCGAGGCCGCGCGCGACCGCGCCCTGGCCGAGGCCACGGCCTTCGCCATCCGCATCGACGTGGCGGAAGAACTCACGCGCCTGCGCTCCCACCTGGACGAGATCGAACGCCTGCTGCAGCGGGGCGGCGAGGTGGGCAAGCGCCTGGACTTCCTGATCCAGGAGCTGCACCGCGAAGCCAACACCCTGGGCTCCAAATCGTCGAGCCTGGAGCTCACCCGCGTCTCGGTGGACATGAAAGTGCTCATCGAACAGATGCGCGAGCAGGTGCAGAACCTCGAATGAGACCCTGATGCAATACCCCGGCAACTTGTTCGTCGTGGCCGCGCCCAGCGGGGCCGGCAAATCCAGCCTGGTCAAGGCGCTGATGGAGCTCGATGCCCGCGTGCAGCCCTCGGTGTCGCACACCACGCGCCCGCCGCGGGGGCAGGAGCTGCATGGCCGCGAGTACTACTTCGTGAGCCAGGAAAGCTTCGACCAGATGGTCGCGCAGGACGCCTTCCTGGAGTGGGCGCAGGTGCACGGCAACCGCTACGGCACCTCCAAGACCGCCATCGAGCAGCGCATCAAGCAAGGCGCCGACGTGGTGCTGGAGATCGATTACCAGGGCGCGCTGCAGGTCAAGCGCATCTTTCCCAACGCGGTGCTGATCTTCATCCTGCCACCCAGCTGGGAGGAGCTGCGCTCGCGCCTGGAGCGGCGCGCCGAGGACACCGCCGAGGTGATCGATCTGCGCCTGCGCAATGCCGCCCTGGAGATGGCCCATGCCCGGGATTTCGACTTCGTTATAATCAATGAGTTGTTTGAACGGGCCCTGTTTGACCTCAAGGCCATCGTTCACGCCCAGCGCTTGAAGTACGCGGCGCAGCGCAGCGCCCGCAGCGACACCTTCGAAGCGCTCAACATCCCCTGACATTGCCCGGAGCCCACCATGGCACGCATCACCGTCGAAGACTGCCTGGAACAGATCCCCAACCGCTTCCAGCTCGTGCTGGCCGCCACCTACCGCGCCCGCATGCTGAGCCAGGGCCACGCTCCCAAAATCGAGAGCAAGAACAAGCCGGGTGTCACCGCCCTGCGAGAGATCGCCGAAGGCAAGGTCGGCCTCGAGATGCTCAAAAAAGTGCCGACCTGAGCCCCCAACGTCGCACCCTCCCCACAAAAGGCACCGTTCGACGGTGTCTTTTTGTTTCTGGGGGCGCCGATTCCGCCCCGGGACCAGGGCCTAGATCGGTGACCCAAAGCGGTGCGTGCCGTCTGGCGCTACAGTTGCAGGATGACCCCTACCGTCGACGGTACCCTGGCGGTCAGCCCGCCTGATGCGGCCACAGCGGCCGCGAGCGCGGCTGCGGCCAGCTTCGCCGCGCTGCTGGGCAAGCTCGACTACCTGGGCCCCACGGACATCGAGCACATCCGGCAGGCCTACCGTTTCGCCGACGAAGCCCACCTGGGCCAGCTGCGCAAGAACGGCGATCCGTACATCACCCACCCCATCGCGGTGGCCTCGATGTGCGCGGAATGGAAACTCGACGCCCAGGCCCTGATGGCCGCGCTGATGCACGACGCCATCGAGGACTGCGGCGTGACCAAGCAGGAACTCGTCGAGCGCTTCGGTGCGCCAGTGGCCGAACTGGTCGACGGACTGACCAAGCTGGAGCGGCTGGAGTTCACCTCGCGCGAGCACAACCAGGCCGAGTCCTTCCGCAAGATGCTGCTGGCCATGGCCAAGGACGTGCGGGTCATCCTGATCAAGCTGGCCGACCGCACGCACAACATGCGGACGATGGCCGACATGCCGCGCAGCAAGTGGCAGCGCATCAGCTCGGAAACGCTGGAAATCTACGCCCCGATCGCCCACCGCCTGGGCCTGAATTTCACCTACCGCGAACTGCAGGATCTGGCCTTCCGGTTCCTGCACCCCTGGCGCTACGAGGTGCTGTCCAAGGCACTGAACCGGGCGCGCAGCCGCCGCCGCGACCTGATCGCCCGCGTGCAGCAGGAAGTGGAAGCCGCCTTCAAGCGGCAGCTGATGCCGGTGCGCATCATGGGTCGCGAGAAAACGCTGTACTCGGTCTACCGCAAGATGGACAGCAAGCACCTGTCCTTCGCCCAGGTGACCGACATCTACGGCTTTCGCATCGTGGTGCCCGAACTGACCGACTGCTACACCGCCCTGGGCGTGCTGCACCAGCTTTACAAGCCGCTGCCGGGCAAGTTCCGCGACTACGTCGCGATTCCCAAGGTCAATGGCTACCAGTCGCTGCACACCACGCTGGTGGGGCCTTTCGGGACCGCCATCGAGTTCCAGGTGC
This sequence comes from Hydrogenophaga sp. PML113, assembly GCF_001777155.1. Lineage (NCBI taxonomy): Bacteria > Pseudomonadati > Pseudomonadota > Betaproteobacteria > Burkholderiales > Comamonadaceae > Hydrogenophaga > Hydrogenophaga sp. PML113. Next base: position 437,079 of record NZ_MIYM01000001.1, on the reverse strand, counting down.
GCACGCATGGCATGGACGTGGTGGCCGAGTCGGGCGTGGCGGCGCACTGGCTCTACAAGGCCAACGAGCCCGGCAGCGACATGTCGCAGCGCCTGGGCACACAGTGGCTGCAGTCGCTGCTGGACATCCAGCAGGAAACGCACGACGCCAGCGAGTTCTGGGACCACATCAAGATCGACCTCTTCCCCGATGCGGTCTACGTGTTCACGCCCAAGAGCAAAATTCTTGCGCTGCCGCGCGGCGCGACGGTGGTCGACTTTGCGTACGCCATTCACAGCGACATCGGCCAACGCACGGTGGCCGCGCGCATCAACGGCGAGCAGCGGCCGCTGCGGTCCGAACTGGCCAATGGCGACGTGGTCGAAGTCATCACGGACGAGAAGGCGGAGCCCAATCCCACCTGGCTGTCCTTCGTCAAGACCGGCCGCGCGCGCTCCAAGATCCGCCACCACCTCAAGACCGTGGCGCAGGAGAAATCCCTTGAACTCGGCGAACGCATGCTCAGCCAGGCCCTGCGCTCCGAAGGCATCGCGCAATTGCCGGGCGAAGACGGTGAGCAGGCCCTGGTGTGGGAGAAGCTGCTGCGCTTCACCGGCAACAAGAGCCGGGCCGAATTGCTGTCCGACATCGGCATGGGCCGGCGCATCGCCAGCATGGTGGGCAAGAAGCTCGCGGTGCTGCTGTCCGAAACCGGACTCAAACCCGACGCGGTGCTGATCAGCACCGAGCGCTACGCCACTGCCGGCCATAACGATGGCGCCTTGCAGGGCGTGGTCACGCTGGACGGCAGCGAAGGCCTGTCCGTGCAGTACGCCCCTTGCTGCAAGCCCATCCCGGGCGATCGCATCGTGGGCTACCTGGGCCGGGGAGAAGGCCTGGTGGTGCATGCCGAGGACTGCCCCACCGCCCGCCGCCTGCGCGACCGCGACGCCGAACGCTTCCTCGAGGTGGAATGGGCCGATGAACCCGTACGCTCCTTCGACACCACCGTGATCGTCACCGTGGCCAATGGCAAAGGCGTGCTGGCGCGCGTGGCCTCAAGCATCGCCGCGGCCGAGGCCGACATCACCCACGTGGACATGGGCGACGAACCCGCGCAGACCGCCACGGACATCCGCTTCTCGGTGGCGGTGCGCGACCGCCAGCACCTGGCCGACGTGCTGCGCAGCCTCAAGCGCACGCCCTCGGTCATCAAGGCCCAGCGCTACAAGGCCGCGGCCAAGGCCTGATCAGGCGGCAGTGGGCGCCGGGTAGCTCACGTCCAGCACCTCGAGTTCCTGCACACCGCCCGGCACGGCGAGTTTGACCACGTCGCCGACGCGGGCCTTGAGCAGGGCGCGCGACACCGGCGCCACCCAGCTCACCTGCCCTAGCGTGCTGTCGGCCTCGTCGATGCCGATGATGGTGATGGTGGTCTCGCGCCCCGACCCGTCCGCGTAGGTGACGGTGGCGCCGAAGAACACCTGGTCGCTGCCGTGGTGCGCGGAGGGATCCACCACCTCGGCGATCTCCAGGCGCTTGGTGAGAAAGCGGATGCGCCGGTCGATCTCGCGCAGGCGCTTCTTGCCATACAGGTAGTCCCCGTTTTCCGAGCGGTCGCCGTTCTTGGCGGCCCAGTGCACGGCCTCGACCACCTTCGGCCGCTCCTCGTCCATGAGGCCCAGGAGCTCTCGGCGCAGGCGCTCGTAGCCCGTGCGCGTGAGGTAGTTCTTGCCGCCCGGTGTGGCCGGCGCGCCGACGCCATCGTCATCGTCGTCCGAATCGGATTCGCGGGTGAATGCCTTGCTCATGGTGACGGGTACGCGCGAAAGAGGCACCAGAAAGAGAAAAGCCCGCAGCTTGTGGCTGCGGGCTTTCAGTAGTGGCGCGGCTGGCAGGATTCGAACCCACGACCCCTTGGTTCGTAGCCAAGTACTCTATCCAACTGAGCTACAGCCGCGAAGCCTCGCAGTATAGCAGGCTTTTTTGGTAGGCCGTGAAGGGCTTGAACCTTCGACCAAAGGATTATGAGTCTGCTGGTCTTGACCCGCTCTGCTTCATTGTACGAGGAGAGAAGGCCGACCTCGGGCATGTAGCGGCCAGGGAATTGCTCACGAGTTGCTCACGCGTGAGCAGGGGTAGGCGTTTGTGTTGCGGTTGAGCCTCAAATCCGAGAATCTGACCACTACGCCTGCGGTCAGAAGCCGCGGCGCAACTGGAACCTGCAACCTCCGGGCACCGAATGCTTGGACACCTAGTCGTGTTCTCTTGCCTTGGCAGATTCGTGATATGTCTAGGCCGTTCTGGACATGAAGTGGGCCTTGCCCAGGACGACGTACCAATGCCATCAGTCAACGGAGGGCCCGCAAGGTGCTGATGAATGCAGAGGGGCTCGAATTCATGAGTTGCGCGAGTAGCGGCGCGTCCTCCCTCGGAACGCCCATACGCGAATGCAACCGAGCCAGAGCGACCAGCTCCGCCGCTTCGCGCTCAGTCCAGTTCTGGCGGTGCGCGCTGGTCAGGACCAGCCGCAAAGAGCTAACCGTTGCCAAGGCTGGCAGCATCTCCGCGACCCGCCTCCGCGCGCGCTTCTCGTCCACCACGATGCCTGCACCGCGTGAGGCAATCGCAATGGCTGCGCTCTCCCCGTCGCCGAGGCGAACACCGAGTGGTCCGTGGACCAGTTCAATGAACACTTCGTACTCGGCATCGGTCATTCGGACAGCCTCGAGCAGGCCATCACGGAAGAGCATGTCCATGCGCTCTTCCAGTTTGAAGCCTGGTATCGGGTGCCGCTTCACCTCATGGAGCGTCTTCTGCTCGATGAGGCAGCGCTGCCGAAGGCCTGCAAGGACCTCAACGGGTTGCCCAGTCCCCAAAAGGTTGATGACCACACTTGCGTCCAGCACTAGGGCGCCCGACGGGAGATGGTCACTCAGCAAGGTCAAGCACCACCTCCTGCGAATCGGCATCCCTGCCATTGAGCGCTCGCCGAACGTCGACAAGATTGAGTTCGAACATCGAAGCAATCTGCTGCTCCGATAGCAGCTCTCTCTCATAAGCAACGCTAGCCAAGAGCAGCGAACGCGGCGTGAAGGGTTGACCTTCTTCCGCCACGCTCATCTCCTCCGCAACCTTGCGGCGATGCTCGAGACCGATACCCTGCCCTCGCAGCCCTTCGTAGGTACCCTGCGGTAGCATGTCCAGAGCTTCCAGACGACGCGTCATCGCTTCGATGGATATACCGAAGAACACGGCAAGCATCAGCAACTGCCTGACTGAGAAAATGCCGAAGGTGTCCTTCAGTTCCTTCGCCTTCCGTCTGACAGTTGGCGCGGGCGCCAGGAACGCTATCCCGAACAAGTCGCAGAAGCGCTCCTCGCGTCCCTGATAGGTGTCTTTCTCGAAGTGAACGACTAGCCCCAGTTGCCGAATGAGCAGGTGTCCAACCTCATGCCCGCAAGTCACCCGCCGGCGGTATACGGGATGCCGCGAATTGAGCAGTACGAATGCTCCGCCACGTTGGTCAAACGCGACTCCGCCGGAAATCCTCGACGGCAGCGGTCGCTCATACACGCGCACACCCATCTCGAACTCAAGGAGTGCCGCCAAGTTCTGGATGGGTCCTAGTCCAATACCCAGGCGCGAGCGCAGATTCATTGCTGCGTCTTCGGCCTGTCTTTCCAACGACCCGGTCTTCGTGACCGTCACGGTCGGTAGGTCGACAATGGGAGCGGGCTGCTTCAGCAGCGATTCAAGCTGTAGCGTCGAGTTTGCCAGGCGGTTGAGCAACGTCGCGACTTGGGCCTCGTCATCGGAAAGTACAGAGCCAGCTGAACTCCGGAAGTCCACGCTAAGCTCAACGGGAGCAACGTCGTCGTTGACGAGCTCACTCTCGGGCATGCCATACAGCTCAGCGAAGGCGCGCAACTCGGCGTTCGACAGCGACCTCTTGCTGGCTTCGATTGCCACGAGCGTCGTTCGCGCGAGCCCCAGGCGTTCTGCCGCCACGCCTTGCGTCATGCGTAGCATCTCCCTTGCGCGCCGGAGCTTCGTGCCGAGCGAGTCTGCTCGACTTGCGTTCTCGGTTGCCATATCAAGTTCCAGCGAGGTCGGTGACCCACGATTTGGCGCCACATGACTTCAGGAATCGCTTCCACTCTCGCTGGTGCTGGGAAAGGAAGTGCATCATTTTTTCTCTCACTAGTGGTATTGGTTCATCGAGGCCACGAGACAACGCGACGACCTCTGACTCAACGCGCAACCGATGCGGCGCACTGGTCAGTTCGGCCAGTCTTTGCATAGCGCGAACGCTGTTCCTTGCTACGTCCAGGCTCGCTTGGAAGTTGCGCGGCATCTTGCCCCTGAAGGCTTCTTCAAGGGTGCGAGCGGTAAGGTCGACCGCCCGATATTCCGTGGTGTCATCCACCTCTGCCCAGATGAGCGAGGTCCTTCTCAAAAGGCAGTTCCCGCAGAGGCCGCAGTGCATGACCTTGCCGTCTTGACTCGAGTGCCGGGCGTCGTATGAGCATGAGCGATGCCGCTTCAACCAGTGAGTCGCCCCTTCCTCTCGCTCGGCCAGCGCAGACAGGACCTCACCCTTAGTTCGGAAGAGTGCCGGGTGGCTGAACTTCACTGGTTCGCCCGTCAGTGCTTGGAGAAGTCGCGAGAGCCTCGACGTGAAGCCCGGATGGCAACTTCTGTGTGGCGCCTCTGAACCGAGAGGGACCAGTGACCCGCCAAGGCTTCCCTGACCATTCTCCGGGATGACGACAGACGCAGGTTGAGCCATCGCTGCGCCATACCCTGCCAACAGGTCGAAGAGGAAGGGGCGCGAGCGATAAGTCAACTCCGCACGATGCGGGTCTACTGCGTAGCAGGCCACCTGCACCGATGGCAGGCTTTGGTCCTTCTTTACAGCTAACTTCTCCCAAGCAGTTGGCCTGTCCCTCGGTCGCACGTTGACCAGCACAAGCTCGGGCGGGTTTGCCTCGGCCAACAGCTCTGTTGCGATGGCGTAAGAGTCCAAGCCGTTGCTGAATGGCATGAAAACCCGAGCCTGATACGGAGATTCGACCAGAGGAATTTGGCTTGGGTCGGCCTTCACCCGCCGATGGGTAACAAATTTGAAACTCCATCGGTCGGCCGTTAGGTACCCTAACGCGCCGACGAGCGCCTCGCGCACCTCGGGTCTGCGCCAAAGACTCACATTCCTGACAGAGACCTTCACAGCAAGGTCCCGCCCCCACTCAACGCTGTGGCGGCGAACCGAACTGCGGTCGGCTGCTCTCACAGCACTGAGTAACGACGTCAGGTCGGCGAGCATCTCGTCGTCAGCTTTGAAGCAGTACCGCTCCAGATGACTTGCATCTATGCGCGAGGACGCCGACGTCTGAGAGCTGCGTGGTTTTCTGCGAGTGCCGTTGCAGGTTCCAACTGGGGCCATCGGGTCGACTGCGGGTGCGGTCGTCAATTGCATGTAATCACACCCCCTTCAAGGCCAATGGCATCTCGAGGCCATCCGAGACAGAGAGTTTGGGCCGGCGCTTCTTCGGCGGCGGGGGTGCACCCAAGTTGCATTGAGCGAGTGCTTGCGTCAGCACCACCCGCAGTGGACGCGCATGCTTTTCTCCACGCTGGTCGGCAACCCAGGCAACAGCACCTTCTATTCCGTCTTGGGCCGCAATCTCAAGCGTCGCCCGGACGACTGTATCCAGGGTACCGGGACCAGGGCCATTGATGGTGACCTCGGCCATAGCGATTTCGGACATGCGACGCGCCAACGGTGACGTGCAGCAGTCCTCCAGCGCGGCGAGCTTGGCTTGAATCTGCTCCACGCCAACGCCGAAGAGGTCCTGGTGTTCCGTCGAAAGAGCTGCCGCGAAAGCTACCCCCCACTGGCTAGCCAGTAGGTCTCTGGTCGGCTCCCAGACTGACCGGGCGAGTTCGTCCGAGAGGTCGCCCCCTAAACCAGGCGCGCAGGCCACACGCACAACGCGGCGCCATCGATGCGTCTGGGGCAGGCAATGGTGCAGGTCATCACGCACGTGGACTCTCCTGACAGTGTCCACAAAAGATAGTCGAAGTTTATGACAATGTCAAACGCCAGGATGCGCTTCAAATGACAATGTCAACCCTCGAGGTGCGCGAATGAAGCCCCTCGATTTCCTGAGCCAGTCAGAAGTCCACTACTCGACCTGGGGGAGCCGGCAAATGTGGGTGAACTCCAAGCAGGTCTCGTTCAGACCGGAACCGTCTACTTGCGGGCCGACTGCTTGGCCTTCTTGGTGGCGGCTGCAGCCTCTGCGGCCGCTAGAGCAAGCTTCTCGGCCTTGCGCTCTTCGCGCCGTTGACGTGCGAGCTCCTTCTTCTCGAGTTCGTGACGCGCATCGCTTTCAGCACGCTGCTTTGCCGCCTTGTCGCGCTCCGCTTGCCGCTTCTTCCCCGTGGGGTCTTTACGCTCAGTGGCTCGGATGTCTTTCAACATCTGTGCCAATTCGAGCTTCGCCTCGATGAAATTTCTGTCCTCGGACTTGGCCATGGAATGCAGACGATAGGACTCTTTGGGTCTTTCTTCCTTTTCGAGAAGCAACCAGCACATGTCGCTCTCCTTGGCAGCCTCCGCCACTTGGATGAGCTTGCTTAGCAAGCGCCACGCGTGTTCCCGTGCAGCTTTGGTCAGTATGGTCTGCCTCTCAAGAGGGACATCAGCGATGGCAGCGTAGTGAGCGATGTGCTGGCTGTACTCCACCAGGACGGCGGCTGCTTCTTTGTTGACCATTGGCTCTCCATTCAATACAGAAACTCTCTGTATCGGCAAAGAGCTGATGAATCTTGAACTCTGATACTCACGGAATTGACAGCCTTGAGGCTGCCCCATCAATCAGCGAGAGCCTTCAGCAGCGCATCGCGGCCATCTTGGTAGAACTCAATGTCCAGCTTGGTCGCCATCTCGTCTGAAAGGTCAAAGAGCTGACGACGGCAGGAGACAGGCAATAGCAGAGACTTGGCGCCCTTTTCGATTGCGAGCTCGGCCAGTGTCACCGCGTTGTGAACCGGTTCGATGGTTCCACCTAACGTCACCTCCCCCACGAGCACCAGCCCACCGCGCACCGATTTCTTCAGCAACGCGCTGGATAACGCGATTAGCGCCCCGACGCCGGTCTTGGCACCGGCCTTGGCCGCATCGAATCCGCGCAGCTGGACTGAAAACTCATGCGACCGCGGGTCACGGTCACCCACCAGTTGCTGGGCCCGGGCATACAGGTTCTGCTCCGCACAGCGGATGGACTCCTTGAACGCGGCCGGCACCGGGTTGTTCAGCACCCGAACTCCGCTCCCAGGCCCCTCATTGACCTCGAGCCGGAAGAGGCCCGGGTGCTCCTCGTCACCGCCGGGGCTCAGCACCCAGACCTGGCCGCACTCAAGTGGCTCGTCACCAATACCACCCTGACTCTGCAGCTCCGGCGTGCTAACGAACTTCTCGACGCCCTCGGCGCCCAAGGTGTAGCTGAAGTGGGTGTTGCGAAACTCGGCCGCACCGATGCGCTTCTGCTGTTCCTTGACCCGGCGGCGCACTTCCAGCGCCAGGCGCACGGCCCACTCAAGGTCTTCTTCGCTGACCGCCATATCCGAGCCGGGATACATCAGCTTCAGCAGCCCGCTCACAGTCTTGTTGACGCCGTTGAGGTCTCGGCCAGAAAGCGCGCCGCCCCAGCGCACACGACCTTGCAGCGTCGAGACCCGGCTCTGGTTGCGCAGCTGAGTGAAGCACTCCGACAGGAAGTCGCTCACCAGGCCGAAGTGCGCTGTGAACAGCGTGGGATTCAGCTTCGGCACATCCCAGCCTGGCAGGAAGCAGTGGATACGGTCCATGAACGCGGTGTCGTCGCGCATCTCGGGCGGCAGCGGCCCGAAGAGGTGACCGATGCGCTGCTGGTGCTCCACGTCGACGTCGAAGTTACCCACGAGCACGATGGAGCCGTCGGCCCGGATGCTTTCCTTGCCCCGGGAGAACTCGCCGCTCTCCATGTAGCCCTTCATGATGTTGACGCCGTCCTTCTGGTCGAAGGAAACGCCGGACACCTCGTCGAAACACACCACGTCGTACTGGCAGACCAAACCACGTTGGCCGCTGGCGTTGTTGACGAACATGCGCGCCACGGTTGCCTTGCCACCGGAGATGAGGTGGGCGTAGGGCGACACCTGTTGGAAAAGGTGGGACTTGCCCGTGCCCCGCGGGCCGAGCTCCACCAGGTTGTAGTTGCGCTCCACGAATGGAACCATGCGCAGCAGCAGCGCGTCCTTGGCGCGCTCCGATAGGGTCTCGGGCTCGAAGCCGACGCTGCGCAGCAGCAAGTCGCGCCACTCGGCGGTGGAGAACTGCTCCCGCCCCTTGGCCAGAACGTCCAGCGTCTCGCGCTTTGAAAGCTGAATGGCCCTCAGCGCTTCGACACCGAAGGGCCGTCCGCCCTTCTCTTGTGCGATGGATGCGTCGTAGCCCAGGGTCACCTCGGCATAGAAGCCGCCGGTGAGCATGCGCTCGTTCTCCTTGACCATCTCGGGCGTGAGCCGAACGTCCGTGAGGCGCAGGCTGGGCAAGGTGGCGATGTAGGAGTCGGTCTTGGAGTCCAACCGGGCCGTGACGATATCGATAATCTTCACGGAGCCGGCCTCGCGTGCACGGGCCTTGAAGAGCTCCTCCTCACCGGCTTTGACCGTCCGCGACGCTAACTGCCGCTGGACGATATCCAAGCCCTCCTGGATTTCCGCTTCGTCGGTGGTGGCGCAGTAGCGGCCCAGCAGGAACTCGACCACGTACGTCGGCACCGGAAACTGGCGGCTGAACGTCCGCACCAGGTCCTTGCGTACCACGTAGCCTTCGAAGGCAGCGGTCGCCTTCCTGTCCAAGTCGTCGAGTTGCATCGTCAATCACCCATCTGCGACCTGTCTGGAGCCGGTCGCCCGCCTTGTTGTTCTCTATCTCTGTGCCAGGTAACGAGGTAACAGCTCCGTCCCTGGCTCGGCTTCATTCAGCCACCCACTGTCGTCGCCTGCTTCTGCAGCACCTGGCCATCGGCACCGAGGATGACGACAACGGCCGCCGCGCCCAGGTTGTCGTCGTCGTCCACCGCCACGCTGGCCTTGCCGGCCTCCAGCGGCTTCACGCTCGCCACCAGGCTCGACGTTGCCAGGGCGGGCTTCGTCCGCACGTCCACCATCAGGCCGGCCGACGAGCTGTCCACCTCGACCACACAGCGCAGGCCCTTCCAGGTCACCGCCCTAATGATGACCTGGGCGGCTACCGCTGGCGCAGCCACCACCAGGTCCAGCACGGGCACCAGGCACTCTTGCAGGCTCAGGCCACCGTGCGCGTAGTCGGCCCCAGCAATGAAAGACGACACGCCTGGCGCATACGCAACTTGGACATCTTTACACCAATCCCAACCGAAGGTCAGCGGGGCGCCGTGTGCCGTGTCTTTGAGAACAGCGCAGCGCCCCCAGCGGGTCTCGGCCTGGTGTTTGGGCAGTTCCGTCTTAGGCAAGCCACCTGGAACCAGCAGCCAGCCGTGGTCGGTGACGATGCGCACTCGGCGCCACCCCGCATCGCGCAGTTCCTGCACCCGTTCGACCACCGCAGCCAGCTGGGCATCGACGTCACGTGCGAGACGAACGCCGTGCTCGTGGCCGTAGTGGTCCAGGTCGCCCGACTCCGTCCAGGCGCGTCCGCTCGGGTCACCTGTCTCATGCTTGTCCAGTGGCTGCACGCCGTTGTCGGTCAGCAGCTTCCTGAAGTTGTGGCCAGAGAGCGGTTTGCCGTCTGCGGCCACGCGGGGCTCGAACTCCACGTCTTCTGCCGTGCCGGACACCAGCCCCGCTACTGGCGAGCACCAGGCCTTGCCGGATGCCGTGACCGACGGCATGCTGGTCCAACGGGCTGCCAACGTCGTGGTGCCCAGCCCATCCAGCTTGGCACGCAACCGCTGGGCGACGTCGTACCGCAGGCCGTCCACGAACACCGTGCAGGTGCCCGAATCAGCTGCTGCGTCCGATGTCGCCTGCAGCGCTGGCATACCTCCCACCTTCTTCACGGCGTCCTGCAGTCGCTTGGCCGCTTCTTCCAGCCAGGGCAGGTAGACGGCGCGCACTGCGGTGCCCACGGCGTCGGTGTCTGCCTTGGTTTGCACAGCGCCCATGGCCTGCGTCGCCGCCTCGTCCACACGCCACCCGGACTGCTGGTAACTCGCAGCCAGCTCCGAAGGCGTAGCGCCGATGGGCGCCGCTGCGCTCAGCTCAGCCAAGCGGGCTAGGTGCTCCAGCGCTTGGGCCAAGGGCGACTGCCCCATGCGGGACCATAACCAACCCCGGCGCGCGCCGTGCTCCTTCTCAGCGGTAGCAATCGCGATGCGCGCCTGGGTGGCATCCATGGCTGCACAGTCAGACAGCGCGTTGCGCAGACTGGCCTCACCATGCTCATTGGCCAGCGGGTAGCCGGCCAAAGGTCCATGGGGGTCCATGTCCGGGAATAGCCCCAACGGCGGTGGCTGCACGGTGCGGAGCAGCGTCAGCACCTCTGGAAAGCTCGTGTACGAGTCCCGATAGAGCTCAGCCACGGCCGCCCACTTACCCTCGCGCCGAGCCAGCTTCTCAGCGGCAACAAGGGCGCCGTCACTGACTGGGTCGAAGCCGAAGTCGGACTTGGACCGCCTGGAAAACACGTCCCAGCGCACACCGGCCCAGTCCTTCTGTGTGGCCTGGGGAGCGTTCATCCACACGAGCAGGTCTCGGGTCGGGTTCGGCGCCAACAGGCTCAGCAGCCACTCGGCGTTGATTTGCCGGCCCTTCAGTTCGTCCAGCGGCCTGTCGAGCAACGCGCCCGCCGATAGCACCTGGGCCAAGGCCTCCTGCGTAGCCTTGTCCTGGGCCACATCTAGCCCAAGGCCACCGCTCTTCGAAGACAGGAACGCGCTGACCGTCCAGTCCTTGGTGTTGACCTGGCTCCAGAACACGCCCCGGTACTGCAGCTCGGCCAGCGGCTGCAGGTCCCGTGGGCAGCTCTCGATGGCCCGCAACTCGGCGCGGCTCACTCCGGGCAGGTAGACAACTGGCACGCCCTGGAACTGCACCTCCGGCAATACACCGGCAATCGCGCACTTGAGCCAGACAGCTGGGCCGCTTCGCGACGCGGGGTCGAAGGCGCCGAGTTCAAGCAGACCGGGTAGTAGCTGCTTCAGGTTGGGAAGGGCAGTCTCCCACTGGCGCTCTTTGTCTGGCCATAGAACTGCTGCAGCAGGCGCAGCGGTATGGGCATTTCCCTTGGCAGACCCAGCCAAAGCTGCCACCACGAGCCCTGCGATGCTGTCCGCGTAGTTGTCTGTTTTTTTCATAGAGGGCCTTGCACCGGTCCTTAGAAGTGGTACTTCTCGCTACGCTGTTTGAATGCTTGCTCCGAGCCTTCCATGATGTCTAGAACCGAAGCGGCCACGGCCTTCCGGTCCAGGCCACCTTGGGCGCGGAGCTTCCCTCGACCGTCGCGGGCTTCGAGGGCGTAAATCTGCTCAGCGTCAGCGTTAACCGGCAAGTTGGCGTTATGAGTAGCCACAATCAGCTGTCGGCGGTTCTTCACTGCACGGAGGTCTTGAACAAGCGTCCGATAGATGAAGCTGGAGTCAAGCTCATCTTCGGGCTGGTCAATCACGATTGGGCCTTCTCCGCGAGCAAGCATCAGATTGAGAAGCACTGTGTTCCGCTGACCCTCAGAGAGCGCGCCTTTCATCGACCCCGCGACGGACCCGTCTTCCCTAAGAAGCTCCACATCAATCCCATCACTCACCCGGGACACACGGACGTCTTCCCAAATGGGGCGGACGTCCTTGCTGTCCAAGTGTGCAAAGAGAGGTGCGTGGAGGTCCTCAAACCCAGGGCTCAGAAGAATCGCCAAATGGGCAGGGTCCTCGCGGGTGACTTCGACGGTCTCCCATGGCGATGATTCGCCAGCCGCTTTCCAGGTTCGATACACATCGTCGCCAATCTCGTCCCACCGCCTCGCAAGCTTGACGCGCTTGTCAGCAGGCGCGAGCCGCGCCCATGCCGACTTGAACGAAGCTTCATCGGCCATGTACGCCGTCGTAAGGCGTACGGTCTGCGACGCCACCGACGCCTGGATTGCCACTGCAGTCTGTCGACGCGCCTCGAACTGCTGATGCCACACAGCGTGAAGCTGCGCCAGCACTTCGGGAAACTTGATGGCCTCTGCCTCGACCTGGCCAAGCCGTAGCCTTCTCTGTTCCACGAGCCTGAGCTTCTCCTGGCGCTTGTCTTCAAGCTCTTGAACGCGGGCAATGTCGTCCTCGCGGATACCCCGTTCGAGGCAGGCCGCTCTGAAACGGTCGTGCACTGCTTGAATCGCGTCTCGCGTCGGATGCGTCGCCTCATCTCCTAAGACAGCCGCCATCACCTGCTTGTAGTCGCCAAGAGCCTTGCCGATGGCCGAAGCAAGGTCCGCCCGTGCCTGCTGAACCCTTGCCGCGCTCTCGGCAAACCATGGGGCATTCGGCCACTGGACGGCGCCTTCTGGCAGGGGCTCACCACGCTCCTCAATGTCCTTGACGGCTTGCTCAATCGTCGAAATCGACGCCTCGTCGGCCAGTCTCAGTTGGTCAAGATGCCGCTGAGCAGCCATAGCCAATTGATTTAACTGGGAGTCAGCCTGCACAGCCGCTCTTGCTCGGAGCTGCCGCTCCAACTCGACGGCCTCCTGCGCAGCCTCGTTCACTTCTGCGCGCAGCCGGGCCGCGTCGCGTGTGCTCTGAAACAGTGTTGTGAGCCGGGCTTTGAGGTCCCGCTCTTGGGCTTTCAGTTCTTGAAGTCCAGGACCACTCGCGTTATCGATGAGGGCCAAGACTTGTGACTGGCCACGACCTCCACTCGTCATCCTGCTCAGTTCCCCTTGGCTGAAGAACTGCAGCTGTAGCTGCCGCAAGACGGTGTTCAAGTCGGCGACTTCACGTCCGTCCAGCCAGCGCTGCTGACCGCGAGGCCGACCTGGCGAGAAGACCAGCGTGTCGGCGACGCCGTTGCCGACCTCGAAGCTCAAGCGGACCTCCGACTCATTGGTCAGCGACTCCCTCAACTGGGAGCGCTTGAGTCGAAGTGCCTGGTCCTCCTCGGCACCATTCACGTTTGCGTCGTCGAACCCGATGGCGAATCGAACGTACTCCAGCAGGGAGGATTTACCGCTGCCACGCCCTCCGATAACGCAGTTCAAGCTCTCGGAGAAGCAAACCTCCTGGTCGTCCAAAAACTTCGCACCGCGCACCGCAATCTTGGTGATTCGCGGATGCACAAGTGCTTCGCTTGGCCGCTCACCCATCAACTGGATTCGAGACAGCGGGTCCAGGAAGGCCTGACGCAACGCCTCGACAGACGGTTTTGACATCTTCAGCCATGTGTATCGGTATCCCAGCGCATTCGCGTTTGGATTCCCTGCGGCGTCCGTGCGCAAAGACTTGGCGTCCGAGGACATGACATAGGCAGGGTGGCTATCGGACCTTGCCCATGTGCGGTCGCGTCCCTCGACGATATCGAGCACCCGCCTCGGCGGTGGGTTGGCTGTCACCTCAAGCGCAAGGAGGCTCTTGTTCTTGTAGTCCTCGATGTGCCTAGGGTCGTCGAGAAGCCCGTCGTTCTGGTCAGAGTGTGCGGCGATGACAATGCCCCTGCGCTCGTCCTGAACCAATTCCAGCAACTCCTTCAGGCTAACGGTCGCGTTGTTCCGTCGCAGCGGCATCGGACGACCTTGACGGAATCGCTCGTTCTCATCCAAGCCCAGCTTACATAGCAGCCGGTTCACTCGCCAGACATGGCTCGCCTTGGTCGCAGGCTCGAAGAGGCACAGTACGTGGTAGCCAATGTCGACTTCGAATCCGGGAAGGATGTACAAGGGAGGCCGCCCCAGCTCCCTGGCGACCGACTTGTTTTGTTCAACCAAGTGGGTGAGGAACCAGTCGCGCGGGTCGGTTTTCTGCGAGAAGTTGTGGTCCGTGACACCAATCAGCTCGAGCCCAACCTCATGACACCGGCGTAGGTAGATTCGTGCAAGCTCTTGGAGCCGGCTCTCATCAGGCTTCGCAGGCCCAATCAGCCCGTTGGCATCTGGTGCGGGCTGAACCATCGGTCGCCGGGGCTCTGGCAATCTGGTGTCCTCGTCACCCCAGTGCGCGGCATCCTCCGGCGTTTGCACCTGGAAATCGCACTTGAGCCACCGCATACCTTCGTAGTCAGCCACCGCATGCCTCCCGCGCTGCCTTCTTCTCCGCCACCGTTAGGTGGTGGTCATTGATACGGTCGCCCTTGAAGTCCTTGAACCAAGGTGCGCTCTCGACGTCCTTGCCCCTGTCCTTGTCCCAGGTGATGTTGAGCTTGGGCTTCTTGTTGTGGCGCAGGACCTCGGCAGTCATGAACGGGCGGATGTTGAGCCGCACGCCGTCGTTGAGGTCGGGGTTCCAGCCGATGGGCTGTTCGGATGGCTTCTTCCAGCGGACAAAAATGTCGTAGGGTGGCTCGCCTTCCAGGATGAGCTCCAGCTGGCGCTTCAAGGCCTGAGCGGCAGCCAGTCGAGGCTGAGCGCCGTCGACGTTGGAGCGAACGCCAGCCTCCTGCTGGCGAATCCAGTCGCCCAGGTAGGTGTGGATGAGGCGCTCCAGCTTCTTGTGGTCGAGCTGGTGGTAGTTCACGAGCGCGGCAAAGCCGTCCTTCAGGCCATCCCACACGTGCCAGATGAAGGGGCGGTGGTGGAAGCGCTTGGCGTGCTGTTCGAAGAACTTCTCGCGCAACCAGACGTCCAGGCCCTTGCCGGCGCAGTCGGCATCGACCAGCAGCTTGTCGAGCACGGCAGGCTTCCAGCTACCGGGTTGCACGGTCTCCCACGCGGCAATCAGCAGCTTGAGCAGGCGGTCATGCGCGGGCGACTCGCCCCGCACCGAGGGCAGGCAGACGATTCCGTCGTCGTCGATGTGCTCGCCCAGCTTCTCGCAGCGGGTAATCCAGTTGCGGGCCTCGTCGGCCAGTTCCATCGCCGTGTCGGTTTCGGCCGGCCAGCGATAGCCAGCCAGGCGGGCGACGGCAACTTGTAGCGGGTCGGTGGCGGGCTGCGGGTAGCCGTGGAACAGCCATTGGGTCGGGTCGTCGGAGTACGGTTTCGGCAGGCCGTTGGGGTAGCGCTCGGCGGCAATTTGTTGCCAGTGGGCGAGGTCGAAGGGAACCTTGACCAGCGTTGAGTTGGTGACCTTAAGCGCCTGGTCAATCTGACGCACAGCATCGTTGTACTGCGGCGACGAACAGAAGCACCAGACAGCGGGGAGATGGGCCGGGTCTCTTGGGACAACGACGGCGACGTTCGAGTCGAACCTACTTCCAAGGAACCTGGATACTGGCAGGCTACCCATTGAGGACACAGCCACTCCAAGCTTGCCCACAACAGATTGACCACGTTGGTCTGAGTTGTGTAAGCGCTCTCGGCGAATCCACTCTTCCTCCCTAAGATGTCCTTCTTGTTCGTCGTAAAGAACGAGGTTGTGCAACCCGCCAAAATAGGACGTTTCATCTTGGGTGGTTTGCTGAAGGCTCCATAGGTCTTTCCGGTCTAGGATTTCCCAGAAGACCTTTAAGAACCTTGGCGAGTCCCCGTTCAGGATTCCTGCAAGACCGACTGCGTACTTCGAGAGAAGGTCTTGTTCAACCCCTTCGTATAACGCAATCCTAGAGTCCGGATTTAGCAACTGCCCCCTTTGCGCAACCGTGGCCAATTTGCCTTCAAGCAGCTCTGCCGCTTTTTCGTGTACTGCTGTGGCTGCGCTGGCATCAACTCCCCTTAGCTGAAACCCGTCTGCCGCGTTGTCGCGGGTTTGGGTGAGTAGGACAGCCTGAACAACCTCGCCACTGATGGTTTCAAAGGCACCAGGCCCCAGCCGCGCAAGCAGGTTCCACTGCACGCGTTTAAGGAGCGACTCACGCTGCTTCTTGTAGCTGCTTAGGAACAGCCAGTTTTGCGGCATCACGATTTGCACTACGCCTGCGCCCTGGTCGCGGCAGAGTTCGAGGCAACGCTCCAGAAAAACGTTAGCTAGGTCGTTTTTTGCATCGGCGTAATGGAGAGCCGTGTAGGACCTCAACTCTTCCGACTGCTTTCGTACTGAGAGGTAGGGCACATTGGTCACCACCAGGTGGTAACGCCCATCCAGCAGCCGGGCCGCATCTAGCAGGCCCTTGGCAGTGAGCGCTAGGTCCCAGCTGTCGTCCTGCAGCTCGCTGGCCTGCCCCCAAAGCGTTGCCGGACGCTCGGTGGCCAGCGCACGCCCCAGCAAGTCGCGCAGGGTGTCGAAGCTGGACGTGGCCAAATCGTTCTTCAGGCTGCGTGCCGGGTCCAGCAGGCTGCCAAGCAGCGGCGCCTGCGCAAAGCTGGCGTGCAGCAGGCGCAACTCTTGCCGTAGGTAGACCGCGTTCGGTGCGTCATCGGGCACCAGGGCCATCCAGTCCTCGGGCTTGGCGGCGACCTTCAAGCCGCAGCAGGCCACCTGCGGCGCAGGCATATCGGCCCGCACCCCCAGCGGGTCGCCGTTCTCGTCCGGGAAGCGCCAGGCCGCCAGGGCCAATGCGAAGACGGCGATTTCCACGCAGCGGGCGTCCAGCTCCAGGCCATGCAGGTTGTCGGCCAGCACAGCATCCACTGCATCCATCGCGCTCAGACCCTCAGCCGCCATGCGCATGGGCACCAGCAGCAGGAAGGCCGCCACCAGGAAGTGCCCCGAGCCGCAGCAGGGGTCCAGCAACTTGAACTCGTCGAGCCGGTTCGGCCAGCCTTCGAACCTGCCGGCGGCCGGCGTGCCATCGTCCAACGTGCGTAGGTAGGTCAGCGGCACAGGGCAGGTCTTACCCGGGTGGCGCGTCACCCACCAGGCGCCCAGCGAGTTGTGGAGCAGGAAGTCCACCATGTAGGGCTCGGTGAAGAGCTGGGTGACGGCGGGCAGCTCGTCCGCGCCAATCTTTACTTCCGAGGCATTGACCTCGTCCTTGCGCTTGGCCTGCCAGAACTGGTAGACCCAGCCCAAGCTGTCGCTGGCCTTGAACACCTCGGTTGGCAGCCCGGCCAGAAGGCGCTCCAGCTCCAGCTGATGCTCGGGCGCGAAGGCCAGCTCGAACACGGGGCTCTGCGGCTTGAACACCTGGGGCAACATGCGAGCAGCCAGCTTGCCGGCCAGCTCCCACTGCGTCTTGGAGTCGAGCTTCTCGCCTTCCAGCATGGGCTGTTCGTGGTCGACCAGGTTCTGGCAATCCTCCAGCGATACCGGGGCGCCAAGCTCCCACATCAGCAAGCCGTTCTCGGCCAGGAAGCGGGCGAACAACATCCGGTGCCAGTGTTCGTAGGCCACCTCCCAAACCAGGTGCTGCAGTCCCTGGGTGTCGTCCTTGGCTTTCACGTCGCCCAGCGCTCGCCCGTGGGCGCGCAGGCGGCGGCGCAGGGCTTTGAGGTCATCGCTCAGGTAGTCCGGGGCCTTCGCCTCGCTCACAGCCAGCTGCCGAAGCGCGGCCAGCGTGGCCTTCTCGGCCACGTCGCGGGCGGACTTGACGGTGTTCTCGAGCTGGCTGCGCAAGGGCTTGGCCAGGGGCTGGTTGCTGATGCTTGCGGTTGGCATGGTGTTCTTTGTCTTCCCTGAATGGGGCCCCGCAGGTAACGGCGGTTGTTGCCTGGTCTCCCCTTTGGACGTACTGGGTCGTTACAGCGCCACAGGCCCCTTCTGAAGCTTGGCGCTGAGCAGCGCTTCAACCTCGGCCAACCAGGCCTTCAGCTCGGCTTCGTCGTTCAGCGTGCGCTTGGGCAGCGCCACGTGGACGACGTTGGGCTTGAGCAGCTGCACGGCGGCATGCCGCGCGGCTTCGAACCGGCTCGGCAAGGCCTGGGCCCTGGAGACCCAGTGGTCCAGGTCGCAGTCGTCCAGAGCGTCCTGCAGCTGCTCGGGGGTGCCGGTGACCACTGCAGAAAGCGGCGTCAGATGGTGCTTGGCCGTCAGCTCTTCGCGCTGAGCGTCGTTGAGCTTGTTCCAGTCGGCGTCTAGCTGCAGCAGGGCCTGCTGCTGTGCGAAGCCGTGCTGGAACGAGTCCAGCTTGGCCTTCAAGGCCTGGCGCAGCAGGTCGACCGCCTCGTCCAACAGGGGACGAACAGGGTCTGGGTCCGCCAGCAGGCTGCGCTGGATTTCGATGGCATCAGCTTCAGCCTTGAGCTTGGCGTAGGGGCCGAGGGCCTTTGCGTGGCGGAGCAGGTCGCCCAGCTTGTGCCATGCCGGCATGCGCTTCGCAATCTCAGTAGCCGTCTTGGTCCAGCCTTGCGAGAGGGCCAGTACCTCGTCGTGCCGGGTGAACAGTTCCAGCAGCTGCGCGTTGCCGCTCTGCGCCTCGATAGCTTCGATGACCGTGAGCTTCGGCGTCTCGGGCGCCGGGGCCGGGCCGCCTGCCTTGGCGGCTTGCTCGCGCAGCTTGGCCAGCAGGGCTGGCATCCGGTTCAACTCTTCCTTGGGCTGGCAGGGCACGCCCACGGCGTCGAACAGCTTGCGAATCTTGATGAACTGAATCGGCGTGATGTTGATGCTCTCGCGCCGGAAGCTGGCCTGCGTGAGCTTCGCGCGGTCCAGGCTCTTGGCATCGACAGGTTTGGACGCGGCATCGGTGGCGTTGACATGCCCAGACGCCAGTAGCGCGTAAAGCGCGCCGTCGATAGCGTCACGCGGCCAGCCGTACGGCGGTGCCTCGAAGTTCTCGCGAATCTCCGAGCCCTTCTTGCCGGGGCCAATGAAGCCCAGCAACTTCTGGCAGACCGGGTGCTTGTCGGCTTCCTGGGTGTGACCGACAGCCTTCAGGGCCTCCAGGTTGCCCTTGCGGGCTTCGTCCAGCACCTTGCCCCACTGCTCGTGGTCAGCCGCATCGAACTGGCTGTAGAGGCGGATGGCCGAGGACCTAGCCGCGCGGTTGATGCGGTCGGCCAGGTCACTGCCGTCGGTAGCCTCCTGCCCGCCGGCCTGGAACACGCGTACGCCGGCCATCAGCTTTTCCACCAGCTCGGCCAGTTCCTTCTCGGCGTTGCGCTGGCGGCTTTCCATCGAGCGCTGGGCGTCGCGGCCCTCTTCGGTGGACGGGTTGCCCTTCTTCTGCAGCGTGGTGCGCGCAGCCTCCAGCGCCACGATGGCGTTTGTCAGCTCGGTCTTGTGCTGGGCAGGTAGGAAGGCAAAGAGCGTAGGGTTTTCTGAGCTCTTGGCCTTGGACTCGGCAATGACCGACTTCTCCTCGGTCTGCCAGCCGTCCTGAATCCACAGGTACAGGCTCTTGTCGTTGTCTTTGGGCAGGGTGTCGTCGTAGGTCGGACTGAGCGTGCGCGCCTCGTTACCCTTGCCCTGGGTTACGCGCACCTTCTTCAACACCTCGGCAAAGCGGGTCTTGAGCAGGTCGGCACGCTTCTGCTCCACGCGCTGCGGCGCAGCCTTGAGCTCGGCCTCCTGGGCACGGAACTCGTCGTACCAGGCGCTGGACTCGCGGGTCTGCAGGCGGTACTCGATGCCGTTGCCGCCGGCCAGGGCCATGACCAAACGGTCTTTGTTCTGGAGCTCTTCAAGCAGGGCCGGCAGCGACTTGCGCAGCTCGGACGAGCCGGCGGACAGGTCGGTGACTAGCAGGTCGGCCAACGCTTCCTCCGTGGCCTTCAGTCCCAGGTCCATCGCCGCATCGGCGGGCAGCTTATTGATGAGATAAATGAGCTTGAGCAGATTGGCCTTGAGCTGTGCGTTCGCGTCCCCAGCGGCGAATCGCTGGACGTTCTCGAACACCTCTTTCGGCAACTGCGCCGTGGAGACGAGGTTGGCAGCAATCTGGTCGTAGAGGAAGTCGCCGGAAACGACGTGCCCCAGCGGTGCCTCAGCGGTGGCCAGCACGGCCTCGTGCACCACGCGCAGCTGGCTCCGCAGCTGCGAGACGGTGCCAGTGGTGTCGATGGTGCGGAGAACGCGTTCCCAGAAGCGGCGGCGGACCGGCAGCAGCGGGTAGTCGGACGTCATGACACTCTCGTCGTCGGTGACGTGCTCGAGCTTGGTGCCGCGCAGGTGGCGGGAGATTTCGCCGAGGTTGTTGCGCCAGACCTTCTCGACCTCGGGCTGCACCGAAGGCTTCTTGGCCAGGATGATTTGGCGGGTGACGTTCTCGACGTCCCAGTCGCCTAGCATCACTTGCACCGGGAAGCGGCCCATAAGTCGCTGCAGGTTGACCATACTCGACAGTGCAGACTGGCCAGTGGCGACGAACAGCAACTTGCCGTTGAAGTGCTTGCTGAGGGTTTCAGTAACCTCCTGGACTTGGAACGCCTTTTCTACATCGTTGCCGACGAACTGCTGGACCTCGTCCAACACCACCAACGTCAACGGGAACTTGCCATCCACCATCAGCGCGTCGCCGATGGCGTTGGTCATCTGCTCGCTGCTGACGTCGGTCACCTGCGGGAATTGCTCCTTGAGCAGCTTGCGTACGTCTGCTTCGGTGTGCGCGAGGTCGGGACGAACCTTCAGCAGCGCCTTGGCCAAGTGGCCTGAGACGTACATGTGGGGCAGCTCCTGAGCCAACGAACGGCCAGCGGCTTTGAGCTCTGCCTCGACGGCGTCGAGAATGTTCTCGCGCTTCATCCACAGGACGAGCTGTGCTTGGTTGTACTGCTCGGGCAGGCCCTTGGACTTGAACACGATGCCCAGCAGTGCGAGCCGTACTTTGTCGCCGGCACCGGCACCCAGCTTGCCGGCTGCGGCGTGCAGACCACCATGACGCTTGCCCTGGGTGGAGAGCTCCTTCAGGTGTTCGAACACCCCAGTGGGAAGCTTGGCGATGCTGCGGGCGGTTGCACCATCGGTGAAATCGTAGTCGGTCCACAGCGTGCGCAGCATCTTCGCGAGATGCGACTTGCCGCTGCCGTAGAAGCCGGAAATCCACACCCCGGGCTGCTCAGTCTTGGAGTCGAGGTTGAGCAGGAACTTGTCGAGGATGGTCTCCAGACCTTTCTCATACTGCCCGTCGCAGACGAAGGTCTCAAGTTCGTATCGCAGGATGGCCTGCGCGGCCTCGGAGTGGTCTTCAGAGACCTCGGCCACACCGTTGTTAACGAGGCGGTTTTCCTTCGGGGCCTTGCTGTAAATGTCCCTGTTGAGCATGGTGGTCCTTGCTTTGGTTCTTCAGGTGGTTCGATGCGTCATTCCTGGGCGAACAGCGGCACGGCGAGGTAGTTCCAGCCGTCGCGCGCATCCAGCAGGCGGTAGGTGTGGTTCTCCGGGTGGTGTTCGCCCGGGAAGAAGACGAGCAGCCGGCCCTGGACGCTCTCCTTGATGCCTTCGACAACCGAAGACACCCGAGCGAGGCCGAACAGCGCTCCGACGCCCAGCAGGGCGACGACCGTGTCGGGACCGGCCTCTGCGGCAATCCTGGCCTTCAGCTTCGCGGTCAGGTCTGCAACGAACTCCGTGAGCTCGCTGGTCTGGTAGCCGGCCAGGTCTTCGGGTGACTCGAAGTAAGCATCGCGGTACTCCTGGGCTGCCATCCACAGGGGGAAGGCGTTGGTCACGTCCAGCAGCAGCCACTGCTTGCCGGCCTGCTGGGTGGCGAGCTCGAACTCACCGACGTTGGCGCGCAGGCGAAGCTCGTCGGCCTTGTCGTACACCGCAAAGATGACGCGCTGGATAGCGGCCAGCCCGGCCTGCCATGGCACCGACAGGTGCTGCCGGTAGGCAGCAGCCAGCTTGGTGACCCTAGACGACATGTGAGACCTCCTGACGGGTGCGTTCTTCTTCGGGAGAGAGGTATCCCGGGAAGCGAACCTCCTTGACGCCGCCCGCATTCATGAACACGAGCAGACCCCGGTGCGAAGCGGAGTTTGCAAGCGCTTCGAGGTCATCGGGCGAACTACCCAGCAACCTTGTCCACTCTGATGAGAAGAGGCGTTGTCCGGTACGACCTTCAAGGTATCCCAGGAAGAGCATCATGCTCACGGATTCTGGGTGAGCTAGGGGCTGCGAGCGGGTCTTGTTGCGGTGGCCGGAGAGAAGGCCGGCGGCCGTCCAGGTACCCGCAACGTTCTGGGCAAATGACTTGAGCGACGCGGGGCTGAAGCGGTCGGGGTATGTCTGCGCGAGAAAGCGCTCGACTGCCTCCCGAGAAACCGAAGCGCCGATGGACTGGCCGAGGATGAAGTCCTGGGTGGCGCGCAGCAAAGGGTCGCGCGCCAAAGCCGCCGCCAGGGCCAGCATCGGCTGGGCGGCCTCATTCAATAGCCATAGGCGGCGCAGTGCACGAAAGATGGGGTTGGCCGTGTCTAAGCCGTAAAGCGCGCTCATGTAGCGCAGCGTCAACTCGCGAGCCTTGCGGGTGGGCTTGCCGAGGACGTTGTCTTCCAAGATGGCAGTCTTGTATTCGCCGAAGGCGGCATGCGATTCAGTGTGGCTAAGGAGCAATCGCAGTTCGTCCAGCATCATCGTGCGCGCCGCATGTGGGCCATTTGCACCGTCACGAAAGCCCAACCTGGCAATGAGTGACTGGATTTCCTCTGTCACGCGGCACTTCCCCGGTGAGCGGTGTTCGCGAGTGCGTCATCCGGAACGCCCTCCAGCGGGTGACCCTGAGCACGGCAATACGCCACCACCATAACCTCCACCATGTTCGCGAGACTGCGCATCTCACGCTCGGCCGCCACCTGCAGCGCCGCCTTTATATGAGGCTCCACCCGAACACTGACCACCTCTGACTTGACACTGGCCATCGTCGGCTCCTGTAAGTAAAACGCCACTCAGTCGCTAGCTTAATGCAAGTAGCAGGAGGCATGGTCCGCGCTCCTCTGACATGTCGCCTAGGCCGCAGCACCACCCCAAAAAGAACTACCTGGTGATGGAAGAACCTGTCACTGGGCAGGTTGACGGAATGTGCAAGGCCGAACGGACCAGGGAGGTCCCCACCAGCAATCGCGTCAGGCATACGCCACTGCAGAGGCAGAGAGGGGCCATCCGCAAGGCCCCGCCCTGCCATGCAGCGGGTTACCCTATTAAGAACTTGTACGTAGCTCGTCATATCGCAGCGAAAGCTTGTCCGCTCAGGCGTTCTTCCAAAAGGGCTGCTCGGCATACGACGCGCTCGGAACCTTGAAATGACTCCCCCTCGTCATTTCGCGAGCTGTCGCTACAGGCGAGTCCTTTCCCGTAGAAGACGCCTCACGCTTAGCCCGTTCAGCCGTTTGTGCGAGCGCCGGTTTGGCACGGACGCGAACCACATTCGCGACGGAGTTGCCCAGTGAGACCTCCCAGTGCGTGAGACGCCCCACCGAGCGCAACGCCGACTTGACGTCGGCAATACGCCGACGGTGCGTACTCGCGGGCACGTGAATTCCCTGGCCAGGCCAAAGGCGGTCCACGAGCGTCGCGTACCCAATCGCCATCGTTTTGCCCTGACCAAGGCAGGTCGAAAGAAACGCATGGACCAGCATCGCCGTTTGCGAGTCGAGTCGCAGGCGCTCGGAGAGCAGCACCTGGGCGTACCCGGGACTCAGCAGCGCCAACGCCAGCCGGTGGTTCAAGGCCACATGAACTTTCTGGTCGTCCCCCACCAGCCAGCTGACCAGGCGGCCTGAGCGGACCGTCCTGGCCGCCTCCGATTTCTCCCAAACCGTCACTTCGCACAATCGCGCAAGCGACGCGCGCCGGCTTTCTGTCACGGCTCCCCCTACGCTGGTCGAACCACACCGGCGATGGAGTTCACTCCAACTGCAGCTGAGCATGAGGGTCGCCGGCTCGTCTTGCAGGGGAGTCGGTGAATCCTCGTGCAACGAAGTCCAGAGCTGCGAACCGATTTCCGTTCTGTCAGTCCGGTCGAGGCGTTGCTCAACAGGTCTTCGCCGATGCTGTTCTTCCGCAAGCTCAAGAAGCACGAGTAGCAGGGTTTGCTCAGGAGCGCCGAGCGCTTCCCGCGCGCTGAAACGAAGCGTAAGGTCCTGGCCGTACTGGTATGTCTCGTTGAGGGTTGGGCGCGCTGCGCGGCTCTTCGTCAAGGGACGGAAGAGCTGACACAGCCCAACCGGTGGGGAGAGTCGAACCACCCGTGGATGCGTGGCTTCCGGTGGCACCGCTATTGCCAAGGACGGCCGCTTCATGCCCGGTCCTCCGCCAACATAAGCACGCCGTGCGGACCTCGTCGCGCCAATAGGGTTCCTGGGGTTCCAACGTAGTTCGATTTCGGAACGTCGAGCAGAACGATTTCATTCAGCTCGTCAGCCGGTATGCGATGCTGCTTGGCAGTTTCGCGGCTAGGACGGCTCAAGTTCATTTGCCACCGAACGGCATTTGTGAGCGCGGTAGACCCGCGTCCAGCGTCTGCTGAGCCCCCAAACCCGTGCACAGCCGCAGCACGGCTGGAGTGATGCACAAGCAACCACGCGGCGCCCGTCGAAGCCGCGTAACTCGCAATATGACGAGCCAGCGCCTTCATAGCGGTCGAGTCGTTTTCGTCCGCGTTGTGAAAGTCGCGTACAGGGTCAAGGATGACGAGCCTGGCCCCCATGCAAGCCTCCCGCAATTGCTCACCAGCTGGCGTCCTATCCAAGTTGTCGCCGAGCAGATTCACCTGGTCTCCACCAGCGAGTGCGTGGATAACGAGGTTGCGCTCGATAAGCTCCGCGGCGGTACCAGGGTCGATGCCACTAGCTGCGAGCTGAACGCTTGCGATGGCATGCAATCGATGCCAGACGACCTCAGCCGACTCCTCGGCAAGGACCAAAACAACACGCTGCGCCTTCCCAGCCTCAGAAACAGACCCACCCACGAGACCGCCCAGCAGGGGTGTACCGGTGGCCATTGCGATGCCCAATTGCAGGGCGAGCATGGTCTTGCTGACGGCGCCTGGGCCAACCAGCAGCCCGACAGACTTCGCCAACAGGCCTGGAAGAACGTGGTCAAGGGCAGGCGGCGGGTTGCGCAGCATGAACTTAATGTTCAATGGCCTGCTGAAGGGATTCTTCTTCACTTGCTTAGTCATGTTGAACACCCTCCACGCGTCGTGCCAACCACGCATGTACGTCTTCGGCACGCCACCGCAAAAGACGGGTGCCAGGAATGACGAGCCGTGGAGGGACAGCGGCCGGGTTGCGGTGCACATCCTTTCGGATGGTCTCCGGGCTGCGCGCCAGGAGAAGTGACAGGTCCCTTAGGTCGAGGACGTGTTTTGATTCAAGCATCGAATGCTCCAAGCCGGTGAATGGAGCACGTGGTGACCGGAAGCGCCTGTTCGTGCCCGCTAGCGCCACGAATCGGTGCCAGCTGACACCTACAGCGATTGGCTTTTATCCCTTAGGGCTTTGGGCGGTCGGCGAGCCTTTGGGAAACAGGAGGCTAGGGGAACAAAAAAAAGAGGCGAGCTATGTGCTCGCCCTTTTCAATCAAGTCTTTTGGTCTTATGCAGACCTCAATGGCTGATGCCCTTGTGTCCGATGAGCGCGTCCGCTTCCGACTCGTTGTGAAGTACTGCGGCTCGCTGCAGCCACCGAACGGCCTCGGGAACCTCTCGTAGGGAGAAGAAGTCCTGGCAACTGACCTCGGAGTACAGGATGACCAGCGCACGGCGGGCCTCGTAGCTCAGCGAATCCAGGCTCTCGGGCAGGGCAGCCATCACGACCGGGTCGGACCGCAGCCGCTGAAATGCGCGTTCGACGAGCTCTTCTTCTGAAACATTCGGCCAGGCGAAGTCCGACATGCGAATCAGCCCGGACACCAGCTTCACGACGACGGCGGGCACCATCAGATAGCTTGCGCACGCTGCTGCGAAATCGTGGCTGATGTGATTCACCTGACGCAAGCCGTTGCGCAACTGGTGGAGGTACCCGACCGTCACGCCGAGCTGACGGGCCAGCTCCTGCTGATGGTGCCCACGAGCCAGCGCCTCATCGAGGAGCCAGCCCATCAGCGGCCCGCCAGGCGCACTGTAGAGGCGGCGCACACGCGCTTCGCGCGCTTCTACGCTACCAAGGGTATCTACGACTGGGTTGATGGCTTTGGGCTGCTTGGAGTTGAGGGTCTTGTGCATTGCTGATGTCCTATGGAACACGGAAATCGTGTCCTTCGTATAGCAACCGTCCTTCCAACACCCCTGGGACTGGTTCAGGCCTTGCGCCTCGACGCGAAACCTGCTGTCTGAAGGGCTCGCAGCAAGCTGTTGTCACCTCCGTCAACTGCTGCGAGGATGTCGGTCCAGCGCCGAAAGACAGGGGTTTTCCGGAACCCGCTCGCCGGAGCACGGCCATACCGTCCACGCTGAACCGCCTCTGCAGCAGCCTTTATCGCCTTCACGGCCTCTTGCAGCGGGTCTGACGCCGTGCCCTGATGAGTCGATGGACCAGGCTCTACGGTTCTGACCTTCTTCAGTGCTGCGAGCACGCGCTCGGTACGTACTGCGGAAACGGCGGCTGCCTGGCTGTGCGCCGCCGCCTCCTCGACGAGACGGAGCGCTTCTGTGAGACGCCACAGGGGGTCTACTTGGTGCTGCATGGCCTGCTGCCTGACCGCCTCTTTCGCCAACGTGGCCGGCACGATGATGCGACGCTCGACCATGGCGCATTCGCTCGGTGTGAGGAGCAAGGAAAGCCCAGTGGGAAGCGAGGTGGCGTCTGCCTCGATGCTGCCGACGAATGTCTGATGGGTGTAACCGTGCGGGACATCCGGACCCTTTGGGACCCAGCGGCTGCGGTACAGAGAAATGCGGTTGCCGCGGCGTTTGAAATGCATGTGTGCTCCAGACAAAGTTGATGGAGACACCTATAGGCATCCAGTTTATGCACCGCGGAGCGACACCGTGGTGCCAGCGCATGGTCACCGTGATGCAAGCACTCTGAACCCTCGCGAACAAGTCTTTGAGGGCTCCCTCACCATCGGGAAGAGCGCCTTCACTGACGACCTGCCTGGTCGGTGCCATGCGCCATCCCTTTGGTTGACCAGCAGGCGGACGGGCCGGTGTTCAGCCGGCGCCCTGGACGAGACAGCTGATGCGTGCGGGGAAGCACTTCCACCTCGGCAATACGTCTTCGGGAGAAGTGCTGCTCGCGACCGGGACCGGCCAGGCGGTGCGAACCGCCGCCGTCCCAGCGCGTGCCGACCTAGGAAGTTCAAGGCGCGAAGCGCCGCTGTCTGCGGCCGGGGCCCCAGTCACGACGCATGAACGCCTGCTTTGTCGTGTCGGGGCAAGCCGCAGAAGAACGGCATGCCGAAAGAACAGTTGCGCAAGCCGTCCCCGTGAGTACGTTGACCTCGAGAAAAGGGTTCGGGACGGCGGCGGTTCGCACCGGCGCAGCCGGTCCGGAAGCACAGCGACCTTGAGGGACGTCGCGACGAATACGCGACAGACGTGTGCCCCTGGCACACGAGGCCGACAGAGGGGAAAACACAGCTGCCCCATTCCCTCTGGCCGCCGTGCTGGAGAACATCGCCGGTGCCCCGAAAGAGCGCGTTGGCGTGGTGCGCCGGTTACTGCCGCTGGGTAGCGCCGCCCTCTAGGCGGTCGCTACACGGGATAAGGCGACGCCACCACCTCGAGGGTCGAGGACCGGGTCGAGCGGCCGCCGGTACGTCCCCTGGAGAACTGGTTACATGCCGCAAGAACACAGGATGCCGCGCCGCGCATCACAGCCCCACAAACGCCCGACCACTGCAGTACACGAGCCTGCGCCAAGCGGTGCCGCGAGCCATGCCCCTGTGACGCCTGAGGAGGCATCACCAAGGCACACGAGAGTGCGTCCACCGTCCCGAGGACTTACCTCAACTGTTCACAGCAGCGCGCTGCAGGAGTACATCCGCGCGGTGGCACTGAGGCTGGCGAATCGCTTCAGGGTCATTCGAACAATTGATGTTGCTGTGGGGTGCTTCGCCGAGCGCCCGTTCAAGGCCGCGCTGACGGCTGCCCAGCGCGCCATGCGCGGGATGGTCAAGGATGATTTGCTGCGCCGTTACAGGACAGACCGATTTCAGACGGTCTACGGCCTGACCGGTAAGGGCGCGG
The DNA here is from genome assembly GCF_001777155.1 of Hydrogenophaga sp. PML113. Taxonomy (NCBI): domain Bacteria; kingdom Pseudomonadati; phylum Pseudomonadota; class Betaproteobacteria; order Burkholderiales; family Comamonadaceae; genus Hydrogenophaga; species Hydrogenophaga sp. PML113. The sequence continues at coordinate 408,996 of NZ_MIYM01000001.1, read as the reverse complement.
ATTGGCTGGCCAACCGTGGGGTAGACGCCTCGTCATCTGTGCGCCGAGTCTCCGACATGAGCAATCCGGAGCATCGCCTATGGGCCCAGTTCCTGACGCTGTGCTGCGAAGCGCGAGGACTTCGGGCGCATACGGAGCAAGAACTGATGGTCCTGCTTGCGAAGAATGGGGGGGTAAACGATGACACATCGCATGGGCTCCTGAACGTTCTCGTCACGATGAATCGAGGTTCAAGACGGATTGAACTGCGCCCCGACGCAGTTGCCATCGAGTCGGACGGTGTGACGTGGCTCGAGGTGGACCGCAGCGCCAGAGGTGCTGACCGTGCTGCATCGCTCAAAGCCCTCGCGCTTTCTGCGGGTCGAACTACTCGTCTCGGCGTACCGCTGCGCCGAGTCGTTGTGCTTACGCGTTCACCGCGCATCGAGAACCGGGTACGCGCGACGCTTGACGCTTTGGCGCAAGAGTCGGCGGCGTTCTCGCTCAGTGAGGGACGGAGAATTCTTGTTCCCGGCCTCGGCGGCGCCTACACAGTGATTCGAACGCGCGAGGAGGTCATGTCGGATGGCAGGACGCGGCTCGTGGACGAAACCGCCGGATACGTGCTGGTCCAAGCACTCCCCGTCTGGCTTCCTAAGGTCAGGCTCGATGGGCGCGATGGGCACGCATGCGATGGCTGGTTCGACGTGAACTACCTGCCCTACCAGCGCATTCCCCCGATGGAGCCCTGGCGCGCGCCAGGGTCACCGCTGCATTCGCTCGTTACGCAGAAGGGCGCTTGAGACGGGTGTCGCTACACGTTGTGCGCACTGTCGCGCACAAGGACATCCATGAAAGAGAAACACATTGAAGACCTGGTCCGGGACACGAGCGATGCGGCCGCCAGCACGGTTGCAGAAGCGGGGTTTCGCTCACCCCAGAACCTGACTGAAGCCTTCATCCGGGTTGGATTGAGAGTTCCACCGGACATACAGGGACACTGGATTCTGTACGGGGAAGTGCCTGCGGCCATGTACGACGCGTCCTTCGGTCCCAACGCACCAGCACCGTTGGTTCATGTCGCTTACTGCAGAACCCCGGGCGGAGGAACGTATCTGGTTCTCACACATCAAGCATTGTCACGGCAGCACCGATTCTTGATTCCGCTTTGGGATGCAGAGGTGCTCAATGCCGTGAAAGTCATGCGTGAAGGACGTATGAGGGTCGTGCTGATGAAGTCGCAAGGGTCTGATGCCGCGGTTTACGCATTGAACTTCGGCTTACAAGCACTGGATGCGGCGCTTGTCAAAGCGGCGCCAACTGACCACGCGGTCCTCGAGAAGCTGTTGATGGAGCTGCCCGAGGTCGTGGCATCGGTCCGCGAACTGGACGCCATCCCTGGCAGCGTCGACATGGAGGGAGTCAGCGAGGTTGCGGTGTCGGTTGTTCCGCCGATACACGCGACGCTGCGCTTCATCGAATCGGTGCCAAAGGGAACGCGGCACTGACTGCCAGGCGGTTGCTATACGAAGTTCCAGGGCAATGTCCCTGCCATCAATCAAGGAAAGAAGAGATGCAGATTTTTGGAAATGTCGCCACAGAGCCGGAGATGAAAACCTCCAAGACCACTGGACGAAAGTTCTCTGAGTTCAGAGTAGCCGAGAGCATGCGCGGTGTGGACACTCAGCCCACGTGGTACACGGTTCGCCTCATGAAGGAGGAGAAGCCCCATCTCAACAAAGGGGACTTCGTCAAGGTGACTGGCAAGCTCAAGGCGGACTTCTATCTGTCCCGAGACGGCAAGCCGACGGGCACCTTGCTCGTCATCGCCTTCGAGGCAGCAAAGATTTCGAAGCCGGTGGCTCAACCGGCAGAGGCGGTCGAGTAACCGTTCAACAACGGGCTGATGGTTGATTCGCTCCCCCTGTGAACCAGGGGGAGATTTTCTATGTGCTCCCGAGTTGGTCGCGTGACGCAGCCCCCGGGCTTGTCCTTGCGGACCATCCCCCAACGAATCCTGAACTGCCTCTGCGTTTTCGGCGCCGAAAGTCTCCCCCTCTGTTGCAGCTTCCTTCTGGTGGTCAATACGGCACAATCCGCCTCGCGACATACAGGCCATCATGTAGACCACAACTGAACCCCGATTACAGCCAGACCACACACCAAAGGTGCGTCTGTCGACGGCTGAGCAATCCGGAGTTCAGCATGCATATTCGCTTCGCGCGTGCGGCCGTCACCGCCGAGCTTTCACCGTCGGATGAGTCCTTCGACGACATGTTCTCCATCCCACAAGCCGGCACGGACGTGCCGAGGTCCAATGTGCTCTGGGCGTCGCCCGCACTGTCCGTTCCGGCCGGTAGGCTGTTGGGCGTCAGGCGCTTCGACCAAGCGGTTCAAGTAGCGCTCATCAAGCCGGGCGAGGACAGGCTTCGGTGGGTTGCTTCCGAGGCGGTGCTGTCCGAGTTTCAAGCGAGGACCTGGGCGCAGACCTCACGGTTTTCTCCAGGCCAGTGACCCCAGGTCTGCGAGTCTTGCAGCGCCAAGCCTCGGCGCTCGACTTTGCCACCCATAGCGTGGTGGAGCAATGCCCGCCAAGTTGAGGTGAGCCCCGCCAGAAGTCACCAAAGGCACCGCAAAAACCAAGGGTACTTACGGCATCGCGGGGGGCGCTTGCTATGCCGAGACATCCTGAAAATCAGACCGTAACCGTCGACCTGGCCTGGCCAACTCCAAATTACTGCATGAGCACCTGCTCATGTTTGCGAGTGGTAGGCCGTGTTGGGCTTGAACCAACGACCAAAGGATTCCGGTTTGTGCCCATTTCTGGACTCCCTGGACTATGCCTTCGCCATAGCCAGCAGGCCTGTAGGCGGGCGCCGTCTAGTCTCTACACCTTCCCGCACATGCGGGCTTGGCTCGGCGTTGCCTTGCGCTTTGCAGCCGTCAGGTTTCACCGACTTTGACGCCATTCACGCGCCGGGTTTCCCGCGACGGTGCACAACTAACGCTATGAGTCCTCTGCTCTAACCAACTGAGCTAACGGCCCACTCGCTTCGATTCTAGCGGCCCTGTTGTCGAGACCATGGGAGCCCTCTTGGTCGACTCATACCGCCAAGTCGCGCCAACCAGCTGTGCCCGCCCAATCGGCATACGAATTCAGCGACATGCTCGGGGTGCCTCTCCCGCGCCAGCCAGACCCAGCCGCGCGTTGCTATTGTGTCGCTGCGCCCGTCTTGGCGCTGGTGCGTTTGCGCTCCTTGGCCGCCGGAACCCTGCGCATTTCCACGAGTTCCTCGTCACTGATGGGTAGCAGCATTTCACCAGGTCTGAGGCCAAGCGATGGATGCGCGCCGCTGGCAGCTCGGTCGATTGCATGGCTCACCTCAAGGTCCAGGGCATTGACGATGCCACGCTGGTGCTCGTTGCGGAGGTGCCGGTAGTTCCAAAGAGCCTGAGCGCTACGGTGTCCGGTAAGACCAGCAATCTGACCATCACTCAGATTCGTTCGCTCAAACAGCCTGCTCACGCCTTCGTGACGCGAGAGGTGCGGCACGACGCCCGTCAGGCCACAAGCTTCCACTGCCTTGTCGAATGGATGCCTGTAGTTGTAGGGACTCCAGCCTTTCCCTGACCGCTTGGGGGTTCCAAAAAGGTAGGGGCAGTCCGCGGGTTGTTCCTCAAGGTGGCGTAGCAACATCTGAAAGTTTGACGCTGTAAGGAGGATAGTGCGAGGGTCTGAGTTCTTTGTAACCGGCAGATTGATTTGAGGAGGGTCATGTCTGAGCCACTCCTTCCGGGCTCCCGCCAACTCGCCAGGCCGACACAGCGACGCAAACAAGATTCGGAAAAACGCATAGGCCTTTCCGTCATCTCCCATGTTCCAGACATCGAACAACTGACCAATCTCAGCGTCTGTCAGTCGGCGCTTCCTACCTGCGCCTTTGGGACGTCTTACGCCCCTGACAGGGTTGGTATCGATGACCTTCAACTCCTCCACGCAGAACCGAAGAATGCCGCTCAGAGCCGCGACCTCCAAGCGCACTGCGTGTTGAGACATTGTCTTGCTCTTGTCGCGGTTCAGAGGAGACTCAAGTAGCCTTTGCTTGATGTACAGGCGCACATCCTCGCTTGTAATGCTGCGCACGTCTCGGTCACCCAGAACCTCTAAGGGACGCTTCTGCTTCGAGGGCTCCGTCGCCCGCGTCCGTTCGCCGAGCGCTGCCCAAGTGTCACTTTCGGCGTACAGTACCGCCGCCTTGCGAAGCGTGAGCAAGTCTGGCTTGGCACCCTTGTCGGGTTTCGACCAAGTACCTCCCTTCATGCGCTTCTCAGTACCCTGAGCCCAAGTTCGGGCCTGGTCTTCGCGGTCGAAGACCCGGGCTTCCTTCATGTCTTTGTGCCGTGCGAACCCTCGAAACCGTCCGCTCGGCAGCATTGCTACGCTAGCCACTTGCTCACACCTTGCTCACGTTGATACGTCAGAACAGGTTTTCGACCGAGCAATAGACTTCTTGAGCAATTTTCCCCTGGACGAGGGAGTCCGTTTTGCTCACGCCAAGGGTTTTCGGCGTTGGATTATGAGTCCTCTGCTCTGACCAACTGAGCTAACGGCCCGAGCGCGGGATTGTAGGGCGCCCCCTGCGCACCTACCCCTGCTTGGCGTGGCTCAGCGCATTGCTCACCAGCTTGGCCGTCACGTCGACGATCTGGATCATGCGGTCGTAGGGCATGCGCTGCGGCCCGATCACGCCCAGGGTGCCGACGACCTGGCCGTCCACCTCGTAGGGCGCCGTCACCACCGACAGGTCTTCGTACGGCACCACCTGGCTTTCACCGCCGATGTAGATGCGCACGCCGTCGGCCTGCGTGGAGACGTCGAGCAGGCGCATGAGCTGGGTCTTCTGCTCGAACAGGTCGAACAGGCGGCGCAGGTTGCCCAGGTCGCTGCTGAACTCGCTCACCGACAGCAGGTTGCGCTCGCCGGCGACCACCACCTCGTCCTGCTGGGCCGGCTGCGCGCCGATGTCCACGGCCTGCTTCATCAGGTCGGCGATCTCGCCGCGCAGCGCGTCCAGCTCGGTGGTGAGGCGCTCGCGCACGGCCTCGATGGTGAGCCCCGCGTAGTGGGTGTTGAGGAAATTGGCCGCTTCGACCAGCTGCGACTGCGTGAAACTGGCCTGGGTCTGGATGATGCGGTTCTGCACCTCGCCGTCGGGCGAGACGATGATCACCAGCACGCGACGCTCGGACAGGCTGAGGAATTCGATGTGCCGGAACACCGAGGCCCGGCGCGGCGCCATGACCACGCCGACGAACTGCGACAGGCTGGACAGCAGGTGCGCGGCCTGGCTGATGACGCGCTGCGGCGATTCCGCGCCCGGCGCGCTGAACTCGGTGACGCGCGGCATCATTTCCTCGCGCCGCACGGTGAGCATGGTGTCCACGAAGAGCCGGTAACCGCGCGCCGTGGGAATGCGCCCCGCCGAGGTGTGCGGGCTGGCGATCAGGCCCAGCTCTTCCAGGTCGCTCATCACGTTGCGGATGGTCGCCGGCGACAGCTCCAGCCCGGCGGCCCGGGCCAGCGTGCGCGAACCCACCGGTTGCCCGTCGGCGATGTAGCGCTCCACCAGCGCCTTGAGCAGCAACTTAGCGCGATCGTCCATCATCCGAACCATTCTAAGGAAAGCCCCGGCGGCGCGCGCTGCGGTGCGGCGCAACCCACTTCGCCCACGACACCGTGTGATGTAATTTGCGCATGAATGCCCCGCTGCATCCCCGCGCCACGACACCCGCCGCGAAACGCCCCTTGCGCTTCGTCCACGTGGTCATCGTGGGCAAGTACCAGGCGCCGGGCGCCCGCCATGTGGTCGAGGAGATCGCCCAATTCCTGCACGCCCAGGGCTGCGAGGTCTCTCTGGAGCAGCAGACCGCGCAGAACACGGGGCTGACGGACTACCCCTCGCTCGATGTGCCCGGCATCGGCCGACACGCCCAGCTCGCGCTGGTCGTCGGGGGCGACGGCACCCTGCTGGGCATCGGCCGGCAGATGGCGCGCCAGGGCGTGCCGCTGGTGGGCATCAACCAGGGCCGGCTCGGCTTCATCACCGACATCGCCTTCGAGGACTACCGCGAAGCCCTGTGCCCCATCCTGCGCGGCGACTACCAAGAAGAGGCGCGCGCCCTGATGGCGGCCAGCGTTTGGCGCGACGGCCATTGCGTCTATGAGGCCACCGCGCTCAACGACGTGGTCGTCAACCGCGGCGCCGTGGCCAGCATGATCGAGTTGCGCGTGGAAGTCGACGGCCGCTTCGTGGCCAACCAGCGCGCCGACGGCCTGATCATCGCCTCGCCCACCGGCTCCACCGCCTACGCGCTGTCGGCCGGCGGGCCGCTGCTGCACCCGAGCATCGGCGGCTGGGTGATGGTGCCGATCGCGCCGCACACCCTGTCCAACCGCCCCGTGGTACTGCCCGCGCATTGCGAGATCGCCCTGGAGCTCGTCAACGGGCGCGACGCCAGCGCGAACTTCGACATGCAGACGTTCACGAGCCTGTTGCACGGCGACCGCATCGTCGTGAAGCGCTCGGAACACGCGCTGCGCCTGTTGCACCCGGTCGGCTGGAACTACTTCGACACCCTGCGCCGCAAGCTGCACTGGAACGAGGGCGCCTGACGCGGCCCGATTCACCCACTCCCTGCCATGAGCCTTCGACGCATCGTCCTGCGCGACTTCGTCATCGTCACCTCGCTGGACCTGGAACTGGCCAGCGGCTTCGGCGTGCTCACGGGCGAAACCGGCGCCGGCAAGTCCATCCTCATCGACGCGCTGCAGCTGGCGCTGGGCGCGCGCGGCGAGGCCGGCGTGGTGCGCGAAGGCGCGCCGCGCTGCGAGATCGCCGCCGAATTCGACCGGCCCGAATCCCTCCAGCCCTGGCTGGATGAGCAAGGCTTCGTCGACGATGGCGGGCTGCTGCTGCGCCGCACCATCGACACCGACGGCCGCAGCCGCGCCTGGATCAACGGCAGCCCGGCCACGCTCGCGCAACTGCGCGTGGCCGCCGACGCGCTGGTCGACATCCACGGCCAGCACGCCTGGCAGAGCCTCACGCGGGCCGAGGCCGTGCGCGAGCTGCTCGACGCCTATGCTGGCATCGACGCCACCGCCTTGAACGCGGCCTGGACCGCCTGGCGCCAGGCCGCCCTCACGCTGCGCGAGGCCCGCGAGCGGCAGGACGCCGCGCGCCAGGACAGCGAGCGCCTGGCCTGGCAGATCGCCGAGGTCGACAAGCTCGGCCCGCAGGCCGGCGAATGGGCCGAGCTGAACACGCGCCACGGTCGCCTGGCCAACGCCCAGGCCCTGATCGACGCCGCCGAAACCGCCGTGCAGGCGCTCGACGAGCAGGACGACAGCGCCACCCGCCTGCTCAGCCGCGCGGTGGCCGCGCTGCAGGCCCAGGCGCACGTGGAGCCCGCCTTCGCCCAGACCATCGAATCCCTGAACGGCGCGCTGGCCCAGGTGCAGGACGCGGTGCACGAGCTGCACCAGCACCAGCGCCACGCCGAACTCGACCCCTCCGCCCTGGCCGCGCTCGACGAGCGCCTGGGCGCCTGGCTTTCGCTCGCCCGCCGCTACCGCACCACGCCCGAGGAGCTGCCCACGCTGCACGCGCAGTGGAAGCACGAACTCCAGCGCCTCGCCGACACCCTGGACCTGGACGCGCTGGAGCGGCGCGAAGCCAGCGCGCGCGCCGCCTTCGACCAGGCCGCGCGCGCCGTGGGCCGCCAGCGCCAGAAGGCCGCGCCGCGCCTGGCCGCCGCCGTGACCGACGCCATGCAAACCCTGGGCATGCAGGGCGGCCGGTTCGAGGTGGCCTTGCAAGCGCTGGCCGAACCCCAGTCGTTCGGCCTGGAGCAGGTGGAGTTCCGCGTGGCCGGCCACGCCGGCAGCACGCCCAAGCCGGTGGCCAAGGTCGCCTCGGGCGGCGAACTCTCGCGCATCGCCCTGGCCATCTCGGTCGTCACCAGCCGCCTCGGCCAGGCGCCCACGCTGATCTTCGACGAGGTGGACGCCGGCATCGGCGGCGCCGTCGCGCACACGGTCGGCCAGATGCTGCGCCAGCTCGGCCAGGACAGGCAGGTGCTGGCCGTGACCCACCTGGCCCAGGTGGCGGCCTGCGCCGACCACCACCTGCTGGTGGCCAAGCAGCGCCAGGGCCAGCAAACCCTGAGCAGCGTGCAGGCCATCGACGCCGAGGCGCGCGTGCGCGAACTGGCGCGCATGCTCGGCGGCAACGAACGCTCTGAAATCTCGCTCGCGCACGCGCGCGAGCTTTTGTCGGCCTGATGAACACTCCCTCCCCCACCGAACTCGTCGTCATCACCGGCATGTCCGGTTCGGGCAAGTCGGTCGCGCTCACCGCCCTCGAAGACCTGGGCTTCTACTGCGTCGACAACCTGCCGCCCGAGTTGCTCGAGGCCTTCATCGACCTGGACCGCCACGACCGGGTGCGCAAGGTCGCCATCGCCATGGACGTGCGCAGCGCCCAGTCGCTGCCCGGCCTGCCGCGCCGCCTGGCCGCGCTGCGCTCGCGCGACGTCCACCTCACCACGCTGTTCCTCGACTCGACCACCGACACCCTGGTGCGCCGCTTCTCCGAAACGCGCCGCCTGCACCCGCTGTCGCTGCAGGAGACCGACGACCAGCGCCGCGCGCTGACCGACGCCATCGAATACGAGCGCGAGCTGCTGGCCGAGTTGCGCGAGCAGGCCCTGGTGCTGGACACCAGCCTCACGCGCGCTGCGCAGCTGCGCAGCCAGGTGAAGGAGTTGGTGGGCGCGACGCGCACGCCCATGACGCTGGTGTTCGAGTCCTTCGCATTCAAGCGCGGCATTCCCATGGACGCCGACTTCGTGTTCGACGTGCGCATGCTGCCCAACCCGCACTACGACCCGCTGCTCAAGCCCCTGACCGGGCGCGACGCGCCGGTGGCGCGTTTCCTTGAAGCCAGCCCCGACGTGCTGGCGATGGAGGAGCAGATCCGCACCTTCCTGCGGCATTGGCTGCCCCACATGGAACGCGACCACCGCAGCTACGTCACGGTGGCCATCGGCTGCACGGGCGGTCAGCACCGTTCGGTGTTCCTGGTGGAGCGCCTGGCCGCGCACTTCGGCCAGGACTGGGTGGCGCGCGTGCGCCACCGCGAGGCCGACTACTGGTCCAGGACCTGAGGGTCCCAGGCGCCGCCGAGCAGGCTGCGCACCGGCGCCGGCAGGCCCACCGCGGCCAAGGCCGACCGCTTCACCCACTCGCCGGCCCAGCCGGCGGGGGCCTCGTCCACCGCCACCCAATGCGGCAGCAGCTGCAGTTCGCGGTGGGTCAGCGCGTGGGCCACCGGCTCGGTGGCGGTCCAGTGCGACGGCCAGCCGGCCGGCACCGCAGCCCGCATGTCGTCTTCGCCCGCGAACACCGGGGGCGAGTGCAGGCCGGCCCAGATGCCGCGTTCGGGCCGGCGCTGCAGCCACACGGCATCACCGCGCACGGCGAACAGCAGCCACCAGCGCTCGAAGCGCCGCTGCACACGGCGCGTTTTCACGGGGTAGCGCGCGATGGCCTCGCGCTCGAAGGCCAGGCAGAGCCCGCGCGCCGGGCAAACCTCGCAGCGCGGGCGTGTGCGCGTGCACACCGTGGCGCCCAGGTCCATCAGGCCCTGGGTGTAGGCGCGCATGTCCTCAGCCGACGGCTGGGGCGGCAGCAGACCCTGGGCCAGGTCCCACAGCGCGCGCTGGCTCGCGGCCTGGCCCACGTCGCCGTCGAACGCCAGCAGGCGCGCCAGCACGCGCTTGACGTTGCCATCCACGATGGACACGCGCTCGCCGAAGCAGAACGCCGCGATGGCCGCCGCCGTGGACGCGCCGATGCCCGGCAGCGCTTCCAACCCGGCCGCCGTGGTGGGGAAGCGGCCCGCGTGGTCGGCCACCACCGCCTGCGCGCAGCGGTGCAGGTTGCGCGCGCGGCTGTAGTAGCCCAGGCCGCTCCACAGGGCCATCACCTCGTCGATGGGTGCGGCCGCGAGCGCGGCCACGTCGGGGAAGCGTTCGAGGAAACGCGGGTAGTAGGCCAGCACGGTCGACACCTGCGTCTGCTGCAGCATGATCTCGGACAGCCAGACGCGGTAGGGATCGCGCGTGCCCTGCCAGGGCAGGCCGTGCCGGCCGTCCCGGGCCTGCCAGCGGATGAGGCGCGGCGCGAAGTCCGCCGGCAGCGCCTGCACGGGATTGCCTTGCGTGCTGCGCACTGCGGTGCGAGCGCCTTCGGGCGGCCGTGCGGCGCTCATTGAGAAACCTCCGTGCTGCGCACTGCGGTGCGAGCGCCTTCGGGCGGCCGTGCGGCGCTCATGCCGCCAGGGCTTCGGCGGGTTCTTCGTCGGGCGCTGCGAGCAGGTGCGCGGTGAGTTCCTCGAACTTGGCCTCGAGCTGGTTGAGCGCCGCCTGCTGCGCCTGCAACTCGCGGATGCGCTCGTCGAGGCCACTGGCGGCCTGCTGGATGCGCGAGACCGCCTCGATGCGGCGCGTGAAGTTGCGGCGGCGCTCGCGCAGCTGCGCGTCGAGCTGGGCCGCGGCCGACTTGTTCCAGAGCTCGACCTCGTTGACCGCGGTCTCGTAGACCACGCGCAGGCGGCTCATCAGCGCGCGCGCCAGGCGCTCGGCGAACTCGGGCTGCGCCAGGCGCAGCGCGTTGCCCAGGCTCAGGTACTGCAGGTGGCTTTTCTCGATCAGGTCGAGGTCTCGGCGGTAGAGCGCGAGCTGCGGCGACGACGGCGCCTGCAGCGAAAAGCCGTACTCGGCGTTGAGGTTCTTGAAGCTGCCTTCCAGCATGGACTGGATCTCGCCGGCCATCTCATCGGCGCGCGCGAGGTCTTCGCGCAGGCGGTTGAAGGTGCCGTCGTAGGCGCGGCGCACGCCGAGCTTGATGCCGGGGCTCTTGAGCTGCTTCGCGAGCGTGGCGACCTCGGCCTTCAGGTGCGAGGGGCTGAGCAACGCGAACAGGTCCTTGAGCAGGCGCAGGTGCACCGAGCGCACCGCCTGGATCTTGGCGCCGCTGGCGTCGAAATCGGCCTGCTCCTGTTCGATGCGCAGGCGCATCTGCTTGATCACGCCCGCGTTCTTGCCCCGCAGGCCGTCCAGCTCCTGGATCTGCTCGACCAGGTCGCGCAGGCGCGAATGCACCATGCGCCCGGCCTCGCCGCGCAGCGCCTCGACGCCGGACGCCACGGCCGCACCCAGGATGCGGCGGCGCTGGCCCAGCAGGCCTTCGCCGAGCGCGCGCTCCAGGTCGATCAGTTGGCTGGCCTTGAGCAGCTCCTCGTCGCGGTTGACCTTGGCGAGCAAGCCCTTCTGGGCCGACACCGCGAGCACCTGCGACTGCGGCACGCCCAAGATCTCGGCCGAATCGGCGCGTTGCGCGGCGATCTGCAGCTGCACCTGCTCGGGCGAGCTCAGCGCGTCCCACATGGTGTCGATCTTGTTGAGCACCACCAGGCGCGAAGCCTGTCCGTCGCCCAGGGTGGCCAGGTGCTGGCGCCAGATGCTCAGGTCGGACTTGGTCACGCCCGTGTCGGCCGCCAGAATGAACACCACCGCGTGCGCCTGGGGCAGCAGGCTCACGGTGAGCTCGGGTTCCGCGCCAATGGCGTTGAGGCCCGGCGTGTCCAGGATGACCAGGCCTTGTTTGAGTAGCGGGTGCGCCATGTTGATGAGCGCGTGGCGCCAGCGCGGCACCTCGATCAGGCCGTCCGGGCCGGGCAAGGGGTTGTCCTCGGGCAGTTCGTCGTGCCAGAAGCCCAGGGCGCGCGCTTCGTCCACCGGGACATGCCGCACCTCGGACACCTTCTGGATCGCCTTGGCGAGCTGCTTGGGGTCGTTCACGTCGAGGTCGACGCGCTCCCACTTGGCCGGGGCGTGGCGCCAGTCGAGCAGGGACTGCGGCTGCAGGCGCGTCTCGATGGGCAGCAGGCGCAGACAGGGGGGCAGGTCGGCGTCGTAGGCCAGCTCGGTGGGGCACATGGTGGTGCGACCCGCGCTCGCCGGCATGATGCGCCGGCCGTAGCCCGCGAAGAACACGGCGTTGATGAGCTCGGACTTGCCGCGCGAAAACTCGGCCACGAAGGCGACCGTGATCTTGTCGTTCTTGATCTGCGCGTGCAGCTGGTCCAGCCGCTCGCGGATGCCCGGCTCCATCAGGTCGTGGTCGGCCAGCCATTCGGACAGGAGCTTCAGGCGCAGCGCGAACTGCTTGCGCCAGGCGCCGTGCTGATCAAAGGCTTGAATGAAACTCATGCGGCAGTGCTTTGCGGGCGATCGGTCAATATAGCACCCACCCCTCGGCAGGGCCGCCCATCGGGGACGCATGGTCAGCGGGCCTGGCAGAGCGGGCAAAAGTAGGTCGAACGTTGGCCCTGGCGAATGGTCCGGATCGCCGTCGCGCACTGGCGGCAGGGCTGGCCGGCGCGGTCGTAGACCATGGTGTCGAGCTGGAAGTAGCCGCTCTGGCCATCGGCGCTGACGAAGTCGCGCAGGGTGCTCCCGCCCACGGCCAGGGCGCGCTGCAGCACCTGGACGATGGCCGCGTGCAGCCGCGCGGCGCGCGGGCCGCTGATGCGATCGGCCCGCGTGGTCGGCCGGATGCCGGCGCTGAACAGCGCCTCGCTGGCGTAGATGTTGCCCACGCCGACCACGATGTCCCCCGCCAGCAGCACCTGCTTGATGGGTGCGCGCCGCCGGCGCAAGGCCTGATGGAAGCGCACGGGGTCGAAGCCGGCCTCCAGCGGCTCCACGCCCAGCCCGCCCAGCAGCTGGACCGCGCGGGGGTGGTCCAGCGAAGGCACGTGAACCACCGCGCCAAAACGCCGCGGGTCGTGCAGCCGCAGCAAGCCCTGGCTGGTGTCGAGCTCGAAGTGGTCGTGCGGGCCGGGGGGCGGCAGCGCCGGCGCGAACTGCAGGCTGCCCGACATGCCCAGGTGCACCAGGAGCCAGCCGGCGTCCATCTCCACCAGCAGGTACTTGCCGCGCCGCCCCACCGAGCGCACGCGCTGCCCCACCAGCGCCTCGGGCGCCACGCCCAGCGGCCAGCGCAGCGGCTTGCCCAACCGGGCGGCGCGCACGGAAGCGCCGGCGATGCGGTCGGCAAAGCTGCGTCGGGTGACCTCGACTTCGGGCAATTCGGGCACGGCGATTCGGCGAAGGAAGGGGTGGGACGGCGCGCGGGGAACGCCCGCCGGGGATTGGGATCAAGACACCAAAGGCCTTAAACCCTTCAATTATCATGACCCGATGAAACCCGCGCCGCTGCACAGACGTCTTCGCCTCCCGCTGATCGTGCTGGCCTGCGCCGGCGCATTGGCCGGTCCGGCGGCCCTGGCACAAAGCCCGCTCAACCCGGCCGCCAGCAGTTCCTCACTCGACGCGCCCTTGTTCTATCAGCTGCTGCTGGGCGAGCTCAATGTGCGCGGCGGCGACCCCGGCGCGGGCTACTCCCTCTTTCTCGAGGCGGCCCAGCAGCAGAAGAACCCCGAGCTCTACCGCCGGGCCGTCGAGGTCGCGCTGCAATCGCGCCAGGTCGACGCCGCGCTGGCCGCCGCGCGCGCCTGGGCCCGGGACATCCCCAGCGACGCCGACGCCAGCCGCTTCACGCTGCTCACGCTGCTGTCCCTGGGCCGGGTGAGCGAGACCGCGGCTCCCCTGCGCGCCGTGCTGATGGCGACGCCGGCCGACGACCGCAACGGCGGCATCGCGGCCATTCCCCAGATGTACGCCCGGGTGAGCGACAAGGCCCAGGTGCTGGCCGCCACGCGCGAGGCCCTGGCCCCCTTCCTGACCCAGCCGGCCCACGCGGGCGCGGCCTGGTCCACCATCGGCCGGCTCGAACTCGACCTCGACCGCCCGGTCGCCGCCACCGACGCCGCGCGGCGCGGGCACGCGGTGGACCCGACCTCGCCCTACCCCGCGCTGCTGGCGCTGGAACTGCTGGAGCGCGGCCAGGCCGAGGCCGAGCCGGTGGTGCGCGAGCACATCGACGCCGCCCGCGCCAAGGACCCCGCCAACACCACCATCTCCACCGCCTACGCCCGCGTGCTGCTGGACCTGGGTCGCCTGCGCGACGCGCGCGTGCAACTGGAGCGGCTCACCACCCGCGCGCCGCAGCAGCCCGACCCCTGGCTGCTGCTGGGCATGCTCCAGGTGCGCGACAACGCCCTGCCCGCCGCCAACGTGTCGCTCGACACCTACCTGCAGCTGGTGCGCGACGCCAACGACGAGCGCACGCGCCGCGCGCTCACTCAGGCCTACCTGCTCAAGGCCGAGATCGCCGAGAAGCAGCAAGACTACATCGCCGCCAACGCCTGGATCGACCGCATCGACAACCCCGAGGAAATCATGGCCGCGCAGATGCGCCGCGCCTCGGTTCTGGCCCGCCAGGGCCGGCTCGATGAGGCCCGCGCCCTGTTGCGCAACCAGCCCGAGCGCCGGCCCGACGACGCGCGCCTCAAGCTGATCAGCGAAGCCCAGCTGCTGCGCGAGTTCAAGGCCTGGCGCGAGGCCTACCAGGTCTACGGCGAAGCCGTGCAGCGCTTCCCGCAGGACACCGAGCTGCTCTACGAGCAGGCCATGATGGGCGACAAGGCCGGCCAGCCCGCCGACATGGAGCGCCTGCTGCGCCAGCTCATTGCCATCGATCCGAACCACCACCACGCCTACAACGCGCTGGGCTACTCCCTGGCCGACCGCAACGAGCGCCTGCCTGAGGCCAAGCAGCTCATCGAAAAGGCCGTGTCCATGGCGCCCAACGACGCCTACATCCAGGACAGCCTGGGCTGGGTCGAGTTCCGCCTGGGCAACACCGAGCGCGCGCTGAACATCCTGCGCGACGCCTATGGCAAGCGCCCCGACCCCGAGATCGCCGCCCACCTGGGCGAGGTGCTCTGGGTGAAGGGGCAGCGCGACGACGCCCGCCGCGTCTGGCGGGAGGGCCTGGCGCTCGCCGGCGACAACGAGACGCTGAAGAGCACGCTCAAGCGCCTGAACGTCGAGCCGTGACGCCGGCCTGCGCCTTCACCCGGCGTTCGGCCATGGTCGCCCTGGCCGCCGCCCTCGCCGGCTGCGCCACGCCACGCCGCCCGCGCGCGCCCGGCGAAACCGCCTGGACCGGTCGGCTCGCGCTGCGCGTGGACAGCGCGCCGCCCCAAGCCTTCTCGGCCCTGTTCGACCTGCGCGGCAGCGCCGATACCGGCGAGTTGCAGCTCACATCGGCGCTCGGTCAGACCCTGGCCACGGTGCGCTGGTCCGCCCGGGGCGCCGAATTGCAGCGCGGCAATCACACCACCCGCCGCGACAGCCTGGACGCGCTCACCGCCGAACTCAGCGGCGCCCCACTGCCCGTGCTGGCCATGTTCGACTGGCTGGCCGGCCGCGACGCCGCGGCCGGCGGCTGGCGCGTCGACCTTTCGCAGCACGCCAGCGGCCGCCTGGTGGCCCGGCGCGAGCAGCCCCAGCCCTCGGCCGAGCTGCGGCTGGTGTTCGAGCAGCCATGAAGCGCCTGTACGACGTTCCCGCGCCGGCCAAGGTCAACCTGTTCCTGCACATCGTGGGCCGCCGCCCGGACGGCTACCACGAGCTGCAGTCGGTGTTCATGCTCATCGACTGGTGCGACCACCTGCATTTCGAGCGCCTGGACAGCGGCGCCATCGAGCGCGTGGACAGCACGCCCGGCGCACTGCCCGCGGACGACCTGTGCGTGCGCGCGGCCCGCGCCCTGCGCCAGGCCACGGGCTGCACGCAAGGCGTGCGCATCACCCTGGACAAACACCTGCCGGCCCAGGCCGGCCTGGGCGGCGGCTCGTCGGACGCCGCCAGCACGCTGCTGGCGCTCAACCGGCTGTGGAACCTGAACCTGCGGCGCGAGGCGCTCGCGCGCATCGGCCTCGCGCTGGGCGCCGACGTGCCCTTCTTCATCGGCGGACATCACGCCTGGGTCGAAGGCATCGGCGAGCGCCTGACGCCCATCGCGCTGCCGCGCGGCCACCTCGTGCTGGTCAAACCCCCAGGGGGAGCGTCGACGCCGCAGATCTTTGCCGACCCAGCGCTCAAACGCGATTCGAAAACTGCTACAATCCAAGGCTTTGCTGCAAACGGCAACCTCGATTCGCTGATGGCCTTCGGCCACAACGATCTGGAGCCGGTGGCACGGGCCCTGTGCCCCGAGGTCGGTGAATGCCTTCACTGGCTGACAGACCAAGGTCTGTCGGGGCGCATGACCGGTTCGGGAACGGCGGTGTTCGCACCGTGCGGCGCGAACCCGGTTCTCGGTCCGGCGCCAGCGTCCTGGCAGGTGCGGGTTTGCAGCAACATGGATGCCCATCCATTGCTCGATTGGTGCGACGGCTGAACGGCCGGCCCACCAGACGGCGCAGCGGTTGAGCAACCTGCGACAATTCGGTGGTTCGTGGTTTCGCCACGGATCTCCAGCGTAGGGGAGTCGCCAAGTTGGTAAAGGCACCGGATTTTGATTCCGGCATGCGAGGGTTCGAGTCCTTCCTCCCCTGCCACCGTTTTTCTGACATCACTCACACTGGCCATCGTTGATGGCCGTTGTTTTTTGATCGCGGCCCCGCCGGTGGCCGCCAGACCGCTGGGAATGCCATGCAAGTTCAGCCCCCGGATTACATGATCTTCACCGGCAACGCGAACCCCGTGCTGGCGGCCGAGATCGCCCAGCACCTGGGCACGCAGCTCGGCGCGGCCACCGTGGGCCGCTTCTCCGACGGCGAGGTCACCGTCGAGATCACCCAGAACGTGCGCGCCCGCCATGTGTTCGTGGTGCAGTCCACCTGCGCGCCCACGAACGAGAACCTGATGGAGCTGCTTATCATGGTCGACGCGCTCAAGCGCGCCTCGGCCGAGCGCATCTCCGCCGTCATCCCCTACTACGGCTACGCCCGCCAGGACCGCCGCCCGCGCTCCAGCCGCGTGCCCATCAGCGCCAAGGTCGTGGCCAACATGCTGCAGACCGTGGGCGTTCAGCGCGTGCTGACCATGGACCTGCACGCCGACCAGATCCAGGGCTTCTTCGACATCCCGGTCGACAACATCTACGCCTCGCCCGTGCTGCTGGGCGACCTGCGCACCAAGAACTACGAAGACCTGCTGGTGGTCTCGCCCGACGTGGGCGGCGTGGTGCGCGCGCGCGCGCTGGCCAAGCAGCTCAACTGCGACATGGCCATCATCGACAAGCGCCGCCCCAAGGCCAACGTGTCCGAGGTGATGCACGTGATCGGCGACATCGAAGGCCGCAACTGCGTGATCATGGACGACATGATCGACACCGCCGGCACGCTGGTGAAGGCGGCCGAGGTGCTCAAGGAGCGCGGCGCCAAGAAGGTCTACGCCTACTGCACGCACCCCATCTTCTCGGGCCCCGCCATCGAGCGCATCGCCAAGGGCAGCGCGCTCGACGAGGTGGTCGTCACCAACACCATTCCCCTGTCGCAGTCCGCCCAGGCCTGCGGCAAGATCCGCCAGCTCTCCGTGGCGCCGCTGATCGCCGAGTCGATCGCGCGCATTGCCTCGGGCGAGTCGGTCATGAGTCTGTTCGCCGACCAGGACAACCTGTTCTGATCGACGGACGATAGCCCCGGCCGCCACCAGGCGGCCTTCGTCAACCCGAGGCGTTCTGGTCGCGGAACCCCTCAACTGGAGTCAGTCATGCAATTCGTCGCTTTCGAGCGCGCCAAGCAGGGCACGGGTGCGAGCCGCCGCCTGCGCATCACCGGTCGCGCGCCCGGTATCGTTTTTGGTGGCACCACCGCCCCCGTCTCGATCGAACTCGATCACAACGCGCTGTGGCACGCCCTCAAGAAGGAAGCTTTCCACGCCTCCATCCTCGACATGGAGCTCAACGGCAAGGTCGAGAAGGTCCTGCTGCGCGATGTGCAATACCACCCGTTCAAGCCGCAGGTGCTGCACGTCGACTTCCAGCGCGTGGACGACAAGACCCGCCTGCGCAAGAAGGTGCCGCTGCACTTCACCGGTGCCGAAGAGTCGCCGGCCGTCAAGCTCGACAAGTGCCTGGTCAACCACGTGATCAACGACATCGAGATCGAGTGCCTGGCCACCCAGCTGCCCGAGCACATCACCGTGGACCTGAGCCAGGTCACCAAGGGTGCCACCGTGCACGCCGGCGACATCAAGCTGCCCAAGGGCGTGAAGATCGTCACCCACGGCCGCAAGGACATCACCGTCGCCACGGTGGTGGAGCCGGTGGAAGAAGTGGTGGCCGCACCGGTGGCCGCCGCTCCCGCCGACGACAAGAAGAAGGGCAAGGGCAAGAAGTAAACAGGTTCCCCACGCTGCGCCGCTGCACGGGTCGCCGCTCCTCCTGGGGGCGCGTCCCGGCTTGGGGCGGCCCGGCGCCGGAACCCACTTCCCCTCCCCCCAAGGCCCGCCCCGCGCGGGCCTTTTCTTTTGGGACAATCGCGCCCCATGATCAAGCTCATCGCCGGCCTGGGCAACCCGGGCCCCGAGTACGAACAGACGCGGCACAACGCCGGCTTCTGGTGGGTGGACGAGGCCGCGCGCCTGCTCAAGGTCTCGCTGCAGATGGAGCGCTCGCACTTCGGCCTGGTGGCGCGCGCCAACGTGGGCGGCCAGACGGTCTGGCTGGTCGAGCCGCAGACCTTCATGAACCTCTCGGGCAAATCGGTGGGCTCGCTGGCGCGCTTCTACAAGATCGCGCCCGAGGAGGTGCTGGTGGTGCACGACGAGCTGGACCTGCCCCCCGGCGAGGCCAAGCTCAAGAAGGGCGGCGGCCACGCGGGCCACAACGGCCTGCGCGATATCCACGCGCAGCTGGGCAGCGCCGACTACTGGCGCCTGCGCATCGGCATCGGCCACCCGGGCAACAAGAACGAGGTGGCGAACTGGGTGCTCAAGAAGCCCTCGCCCGACGACCGCATCGCCATCGCGCAGGCGCTGGACCGCTGCCTCAAGGCCCTGCCCCAACTCATCGCGGGCGAAATGGACAAGGCCACCGCCCTGATCCACACCAGCAAGCCGCCCCGGCCGAAGCCGCCGCGGCCCGCCGCGCCGCCTCAGGCCGGTGGTGCCTCACCCGAGGCCGACGACAAGCCCTGACCGGCCTTCTGCAGGCGCTGGTACTTCTGCCACAGCGTCTCCTTGGACTCCACGTGCGCCGGGTTGACCGGGATGCAGGACACAGGGCAGACCTGCACGCACTGCGGCTCCTCGAAGTGGCCCACGCACTCGGTGCAGCGCGAGGGCTCGATCACGTAGAACTCCTCGCCCATGGAGATCGCCTGGTTCGGGCACTCGGGCTCGCAGACGTCGCAGTTGATGCACTCGTCGGTGATCATCAGCGCCATGGCGGTCCTCCCCTCAGGCCTGCAGCGGCGGCGGCACGAGCCGCGCGGCCACCGAGGGATGCACCATGGTCGACACGTCGCCGCCGAGCTTGGATATCTCGCGCACCAGGGTGCTGCTGATGCACTGCAGGTCGGCCTGCGGCAGCAGGAAGACCGTCTCCACGCCCGGGTGCAGCTTGCGGTTCATGGCCGCCATCTGCGCTTCGTAGTCGAAGTCGGTGAGGTTGCGGATACCGCGCACCACGGCCTGGGCGCCATGCTCGCGGCAGAAGTCCATGATCAGCCCGTCGAAGGGCAGCGCGCGCACGCGGCCCGGCAGGCGCTGCGCGGCCTGCGCCACCATCGCCAGGCGCTCGTTCACGCCGAACTGGGTCTTCTTGTGGTGGGCCACGGCCACGGCCACGATCACCTCGTCGAACAGGCCGGCGGCGCGGCGCACCACGTCCTCGTGGCCGAGGGTGATGGGGTCGAAGGTGCCGCTGTAGACGGCGATGCGGGCGGTGGTCTCGGGCATGGGGGGATTATCCCGTGGGCTCAGGGCGCGACCGGGCGCAGCAGGTGAAAGGCCACGGCGCCCGCGCGGCCGTGCCGGTGCAGGGCCAGGCCCAGAGGCGCCAATTCGGCCTCGGTCCAGGGGCGCGGGGCCTCCAGGTAGACGAATCCCTCGGCCGACACGGCCTCGCGCGCGGCGCGCAGCGCGGGCTCGAACAGGCCGCTGGCCTCGAAAGGGGGGTCGAGGAAGACCACGTCCAGGCCCTGCCCCGCCGCCGCGCGCAGGGCCGCCAGGCCGTCGCCGCGCTGCACGCGCACGGCCTCGGCCTTCAGGCGCGCGCGCACGGCCTGCAGCTGCACCACCAGCGCGGGCTCTTGCTCCACCATCAGCAGCTCGCGCGCCCCGCGCGAGGCGGCCTCGAACCCCAGCGCGCCCGTGCCCGCGAAGGCGTCCAGGCCGCGCCAGCCGCTCAGGTCCTGGCCCAGCCAGTTGAACAGGGTCTCGCGCACGCGCGAGGGCGTGGGCCGCAGCCCGGGCCGATCGGCCACGGGCAGCTTGCTGCGTTTCCATTGCCCGCCGAGCAGGCGGACTTCCTGCGGCGGCGCGCCCGAGTTCCGTTTCATGCCCGCGAGCTTACTGGGTGCGCCAGCCCCCAGGCGGGGACACTGTCGGGCCGGCTTCGCCGGGCGGCTGGTGTCGCCCCCTTGAGGGCGTCGCGCGAAGCGCGGCGGGGATGGTGCCTATTTCGCCCCGACGACGACCGTGGCCAGGCGATCGGGCTTCACCACCCGCTGCATGGCGCGGCGCACCTCGTCCACGCTCAGCGCGCGCACGCGCTGCGTCCAGGTGTCGAGGTAGTCCAGCGGCAGGCCGTTCCAGGCGATGTTGACCACGTTGTCGAGCAGCTTGCGGTTGCTGTCGAAGCGCAGCGCGAAGCCGTTGATGAGGTAGTCCTTGGCGGCCTGGAGCTCGGCCTCGCTGGGGCCGTCGCTCACGTAGCGCGCCAGGGTTTCGCGCACCACGCGCACGGCCTCGTCGGCCTGATCGGGCCGGGTGCTGAGGCCGATCTGGAAGGCCCCCGCGTGGCGGCCGGGCGAAAAGTAGCTGTACACGCCATAGGTCAGGCCGCGCTTCTCGCGCACCTCCTGCGTCAGGCGCGAGGTGAAGCCGCTGCCACCCAGGATGTGGTTGCCCACGAGCAGGGGAAAGAAGTCCGGGTCGTCGCGCTTGATGCCGGGCTGGCCCATGAGCACCTGCGCCTGCGCGGCGGCCATGGGCAGG
This sequence comes from Hydrogenophaga sp. PML113, assembly GCF_001777155.1. Lineage (NCBI taxonomy): Bacteria > Pseudomonadati > Pseudomonadota > Betaproteobacteria > Burkholderiales > Comamonadaceae > Hydrogenophaga > Hydrogenophaga sp. PML113. The sequence goes on along the minus strand of NZ_MIYM01000001.1, from coordinate 387,813 downwards.
CGCTGTTCCGTGGACGCGGCCAGGGGCTTCACCTCGGCCACCGGCGGCAGCTCGGCGCAGCCGTTCGGCGCGATGGCGCGCACCAGCGCGTCGACGATGCGCTCGGCGCCCGCGCGGTCCACCGCGCCCACCATGACCACCTGCGCGCGGCAGGCCGTGACGTGGCGGCGGTAGAAGCCGCGCATGTCGTCCACGGCGATGGCGGCCAGGGTCTCGGGCGTGGCGAAGCGGCCATAGGGGTGGTCGCCGTACACCGCGCGCCCGAAGGCCTGGCCGGCCACGGTGGAGGGTCGGTTCAGCGCCTCGCGCAGCGCCGCCACCGAGCGCTCGCGGTCACGCTGCCACACCGCCTCGGGCCAGGTGGGCCGCGCCAGTTGCTGGGCCGCCAGGGCCACGGCGCGCGGCAGGATCGCCGGGTCGGTCAGGCTGCGCAGCTGCACCGAGAAGCGGTCGCTGCCCGCGCTCGCGTCGAACTGCGCGCCCAGGTCCACCCAGGCCGCCGCCAGCGCGTTTTCGTCGCGCGCGGGCTGCCCCTCGTAGGCGGCCACGCCCCCCGTCAGCAGGCCGGCCGTGGCATTGGCGAGGCCCGCGCGGTCCGCCGGCTCTCGCCGGCTGCCGCCGTCGAAGTCCATCTGCACGTCGACCATCGGGATCGAGGGGCTGTTGACCAAGTAGACCCGGGTGCCGCTCGCGTGCACCCAATGCTCGATGGGGATGGCCGCCCAGGCCGCTCCCAGGCCCAGCGCCAGGCCCAGCGCGGCCAGCGTTTGGCGAATGGCTCGCATCGTTTTCATGGCCGGCCCTCCGCCGCCCGGGCCTCGGGCACCAGCACGCCGGTGTTGAGCGTGCGGTCCGTGAAGTAGCGGCCCGCCACCGCGCGCACCTGCTCGGCCGTCACGGCCCGCAGGCCCGCCATCAGGCGTTCGCCCGCGTCGGTGGGCAGGCCGTTGACCCAGTAGCTGCCTTGCTCTTGCGCCTGGCTGAAGACCGAGTCCAGCTTGTAGACCTCGGACGCGGTCCACTGCGTCTTCACGCGCTGCAGCTCCTCCTCGCTCACGCCTTCGCGCGCGATCCGCTGAATCTCGGCCTTGAGCGCGGCCATGGTGGCCTCGGGCGTGACGCCGCGCGCCGGCACGGCCGAGGCCGTGAACACCTGCGGTCCGCGCCCCATCAGGCCGTAACCCGAGCTGGCGCTGTCGGCGATGCGCTGCCCGCCCGTGCCTTGCCCCTGCACCAGCGCGCGCTCCAGGCGCGCACCGCTGTAGCCGTCGAGCACGCCCGACAGCACCGCCAGCGCCAGCGCGTCGCGGCTGGCCGCGTCGTCCTTGCCGCTGTAGCGCGGCGCGTGCCAGGCCAGCACCACCAGGGCCTGGTCGGCCACGGCCCGGTACTCCAGCCGGCGCGGGCCCTGCTGGGCCGGTTCCGTGCGCGGCTTGCGCGCGGGCACGGCGCGCGCCGGGATGCGCCCGTAGGTTCGCTCGGCGATCTCGCGCACGCGCTGCGGGTCCACGTCGCCGGCCACCACCACGGCCGCGTTGGCCGGCACGTACCAGCGCTGGTGGAAGTCGCGCACGTCCTGCGGTGTCATGGCGTCGATGTCGCTCATCCAGCCGATGATGGGCCGGCGGTAGGGACTGGCCTGCCAGACCATCGCATTGAAGGCCTCGAACAGGCGCGCGCGCGGCGACTCTTCGGTGCGCTGGCGCCGCTCTTCCTTGACCACCTCGATCTCGCGCGTGAACTCGATGTCGGGCCACTGGTTGCTGGCGAAGCGGTCGGCATTGAGCGCCATCACCGCCTCCAGCCGGTCGGCCGGCACCTGCTCGTGGTAGGCCGTGGCGTCGCGGTTGGTGAAGGCGTTCTGCTGGCCGCCCAGCGCGGCCACGCGCTCGGAGAACTCGCCCGGCTTGAGCGTGGCACTGCCCTTGAACATCATGTGCTCGAGCGCGTGCGCCACGCCCGAGGTGCCGTCGACCTCGTCCATGGCGCCCACGCGCACCCACAGCATGTGCACGGCCGTGGGCGCGCGGTGGTCGGGCCGCACGATCAGCGACATACCGTTGGCGAGGGTGAATTGCTGGACCGCCGGGGCGGCGTTGGAGGGGGGCGCCGCGCGCGCGATGGACGCGGCCAGCACCAGCCCCAGGAGCGTCGGGAGGCGTTTCATAGAATCCCAAGGATTCCAGAGATTCTGAAATGTTCTCGTTCTTTCGCAAAAAAAATCCCGCGCCCCCGCCTGAAGCGCCGGCCGCCCAGCCCCCCGCGGACGGTCCCGCCCACCCATCGGCGCCGACGCCCGTGGCGGTGCCGGCGCCCGTCCCCGCGCCCCTGCCCGCCCCGGTGGACGCGCCCGCGGCCCCGCGCCAGGGCTGGCTCGACCGCCTCAAGTCCGGCCTGCGGCGCACCGGCAGCGGCATCGCCACCGTGTTCACGGGCACGCGCATCGACGAGGACCTGTACGACGAGCTCGAGGCCGCCCTGCTCATGGCCGACAGCGGCGTGTCGGCCACGCAGCACCTGCTGAACGACCTGCGCCGCCGCGTGAAAGAGGCCAAGGCCACCGAGCCCGCCGCCGTGAAGGCCTTGCTGGCCGAGGCCATCGCCGACCTGCTCAAGCCCTTGCAGAAACCCCTGGTCATCGGCGAGCACAAGCCCACCGTGATCATGGTCGCGGGCGTGAACGGCGCGGGCAAGACCACCTCCATCGGCAAGCTCACGCGCCACCTGGCCGACGAAGGCGCGAGCGTGCTGCTGGCCGCCGCCGACACCTTCCGCGCCGCGGCGCGCGAACAGCTGGCGGTCTGGGCCGACCGCAACACGGTCGACATCGTCACCCAGGAAGGCGGCGACCCGGCCGCCGTGTGCTTCGACGCGGTGAGCGCCGGCCGGGCGCGCGGCAAGGACGTGGTGCTGGTCGACACCGCCGGCCGCCTGCCCACGCAGCTTCACCTGATGGAGGAGCTGCGCAAGATCAAGCGCGTGGTGAACAAGGCCGATCCCACGGGGCCCCATGAGGTGCTGCTGGTCATCGACGGCAACACCGGCCAGAACGCGCTCGCGCAGGTCAAGGCCTTCGACGAGGCGCTGCAGCTCACCGGCCTGGTCATCACCAAGCTGGACGGCACGGCCAAGGGCGGCGTGCTCTGCGCCATCGCGCGCGAGCGGCCGGTGCCGGTGTACTTCATCGGCGTGGGCGAAAAACTCGAGGACCTGGAAACCTTCGACGCGCGCGAGTACGCGCAGGCCCTGCTCAGCTAAGCCCGCCGGCCTGCCTCAACGGCCGCGACCGGATCCACTGCCACCGGGGCCAGCGCCTCCGCTGCCCGGGCCGGAGCCGGAGCCAGGGCCCAATCCGGGACCGCGGCCGGGCGGCGGCACATCGGGCAAGTTGACGCCTTTCTCGCGGGCCCGCGCTTCCATGCGCTCATGGTTCTCCGCGCGAATGCGTTCCCGCTCCTCATTGGTTTGCGCGGCGCGCATACGGGCGCGGTACTGCTCCCGCTCGGCGGGCGTCATCAGCTGGTAGCCGTAGATGTTCTGATCGCGCAAGAGCTCGCGCGTCTGGTCCTGCGTCTGGTCTCGTATCTGGTCTCGTGTCTGGTCCTGGGCCTGAGCACCCACGCCCAGCAAGGCCGCGGCCAACATCGCCGCCATCGAAAGTTTCTTCATCACGCATCCTCTTCAGTGGTTGTTGAAGCGCTCATGGGTCGATCCCATGCGAAGACACTGTCGTGCACAAGAGGGCGGGCGTGTTTGTCGCAGCGCAAGCTTGCTGCGCACCTGGAGGCGTTGGGGGCTTTGCCCGAGAGGCGAACGGTTGATGGCTCCACGCGCGAGCGCGCAGGCTCGGCTCAGCGGGACTCGTCGTCGCTGTAGTGGCGCCAGGCGCCCATGGCCTGGCGCATGGTCAGCAGCTGCCGCTCGAAACTGGGGCAGGCCTTGCACACGACCAGGTGCAGCCGCAGGGCCCAGCGCTCCAGGCGCGGCAGCTCGCGGTCCTCGCGCGCGATCATGAGCGCGACGGCTTCCTTGCAGGTGCGGCGCAATGGGTAGAGGGGCTTCATGCGGCGTCTCGGCGGGCAAACCAGTTGAGTTCGAGGCACTCGCGCAGGCGCAGGCGGGCCCGGTGCAACTGGACGTACAGGTTGGTCGGCGTGAGCGACAGCGCCTTACAGATCTCCTCGCTGCTCATCTCCAGCCACTCGCGCATCAGGAACAGGCGCCCTTGCGCGGCGGGAAGTTTCTCGGTGCAGGCCTCCAGCACGCTCAGGAACTGGCGGCTGCCCAGGTCCTGTTCGGGATTGCCCCAATCCGCCGGGCGCTCGGCAAAGTGCCCGCCGGCGTCGAAAGGCAAGTGATCCAGCGGATCGGCCCGATCGTCCTCGCCCTGCCCCAGCGCCACCTCGCGCCCCTGGTGGCGCAGCGCGTCGACGATCTTGTGCTTGAGGATGCCCACGAGCCAGGTCCGCAGCTGCGCGCGGCGCTCGAAGGCCTGCGGCTTGGCGATGGCCGCGAGCACGGTTTCGGACACCGCGTCCTCGGCCCAGGTCTCGTTGCGCAGCTGCAGGCGCGCGAACTTCATGAGGTAGCCGCGCGACGCGGCCACTTCCTGTTCGAACGTTGGAGAAGGCATGGCGCGGCAGTGTAGGTGAAGGCGGCGGCGGTGCGCCACGACAGGCGGTGTAAGAACCCACGCGCCGCCGCGACACACACCCACCAGATCGCCTGCACCGAGCCATCGCGCGGTGGGCACTGGGTCTGAGGAGTCCCTCCCATGAACCAACGCCAATTCCTCGCCGCCGCCGCCGGCTCCCTGATGTCGCTGGCCTTGCTCTCCACCCCCGCGCTGGCGCAGAACAGCGGCAAGGAGAAGTGCTACGGCATCGCCAAGGCCGGGCAGAACGACTGCGCCAATCTCGCGGGCACGCACTCCTGCGCGGGCCAGGCCAAGATGGACATGGACAAGGGCGACTGGAAGTACGTGCCCGCAGGCACCTGCAAACAGATGGGCGGCCTGTCGGCCGACGAGGCCAAGAAGGCTTCGATGAAGGGCTGACCGCATCAAGCCGCACGCCATGCCGACCGCCCCCGCACACGAGGCCGCCGCGCCAGCGCTGGGCATCGGCTGGCGCGCGCCGCACCAGCGCGCGCTGCTCGAGCAGCGGCCCGCGCTCGACTTCATCGAGGTGCACGCAGAGAACTTCTTCGCGCCCCACGCGGCCCTCAGGGCGCCCTTGCTGAAGGCCCGCGAGTCCTACGGCCTGAGCCTGCACGGCGTGGGCCTGTCGCTGGGCTCGGCCGAGGGCCTCGACCCCTGGCACCTGGACCGGCTGACCGAACTCGTGGCGGCCACCGAACCGCGCTTCGTGAGCGAGCACGCCAGCTTCGCGCGCGGCACCTGGAGAGGCCAGACCGTGCACGCCGCCGACCTGCTGCCCCTGCCCTTCACGCGCGCCGCGCTCGCCGTGCTGTGCGCCAACGTGCAGCGCGTGCAGGACCGGCTGCGCCGCCCGATCGCGGTGGAGAACCTGTCGGCCTATGTGCACTGGCCCGTGGCCGACATGACCGAGGCCGACTTCCTCGCGGCCCTGAGCCGGCGCACGGGCTGCCGGCTGCTGGTGGACGTCAACAACCTGGTCGTCAACGCGCTGAACGAGCAACGCGCCGGGCGCGCCCAGGCAGCGCTGCCCGCCGTGCGCGCCTGGCTCGACGCGGTACCGCCCGCCTGCGTGGCCGAGCTGCACCTCGCCGGCCACCACGACCGCGGCGACCTCGTGATCGACGACCACGGCAGCCGCGTGTCCCCGCTGGTGTGGCAGGCGTACCGGCACGCCGTCGCACGCTTCGGTGCCGTGCCGACACTGATCGAATGGGACACCGACCTGCCCGCGCTGGCGGTGCTGCTGGACGAGGCCGCCCACGCGCGGGCCCTGGCTGTCGATGCGCTGAACGCGCGCATCCCGGAGGCCTGCGCATGAACGCCCGGCTCGCCCGCCAGCAGCGCGGGTTGCTCGACGCCCTGCTGCGGGCCCGCCCACCCGGGCCCCAGTCCCGCTGGCACGGCCCCGGCCTCGGCGCCTACCGCGCCAACGCCCACGCCCACGCCGAACGCGCCCTGATCGACACCTACCCCGTGGTCGCCGCGCTGCTGGGCGAGGACACCTTCGCCACGCTCGCGCGCGCCCTGTGGCACCACCACCCACCCACGCGCGGCGAGCTCGGCGAATGGGGTGGCGCGCTGGCCGGGTTCATGGCGGACCAGCCCGGCCTCGCCCACCTGCCCTACCTGCCCGACGTCGCGCGCCTCGAATGGGCCTTGCATGGCGCCACCCGCGCCGAGGGCGCCCGCGCCGACGCCGCCAGCTTCGCCTGGCTCGAACGCGAACCGCCCGAGCGCCTGTGCCTGCGGTTCGCGCCCGGCACCGCCGTGGTGCTGAGCCCCTGGCCCGTGCTCAGCCTGCTCGACGCCCACCTGCACGGCGAGCCCGACCTCGCCACCGCCGCGCGCCGCCTGCGCGACGGCGTGGCCGAGAACGTGCGCGTCTGGCGCCAGGGCCAGGCCGTTCGGCTCACGCCGCTGGACCACGCCATCGCGCCTTTCGAGGCCGCGCTGCTGGTCGGCCGCACGCTCGCGCAGGCCCTGGACGCCGCCCCCATCGACGCCCTCGGCTGGCTGCGCGAGGCCGTGCGCAGCGGCCTGTGCGTGGGCGTGGCGCCCGTGTCCGATCCCCGCCCCAACACCCCCGACGGAGCCCACCCATGAACACGAACACCTTCAGCCACCGCATCGCCGCCGGCTGGCGGCCCCTGGCCCGCCTGCTCGACGCCGCCCAGCCCCTGGGCGCGCTGCTGGCGCGGCTCTACATCGCCCAGGTCTTCTTCCTCTCGGGCCTGACCAAGGTCCGCGACTGGGACACCACCCTGCTGCTGTTCACCGAGGAATACCACGTGCCCCTGCTGCCACCGGCCCTGGCCGCGCCGCTGGGCACGGCCGGCGAGCTGGTGCTGCCGGTGCTGCTGGCCCTGGGCCTGGCCGGGCGCTTTTCCGCGCTGGGGCTGTCGGTCGTCAACGTGGTGGCGGTGCTCAGCCTGAGCGAGATCGCGCCAGCGGCCTTCCAGCAGCACCTCACCTGGGGCGCGCTGCTGGCAGCGCTGGCGCTGTTCGGGCCGGGGCGCTGGTCGCTGGACCACTGGCGGGGGCGTCACGGGCCTCGCTGAGCCCGCCGGCGCGGGGGCCGTACCATCGCGGCCCATGCGCAGCGGCATCACCCGACTCGTTCTCATCGGCGCCGGCCCGGCCCACCGCGAGGTGCTGGCCCGGCTGACGCGGCACCACCCAGCCGACCTGCAGGTCACCCTGCTGGCACCACCTCCCGCGCCCGTGCACGAACCCCTGGTCCCGGCGGTGGTCGCGGGACGGTACACGGCCGACGCCTGCCGCGTGGGCCTGTCGGGCCTGCTCACCCTGGCCCACGCCCGCTGGGTGCCCGGGCGCTGCCTCGCGCTCGACCTGGAGGGCCGGCGCGTGCATGCCGCGCCGGCCGACGGTGGCGCCGCCCTCGAACTGCCCTTCGACCTGCTGTCGCTGGACACCGCGGCCAGCACCGACCGCGAGGCGCTGGAGCAGCGCCTGCCCGGCGCGCGCGAGCAGGCGCTGGCGCGCTACCCCAGCGAGGCTTTCCTGGGTCTGTGGCCGCGCGTGGTCGACATGGCGCGCGAGCGGCCGCTGTCCATCGCCGTCATCGGCTCGGGCGCGGCCGCCATCGAACTGGTCTTCGCCGCCGCCCAGCGCCTGCGCGCCGAGGGCCTGCCCGGCAGCATCCTCACCCTGCTCACCGACGGCGGCGCGCTGGCCGGCGAGCTGCCGCCCGACGTGGCCTCGCGCGTGCGGCGCGAGCTCAAGCGCCAGCGCATCCACGTGCTCAACGAACGCTGCACGGGCATCACGGTCGAGGGCGTGCGCCTGGCCAATGGCGCGCTGCTGCGCTGCGACGTGCCCCTGGTGGCCGGCGCCGCGCAGGCGCCCGCCTGGCTGCGCGGCACGCCGCTCGCGCTGGCCGAGGGCGGGCAGGTGCTGGTGAACCGCTTCCAACAGAGCACGAGCCACCCGCAGGTCTTCGCCGCGGGCCCCGCCGCACGCCGCGACGACCACGCCTACCCCGACGCCGCCACCACCTCGGCGCGCGCCGGCGCCACACTGGCGCACAACCTGCTGGCCGCCTTCGCGGGCCAGCCCCTGAAGCCGCACTGGCCGGCGCAGCGACCGCTCACGCGGCTGTCCTGCGGCACGGAATGCGCCATCGCCGCCTGGGGGCCGCTGCGCGCGCAAGGCGCCTGGGTGGCGCGCTGGAAGGACCGCGCCGAGCGCCACGAGACCGCGGCGCCACCACCCCTGATGGACGAAACGGCCTCTCCGACGCAGCGCCGCCATGGTCGGCCCGTAAACTGAGGGGCCACTGCCCCTACCGGTGCCCCCACCGACCGACCATGCGCCAGCGCCCCACCCCTGTTCTTCGCCCCACCATCGCCCTGGTGGCCGCCCTGGGCGCCAGCGCCGCGCTCGCGCAGTCGGCCCCCGAACCGGCCCGCACCGTGCACCCCTGGCAGGCGGCGCCGCCGCGGCTGTCGGCCGAGGCCTATTTCACCAACCTCAAGGACGGCGACCGCATCGAGACGCCGTACGTGCTGAAGTTCGGTCTCTCGGGCGGCTGGGGCCTGGCGCCCATCGCGCAGAGCGGGCACGGCAAGAGCGGCCACCACCACCTGCTGGTCAACCGCGACCTGCCGCTCAACTTCAAGCAAGCCCTGCCCTTCAACGATCAGTACATCCACTTCGGCAAGGGCCAGATGGAGACCGTGCTGAACCTGGCGCCGGGCGAGTACACGCTGCGCATGCTGCTGGCCGACCAGAAGCACCTGCCGCACTTCGTCTTCAGCAAGCCCGCCAGGATCACCGTCACGCGCCAGAACGCCACCGACCCGGCCACGCTGCAGAAAAAAGGCCTGGCCCTCGACCTGCCGGACGGCGCCAGCCCGCGCCCGCCCTTCCTGGTGCGCTTCCACGCCTCGCTGCTCAACGTGGCGCAGATGTCGCAGAAGATTCCCGACACCGGCCACTTCAAGCTCACCGTGGCCCCCGCCGGCGGCGGCGCGCCCGCCGTGATGGACTTCCGCGACGGGCAGACCGAGGTCTGGCTGGCGCCGCCCGCAGGCGCCTACAACCTCAAGCTCGAAATGCTGGACAACCTCGGCGCCGCCCAACCGCTGGCCGAAGCCGCGGTGGCGCGCATCGAGGTGCGCTGAAGCCAGACCGGGCGGCGGCTTCAGCAGCCGAGCTGGTCCGCCAGGTCCAGCAGGTCGCGCGCGTGGCGCGTATTGGCCGGGTCGGGCGACACGTCCTTCACGTGCGCCGCGCCGAACTCCAGCGGGCGCTCGATGTAGGCCGTGGCCAGGCCGCAGGCGCGCGCGGCGGCCAGGTCGTCCTGGTGGGCGGCGACCATCATCACCTCGGCCGGTGAGACATCGAACACCTCGGCCGCGCCCCGGTAGACGCGCGGGTCGGGCTTGTAGGCGCGAAACACCTCGGCCGAGAGCACGCAGTCCCAGGGCAGGCCCGCGCGCTTGGCCATGTTCGTGAGCAGGCCGATGTTGCCGTTGGAGAGCGAACAGAGGGTGAAGCGCGCCTTGAGCCGCGTGAGGCCGGGCACGCTGTCGGGCCAGGGGTCCAGCCGGTGCCACACGCGATTGAGCTGGGCGCGCTGGGCCCCGTCCAGGTGGTCGAGCCCGAAGCGCGGCAGGATCTCATCGAGGATGCCGCGGTGCAGCTCGTCGATGCGCGTCCAGGCCCGCTCGCCGCTGCGCACGCGCTGCATGGCGGGCTGGTAGCCCTCGCGCCAGGCGCGCGCGAAGGCGTCGGCGTCCACCTGCGGGTGAGCGGCCGACAGCTCGCGCACGATGCTGCCGTGCCAGTCGACGACGGTGCCGAAGATGTCGAAGACGAGGATGGACACCTGGGACATGGAAACGCTCCTTCTGCGTTCGGTGATCAGGCCACGCCGTACTGGCGCAGCAACTCCCCCCAGGCCGCGAGCTTGCGCTCGAACGGCCAGCTGGCGTTCGCGGGGCTGGTGGACGGCAGCCGGTGCACCGGCAGGCCGAAGGCGCGCGTGAGCCGCGCGTGGCGGAAACTCTCGCCACCGTTGTGTGCGATGGCGCGCAGTTCGGGGCAGCGGTGGCGCAGCTGCGCGAAATCGTTCAGCTCGGCCGCGCGGATGGCGGTGTCCAGGCTGCCTTCGCGCTCGCAGCTGGCGTACACGTCCCACACGCCCAGGCCGCGTTCGAGCACGGCCGCCACGCGCTGGTCGTAGCTGGCCTGGGCCAACGGCAGCTCCCACAGCGCGCCCAGGATCTTCCAGAAGGCGTTCTGCGGGTGCCCGTAGTACTGCTGCGCGCGCAGCGAGGCCACGCCCGGAAAGCTGCCCAACACCACCAGCCGCGTGCGCGCATCGGCCACCGGGGGCAGGCCGAGCAGGCGCGTCATGCCAGGGCCGCCAGTCGCGGCAGCACGCGCCGCGCGTTCGCGCTCGTGGCCTGCGCGAGTGCGTCCACCGGCACACCGCGCAGGCCGGCGACCACTGCGCCGATGCGCGGCAGCTCGCGCGGGTGGTTCACGCCCTGGGCTTGGCCGGCCGCGCGCTCGGCGGCCGTGGCATACAGCCACTGCGGCGGAATATCGGGCGCGTCGGTCTCCAGCACCAGGGCCTCGATGGGCAGCTCGCCGGCCAGGCGGCGTATCTGCCGCGCGGTGTCAAAGGTGGACGCGCCGCCGAAGCCCAGCGCGAAGCCGCGTTCGGTGAAGGCCAGCGCCTGCGCCAGGCTGCCGTTGAAGGCGTGGCCGATGCCGCCGTCCACCGGCAGCTCGCGCAGGCCCTTGAGCAGGGCGTCGGCGCTGCGCCGCACGTGCAGGATCACCGGCAGGCCATGGCGGCGCGCCAGGCGCAGCTGCGCGCGGTAGAAGCGGACCTGGCGCTCGCGCATCGCGGGTTCGGTGAGTTCGGGCACGAAGAAGTCCAGGCCGATCTCGCCCACCGCCACCAGGCGCGGGTCGTCGCGGTGGACGCGCAGGGCCTCGTCCAGCGCGTCCAGGTCGGCGTCGTGCGCGGCCGGCACGCCCATTGGGTGGATGCCCAGGGCGTAGGCGTCATCGAGCCGGTGCGCGAGCTCGCGCACCGTGTCCCAGTTCGAGCGCGCCACGGCGGGGATCACGCAGCGCGCGACGCCGCGCCCGCGCGCCTCGCTGCGAAGGGCCGCGACCTCGGCGGCCGCGAACTCGGGCGCGTCGAGGTGGGCGTGCGTGTCGATCCACAAGGGCGTCATCGTTGCGCGTATAAGCTCGGGCAGGCATTGTGACCGCAACACCCCAAGACCCCAGGAGGACCCCCATGACACCCCGCTGGATCGCCACGCTCGCCCTGCCCTTCATCGCCGGCCTGGGCGCCTGTGCCATGCCCGCCGGCCCCGGCGGCGCGCCGTCCCTGGTGGGCACGGAATGGCGGCTGGAGGACCTGGGCGGCAGCGGCGTGCTCGACCGCGTGCCGGCCACGCTGGCCTTTCCCGAGGCGGGTCGCGTGGCGGGCCAGGGCTCCTGCAACCGCTTCTTTGGCAGCTACACCCTGGTGCAGGACCGCATCGCCTTCGGCCAGATGGGCATGACGCGCATGGCCTGCGCGGGCGCGGTGGGCGAGCAGGAGAACCGCTACATGGCGGCGCTGCAGAAGGCCCAGCGCGTGCAGGTGCAAGGCTCGACGCTCACGCTGAGCGTCGAGGGCATGGACAAGCCCCTGCGCTTCGTGCGCACCAGGCCGTGAACGGGCTCAGCCCAGTCGGCCGGCGCTGAGGCGCAGCACGCGGCCGCAGCGCGCGGCCAGGCCTTCGTCGTGCGTGACCACCACGAAGGCCGTGCCCTGGTCGCGCGCCAGGTCCATCATCAGCGCGAAGACGCCGTCGGCGGTGGCGCGGTCCAGGTTGCCAGTGGGCTCGTCGGCCAGCACGCAGGCCGGCTGCGTGACCAGGGCGCGCGCGATGGCCACGCGCTGGCGCTCGCCGCCCGACAGCTCGGCCGGCCGGTGCGCCAGGCGCTCGCTCAGGCCCACGCGCGCGAGCGTCGCGCTGGCGCGCTCGGCCGCCTCGGCGCGCGGCAGGCGGCGGATCCACAGCGGCATGGCCACGTTGTCGCGCGCGCTGAACTCGGGCAGCAGGTGGTGGAACTGGTACACGAAGCCCAGGTGCTGGTTGCGCAACTCGCCCTGGCGCGCCGGGCCCAGGGCCGAGAGCTGCTGGCCCTTGAGGGCCACCGTGCCGGCGCTGGGTGCGTCCAGCCCGCCCAGCAGGTGCAACAGCGTGCTCTTGCCGGAACCGGAGGCGCCGACGATGGCCACGGTTTCGCCCGCGCGCACCTCCAGGTCCACGCCCTGCAGCACGGTGACGTCAAGACGGCCTTCGACGAAGCGTTTGCTCAGGCCACGAGCGCAAAGAACGGAATCGGTCATGGTTGTTTCGCCGCCGGGCCGCCCCAAGGCGAAACGCCCCCCTTCGTGGGGCAGCGACCCGCGCCGCGGCGGAGCGTGGGGGCTTTACTCATAACGCAGCGCCTCCGCCGGGTTCACGCGGCTGGCGCGCCAGCTCGGGTACAGCGTGGCCAGGAAGGCCAGCACCAGCGAGATCACCGCCACGGGCACGATGTCGCCGCGCTGCGGGTCGCTGGGCATGCGGCTGATGAGGTAGATGTCCTGCGGCAGGAAACTCGCGCCCAGCAGGTGCTCCAGCGCCGGCACCAAGGTGTCGATGTTGAAGGCCACGCCCAGGCCCAGCAGCAGGCCCAGGCCGGTGCCGATGAGGCCGACCGCCGCGCCCTGCACCACGAAGATGCCCATGATGCTGCGCGGGCTCGCGCCCAGGGTGCGCAGGATGGCGATGTCCGCGCGCTTGTCGGTCACGGTCATCACCAGCGTGGACACCAGGTTGAACGCGGCCACCGCCACGATCAGCGTGAGGATGATGAACATCATGCGTTTTTCGAGCTGCACGGCCGCGAACCAGGTGCGGTTCTGGCGCGTCCAGTCGCGCACCACCAGGCCTGGCGGCAGGTCGGCCGCCATCTTCACCGCCACCTCGCGCGCGGCGTGCAGGTCGCGGATCTTCACGCGCACGCCCGTGGGGCCCTCGACGCGGAAGATGCGCGCGGCGTCGTCCTGGTGCAGCATGGCCAGCGCCGAGTCGTATTCGTAGTGGCCGGAATCGAAGGTGCCCACCACCGTCATGCTGCGCACGCGCGGCACCACGCCGGCCGGTGTCACCTGCCCGCTCGGCGCGATCAGCGTCACCGTGTCGCCCACCACCACACCCAGGCTGCGCGCCAGTTCGCCGCCCAGCACGATGCCATAGCCGCCGGACGCCAGGCGCGGCAGCACGGTGTCGGCCAGCTCGGCCGCAAGGTCGGTCACCTTGGGTTCCAGCGTGGGGTCGATGCCGCGCACCAGCGCGCCCTTCATGTCCTCGCCGCGGGCGATCAGGGCCTGCGCGCCCACGAAGGGCGCGGCGCCCAGCACCTCGGGGCGCGCCTCGATGGTGGACAGCACCTGCGGCAGGTTGGCAATGGCCTGGCCGTTGGCCTCGAACACCTCGATGTGCGAGAGCACGCCCAGCATGCGGTCGCGCACCTCCTTCTGGAAGCCGTTCATGACCGACAGCACGATGATCAGCGCCGCCACGCCGAGCGCAATGCCCAGCATGGACACACCCGAGATGAAGGAGATGAAGCCGTTGCGCCGCGTGGCGCGGCCGGCGCGCGTGTAGCGCCAGCCCAGCAGGAGTTCGTAGGGGGTTTGCATTTCTGGGGGCGATTGTGGCATCGCCGACAATCGCACCATGCCCGACGAGCCCTTGGTCCTGGATCCCGCACACCACTGGCTGGTTCCCTTCGCCGCCCTGGGCGCGGCCCTTGAGCCCCCCGCCCTGCCCGCGCTCGACGCCCTGCTCGCCCACCTGCGCGAGGCCGCGCGCGACAGCGACGACGGCCTCAGCCTGAGTCCGCCCCACGAGCGCGCCCTGGCGCGCGCACGAGGCCTGCCCCCGCGCGACGGCGCCCTGCCCTGGGCCGCATTGGCCAGCGACACACCGCAGGCGCCACAGGCCTGGGTGCACCCCGTGCACCTGCAGGTGGGCATGGACCAGGTGATGCTGCAGCGCGCCGAACAGGCCGGTGGCCTGGACGCCGACGAATCGCGCGCGCTGTTCGCGGCCTTCGAACCGCTGTGCGCCGAAGACGGCGTGGAACTGCTGTTCGACGAGCCCACCCGCTGGCGGGCGCGCGGCGAGCGCCTGCGCGACCTGGCCTGCGCCAGCCTGGACCGCGTCAGCGGCCGCTCGCTGGCCGCCTGGCTGCCGCGCGGCAAACCGGCGCGCTGGCTGCAACGCCTGCAGAGCGAGGCACAGATGCTCTTTTACACGCACCGCGTGAACGACGCCCGCGAGGCCGCACGCCGCCTGCCCATCAACGGCCTGTGGTTCAGCGCGCCCGGCGCGCTGGACGCGCACACCCGCCTGCGCCCGCCGCCCCAGGTGGACGATAGCCTGCGCGCCGCCGCCCTTGGCGGCGACCTCGAGGCCTGGCGCCGTGCCGCTACGGCGCTCGACCACAGCCTCTTCGCTCCCCTGCTCGACCGCGCGCGGCGCGGCGAACCGCTGGCCCTCACCCTGTGCGGCGAGCGCGCCGCCGTCACGCTGGTGCCCGAACGGCCCGGCCTCACGCAGCGGCTCGCCCGCGCCGTCGGCCTGCGCCCGCGCGCCAGCGCCCAAGACCTCCTCAGGACCCTATGAAGATCATCACCCGCGACGTCCCGCCGCGCGCCGCCTGGGCGCTCGAACAGGCCGGTCTGCACCCGCTGCTGGCGCGCCTGTTCGCCGCGCGCGGCGTCACCAGCACCGAAGAACTCGACGACGGACTCGCGCGCCTGCTCCCGCCGGACACGATGACCGGCGCGGGCGAGGCCGCGCGCCAGCTGGCCGATGCCATGGTGGCGAACCGGCGCCTGTGCATCGTGGCCGACTACGACTGCGACGGCGCCACCGCCTGCGCCGTGGGCGTGCGCGGCCTCCGGCTGCTGGGCGCGCCCCTGGGTTTCGACAGCGTGCACTACCTGGTGCCCGACCGCGTGGTCGACGGCTACGGCCTCACCCCCGCCATCGCGCGGCGCGTGAAAGACAGTGGCGCCGAGGTGCTGATCACCGTGGACAACGGCATCGCCAGCGTCGACGGCGTGCGCGTCGCGCGCGAACTGGGCCTGCAGGTGATCGTGACCGACCACCACCTGCCGGGCCCGCAGTTGCCGGCCGACTGCGTCATCGTCAACCCCAACCAGCCCGGCTGCGCCTTCGACAGCAAGAGCATCGCCGGCGTGGGCGTGATGTTCTACGTGCTGCTCGCGCTGCGCGCCGAGCTGCGCGAGCGCGGGGTTTTCGATGCCAAAAACCAGCCCCGCATCGACGCCCTGCTGCCCCTGGTGGCCCTGGGCACCGTGGCCGACGTGGTAAAGCTCGACGGCAACAACCGCCGCCTCGTCGCCCAGGGCCTCAAGCGCGTGCGCGCGGGCGCCCTGCCGGCTGGCATGGACGCGCTGTTCGCGGTCGCCGGCCGGCGCCTGGACACCGCGAGCAGCTTCGACTTCGGCTTCGCGCTCGGCCCGCGCCTGAACGCGGCCGGCCGCCTGTCCGACATGACGCTGGGCATCGAATGCCTGCTGACCGACGACAAGGCGCGCGCCGAGGAACTGGCGCGCACCCTGGACGGCATCAACCGCGAGCGCAAGGCCATCGAGGGCGAGATGCGCGAGCAGGCGCTGGAGATGGCCGAGGCCTTGTTCGACGACGGCGAGGAACCGCCACCGGCCATGGTGCTGTTCGACCCGGACTTCCACGAAGGCGTGGTCGGCATCGTGGCCTCGCGCCTGAAGGACAAGCTGCACCGGCCGACCTTCGTCTTCGCCGCGAGCGCGGCGCCGGGCAAGGAACACGAGCTCAAGGGTTCGGGCCGCTCGATCCCGGGCTTTCACCTGCGCGACGCGCTGGACCTGGTGGCCAAGCGCCACCCGGGCGTGCTGCTGCGCTTCGGCGGCCACGCCATGGCCGCGGGCTGCACCGTCGCGGAAGAGCACCTGGACCTGTTCGAGCAGGCCTTGCAGCAGGTGGCGCACGAGTGGCTGGACGCCGCCACGCTGCAGCGCCGCCTGGAGGCCGACGGCGCGCTGGACCGGCAGTACCGCCGGCCCGACCTGGTCGAGCTGCTGCAAGGCCAGGTCTGGGGCCAGGGCTTCGCACCACCGGTGTTCTGCGAGGAGCTGCGGGTGGTGAGCCAGCGCATCGTCGGCGAGAAGCACCTGGCGCTCAAGCTGCAGCACCAGGGCGATGCGGTGGACGGCATCTGGTTCGGTCACACCGAACCGCTGCCCGAGCGGGTGAAGCTCGCCTTCCGGCTGGAACTGGACGAATGGCAGGGCCAGCGGCGGGTGCGGTTTCTGGTGGAAGCCGCGGAAATCTGAACCCGCGCGCCGCGCGGGCAGGCCTCAGCCCATCAAGGCTTCGCGCACCGCCGCCAGCTGGCGGCGCGACACCGCCAGCCGCTCCTCGACCCCGTCGAGCCGCACGGTCCAGCCTTCACCCTCGACCGGGTCGCTGTGCTTTTCCACCGCCCGCACCGCCCGCCGCGACACCAGGGCGTTGCGGTGCACGCGCACGAAGAGGTGGGAGTAGCGCGCCTCCAGGTCGCTCAGCGCGCCGTCGTAGATGTGCTCCTTCTCCGCCGTGCGCACGGTGATGTACTTCAGCTCGGCCTTCAGGTAGATGATGTCCGACAGCGCCACGCGCTCGCTGCGCCCGCGCTCCTGGATGATCAGCGCCTCCGGCGGACCGGAATCGCCACTGCCTTCCTTGCCCGCGCGCACTTTCACCACCTTCTGCAGCGCCTGCTGCAGTCGCTCGCGGCGCACCGGCTTGGTCAGGTAGTCCACCGCCTCCACCTCGAAGGCGCTCACCGCGTGCTCCGGGTAGGCTGTAACAAACACGATCGAGGGCGGCGCGGCCATCTGGCGCAGGGTGTTCGCCAGGGTGATGCCATCCACCCCCGGCATGTGCACGTCCAGCAGCACCAGTTCGCAATGGGTGCGCTGGATCATGTCCATCGCCTGCACGGCGTTGCCGGCCTCGCCCACCACGTCGGTGCGCGGCTCCGTGCACTCGGCCAGCAGGGTGCGCATGCGCGATCGCGCCAGGGCTTCATCGTCGACGATCAGAACCTTCAGTGCCATGTCTTGCTCCGTGGTCGGTCTTTTGCCATGTCGCGCTTATACCGGGATTTCGAGGCGCACCTGGAAAACGCCGTTGACCAGCGCGCTCTGGAAGCGCCCCTGCACATCATGCAACAAGGTCAGCCGCTGCCGCACGTTGTCCAGCGCCAGGCCGTTGCCGCGCTTGCCGCTGCCCGCCGGCACGGTATTGGTGACCTTGATCACCACCACCCCGCCGCGGCGCTGCGTGCTGATGCGCACCGTGGCCCCGGTGGGGCTGGGCTCCACGCCGTGCTTGACGGCATTCTCCACCAGCGGCTGCAGGATCAGGGGCGGCAGGCGGGCCTTGGACGCCGCTTCGTCGATCGCCCACTCCACCTGCAGGCGATCGCCGAAGCGCACCTGCTCGATGGCCAGGTAGTGCTCGGCCAGCTCCAGCTCCTGCCACAGCGGCACCGCCTCCTTCGGATCGGCCAGGGCGTGGCGGAACAGCTCGCTGAGGTCTTCCAGCAGGCTCTCGGCCTTGGCCGGCTCTTCGCGCACCAGGGCAATGGCGCTGTTGAGCGTGTTGAACAGGAAGTGCGGGCGGATGCGCGCCTGCAGCTCGGCCAGCCGGGCCGTGGTGCCCGCCGGCATGCGCGCCTTGGCCCGCCACACGAGCCCGGCCACCAGCACCGCCGCCACCAGCGCCCCGGCCGCCGCCGACGCCAGCCACAGCTGCTGCGTGAGAACGCCCAGCCAGACCACCAGCGCGCAGCCGTACAGGCCCGCCAGCGCCCCCAGCGAGACGCCCACGGCCCACTGCCAGTGCGAGGCCAGTCGGCCCAGCTGGCGCTTGAGCGCGCAGATGGCCAGCAGCCAGGCCAGCACGGCGGGCAGCGCGGCGCCGGTGTAGATGGCCAGCGCGGCACCCCAGGTGACGAAGCTGGTGGCGGTGAACAGCGCCGCCACGGCCACCACGGCCTGCACGAACAGCACCGCGCGCAGCACCACGCCGACCTGGCAGGTGTCGAACACCTGCACGCGGGCCCGCACATGCTCGGGCATCTCGGTGAGCGGGCGCGCCCCAGCCGCGTGGGGCAGTTCCTGGAAGGTCGATAAAATCCGCGAATCTTTCATGGGAAGCGATGCCGTTTTCCATTCGGTCGGCCACCCAGGCCCGCGCTTGGTTGCCCAGGCGCTCTCACACTCCCCCGTCCAGCCGCTGACAACACCATGTCATCCAACCAACTCGACAAGAAATCCGAAGCCTGGTCCGCCCTATTCTCGGAGCCGATGAGCGAGTTGGTCAAACGATACACCGCCAGCGTTTTCTTCGACAAGCGACTGTGGCAGGCCGACATCGAGGGCAGTCTCGCACACGCCGAGATGCTGGCGGCGCAAGGCATCATCGGCCCATCGGACCACGCCGACATCCAGCGCGGCATGGCGCAGATCGCGCAGGAGATCGAGAGCGGCGCCTTCGAGTGGAAGCTCGACCTGGAAGACGTGCACCTCAACATCGAGGCGCGCCTGACGCAGCTGGTGGGCGACGCGGGCAAGCGACTGCACACCGGCCGCAGCCGCAACGACCAGGTCGCCACCGACGTGCGCCTGTGGCTGCGCGGCGAGATCGACCTCATCGGCGGCCTGCTCACCGAGCTGCAGCGCGCGCTGGTGGACGTGGCCGAGAAGAACGTCGAGGTGATCCTGCCCGGCTTCACGCACCTGCAGGTGGCCCAGCCCGTGAGCTTCGCGCACCACCTGCTGGCCTATGTGGAGATGTTCTCGCGCGACGCCGAGCGCTTCGACGACGTGCGCCGCCGCACCAACCGCCTGCCACTGGGCAGCGCCGCCCTGGCCGGCACCACCTACCCGCTGGACCGCGAGCGCGTGGCCCGCACCTTGGGCATGGTCGACGAGAACGGGGCCCCCGCGGTGTGCCAGAACAGCCTGGACGGTGTGAGCGACCGCGACTTCGCCATCGAATTCACGGCCGCGGCCTCGCTGTGCATGGTTCACATCAGCCGCCTGAGCGAAGAGCTGATCCTGTGGATGAGCCAGAACTTCGGCTTCGTGAAGATCGCCGACCGCTTCACCACCGGATCGTCCATCATGCCGCAGAAGAAAAACCCCGACGTGCCCGAGCTGGCGCGCGGCAAGACCGGGCGCGTGGTGGGCCACCTCATGGGGCTCATCACCCTCATGAAGGGCCAGCCCCTGGCCTACAACAAGGACAACCAGGAAGACAAGGAGCCGCTGTTCGATACGGTGGACACGCTCACCGACACGCTGCGCATCTTCGCGGAGATGGTGGGCGGCCAGTTGAACCCGGCCACGGGCGCCAAGGAAGGCGGCCTCACGGTGAACGCTCCCGCCATGGAGGCCGCCGCGCAGAAGGGCTACGCCACCGCCACCGACCTGGCCGACTACCTCGTCAAGAAGGGCCTGCCCTTCCGCGACGCGCACGAGACCGTGGCGCACGCGGTGAAGGCCGCCACCTCGCACAACTGCGACCTCTCCGAGCTGCCGCTCACCGTGCTGCAGGGCTTTCACCCCAGCATCGAAAAGGACGTGTACGAGGTGCTGAGCCTGCGCGGCTCGCTCTCGGCGCGCCACACGCTGGGCGGCACCGCGCCCGCACAGGTGCGCGCGCAGATCGCGCGCCACCGCGCCCGACTGGGCTGAGGCCACTCCCCGGCGCCACGGCATGCTCGAGCCCATCGACCTCGGCACGCTGCGCGTGGTCATCGCCGCCGCCGACCTCGGCTCCATCAGCGCCGCCAGCGAGCGCCTGCAACTGGCGGTGGCCGCCGCCAGCTCGCGCATCACCGCGCTGGAGGATTCGCTGGGTTTCCGCATCTTCGAGCGCTCCTCGCGCGGCGTGCAGCTCACGCCCGCGGGCCAGATGCTCGTGCAGCGCAGCCGCGCCCTGCTGACCGACGCCGACCGGCTGGCCCAGCACCTCAAGGGCTACAGCCAGGGCCTGCAAGGCCAGGTGCGCGTGCTGGCCAACACCTCGGCCCTGCTGGAGGTGCTGCCGCAGCGCCTGCAGCGCTTCCTGTCCAGCCACCCGCTGATCCGCGTCGACATCGAGGAACGCGGCAGCCCCGAGATCCCGCTGGCCCTGATCGAAGGCCGCGCCGACTTCGGCGTGGTCGACCTGCCGGTGCCCCCGGCCGGCCTGACCTTCACGCCCTTCTTCAGCGACACCCTGGTGCTGCTCACGCCGCGCTCGCACCGCCTGGCGGGCCGCAAGAAACTGCGCCTGGCCGAGGCGCTGGACGAGCCCTTCATCACCCTGAGCGACGGCACCGCCCTGTCCAACCGCCTGCTCGCTTCGGCCACCGACGCCGGCCAACCGCTGAACGTGCGCATGCGCATGCGCGGCTTCGACGCCGTCTGCCGCATGGTGGCCGCCGGCCTGGGCGTGGGCGTGCTGCCGCTGGAGGCCGTGGCGCCGCAGCTGGCCCACCTGCCGCTGGCGGCGGTGCCGCTGAGCGACGCCTGGGCCCGGCGCACGCACAGCATCGCCACCCGCACCGACGCGCCGCTGGCCCCGGCGGCGGCCACGCTGGTGCGCGCGCTCCTGCGCTGAGCGCCCGCGCGGCTTTTCACGCAGCCTTCGGCTTTCGCCAAACGCGAAAGCGGCCTCACGCGCAGGCCATTGCCGCGCGCCGGCGGCCCTTCCTACACTGCCCGCGAACCGCAACCCACACACGCCGCCGCCCCCGGCGGCGCAGGAGACAAGATGAAGATCGCCCGCGTCTGGGCCACGCCGCTGAACCTGCCCGTCACCGTGCCGGCCAGCGGCGGCACCAAGACCACCAGCCTGTCCGTCTGCCTGGTGTCCATCGAGACCGATACCGGCCTGGTCGGCACCGGCATGACCGCCATCACCGAAGAAGAGGTGATCGGCAGCATCGTCAATGACATCGCGGCCCACCACCTGGTGGGCCAGGACCCGATGCGCCACGAGCAGATCTGGGAGCGCCTGTACTGGCTGCTCACGCCGCGCGGGCAGTCGGGCTACGCCAGCCACGCCATCGCCGCCATCGACCTCGCGCTCTGGGACATCAAGGGGCAGGCCCTGGGCGAGCCTTGCTGGCGCCTGCTGGGCGGCGCGCGCGCCGAGGTGCCCGTGTACGCCACCTTCGGCTTCGCCTTCTTCGAGCGCGACGAGCTCGCCGCCGCCGCCAGGGACTGGGTGGCGCGCGGCTTCACCCGCCTGAAGATGACCGTGGGCCACCACGCGCTGGCGCGCCGCGACGAGCCGCGCCCGCTGGACGCGGTGATCGCCGAGGACGTGCAGCGCATCCGTGCCGTGCGCGAGGCCGTGGGCCCCGACGTGCAGATCTACATCGACGCCAACTGCAGCCTGGACTACTTCCACGCCCTGAAGCTGGCCAAGCAGGTCGAGCCTTACGACATCAGCTTCTTCGAGGAGCCGGTGACGCACAACGACATCCCCAACCTGCAGAAGCTGCGCGCCAAGACCAGCATCCCCCTGGCCGCCGGGCAGAACGAGGGCCTGGCCACGCGCTTTCGCGACCTGCTGGTGGCGCAGGCGGTGGACGTGGTGCAGCCCAACGCCTGCATCAGCGGCGGCTTCACCCAGTGCGGGCGCATCGCGGGCATGGCCGCCGCCTTCAACACGCGCTTCGCCAACGGCGGCGCCTGGCCGCACCACAACATGCACCTGCACGCGGGCCTGGCCAACGGCTCGCTGGTCGAGTACCACTCGGTGGCCGTGCAGTGCTGCGAGCTGGTCTTCGATGACCTGCCCAAGCCCGAGCGCGGCGTGCTGCGCCTGCCCGAGGCACCGGGCCTGGGCTTCAAGCCCCACCCCGATCGCCTGGCGGAACTCGCCAAGCGGCCCGGCTCGCGCGGCGCCGGCAAGGCCTGAACGATTTTCCCCGCGACACAAACACAGGAGACAGACATGCACAAGCACGACACCCCTTCGCCCCACCCCGGCCGCCGCGCGCTGATCGCCGGGCTGCTGGCCGCCTTCGCCGCCACCGGCGTGACCACCAGCGCCTCGGCGCAGCAGAACTGGCCGCAGCGCCCGGTGCGCCTGGTGGTGGGCTACTCGGCCGGCGGTGGCGTGGACGCCGTGGCGCGCCTGGTCGCGCCGCGCCTGTCCGAGCTGCTGGGCCAGCAGGTGGTGGTGGACAACCGCACCGGCGCGGCCGGCCTCATCGCCGGCGACACCGTGGCGCGCGCCGCGCCCGACGGCTACACGCTGATGCTGGGCGACAGCTCGCTGCTGATCGCCCAGTACCTGCAGCCGAAGATGAGCTTCGACCCGGTCAAGGCCTTCACGCCGGTGGCGAGCCTGTTCACGCTGCCGCTGGTGATCGTCACCGCCAACGACTTCCCGGCCAAGACGCCGGCCGAGTTCGTGTCCCTGCTGAAGAAGAACCCCGGCCGCTACTCCTTCGCCACCTCGGGCGTGGGCACGGTGCACCACCTGGGCTTCGAGATGCTCAAGGGCCAGACCGGCGCCTACGTGGTGCACATCCCTTACCGCGGCGCGGCGCAGATCGTGCCCGACGTGATGAGCGGCCAGGTGCCGATCGGCGTGGTGAGCGCGGCCTCGGCCATCGCCCAGGCGCGCGCCGGCAAGCTGCGCGCGCTGGCGGTCATGAACCCGGTGAAGCTGCAGGGCGGCGAAGACATCGCCCCGCTGTCCGACGCCCTGCCCGGCTTCTCGGCCGTGCCGCGCCTGTACGTGCTGGCCCCCGCGGGCACGCCCGCGCCCATCGTGGAGCGGCTGAGCGATTCGCTGCGCAAGGTCATGGACGCGCCGGACATCGCGCAGGCGGCCGCCGCGCAGGGCGCCGTGCCGGCCTACATGCCGGCCGGGCCGCTGGCCGCCGACATCGCGCGCGAGTCCGCCGCCTGGGGCAAGGTCATCCGCGAGCAGAAGATCAGCAACCAGTGAGCCTGGACCGGGCCCGGCTCAGCGGCAGGGCTCGGGCTCGGGCAATTCGCGGCAGCGCTGGAAGGCCTCGGGCTTGAGGCCGCCGCCCACCAGGCGGTAGGCGTCGAAGCAGGCCTGGCTGGCCGCGTAGCGGTGCCAGGCCGCCTCGCAGGCGCTGGTGCCCGGCGGCAAGGGCGCGTCGGCCGGCACGGCGCTGGCCCGGTAGCGCTCGGGGATGTCCACCGCCTGGCTGTAGTGCACGTAGCCGTCGCGGTCGACCCAGCGCCAGATCTCCGCTGCTGCGGCGCACCAGGGCAGCAGCGCGGCGGCCAGCGCGAGGGCGGGGAGCGGGAGGCGGCGCATGGACATGGCAGTGGCCAGTATCCGCCCGCTTCCCCGGGGTGTGTCAACCCGCCCCGGGCGCCCTTCTGAAAATGTTTCAATCCGCGCCAGCGCGCTTTCACGCGCGCCGGGCGGGGCGGCTGGCTACCATCGCGGCCAGCCCGCCGCCCCCACCGACAACGAGGAGACCCGCCCATGACCGTGATCACCAACATCGAAGACCTGCGCGTGCTGGCGCAAAAGCGCGTGCCGCGCATGTTCTACGACTACGCCGATTCCGGTTCCTGGACCGAAGGCTCCTACCGCGCCAACGAGGCCGACTTCCAGAAGATCAAGCTGCGCCAGCGCGTGGCGGTGAACATGGAGAACCGCAGCACGCGCACCACCCTGGTGGGCCAGTCCGCCGCCATGCCGCTGGCCATCGCGCCCACCGGCCTCACGGGCATGCAGCACGCCGACGGCGAGATCCTCGCGGCGCGCGCGGCCAGGAAGTTCGGCATCCCGTTCACCCTGTCCACCATGAGCATCTGCTCCATCGAGGACGTGGCGCAGCACGCGGGCGAGGGCTTCTGGTTCCAGCTCTACGTGATGAAGGACCGCGCCTTCATCGAGCGCCTGATCGACCGCGCCAAGGCCGCGAACTGCGGCGCCCTGGTGCTCACGCTGGACCTGCAGATCATCGGCCAGCGCCACAAGGACCTGAAGAACGGCCTGACCGCGCCGCCGCGCCTGACGCTGCCCAACATCATCAACATCGCCAGCAAGCCGCGCTGGGCCCTGGGCATGCTGGGCACCAAGCGCCGCCAGTTCGGCAACATCGTGGGCCACGTGCAGGGCGTGACCGACATGGCCAACCTGGGCGCCTGGACCTCGCAGCAGTTCGACCCCAGCCTCAACTGGGGCGACGTGGAGTGGATCAAGAAGCGCTGGGGCGGCAAGCTCATCCTCAAGGGCATCCAGGACGTGGAGGATGCCCGCCTGGCCGTGCAGACCGGCGCCGACGCGCTGATCGTGAGCAACCACGGCGGGCGCCAGCTGGACGGCGCGCAAAGCAGCATCGAGGCCCTGCCCGCCATCGTGGATGCCGTGGGCGGCCAGATCGAGGTGCACATGGACGGCGGCGTGCGCAGCGGTCAGGACGTGCTGAAGGCGCGCGCCCTGGGCGCGCGCGGCTGCTACATCGGCCGCGCCATGCTCTACGGCCTGGGCGCCCTGGGCGAGCAAGGCGTGAGCAAGGCGCTGGAGATCATCCACAAGGAGCTCGACCTGACCATGGCCTTCTGCGGCCACACCAACATCGAGTCCGTGGACAAGTCCATCCTGCTGCCGGGCAGCTACCCGACGGCCTGACGACGGCCCGAGGCGGCGCGCTCAGCGCAGCTCGTACACGAAGGTGCTGACCACGCGCAGGCGCTTCTCGCGCGAGCTGCCGTCGTCGTAGTCGCTGCCGGCGGCGCCGCTGATCTGGATCACACCCTGGTTGGCGCTCTTGAGCGCGCCCAGCTGGGCGCCGGCCTCGGCGGCGAACTTCTCGGCCTGCTCGCGCGCGTTGCGCGTGGCCTCGGCCAGCAGCGGGGCCTTCACGTCGTTGAAGCCGCGCAGCTGGAACTGCGGGCCGCCATGGCCGTTGCCTTCGCCGCCCAGTTGCACGCCGGCCTGGATCAGCGGGTCCACCGCCAGCGCCGCGGCCTGCACGTCCGCCACACGCGCGGATTTCACGATCACCTGTCCCGTGCCATTGAAGCGCAGCGGCTGGTTGCCCGAGCCGTACTCGCGCGCGAACAGGTCCTGCACGCCGAGCGGGCGCACCTCGATCTCCTCGTCCTTGAAGCCGCGCTGCTTGAGGAAAGCCACCACCGCGTCGCGGTCGCCCGCCAGCGCCTTCTGCACATCGCCAAAGGCGTTGCCGCCGCGCCGGAAACCCAGGGTCCAGACGGCGAAATCGCTCTCCACGTTCTTCTCGGCCAGGCCCTTGACGGTGACGCTGCGGTCGGCCAGGCGGAAGCGCTCCAGGCCGTGGCTGACGGCCAGGCCGGCGATGGCGACGCCCGCGCCGACCAGCGCGGCCGCGAGCAAACGGGTGAGGGGATGCGTCATGGGGTCCTCCGACGGTGGCACACCGGACAGCCGGTGCAAACGACATACCCGGGCATGGTAAGCCGGCTACGATGGCCGGCTTGAAACCCGAGCGCCGCATCGCCCACCTCGACATGGACGCCTTCTTCGCGTCCGTGGAGCTGCTGCGCTACCCGCAGCTCAAGGGCCTGCCCATGGTCATCGGCGGCGGGCGCCGGCGCGAGACCGCCATGTTCGAGCGCCTGCGCGAGGCCTTCCCCGACACCGACTGGGGCCCCGGCACGCTGGACCGCATCCCGGTGGCGTTCTTCCCCCGCCTGAGCGAGTACGCGGGCCGCGGCGTGGCCACCACCGCCACCTACGCGGCGCGCCAGTTCGGCGTGGGCTCAGCCATGGGCCTGATGAAGGCCGCCAAGCTCTGCCCGCAGGCCATCCTGCTGCCGGTGGACTTCGACGAGGTCAAGCGCCTGTCGCGCACCTTCAAGCGCGTGATCACCGAGATCGCGCCGGTGATGCAGGACCGCGGCGTGGACGAGGTCTACATCGACTTCACCGAGGTGCCCGGCGGCCAGCGCGAGGGCGGGCGCGTGCTGGCGCGGCTCATCCAGAAAAGCATCTTCGAGGCCACGGGCCTGACCTGCTCCATCGGCGTGGCGCCCAACAAGCTGCTGGCCAAAATGGCCAGCGAGTTCAACAAACCCAACGGCATCAGCATCGTGCACGCCGGGGACCTGCAGCGCCTGATCTGGCCCCTGCCCTGCCGCAAGGTCAACGGCGTGGGCCCCAAGGCCGACGCCAAGCTGCAGTCCTTCGGCATCCACACCATCGGCGAGCTGGCCGCGCGCGAGCCCGATTGGTTGATCGCAAACTTCGGCAAGAGCTACGGCGCCTGGCTGCACGAGGTGGCCTGGGGCCGCGACGACCGCCCCGTGGTGACCGAGAGCGAGCCCGTGGGCATGAGCCGCGAGACCACCTTCGAGCGCGACCTGCACGCCGTGCACGACCGCGCCGAGCTCGGCGCCATCCTCACCGAGCTGTGCGAGCAGGTGGCCGGCGACCTGCAGCGCAAGGGCTACCTGGCGCGCACCATCGGCATCAAGCTCACCTACGTGGGCTTCACCAAGGTCACGCGCGACCTCACGCTGGACGAGCCCACGGCCGACGCCGCCACCATCCGCCGGGCGGCCGGCCTGTGCCTCAAGCGCGTGGACCTGACGCGGCGCTTGCGCCTGCTGGGCGTGCGCTCGTCCAAGCTGGTCAAACCGGGGACAGACGGCCCCGCGGCGCCCGACCAGAATGCCCGCCACCCCAAGCCCCGAGACAAGGCCCACCGCGATGACCACACCGACCTGCTTTTCCCTGAGCTGGACTGAGCCCGACGTGGCGCACCTGGCGCTGAACCGCCCCGAATCGCTCAACACCATGGGGCCCACGTTCTGGCGCGAACTCGACGGGCTGCTGCGCGAGATCCACGACGAGGGTCGGGCACGCGCCCTGGTCATCAGCAGCACCGGCAAGCACTTCAGCGCCGGCATGGCGCTGGAGACCTTCGGCGGCGCCATCACCCTGGACGACCGCAGCCCCGAGGGCCGCGCCGCGGTCTTCGACCTGCTGGCCCAGATGCAGGCCACCTTCACGCGGCTGGAAACGCTGCGCGCGCCAGTCATCTTCGCCATCCAGGGCGGCTGCGTGGGCGGCGCGGTGGACATGGTCACCGCCGGCTGCATCCGCTACGCCTCGGCCGACGCCTTCTTCTGCATCCAGGAAATCAACATCGGCATGGTGGCCGACGTGGGCACGCTGCAGCGCCTGCCCAAGCTGATCCCGCTGGGCCTGGTGAAGGAGCTGGCCTACACCGGGCGGCGCCTGCCGGCCGCGCGCGCCCAGGCCCTGGGCCTGGTGAACGAGGTCTTCGACAGCCACGCCGCCACGGTGGAGGCCGCGCTGCAGTGCGCGCGCGAGATCGCCAGCAAGCCGCCGGTGGCCATCTGGGGCACCAAGCAGGCGGTGAACTACGCGCGCGACCACTCGGTGGACGACAGCCTGCGCCAGATGGGCTGGCTGCAGGGCGCGATCTGGAGCAACGCCCAGGTGGGCGAGGCCATCGTGGCGGCCAAGGAGCGGCGCGCCGGCCGGTTCGCGCCGCTGGCGCCGCTCAAGTCCTTCCTGGACGCCGAGTGACACCCGCCCCGCCGTGCTGACGCTGCTGAACCCGCGCCACGCCGAACACGCCGGCCGCCAGGAGATGTTCCGGGGCCGGCTGGTGGCCAGCCATGAGAGCCCGGCGCGCCTGGAGCATGTGCTGGCGGAGCTGCGCCGCCGCCCGCTGGGCGAGCTGCGCGAGCCCGCCCTGGACGAGGCCACGCTGATGCCCGCCGTGCGGGCCGTGCACGAGCCGCGCTACCTCGACTTCCTGCGCACCGCCTGGGACGACTGGGTGGCGCTGGACCCGGCCAACGCGGGCCTCGACGCCCTGCCCTCGGTCTGGCCGCTGCCCAACCGGCACGGCTTCCGGCAGGACGGCTGGCCCGACAACATCGCCGCGCGCCTGGGCCAGTTCGCTTTCGATTCGGGCACACCGCTCACCGCCGGCAGCTGGCGCGCCGCGCTGGGCGGCGCCGCCTGCGCCCTGGCCGCCGCCCAGGCCGTGCTGGCCGGCGAGCGCGCCGCCTTCGCGCTCACGCGCCCGCCGGGCCACCACGCGGGCCCGGGCTTCTACGGCGGCTACTGCTTCCTCAACAACGCCGCCATCGCCGCGCAGGCGCTGCGCGACGGCGGCCACGCCCGCGTGGCCGTGCTGGACGTGGACTACCACCACGGCAACGGCACGCAGACCGTGTTCTACGAGCGCGCCGACGTGCTCACGCTCTCCCTGCACGGCGACCCGCGCACCGAGTACCCCTTCTTCCTGGGCCACGCCGACGAGCGCGGCGCCGGCGCGGGCGAGGGCTTCAACCGCAACTGGCCGCTGCCACGCGGCACGGCGCTGGCGGCCTGGCGCGCCGCGCTTGACCAGGCCTTGCAGGCCGTGTCGGACGTTGGCGCCACTGCCCTGGTGGTGCCGCTCGGCCTGGACACCTTCGAGGGCGACCCGATCTCGGGCTTCCGACTGCGCTCGGCCGACTACGCGGGCATCGGCGCGGCGCTGGCGTCGCCGGGATTGCCTACCCTCTTCACCTTCGAAGGTGGCTACGCGGTGGCCGAAGTGGGTGTCAATGCGGTGAACCTGCTCGAAGGCTTCGAGCGCGCGGCTTAAAGCCGCGCGGGAAAAAGCGCCCTGCGGCGATCCTCCGTCCGCAGGGCAAAAGGGGCGCCCGCCCGCCGGGCCGCGCCCCTGAGGGGACCTCGGAGCGGCGGGGGCTCAGGCGGCCTTGTAGAAGATGTAGTCGGCGCGGTACTGGACCACCTGCTTCGCGCCCAGGTTGGCCGCGCCACAGGCCATGGCCGGCGCCACGCCGCCCACGGTGGCCACCCGCTGGACGTAGGTCACGCCTTGCATGGCGCCCATGCCCATGGCCGGGTTGGCCTTGACCAGCTGCAGGGGAATGTTGCCGCTGCCGCCGGGGGCCACGGCCAGTTGCGTGCCGGTGATCTTGGAGCCGTCCATGGACTCCCAGGTGGCGGGCGGGCCGTAGTACTTGCCGACCTGCTTGCCACCGCGGTCCATCAGGCGGGCGTCGGGGCCAGCGAAGACCCATTCGAACTGGCCCGCCATGCCCTGTTTGGCGCGGCATTCGTAGGTGATGTCGCCCGCGCCCACGGTCTCCATGGCCACGCGGTGGCCGGCGGGCACCTTCACCGCGTCGGGCAGGCCCGCCTGCGAGAACACCATGGGCTGGCCCCCCATCGAAGAGGCGCAGGCGGTCATGGCGAGAACGGCCGAAGCGGCCAGGGTGGTCTTGAGGATCATGGAAATACTCCGGTCAAAGGTTGGGGAGAGAAAGCCGGGCGGGTGCATGGCCCACCCGTGTTGGAATGGGTCTCAGGCGCCGAACGACAGGGCGTTCGCGGGCAAGGGCCGACCCAGCGCGCTGCTGAGCACGGTGAAGTGCATGGTCTCGTCGGCGGCCAGCCGCGCGGCCACCTGGGCCAGCGCGCGGTCGCTCAGCGGCGGAATCACGCTGAGGTAGGCATTGGTCGCGCCCAGCTCCAGGCGCGCGGCCAGCGACAGCACGTCGGCCTGGCTCTTCAGCGAATCGGCCTTGAGGTCCCTGGCGTACTCATCGAGCTTCTTTTCCGCCACGGCCTGGCCACCGAGCTTGCGGATGGTGGCGGCCAGGGCGTCGCGGTGCGCCTTGTGGTGGCCCTGGAACTGCACCGCCACGTCGAGCACGGGCTTTTGCAGCAGGCCGCTGCCCGCGCCGAGCTGGTAGGCGTTGATGGCCTCGTGCTCCAGGCCGAGCGCGATGTTGAGGATGTCGACGTCCTTGGCGACGTCGGCCTTCATGCCCTGGGCCAGGGCGGGCCGCCCGGCGAGCATCGCCAGGCCGACAGCGGACAGGGTGGCGCCGGTGCGCAGGAAGGCGCGGCGTGGATCGATGGAGGTGCTCATGGTCTTGTCTCTCGCAGTGGGTTTGAGGAGGGGGAGCGGCGGCCGTCGACACCCATACGCAGGCCGGCCCCGCACCGGATTCAGCGAACCCGACTGTTTTGCTGGGTTGTGCGCATCCGCACGGTGGCGTTGAATCCACACGGGAAACACCGGCGTAGTGGTGGATGCAAACGCCCCCACAATGCGCCGCATGAGCGCCGACCCCGACGAACTCCTCATGGACCTGATCGATCGCATCGCCCAGCGCGACGAGGCCGCGCTGAAGGCGCTCTACGACCTCACCGCGCGCAAGCTCTACGGGCTGTCGCTGCGCGTGCTGGGCTCCGCGGAGGCGGCGGAGGACGCGCTGCAGGAGGCCTACCTGCAGGTCTGGCGCAGCGCGGGCGACTACCGCGCCACACTGAGCCCGCCCATGGCCTGGCTGGGCCTGATCGTGCGCAGCCGCTCACTGGACCTGCTGCGCCGCCGCGCGGCCGATCGCGCCCACCTCACGCAGGAGCTCGACGAGGTCCTGGCCGACACGCTGCCCGGCGACGCGCCCAACCCCATGGACACCAGCCTGGCGAGCCAGCAGGCCTGGGCCATGCACCAGTGCCTGGGGCAACTGGAGAACAAGCAGCGCGAAGTGATCAGCCTGGCCTACCTGCGCGACCTGAGCCACGGCGAGCTGGCCGAGCGCCTGGCGCTGCCGCTGGGCACCGTCAAGACCTGGATCCGCCGCGGCCTGGACAAGCTGCGCGACTGCATGGCCCGTTTCGCCTGAGGCCCGCGCCATGCAACTGCACCGCCACCCCGAACTGCTGCAGCGCCTGGCCGCCGCGCACGCCCTGGGCACGCTGCGCGGCGGCGCGCGGCGCCGCTTCGAGGCCATCGCGCGCGAACAGCCCGCGGTGCGCGCGGCCGCCATCGAATGGCAGACCCGCGTGGCCAGCCTCAACGAACTGCAGGCGGGCGCCGAGCCCGGGCCGCAGGTGTGGACGCGCATCCAGAACCTGGTGCGCGCCGACGCCGAGGGCGCCGCCCTCGCGAAGCAGCGCCAGGAGGCGGCGGTGGCGCCGGCCACGGGTTGGTGGCACAGCCTGGCGCTGTGGCGCGGCGCCGGATTGGCCGGACTGTGCGCGGTGGCGCTGGCGCTGGCGCTGCTGCCCGCGCTGCGCGGCGAACTGGACCGGCGCGGCGCCGAAGTGGCCGCGCTGCAGCGCCAGCTGCTGGCCACCCCCGACGTGCGCTACGTGTCCGTGCTCAACGACGACCAGGCCCGGCCGGCGGTGCTGATCACCTTCGACCCCAAGCACAACCGCCTGAGCCTGCAGCGCGTGGGCGGCTACCAGGAAGCGGCCGACCGTTCGCTGCAGCTCTGGGCGCTGCCGCCGGGCGCGGCGCCCCGCTCGCTGGGCGTGCTCACGCCCGAGCGCCTGCTGCAGCTGGCGGCCAGCGAAAGCGCGGTGCGCGAAGTGCCCGCGCTGGCCATCAGCCTGGAACCCCTGGGTGGCGTGCCCAGCGAGCGCGGCCCCACCGGGCCGGTGCTGTTCCACGGGCCGCTGATCCACAAGCAGATCTGAGGCGACCAAAGAAAAAAGCCGGCGCGAGCGCCGGCTTTTTGACGAGAGGTCAGGGCTTAGTAGCGCGGACCGTTGCTGCGGTAGCCACCGCCGCCGCCTTCTTTGGGGCGCGAGATGTTCACCACGATCTGGCGGCCGTCCACCGACTGGCCATTGAGGCCGTTGATGGCGGCTTGCGCCTCGGCCTCGGAGGACATCTCGACGAAACCGAAACCCTTGGAGCGGCCGCTGTCGCGGTCGGTCATGACCTTGGCCGAGGCCACGGCACCGTATTCGGAGAAGTTGTGACGAAGCGAATCGTCGTTGACGGAGTAGGGCAGGTTGCCCACGTACAGTTTGCTGCTCATGACTGAGCCTTTCAGAGAAGCGGGCCGGCCTGCAATGGCACGGACGCCGCGAGAGAAGGCGGTTGCCACGTGGAAGTGGGCCACCTGAGAAGACCGCCAGCCCGAGAGGACCGAGCGGTCAGTGAACGGCCGTTCGAGGACGGCGAAGCGGGCGATCCTACGCGCGATGCCAGGATTCACCTAAGGATTTCGGCAATTCCGCGATTGGCCTGACCAACGGTCAGCCCCCTCATTGCCGCGCCGTGCGCACATTGGCCGGCGGTTGCTGCGGGTGGCTGCTGCGCCAGGGGTTGATGTCCAGCCCGCCTCGGCGCGTGTAGCGCGCGTAGACGCTCAGCTTGGCGGGCTTGCAGCGCGTCCACAGGTCCATGTAGATGCGCTCCACGCACTGCTCGTGGAATTCGTTGTGGTTGCGAAAGCTCACCAGGTACTGCAGCAGGCCCGCCTGATCGATCTGCGGGCCGCTGTAGGCGATCTGCACGCTGCCCCAGTCGGGCTGGCCGGTCACCAGGCAGTTGCTCTTGAGCAGGTGGCTGACCAGGGTTTCGCTCACGGGCTGTTCGTCGAAGGCCGCCGTGAGCAGCTCGGGCGCGGGCTCGTAGCGCGTGCATTCCACGTCGAGCCGGTCCAGGCTCAGGCCGTCAAGCTCGTGAATGGGTTCGGCGTCGAAGCGTTCGGGCGCCAGCAGCTTCACGCCCACGCCGGCCTGCATGGGCCCGCCATGCCAGACGGCGGCGCTCAGGTCGGCGCGCAGGCGATCGCGCACGGCGTCGGCGCTGTCGAAGGGCGTGTTGTTGAAGCTGTTGAGGTAGAGCTTGAAGGACTTGCTCTCCACGATGTGCGTGCTCTCGGCCGGCACGGTGATGTGCGCGATGGCCACCTGCGGCTTGCCGCGCGGGTTGAGCCAGGACAGCTCGTAGGCCGTCCACAGGTCGCAGCCCACGAAGGGCACGTCGCCGGCGATGCCGATCTCGCGCCGCTTGGCCTCGCGCGGCAGCGGGAAGATCAGCGAGGGGTCGTAGCGGTCGACGTAGGCCGAGGCCTTGCCCAGCTGCGATTGTTCGGGGGTGTTCTGGCTCATCTCGGCTTTAACTGAACTCTCGTTCGCGCAGCCACTTGGTGGCGACCCACTTCTCGCCCTCGAGCACCGGCGCGCCGCCGTGCAGGGTGCGCGTGCTCGGGTGCGGCCGGTCGTAGCTGAAGAAGACGGCGTGGCCGCGCACGGGCGCCACCTCCAGGCCGACGTCGGGGAAGGTGGTGCCGCCGCCGCGCGCCGGTTCGTTGAGGTACATCACCAGCGTGGCCACGCGCTGGCCGCCGCGCTTGAGGATGGTGGGCGTGCCGGCCTCGTTGGGATCGAAGTAGTCGTAGTGCGGCTTGTACTCGGCGCCCGGGCGGTAGTGCAGCACCTGCAGGCCCTCGCCGTTTTCCATCGGCCAGCCCACCAGGCGCGCGATGCGCTGCTCCACGGCCGTGACCTCGGGCGTCTGGCCGCGCGCGAAGAACATGCCGCTGCTGGTGCGGTCGGGGTTGAGCTCCTCGCCGCCGGTGGCGGTCTGCACCGTGAGCGAGCGCGCCAGCCGGGGCTTGGCCGATTCGATGATGGCCTCGCACTCCTCGGCGCTGAGCAGGTTGCCCAGCACCACCACGCGCGGGTGGTTCACGTGCGCGATGACGTCCACCCAGCGGTCGCCGGCGTCGATGCGGCGCGGCGAACCCGAGGTGTCGATGACCGGCACCGCCGAGCCCTGCCCCACCACGCCCTGCACGGCCTCCCTCACTTCGGGGGCGGCCTGGGCCAGCGCGCCGGGCGAAACGGTGGACAGGTGCTCCAGCAGCGTGCGCTCCAGCGCGGCCTCGGCCACACCGGCGTTCCAGCCGGCGTCGAGCATGGCCTTGAGCACGGACTCGGGCGTGCAGCCGGCGCTGGCCTGCTCGATGATCCAGCGGCGCAGTTCGGGCGTGACGGACTGGGACATGGCGGTCTCCGGTGTCGCTCTCAGGAGGTGGCCTCGCGCCGGAACACCAGCCGGTCGGGCCCGGACGCGTCGGGCGTGAAGCGGTAGCCCTCGAGGTCGAAGGCCTTGAGCTGCTCGGGCGTGCTGGCCTGGTGCCGCACCGCCCAGCGCACCATGAGCCCGCGCGCGCGCTTGGCCATGAAGCTGATGACCTTGTAGCCCGCGGGCTTGCGCTCCTCGAACACGCAGCTGACCACGCGCGGGCGCAACACCTTCAGGTCCACCGCCTTGAAGTACTCCTCGCTGGCCAGGTTGATCACCACCGGGCTCTTGTCGGCCAGGGCGCGCTGGTTCAGGTAGTCGGCGATGCGGCTGCCCCAGAAGGCGTAGAGGTTGGCGCCGCGCGGCGTCTTCAGGCGCGTGCCCATCTCCAGCCGGTAGGGCTGCATCCAGTCAAGCGGGCGCAGCACGCCGTACAGGCCGCTGAGGATGCACAGGTGCTGCTGCAGCCACTCCAGCTCGGTTTCGGACAGGTTCTTGGCGTCCAGGCCGCCGTAGACGTCGCCATCGAAGGCCAGCACAGCCTGCTTGGCGTTCTTGGCGGTGAACTTCGGCACCCAGGCTTCGTAGCGCGCGGCGTTGAGCGCGGCCAGCTTGTCCGACAGGTCCATGAGCGTGGCGATCTGCTGCGGCGTCTTGCGCTTGAGCACCTCGATCAGCTCGGCCGACTGCTCGACGAACAGCGGCTGGGTGTGCGCCTTCACATGGGGGGGCGTCTCGAAATCGAGGGCCTTGGCGGGCGAGATCAGGAATAGCATGGATGAACGGTGGAACCAGACGGGCCGACGGAGACCTCGATTATCGCGAAGCCCCGCCGCCGCCCCCCGCCCCAGGGCCATGGCCGCCGCCCAGAGAATTACGTTTTGCGAAATGCATTTCACTATGGTAAATTGCCAGCACCGTTCAAGGAGACCGCCATGACGCCTGCCATGCCCCGCGCCGACCTGCCCGCGCCGGCCCCGATCCAGCAACTGCACCACTACGCGTACCGCGCGCGCGACGCGGAGGAAACGCGGCATTTCTACGAAGACATCCTGGGCCTGCCGCTCTACCACATCATCCAGAGCGACTACGTGCCCAGCACGGGCGAGTACTGCCCGTACACGCACTTCTTCTTCCGCCTGCAGGATGGCTCCTTCATCGCCTTCTTCGACCTGGGCGACGACGAGGCGGCGCTGCCGAGCCCGAACACGCCGAAGTGGGTGAACCACATCAGCTTCCGGGTGAACACCGTCGGCGAGCTGGAGAACACCAAGGCGCGCCTGGAGGCGAGCGGGATCGAGGTGCTGGGCGTGACCGACCACCACATCTTCAAGAGCATCTATTTCTTCGACCCGAACGGCATCCGGCTGGAACTGACGGCCCAGCTGGCCGACGAGTTCCAGATGCTGCAGGAAAGCAAGACCGCGCACGCCCGCCTGGGCGAATGGAACGCCCGCAAGGAGCAGTGGCGCAAGGAACGCGCGGCGGGCAAGAGCGCCGCGCCGCTCAAGCCGCAGCAGAACGACCGGCCCGAGGTGGCCGAGCGGGCCAAGGGCTGAAGGACGGCACCCATGTCGCTGAACACCTACCGGGACGTCGCCCACACCAACGGCTATGAGTTCACCCAGGGCGGCGGCTACGAGCTGCCCACCTACCCCTTCGTGCCGCCCCCAGAACTCCACAGCCAGGCGCCGGCCCGCCACCCCATCGTCATCGTCGGCGGCGGCATCACCGGCCTCACCCTGGCCTGCTCGCTCGCGCGGCTGGGTGTCAAGGCCATCCTGATCGACGAGGACGACACCGTCGGCGTCAAGGGCGCCTCCTCGCGCGGCATCTGCTACACGCAGAAATCGCTGGAGATCTTCGAGCGCCTGGGCGTCTACGAGCCCATCGCCGCCAAGGGCACGCAGTGGAGCGTGGGCCGCACCTTCGCTGGCGACGACGAGGTCTACAGCTTCGACCTGCGCCAGCAGGGCAGCTTCAACCTCAGCCAGCAGCCGCCCTTCATCAACATCCAGCAGTTCTATATCGAGGCCTTCCTGGTCGACCGCATCCAGCAACTCGGCCACGTCGAGCTGCGCTGGCGCAACCGCCTCACCGCCTTTGAGCAGAACGAGCAGTTGGCCACGCTCACCGTGGAAACGCCCGCGGGCAGCTACCGCATCGAGGCCGAGCACGTCATCGACGCCACCGGCAGCAACAGCCCGCTGCGCAAGTGGCTGCAGGTGCCGTTCGACAGCAAGCGCGGCGACGACCGCTGGTGCATCGCCGACGTGCGCTTCAGCACCCGCCCGCCGACGGAGCGCCACACCTGGATCGAGGCGCCCTTCAACGAGAACCGCGCGGTCTGGCAGCACCTGATGGCCGACGACGTCTGGCGCATCGACTACCAGATGGCGCCCAACGCCGACCCGGCCCACGTCAGCCGCGAGGACGTGGTGCGCGAGCGCCTGGCGCGCCAGTTCGGCCCCGAGGTGGAGGTCGAGATCGTCTGGGTCGGTCCCTACGCCTACCGCAGCGAGTGCGTGCACCACATGCGCCACGGGCGCGTGTACTTCATGGGCGACTCGGCCAAGGTGGTCAGCCCCTTCGGCGCGCGCGGCGGCAACACCGGCGTGGCCGACGCCGACAACCTGGCCTGGAAACTGGCCGCCGTGCTGCGCGGCCAGGCCGCGCCCGGCCTGCTGGACAGCTACGAGGACGAGCGCCTGGAGGCCGCGCGCGAGAACGTGCGCGTGACCAACCGCACCGCGCGCTTCCTGCGCCCGGCCGAGGGCATCGAGCGGGTCTACCGCGACGCGGCCATCGCCCTGGCCAAGCGCCACCCCTTCGCGCGCGCCCTCGTCAACACCGGCCGCATGGCCGTGGCCAACCCCTACACGCAATCGCGCATCGTGCAGTACGCGCCCGGCAGCGCCGCGGGCCAGTCGGTCCAGAACGTGGCCTTCCGCTGGGCCAACGGCCAGGCGGGCCGCATGAACCAGCTGCTGGACTGGGCCGGCGGCGAACTGCTGCTGCTGTGCTTTGGCGCGCTGGATGCGCCCGCGCTGCGGCGCCTGCGCGAGGTGCTGGCCACCACGCCGCTGCGCGCGGTGCAGGTGCCCGCCGGCCGCGCCCCGGCCCAAGCCAGCGAACACGTCCGCGACCCGCAGGGCCACCTGCGCGGCGCCTGCGGCCTGGCCGAAGGCGACGAACCCGCCTGGGCCCTGGTGCGGCCGGACGGCTACCTCGCCGCCAGCGGCGGCGCCATCGACGGCCGCCTGGTGCAGGCCATTGGCCTCACCCTGGGCCTCACCGGAGTGCACGCATGATCACCACCCCCCACTGGCAGGACGCCGACACCTTCTACGAGCAGTTGCTGGACGCGCAGGCGGGCCTGTCGCCCGAGCAACTCCAGGCGTTCAGCGCGCGCCTCATCCTGCTGCTGGCCAATCAGGTCGGCGACGCGGTGGTGCTGGCCGAGTGCATCCAGGCCGCCCGAGAGGCCGCCTGAGAGCGCCGCCAAGCCCCATGCCCCGGGGGGTGGCGGGCTAAAATGCCCGCTTCCCCCCGTCATCTCCAACGGCATCCCACGGGATGCCGTTGCCATTACTGGCGTCCCCCATGACCGACACCGTGCAGCAACCCGGACTGGCCTCGCTGGCCAAGTCCTTCGAACCCGCCCCCATCGAAGCCCGCTGGGGCCCCTGGTGGGAGCAGCGCGGCGTAGGAAAGGCCGGGTTCCGCGGCACCGGCGAGGCCAAGGCCGGCGCGCCCGCCTTCTCCATCCAGCTGCCGCCGCCGAACGTGACCGGCACCCTGCACATGGGCCACGCGTTCAACCAGACCATCATGGACAGCCTGACGCGCTACCACCGCATGATGGGCGCGAACACGCTGTGGGTGCCGGGCACCGACCACGCGGGCATCGCCACCCAGATCGTGGTCGAGCGCCAGCTGCAGGAACAGGGCCTCAAGCGCCACGACCTCGGCCGCGAGGCCTTCACGCAGAAGGTCTGGCAGTGGAAGGAAAAGAGCGGCGACACCATCACCACACAGATGCGCCGCATGGGCGACACCGTGGACTGGTCGCGCGAGTACTTCACCATGGACCCCAAGCTTTCGGCCGTGGTGACCGAAACCTTCGTGCGCCTGTACGAGCAGGGCCTCATCTACCGCGGCAAGCGCCTGGTCAACTGGGACCCGGTGCTCAAGTCGGCGGTGAGCGACCTGGAGGTGGAGAGCGAGGAGGAAGACGGCTTCCTCTGGCACATCCGCTACCCCCTGGCCGACGGCAGCGGTTCGGTGGTGGTGGCCACCACGCGCCCCGAAACCATGCTGGGCGACAGCGCCGTCATGGTGCACCCTGAGGACGAGCGCTACGCGGGTCTGATCGGCAAGACGGTGAAGCTGCCGCTGTGTGATCGCGAGATTCCGGTCATCGCCGACGCCTATGTCGACCGCGAGTTCGGCACCGGCGTGGTCAAGGTCACCCCCGCGCACGACCACAACGACTACGCCGTGGGCCAGCGCCACGGCCTGCCGCAGATCGGCGTGCTCACGCTGGACGCGGCGATCAATGACAACGCCCCCGAGAAATACCGCGGCCTCGACCGCTTCGTGGCCCGCAAGGCCGTGGTGGCCGACCTCGAGGCCCTGGGCCTGCTGGTCGAGACCAAGAAGCACAAGCTCATGGTGCCGCGCTGCGCGCGCACCGGCCAGGTGGTGGAGCCCATGCTCACCGACCAGTGGTTCGTGGCCATGACCAAGGTCAGCGAGCAGGACCCCAGCGGCAAGAGCATCGCGCAGAAGGCGATCGACGCCGTCGACTCGGGCGCGGTGAAGTTCGTGCCCGAGAACTGGGTCAACACCTACGACCAGTGGATGAAGAACATCCAGGACTGGTGCATCAGCCGCCAGCTCTGGTGGGGCCACCAGATCCCCGCCTGGTACGACGAGGACGGCCGGGTCTACGTGGCGCGCAATCAGGCCGACGCCCAGGCACAGGCCCCGGGCAAGACCCTCACGCGCGACCCCGACGTGCTGGACACCTGGTACTCGTCCGCGCTGGTGCCCTTCAGCACCATGGGCTGGCCCGAGCACAAGAGCGGCCCCACCGAGGACTACGACGTCTACCTGCCCAGCAGCGTGCTGGTGACGGGCTACGACATCATCTTCTTCTGGGTCGCGCGCATGATCATGATGACGACCCACTTCACGGGTCGCGTGCCGTTCCGCCACGTCTACATCCACGGCCTGGTGCGCGACGCCCAGGGCCGCAAGATGAGCAAGAGCGAAGGCAACGTGCTCGACCCGGTGGACCTGATCGACGGCATCGCGCTGGCGCCGCTGCTGGACAAGCGCACCACCGGCCTGCGCAAGCCCGAGACCGCGCCGCGCGTGCGCAAGGACACCGAGAAAGAATTCCCCGAGGGCATTCCCGCCTACGGCGCCGACGCCCTGCGCTTCACCTTCGCGGCCCTGGCCTCGCTGGGCCGCAGCATCAACTTCGACAGCAAGCGCTGCGAGGGCTACCGCAACTTCTGCAACAAGCTCTGGAACGCCACGCGCTTCGTGCTGATGAACTGCGAAGGGCAGGACTGCGGCCTCGAAGAGCACACCAAGGCCGAATGCGCCGTGGGACAGCCTTTCCATGGCTACCTCAGCTTCAGCCAGGCCGACCGCTGGATCAGCTCCGCGCTGCAGCGCACCGAGGCCACCGTGGCGCAAGGTTTCGCCGAGTACCGCCTGGACAACGTCGCCAACGCCATCTATGACTTCGTCTGGAACGAGTTCTGCGACTGGTACCTGGAGATCGCCAAGGTGCAGATCCAGACCGGCGACGCCGCGCAGCAGCGCGCCACGCGCCGCACCCTGATCCGCACGCTGGAAGCCATCCAGCGGCTGGCCCACCCCATCATTCCCTTCATCACCGAAGAGCTGTGGCAGAAGGTGGCGCCGGTGGCCGGGCGGGCCGGCGAATCGGTGGCGCTGGCCGCCTACCCGGTGAGCCAGCCTGAGCGCATCGACGAGGCCGCCGAAGCCCATGTGGCGCGCCTGAAGAAGCTGGTGGACGCCTGCCGCACCCTGCGTGGCGAAATGGGCGTGTCACCGGCCCAGCGCCTGCCGCTCTACGCCGTGGGCGACGCCGCCTTCCTGCGCGGTGCCGCGCCGGTGCTGCAGTCGCTGGCCAAGCTGGCCGAGGTGCGCGTGTTCGACGACGAGGCCGCCTGGGCCCAGGCCGCGGGCGCCGCGCCCGTGGCGGTGGTGGGCGAGGCCCGCCTGTGCCTGTTCATGGAAATCGACGTCGCGGCCGAGAAGGTCCGCCTGGGCAAGGAAGCCACCCGCCTGCAGGGCGAGATCGCGAAGGCCCAGGGCAAGCTTGGCAACGAAGGCTTCGTGGCGCGCGCGCCGGCGGCGGTGATCGAGCAGGAAAAACAGCGCCTGGCCGACTTCGGCGCCACGCTGGAGAAGGTGCAGGCCCAGCTGGCGCGCCTGGGCTGAACCCTGGGCACAGCGGCACCGGCTGGGCCGGGCCGCTGGCACCGCCCCTCAGGGGGTACAGCGCCGCGCGGTGGGGGTCAGTCCCTGGACAGCGCCGCGAGCGAGGCCCACTGCGAGGGTGAGGCCGACTGCGGCGGGTCGCCCGACTCGGGGAAGCCCAGGCTGTCGAGCATGGAGAAGTCGCTGCTGCCCGGCTCGCGGCGCGCGTCGTCGGGCGACAGGGTTTCGTGGATGCGGTGGGCCAGGTACCAGCTCGCCCGCAACTTGGCCTCGCGCGTGTGCGAACCCAGGCGGGGCGTGAGGTGCAGGTTGGGAATGCCGTAGAGCGGCGAACCGGGCGCGGCAAACTGGGCGTTGGCACCGTCGAGCAGGCAGGCGTCGATGCGGCCGTCGCACAGGGCCAGGGCCAGGGCCTCGGGGTCGAACAGCGCGCTGCGGCTCACGCCCACCCAGAGCTGGCCCGGCTTGCAGTGGTTGAGCAGGCGCTCGTTGATCCAGCCCTTGAAGCGCGAGGCGTAGACCATTTGCAGCGAGATGGCGTCGGCGCGCTCCAGCAGCTCGTGCAGGGGGACAGGCTCCACGTGCAGCTTGGCCCAGAGCTCGGCGGCGTGGTGCACGGCCGGGTCGTAGCCCAGCACGCGCACGCCCAGGCTGCGCAGCATGGGCGCCAGCGTGTGCGCCACCGGCGCCAGGCCCAGCAGGCCCACGGTGCTGCCCGCCAGTTCGCGGCCCATGCGCACCTGGCCCAGCTTGCGGCCCAGCAGCGCGCTCACCATGCCACGCCGGTAGAGCATCAGCAGGCCGTAGAGCAGGTACTCGGCGTTGGAGCGCACCGTGGCGCTGCGCGCCTGCAGCACACGCACGCCGCGCTGCGCGCAAGCGTTGAGGTCGGTGTTGTCGCTGGAGATCTGCATGCGCGCGACCATCATGAGGTGGGGCGCATGGTCCAGGAATTCCTGGGAGACCACCACGTGCGGTGGCAGCACCACGGCGCGGGCCTCGGCCAGCGCGCGGCGCAGCTCGGCGGGGTCGTCCGCCAGCTCGGGAAGGTAGACCACGTCATGGCGCTCCTGCAGCCACGCCAGGGCTTCGGGCACCAGCGGGTCGACGAGCAGGACGTCCATGGGCGTGGGCATCAGCGCCGTTTCAGCACCGACACGAAATCGCCGCCCAGCGTTTCCTGGTGGACGAGCAGGTTGCCGGTCTGCTTGGCGAAGGCCTGGAAATCGCGCACCGAGCCGGCGTCGGTGGCCACCACCTTCAGGGTCTGGCCGCTGTGCATCTCGGCCAGGGCTTTCTTGGCCTTCAGGATGGGCAGCGGGCAGTTCAGGCCCCGGGCGTCGAGTTCTCGGTCAGCAGCGATCATGAAGGCAGGGCTCCGTCTGGGTAACGGCGCATTTTAGGCCGCGTCGGCCTTTGGTGTGTCGTCCAGGAATTGCGGCTGCAAGCCCCGTGACATAAGCCACTGGGCCAGGGCCAGGCCCGTACCCGCCCGCCAACAACGCACCGCCGCCGGCTCCAGCAGCCGGTACTCCGACAGCTCCGGCGACAGGCGCACCTCGCCCCGGCAGCGGGCGTGGTAGGTGATGATGACCTGGTTCATGCGCTGGAAATCGTGCACGGCCACCAGGCTCAGGGCCTCGGTGTCGAGCGAGGTTTCCTCGGTGATCTCTCGGCGGATGCCCTCCTCCGGCGTCTCGCCAGCCTCCATGAAGCCGGTGATCAGCCCGAAAAAGCGGCCCGGCCAGGCGGCGTTGCGCGCCAGCAGCACCCGCCCGTCGAGCTCGACGATGGCCGCCAGCACCGGCGTGGGGTTGTTCCAGTGGGTGTAGCCGCAGGCCGGGCAGCGCAGGCGCCGCTTGTCGCCGCCGTCCTCGGCCTGGACGATCTCGCGCAGCGCCGTGGCGCACTGCGGGCAGTAGCGGAAGGCGCCGTCGCCGCTCACGGGGTCAGGCGGGGAAGACGCCGGTGGACAGGTAGCGGTCGCCGCGGTCGCAGACCACGAACACGATGGTGGCGTTCTCGACCTGACGCGACACCTGCAGGGCCGTCCAGAGCGCCCCGGCGGCGGAGATGCCGCCGAAGATGCCTTCCTCGCGCGCCATGCGCCGGGCCATGTCTTCGGCGTCGGCCTGCGAGACGTAGATCATCTCGTCGACCGCCTTGGGGTCGTAGATCTTGGGCAGGTACTCCTCGGGCCATTTGCGGATGCCGGGGATGCGCGAACCCTCGCTGGGCTGGGCACCGACGATGCGCACGGCCGGGTTCTTTTCCTTGAGGAAGCGCGAGACGCCGGTGATGGTGCCGGTGGTGCCCATGGCGCTCACGAAATGGGTGATGCGCCCGCCGGTCTGCTCCCACAGCTCGGGGCCGGTGGTCTCGTAGTGGATGCGCGGGTTGTCGGGATTGGCGAACTGGTCGAGCACCCGGCCCTTGCCATCGGCCTGCATCTTGTCGGCCAGGTCGCGCGCCGACTCCATGCCGCCGCTCTTGGGCGTGAGGATGAGCTCGGCGCCGAAGGCCTTCATGGTCTGGGCGCGTTCGACGGACAGGTCCTCCGGCATGATGAGCACCATGCGGTAACCCTTGATGGCCGCCGCCATGGCCAGCGCGATGCCGGTGTTGCCGGAAGTGGCCTCGATCAGGGTGTCGCCGGGCTTGATGTCGCCGCGCTCCTCGGCGCGCCGGATCATGGACAGCGCGGGCCGGTCCTTCACCGAACCGGCCGGGTTGTTGCCTTCCAGCTTGGCCAGGATGACGTTGCCGCGCGGGCCGTTGTCCGCCGCGCCGATGCGCTGCAGCGCCACCAGCGGCGTGCGGCCGACGGCGTCTTCGATGGTGGGGTATTGCATGGCGCCACTGTGCCATAATCCGCGCCCTTGCTCGGGCCGAAGTGGCGAAATCGGTAGACGCAGCGGATTCAAAATCCGCCGCCGCAAGGCGTGCCGGTTCGAGTCCGGCCTTCGGCACCACCAGAGCAAGCCCTGCAACCAGCCCGCTCCACGCGGGCTTTTTGTTGGCCGCTCGCCGGCCTCAGCCGCGCAGGCCTTCGGCCACGGTGGGGTAGCGCAGCCGCAGCCCCAGCTCATCCTTTAGCCGCTGGTTGCGC
Source organism: Hydrogenophaga sp. PML113 (assembly GCF_001777155.1). Taxonomy (NCBI): domain Bacteria; kingdom Pseudomonadati; phylum Pseudomonadota; class Betaproteobacteria; order Burkholderiales; family Comamonadaceae; genus Hydrogenophaga; species Hydrogenophaga sp. PML113. The sequence goes on along the minus strand of NZ_MIYM01000001.1, from coordinate 344,098 downwards.
AGGCGGCGCGATTCGCTCATGAAGCTCAGCAGCACCAGCGGCAACTGGTCCTGCGCCGTGTCGCGTGGCACGCGCGGCGGGCGTGGCAGGCCGTAGAGATCGGCCGCGAGGTCGAAGTAGTCGCCCATCTTGAGTTCGCTGTCGTCCACCACGTTGAGCACGCGCTGCGCGCGGCCGCGCCACAGCGCCAGCGCGCAGGCCCGCGCCAGGTCGTCGGCGTGGATGTGGCTCGTGTAGACGTCGTCCTCGGCGCGCAGCACGGGCGTGCCGCGCAGCAGCCGCTCGCGCGGCGTGCCGCCCTCGCGGTCGTTGGCGTAAATGCCCGGGATGCGCAGCACGCTGGCGCGCACGCCCAGGGCGCGGCCCAGCCAGCGCACACGCTCCTCCGCGTCCACGCGGCGCGCCGCGCGCGGGGTGCGCGGCCGCGCGGGCTGCGACTCGCTGGTCCAGGCGCCACCGCGGTCGCCATAGACGCCGGTGGTGGAGCCATAGACCAGCGCCAGCGGCGGCGTGCGCTGCGCCAGCGCGTGCACCAGGGCGCGCGTGCGCGGGTCGATGCGCCAGTCGGCCATGTCCTGCGAAGGCGGCGGCGCCAGGTGCAGCACGCGCGTGGCCAGGCCGGCCAGGCGGCGCAGGCTGCGCGCATCGTCCAGGTCGCCCCGCAAGGGCACCAGGCCCGCCGCGCGCAGGCCAGGCATGCGCTCCGGACTGGAGGTGAGCGCCAGCAGGCGCGCGCGCCGACCGGCGCCCAAGGCACCGGCCGTACGCAGGCCGACGTCGCCACAGCCCACGATCAGCACCCGTTCACGCCGAAAGCGCGCGGGCAAGGCCCCAAGGAAACTCATGCAAAACGGGTTTTTGCGACAATGCGCGGTTGCTTGGAACGGGGTGCGCCACCGGAGCGCGCCCCTCGACAGAAAGAAGACGGCGAGTATGACATTCACGATCACGGTGCAGCCCAGCGGGCGCGCCTTCACCGCCAACCCCGACGAAGCCATGCTGGCCGCCGGCATCCGCCAGGGCATCGGCCTGCCCTATGGCTGCAAGGACGGCGCCTGCGGCTCCTGCAAGTGCAAGCTGGTGTCGGGCACCGTGGTGCACGGGCCGCACCAGGCCAAGGCCTTGTCGGCCGACGAGGAGGCCGCGGGCTACGTGCTCACCTGCTGCGGCGTGGCCCACAGCGACGTGGTGCTGGAGTCGCGCCAGGTCACCGAGCTCGGTGCCTTCCCCATCAAGAAGATGCCCGCGCGCGTCAACAGCCTCACGCGCGCCTCGCACGACGTGATGGTGGTGCGCCTGCAGCTGCCCGCCAGCGACACCTTCCAGTACCGCGCGGGCCAGTACGTGGAGTTCATCCTGCGCGACGGCGACCGCCGCAGCTACTCCATGGCCAACGCGCCGCACACGCAGGCCGAGGCGCCAGGGTTGGAGCTGCACCTGCGCCACATGCCCGGCGGCAAGTTCACCGACCAGGTCTTCTCCACCATGAAGGAGAAGGACATCCTTCGCATCGAAGGCCCCTTCGGCGGCTTCTTCCTGCGCGAGGACAGCGACAAGCCCATGGTGCTGCTCGCCTCCGGCACGGGCTTCGCCCCCATCAAGGCCATCGTCGAGCACATGCGATTCAAGGGCATCCAGCGCCCCGCCACCCTGTACTGGGGCGGCCGCCGCCCGGCCGACCTGTACCAGAGCGCCTGGATCGAGGAGCAGCTGGCCGCCATGCCGAACCTGAAGTACGTGCCCGTGGTGTCCGACGCCCAGCCCGAGGACGCCTGGACCGGCCGCACGGGCTTCGTGCACCGCGCCGTGCTGGAAGACCACGCCGACCTGAGCGGCTTCGAGGTCTACGCCTGCGGCGCGCCCATCGTGGTCGAATCGGCCAAGCGCGACTACGTGGCGCAGGCCGGCCTGCCCGAGGAGTGCTTCTTCGCCGACGCCTTCACTTCCGCCGCGGACAAGGTCTGAACACCCCCACCCCCTAGGAGACACCGCATGATTTCCCGCCGCCACGCCATCGCCCTCGTCACCACCGCGCTCGCCCTGCCCGCCTGGGCGCAGGCCCGCACCACGCGCATCGTGGTGCCCTTCGCGGCCGGTGGGCCGATCGACGTGACGGCGCGCGTCCTGGCCGACGCGGTGAAGGATTCGCTCGGCACGGTGATCATCGAGAACCGCCCCGGCGCCGGCGGCAACATCGGCGTGAGCCAGGTCGCCAAGGCCGCGCCCGACGGCCTGACCCTGGGCATCGCCACCACGGCCTCGCACGGCATCAACCCCTGGCTGTTCAAGCAGTTGCCCTACGACCCGGCGAAGGATTTCGCGCCCGTCACGCAGATGCTGCGCGTGCCCAACGTGCTGGTGATGAACGCCGAGACCGCGCAGCGCCTGAACATCCAGAGCGTGCGCGACCTCATCCGCTACGGCAAAGCGAACCCGGGCAAGCTCAACTACGGCTCGGGTGGCAACGGCAGCGCCGGCCACCTGGCGGGCGAGCTGTTCAAGAACCAGGCTGGCGTGTTCGCCGTGCACATCCCCTACAACGGCGGCAACCCGGCGCAGCTGGGGCTGCTGTCGGGCCAGGTCGACTTCAACTTCGACAACCTCGCCACCGCGGCGGCCAACATCCGCGCGGGCAAGCTCAAGGCCCTGGCCGTCACCACCGCCCAGCGCAGCGGCGTGATGCCCGAGGTGCCCACCGTCGCTGAGACCCTGCCCGGCTTCGAGATCGACACCTGGTGGGGCCTGGTGGCCCCGGCCGGCACGCCGGCCGACGTGGTGTCGCAGCTCAACGCGGCCTTCACCAAGGCCCTGCAGTCGCCGGACGTGAAGGGCAAGTTCGCCGCCCTGATGGCCGAGCCGGCGCCCAGCACGCCCCAGGCCTTCGGCGAGTTCATGGCCCGCGAGCGCGCCAAGTACGAGCGCCTGGTCAAGCTCAGCGGCGCCAAGGTGGATTGAATTCGAACCGCACACGCGACAAGGGCGCCCTCGGGCGCCCTTTTTCCTGCCTGGCCGATGTTCAGCCCTTCAGCAGTAGCCTCACATCGTCGGCCAGCGACTGCGCGCCGCTGTTGTAGCGGTTGTAGAGGCGGATGCGCCCCGTCGTGTCGTACACGTAGCTGCCCGCCGAGTGGTCCATGGTGTAGCTCGTGGGCGTCTTGCCCTCGACCTTCTTGTAGTAGACCTTGAAGCTCTTGGCCACGGCCTCCAGCTTGCCGGGCGCCGCGTACAGCGCAAGAAAGCTCGGGTCGAACTGGGTCACGTACTGCTTCATCACCTCGGGCGTGTCGCGCTCGGGGTCCACGCTGATGAACAGGCCCTGGAAGCGATCGCCGTCGGGCCCGAGCAGGCGCTTGGCTTCGGCCATCTCGGTCATCGAGGTGGGACACACGTCGGGGCATTGCGTGAAGCCGAAGAAGATCACCACCACCTTGCCCTTGAAGTCGTCCAGCGTGCGCTTCTGGCCGTTGTGGTCGGTGAGCGAGAAGCCGGTGGCGTAGTCGGCGCCGGTGATGTCGATGCCTTTGAACGCCGGCGGCGACTCGGAACACGCGGCCAGCAGCAGGGAAGCGGCGCCAGCGGCCATCAGGCGGCGGCGGGAGACGGTGTTCTTCACCATGGCAGGTAGTGGTCGATGAGCAGCGCCGCGAACAGCAGCGACAGGTGGATGAGCGAGAAGCGGAAAGTCTTTCGAGCCAGGGCGTCGGAATAGTTCCGCCACAGCGCGAAGGCGTAACCGCAGAAACCCAGGCCGAGCGCGAGCGCGCTCACCAGGTAGAACCAGCCGCTCATGCGCAGCATGAAGGGCAGCAGCGTGGCCGCCAGCAGCACGAAGGTGTAGAGCAGGATCTGCAGGCGCGTGAACTCGGAACCGTGCGTGACCGGCAGCATCGGCAGGCCGGACTTGCGGTAGTCCTCCACGCGGTAGAGCGCCAGCGCCCAGAAGTGCGGCGGCGTCCAGAGGAAGATGATGAGAAAGAGCACCAGCGCCTCGGGCGCGACCGTGCCCGTCATGGCCGCCCAGCCCAGCACCGGTGGCATGGCGCCCGAGGCCCCGCCGATCACGATGTTCTGCGGCGTGAGCGGCTTGAGGATGACGGTGTAGACCACCGCGTAGCCCACGAAGGTGGCGAAGGTCAGCCACATGGTGAGCGGGTTGACCCAGAACCAGAGGATGGCCGAGCCGATCGCGCACAGTGCGGCCGAGAACGAGAGCGTCTGCCAGTTGGTGAGCTCGCCCTTGGCCGTGGGACGCCAGGCGGTGCGCTTCATCTTCGCGTCGATGTGCTGCTCGACCACGCAGTTGAAGGCCGCCGCCGCGCCGGCCACCAGCCAGATGCCGAAGCAGGCGATGGCCGCGAGCCGCAGCTGCGGCCAGCTCGGCAGGCCGGGCACGGCGAGCACCATGCCGATGAGCGCGCAGAACACGATCAGCTGGATCACACGCGGCTTGGTCAGCGCGTGGAACTGGCGCCAGGTCGACGGCAGGGACAAGGGATGCACTTCTGTGTTCACGGGAAAACCTCCGCGCTGCGCGTGGCGGCCACGGCGCCCGTGAAGGCGATCACCAGCGCGGCGGCGCCGCCGGTGTGGCCCACGGCGGCCAGCAGCGGCCAGTCGAGCACGACATTGCTGAGACCGGTGAGGAACTGCCAGGCGCACAGGGCCACGAGCACGCGCGCGAAGCGCTGCAGCCCCGGCACGCGCCACAGCGCCCAGGCGAGCGCCAGCAGCAGCGCGAACACGGCGTAGGCCATGAGGCGGTGCACGTAGTGGATGGCGGTGAGCGCCGGGAAGGTGATGGCCTCACCCGCGTGGTTGGCCCCCAGTTTGCGCCAGAGCGTGAAGCCCTCGCGCAGGTTCATGGCGGGCCACCAGCTGCCCTGGCAGGTGGGGAACTCGCTGCAGGCCAGCACGGCGTAGTTGGTGCTGACCCAACCACCCAGTGCGATCTGCAGCCACACCAGCGCGAAGGCAGCCAACAGCCAGCCGCGCTGCGCCGCGCCGATGGGCGTGGGGCCGGCGCTGCCCGGCTCGCCCAGGCGGTAGGCCACCGATTGCGCGCGCAGCAGCGCCAGCAGCACCAGGCCGCCCAGCAGGTGCAGGGTGACGATGGCGGGGAAGAGCTTCATGGTCACCGTGAACGCGCCGAAGGCGCCCTGCAGGCAGACCCAGGCCAGCGTGACCACCGGCCAGACCCAGTGCACATGGATGCGGCGGCGTTCGATCCAGCTGCCCACGGCCAGCACGATGATCAGCACACCCACGCCGGTGGCGAGGTAGCGGTGGACCATCTCGATCCAGGCCTTGGAGAAGGTGACCGGGCCGGTGGGCATGGCCGACTGCGCGGCCGAGATGTCGGCGTGCGCGCCGAGCGGGCTGGCCGCGCCGTAGCAGCCGGGCCAGTCGGGACAGCCCAGGCCGGAATCGGTGAGGCGCGTGAAGGCGCCGAACAGCACCAGGTCGAAGGTGAGGAAGAGCGTGACCAGGGTCAGCACGCGCAGGCGCTGCGCGGGGCTGGCCTGGCGGTGCTTGAGGCCGATCCAGACCAGCGGGCCGAACGCGATCGCGATGCCCAGCAGCATCATGCGCGTGAGCGGCGCGAGGTCGACCAGGGAAGACGGGGCGTCCATGCGATCAACCGCCGGGGTGCCCGCCGACGCCGCGGCCGGGCTGGTCCCAGGCCGAGGAGGCGCGCAGCAGGCGGTCGAGGTCGCGCTTGGCGCGCGTGGGGTCGATGTCGGCCGGGAAGCGCAGCATCCAGTGGCCCAGCGGGTCGACCACGTAGAGGTGGTCTTCCAGGCGATGGCCGGGCGCGGGCTGCAGCCACTGCGCCAGCGCGGCGGCGTCCACGTGCAGCACGGTGGCGGCGGCCGTCGCGGTTTTCAGCGGCTCACGCAGCTCGCTGGCGCCGGTGCGCAGCCAGACCCAATCGAGGCGGTCTTTCTCGCGGCCCAGGGTCTCGCGCAGCTGGCGCTGCAGGTACAGGTGCTTCTCGCAGGCGGCGTCGCAGGCGCTGTCGGCCACGCTGACCAGCAGCCACTGGCCTTCCAGCGAGTTCAGGGGCACCGAGCGGCCCTGAGCATCGGTGCCGTTGATCGCCGGCAGCAGGGGTTGCGCCGCGATGAGCTCGCCGTAGTTGCGGCGGCCCTCGGGCCGGATCACGTAATAGGTGAGGTACGAGGCGATGACGGGCGAGGCGCAGACCAGCAGGATGGCCAGCATCTTCCAGCGGCCGCTGCGTGTGGCGGCGGCGCGCTCGGCATCGCCACGGTCGGGCGTGGGCAGGCTGTGCACCGTCAGCGTCAGGGGTTCATCGGGCGTCTTGGCCATGGAGGCGGGCGCGTTGGCGGCGGGGTTGAATGATCTGGAACCAGAGGTAAAGGCCAGCGACCAGGGTGCACAGGGCGAACCACTGGAAGGCGTAGCCGTGGTGTTTGCTCACGTCGACGGCCGGCAGCGGCCATTGGCGGCGCAGCAGGCCCTCGTCGTCGCCCGTTTGCTGGACCGAGGGGTCCAGCAGCGCCAGCCCGGTTTCCAGGCGGTAGGCGGCGGGGTCGATATTTTGCCGGATGGCCCCGGTACCGGCCTCGCCGAACTGGTAAAGGCGCCCGGGCGGCGGGGCCAAGCGGCCCTGCACGGTCACCTCGCCCGCGGGGGTGTCGACGTCGGGCACGCGCGCGCGGTCGTGGAAGTCGCGCGGCACCCAGCCGCGCTGCACCAGCACCACGCGCTCGCTGCCGCTCAGGCGCAGCGGCGTGACCAGGAAGAAGCCCACGCGGCCGTCCATCTGGCGGTTGTCCAGGAACACGTTGTGCCGCGCGATCCACTGGCCCCGCAGGCGCACCGGCCGGTACACGCCGGCGGAGGGGTCGGTCTGCGCCAGCAGCGCGGCGTTGTCCCAGGCGGGCAGCTCGGCGCGCGACAGGATGGCGGCCTGCAGCGCGGTCTTCTGCCGCGCGCGGTCGAGCTGCCAGAGGCCCAGCGACGCGGTTGCGGCCATGGTGAGCACCGTGGCCACAGTGACGACCAGGAATCGCGCGCGGCTCATCGCCCGTCCTCCGCGCGGCCTTGTCCGACAGCGGCGCGCGGCCGGCCCCGGATAATGCGGGCCATGAAATACGTGGTGATCGTGGCTTTCGTGGCCATCATCGGCAGCCTGGCCGCGGCGCTGGTGTTCATGATGCGCGGCGGCGTGCACGACGGCAGCGAGGGCGAGGCCCCGCGCAAGCGACAGATGGCGCGCGCCCTGGCCTTTCGCGTGGGCTTTTCCGTCCTGCTGTTCGTGCTGGTGCTGGTGGCGTATTTCATGGGCTGGATCCAGCCAACTGGCCTACCGGTGCAGCGCTGAGCGCGGCGCGCCGGCACCGAAAGAAAAAAGCGCCTCGCGGCGCTTTTTTCATGGGGCGATCGTCCCGGGGTGGGCATCACATCCAGTAAACGAGGATGTACAGGCCCAGCCAGACCACGTCCACGAAGTGCCAGTACCAGGCCGCGCCTTCGAAACCGAAGTGGCGCTCGGCGGTGAAGTGGCCCTTGTGCAGACGCAGGGTGATGAACAGCAGCATCAGCATGCCCACGAACACGTGGAAGCCGTGGAAGCCGGTGAGCATGAAGAAGGTGGAGCCGAAGATGCCCGAGCTGAGCTTGAGGTTCAGGTCGGCGTAGGCGTGCGCGTATTCGTAGCCCTGCACCAGCAGGAAGACGAAGCCCAGCAGCACGGTGATCCACATGAAGCCGATGGTCTTGGCGCGTTGGCCGGCCTGCAGCGCGTGGTGAGCGATGGTCAGCGTGACGCCCGAGGTGAGCAGCAGGGCCGTGTTGATGGTGGGCAGCCAGAACGGGCCCACGGTCTGGAAGGGCTCGACGATGTTGCCCGGCGACGCGGTGGCGCCGGCCTGCAGGCTGGGCCACACGGCCGAGAAGTCGGGCCAGATCAGCGCGTTCTCGATGCTGCCGAGGTTGGGCACCGAGTGCGCGCGCGCCCACCACAGGGCGGTGAAAAAGGCACCGAAGAACATCACCTCGGAGAAGATGAACCAGCTCATGCTCCAGCGGAACGAGAGGTCGATCTTGCGGCCGTACATGCCGGTCTCGCTCTCGTGCACGGCGTCGCGGAACCACTGGAACAGCACGAACAGCCAGAAGGCCAGGCCGAAGGCGAGCGAATACGCGCCCCACCCGTGGCCGTTGATCCATTGGGCGGCGCCCAGGATCACGAAGAAAAGGCCGATGGCGGCCATGACCGGATGACGCGACGGTCCGGGGACGAAGTAGTACGGCGTCGAGCCATGGGATGCTGCGGACATGCTGCTCACTCCTGTTGTGCTATCGCTGTGTCGATGTCAATGAATAGTCTGCGCGGGTCGCCGCCCTCATCCGGCGACCCAATTCACCAGCGCGATGAGCGCGCCGACGAAGATGAAGGCCATCACCAGGCCCACCGCCACCAGGTGCAGCGGGTTGAGGCGCTTGATGTCCTTCTCGTACTCGCCCCGCTGCCGCAGACCCAGGAAACCCCAGAGCACGGCCTTGACGGTGCTCAGCAGGGACCCGGATTGCGGTGGCGTGGCCATGCGGTTCACGCGCCCCCCTGCGCCTTGGCGTCGGGCGCCAGGGCCGCCGCGTCGGGCGCCGGTGGTGTCTTGCCGCCCACCTCGAAGAAGGTGTACGACAACGTGATGGTGGTGACGTCCTTGGACAGGCGCGGGTCGATCACGAAGGCCACGGGCCACTCCTTCTTCTCGCCAGGCGCGAGCGTGTACTGCGTGAAGCAGAAGCACTCGAGCTTGTTGAAAAAGGCGGCCGCCTGCTTGGGCGCGTAGCTCGGGATGGCCTGCGCGGCCATGGTGCGGTTCTGGATGTTCTGGAACTCGTACAGCACCGTGGTGAGTTCACCCGGGTGGACCTGGAGCGAACGCACGGCGGGTTTGAAATTCCAGGGACCGCGCACGTTGGTGTCGAACTCGACGGTGATGGTGCGGCTGCGATCCACCTGGGTATTGGCGGGCAGCTGAGCCGCGCCGGGAATGCGCGTTTCCGACACCGCCAGCACGTTGATGCCCAGGGCTTCGCAGATGTGGCGGTAGATCGGCACCAGCGCATAACCGAACGCGAACATGCCCAGCGCGATCACGCAGAGCTTGCCCACGATCTTGAGGTTTTCCTGGCGCAGACCCATCGCAACGCTCCGCTCAGCCGCCCAGCAGCACCATCTTGCCCACGAAGCCGAGGAAGAAGACCACGGCCACCGAGGCCAGGATCAGGCCCAGGCGCGCGTTGCTCTTTTTCTGTTCAGGCGTCATGGCGTGGCGTGCGAGGCGTTCAGCCGATCACCTTGGTGGCGGTGGCGTCGAGCTTGGGCGGGTTCTCGAAGGTGTGGAAGGGCGCCGGCGAAGGCACTTCCCATTCCAGGCCTTCGGCCGCGTCCCAGGGCTTCTGCGGGGCCTTTTCGCCCTGGCCGCGCATGGCGGGCAGGACCACGGCCAGGAAGAAGTACACCTGCGCGAAACCGAAGCCGAAGGCGCCGATGGACGCGATCATGTTGAAGTCGGCGAACTGCATGGGGTAGTCGGCGTAGCGGCGGGGCATGCCGGCCAGACCCAGGAAGTGCATCGGGAAGAAGGTGATGTTGAACGAGATCATCGACCACCAGAAGTGGATCTTGCCGCGGGTCTCGCTGTACATCACGCCGGTCCACTTGGGCAGCCAGTAGTAGAGGCCGGAGAACATGGCGAACAGCGAACCGGCCACCAGCACGTAGTGGAAGTGCGCCACCACGTAGTAGGTGTCCTGCATCTGGATGTCGATCGGCGCCACCGACAGGATCAGGCCGGTGAAGCCACCCACGGTGAACACGAAGATGAAGCCCACGGCCCACAGCATCGGGGTCTCGAAGGTCATCGAGCCTTTCCACATGGTCGCGACCCAGTTGAAGATCTTCACGCCCGTGGGCACGGCGATCAGCATGGTCGAGTACATGAAGAAGAGCTGACCCGTCACCGGCATGCCGGTGGTGAACATGTGGTGCGCCCACACGACGAAGGACAGGATGGCGATGGAGCCGGTGGCGTAGACCATGGAGGCGTAGCCGAACAGCTTCTTGCGCGCGAAGGCGGGCACGACCTGGCTCACGATGCCGAAGGCCGGCAGGATCATGATGTAGACCTCGGGGTGGCCGAAGAACCAGAAGATGTGCTGGTACATCACCGGGTCGCCGCCGCCGGCGGGATTGAAGAAGCTGGTGCCGAAGTGGCGGTCGGTCAGCGTCATGGTGATGGCGCCGGCCAGCACGGGCATCACGGCGATCAGCAGGTAGGCGGTGATGAGCCAGGTCCAGCAGAACATGGGCATCTTCATCAGCGTCATGCCGGGCGCGCGCATGTTCAGGATGGTCACGATGATGTTGATCGAGCCCATGATCGACGAGGCGCCCATGATGTGCATGGCGAAGATGCCGGCGTCCATCGAGGGGCCCATCTGCAGCGTCAGCGGCGCGTAGAGCGTCCAGCCCGCGGCGGGCGCGCCGCCGGGCATGAAGAACGAGCCCACGAGCATGAGGGCCGCCGGGATGAGCAGCCAGAAGCTCAGGTTGTTCATGCGCGCGAAGGCCATGTCGGAGGCCCCGATCTGCAGCGGGATCATCCAGTTCGCGAAGCCCACGAAGGCCGGCATGATGGCGCCGAACACCATGATCAGGCCGTGCATGGTGGTGAGCTGGTTGAACAGCTCGGGGTTCACCAGCTGCAGGCCGGGCTGGAACAGCTCGGCGCGAATGCCCAGGGCCAGCAGGCCACCGATCATCAGCATGGTGAAGGAGAACAGCAGGTACAGGGTACCGATGTCCTTGTGGTTGGTGGCAAACACCCAGCGGCGCCAGCCCGTGGGGGCGTGGTGGTCGTGGTCGTGGCCGTGCGCGTCGTGGTGGTCAAGCACTGCACTCATGGTCTGTTCCTCAGGTTCTCAATCTCGATGCGCGGACGGGTCACTGGCGCGCGGCCTGCACTTCGGCGGGCTGCACGATCTGTTCGGTCTTGTTGCTCCAGCTGTTCTTGGCGTAGGTCATGACCGCGGCCAGCTCGGTGTCGGAGAGCTGTTTCCAGGCGGGCATGGCGCCGTTGTTCTGGCCATTGAGCAGCACATGGGTCATCTTGCCCTTGTCGGCGTCGAGCACCACGGCCGAGCCGTCGAGCGGCTTGATGGGGCCCGCGCCCTTGCCGTTGGCCTGGTGGCAGGCCGCGCAGTTGGCCGCGTAGACGGATTCGCCGCGCTTGACCAGGTCGGTCAGCGTCCAGACCTTGCTCGGGTCGTCGGCCGCAGCGGCCATGGCCTTGTGCTTCTCGCCCACCCAGGCGCTGTATTCCTCGGCCGACACCACTTTCACGTGGATCGGCATGTAGGCGTGTTCCTTGCCGCACAGCTCGGCGCACTGGCCGTAGAAGTCGCCGGTTTTCTCGGCGCGGAACCAGGTGTCGCGCACGAAGCCGGGGATGGCGTCCTGCTTGACGCCGAAGGCCGGCACCATCCAGGCGTGGATCACGTCGTTGGCGGTGGTGATGATGCGCACCTTCTTGCCCACGGGCACCACCAGCGGGTTGTCGACCTTGAGCAGGTAGTCGTCGGTGGCCTCGGGCTTGCCACTGTTGGACATCACGCGGTGCGAGGTGTCCAGCGTGGAGAGGAAGCCGATGCCCTCGCCCTCGCCCTTGATGTATTCGTAGCCCCACTTCCACTGCATGCCCACCGCCTTGATGGTCACGTCGGCGTTGGTGGTGTCCTTCTGTGCCACCAGCACCTTGGTGGCGGGCAGCGCCATGCCGATGACGATCAGCAGGGGGACGATGGTCCAGCCCAGCTCCACCCAGATCGGCTCGGGCAGCGCCTGCGACTGGTGGCCCACCGATTTGCGGTGCTTGAGGATGGAATAGAACATGACGCCGAAGACGATCACGAAGATCACGGCGCAGATGCCCATCATGAACCAGTGCAGCCAGTGCTGCTCTTCGGCGATCTTGGTGACCGGCGGGGCGAAGTTGAGCTGGTTGACCGCGGGGCCGCCCGGCAGATCGTTGACCTTCTGCGCGGCCGCCGAGGACCAGACCCCGGCGCTCAGCAGCGCCAGTCCCACCGCGTTCCGCGCTGCACGTAGGGCTTGCAGCGTCTTTGTCGTCTTGCTCACTTGTTGCGCCTCAAATATAAGTGTCGATTGATATCGACCCCGATTACACCAAAACCTGCCAGGCCTGCGCCAGCGCTTCGCGCGCCGCGCAAGGCAGTCGCATCTCACGCGCCAATCAGGAACGCGCCCCCGGACGCGGCACGCCGGCACAGGGGGAAATGCCCTTGAACCCAAACCGCGGGATTGTAGCCGCCGCCATAGGGAGCCCTGACCGCAAGCCGGGACCCCTTGGTCGGGTTTGGCTCAGCCGCGGCGCTGGCGCAGCTGCTCGCGCAGCGCGTCCAGCGGCACGGTGGCGTCCCCGCGCGGCGGCTTGGGCGCCGCCTTGAAGGCGTGGCCATAGACGATTTCGACCGTCAGGCGCAGGCGGCCGCCGTCGGTTCGCGGGCCACGCGCCTCGATCGCCGCCAACAGGCGCTCACGCCAGCCCCGGCCCCGGCAGGCCCCGAAGCGCTCGGTCGAGAGGTTGCGACCGAAGCCGCGCAACTCATCGACCAGGCTGGCGGCGCTGCCGTAGGTGAGTTCGAGTCGCTCCATGTCCATGACGGGCTCGGCGAAGCCGCCGTGCACCAGCATGTCACCCCAGTCGTGCATGTCGGTGAAGGCGTGCGTGGGCGCGGGCCAGCCCTCGGCCGCCCAGACCTCGCGCAGCTCGTTCAGGCTGTCCGGGCCCAGGCAGGCAAACATCAGGAAACCGCCGGTCGCTATGTGCGAATGCCAGCGCGCGATAAGCCGCTGCGGCTGGGGCTCGGCGTGCAGGCCCATGTTAGCCCAGAGCATTTGCACCGGCCGCTGCGGGTCGGCGGCTCGGGGCTCCAGCCAGCGCGGGCGCAGCGGGTTCCAGGACCGGGGCGCGGCCTCCCGGGTGGCCGCGGCGGCGCGCGCCATGTCGCGCGACCACACCTGCCACTCGGCGCGGGGCAGCGCCGCGCGCAGGCGCGCATGCGTCTTCAGGCCGCCGAGCACAGGCTCCCAGTGCAGCCAGCTCGTGGGCGGCTCGCGGAACCACTGCAGGCGTTCGGCCATGCGCCCGCCCACTTCCTCGTGCAGCCAGGGGCTGTGTGTGCGCGGCAGGCCCTGCCAGCGGGCGCAGGCCACGGCATCGAGGCCGGGCACGGCGTCGGCAGCGTCGGAGGGGGATGGGTTCAAGGCGGCGGGCCGGTGCGAACCGGCCCCGGTATCGGGAGGGGGCGCTCAGTATATTGAGCCCGCATGCGCCGCTTCGCCGTATGGACACCCGGCTGGTCATGGCCCAGCCAATGCCATGTGTGCGGCCAGTGGCCGGCCTGGCCGCTGTGCGAGGCCTGCCGCCAGCGCTTCGCGCCGCCGCGCCCCCGCTGCCCGCGCTGCGCCGCGCCCGCCAGCGACGCTTCGCCTTGCCCCTGCCGGGCGCGGGCCGCCGATCGCGTTCTCGGCGCCTGCGTGGCCGCGGTGGACTACACCTTTCCCTGGGACCGGCTGATCGCGCGCTTCAAATTCCACGGCGAGACCGCCTGGGCCCGGACCTTCGCCGGGCTGATGCGGGCTGCGCCCGGCGCCGGCGCCCTGCTCGACGCGGCCGACGGCATCGTGCCCCTGCCGCTAACCCCCGGGCGCCTGGCCGAACGCGGCCACCACCCGCCCTGGGCGCTGGCCCGGGCCCTCGTGCCACGGCACCCAGACGCACTGCGGCCGGACGCGCTGATGCGCCTGAGCGACGGCCCCGCACAGCACCGCCTGGCCCGCGAAGAACGCCTGCGCAACCTTCGCGGCGCGTTCGCGGTGCCGGCCGAGTACCTGTCGCGCCTGCGCGGCGCCCGGCTGCTGCTGGTGGACGACGTGGTCACCACCGGCGCCACCCTGGACGCCGCCGCGCAGGCCCTGCTGGCGGCGGGCGCCGCGCGCGTCGACGCCCTGGTCTTCGCCCGCACGCCAGCACCGCACGAGCGCGCGGACTGAGGCGCACCACTATCATGCGCGCCCCACCATGTTCAATGTCGTCCTGGTCCACCCCGAAATCCCGCCCAACACGGGCAACGTGATCCGCCTGTGCGCCAACACCGGCTGCGCGCTGCACCTGATCGAGCCCCTGGGCTTTTCCATGGACGACAAGCTGATGCGGCGCGCCGGACTGGACTACCACGAGTACGCCGAGGTGCGCCGACACGCCGGCTGGGGAGCCTTTCTGCACGCCGCGCGACCCGATCCCGAGCGCCTGTTCGCGCTGACCACGCGCGGCCGGCGCGGCGTGCACGACACCGCGTGGCGGGCGGGCGACTGGCTGGTGTTCGGGGCGGAGTCGAGCGGCCTGCCCGAGGCGGTCCGGGCGGACATCGCCCCCGGTCAATGGTTGCGCCTGCCCATGCGGGCGGGCCAGCGCAGCCTCAACCTGTCCAACGCGGTGGCCGTCACCGTGTTCGAAGCCTGGCGCCAAAACGGCTTCCAAGGCGGGGTTGCGTGATCCATATCACGCGAGTTCCCCCTGAAACATCCCCCATTTGTGGCAACTGCTCCACCATGCGCGACATGGAGACCACGATCAACCCCCGCCACCACCGGCTGCCCGCCACCGGTCCGCGCCGGGACCGCGGGCCTCAGGGACACCCGGTGATCGCGCGCATCGCCCGATGGATCGGCGTGGTGCACCCCCAACCCCAGCCGCGCACGCCCCACTTGCGGGACATCGTCGCCATCCGCCAGCGCCTGCTGGCCACCATCGAGGACTGCGTGCACTCCGTGCCGGCCCTGCGCCTGCGCCGCCAGATCGAGCAGGCGCGCAGCCCCCAGGAGCTTTGGCTGCTGCGCAACGACGCCTTCCAGCTCATCGCCCAGCGCCACAGCCAGCACGTGGCCGCCGCGCGCATCGACGCCCTGCGCCAACTCTTCGAAGACTGGCTGGACCCGAAGCAGCTCGCTCGCATCCGCTGAGCCCGGCGCTCAGGGGTAGTGGCGCACCAGCGACTCGGCCAGGCACACCGGCTTCTCGCTGCCTTCGCGCTCCACCGTGACCGCCCAGGTCATCTGGCGCCCGCCGTTGTCGATCGGCTCGCAGGCCTGCAGCGCCATGTGCGCGCGCAGGCGGCTGCCCACCGGCACCGGGGCCGTGAAGCGCACCCGGTTCAGCCCGTAGTTCACGCCCATGCGCGAGGCGCGCACGTTCATCGCGGACTCGAAGAACACCGGCAGCAGCGACAGCGTGAGAAAGCCGTGTGCGATGGGCGCGCCGAAAGGGCCGGCCCTGGCCCGCTCCACATCGACGTGGATCCACTGCTGGTCACCGGTGGCGTCGGCGAAGCGGTTCACCCGCTCCTGGGTGATGGTGACCCAGTCGCTGGTGACCACGGCCCGGCCCACCAGCGCGTCGAATTCCTCGAGGGTGTCGAATGTGCGCATGGGCGCACTCTACAAATCCGGGCCGCGATCGGATGTCGGGCGCGCGACAAGCCCCTGCCTCAGCGGTCCAGCCAGTCGCAGATGCCCTGCCACTGCTGCAAATCCTTCTCCACCCGCCAGGGCGCCACGTCGAACAGCGTGAGGCCGCGCGCGGCCAGGTGGATGTAGTTCTGCGTGTCGCGCAGGTAGCCCAGCACCGGCAGGTCCAGGCCGGCCACGAACTCGGCCAGCTTGTCGGCCGCGATGGTGCGCGGATCGACCCGCATGCCCACGATGCCCACGGCAGCGCGGCGCGTCTCGGTCAGCTCGTCGAGGAAATCGCGCGTGGCGTAGATGTCGAAGATGCTGGGCTGCAGCGGCACGATGACCTTGTTGGCCAGCTTGAGCACATCCTTGAAGCGCTTGCCGTGCAAGCCGGCGGGCGTGTCCAGCACCACGTGGGTGGCCTCTTTCGGCGGGCGCGCGATCTGGTCGTGCGACACCTCCCAGGTGTGGATGGGGCGCGCCGTGGGTGGCCGCAGGCGCAGCCACAGCGCGGATGACTGCTGGCGGTCCACGTCGCCCAGCATGACGGTATGGCCGCGGCTGGCGTAGTAGCCGGCCACATTGGTCGACAGCGTGGTCTTGCCGACGCCCCCCTTCGGATTCGCAACCACCACGATCGGCATGTCGTCTCCTTGAGTTCGGCCCCCTGGGGCGGCCGGTACTGGCACAGGTAAGCCTATGTTAGCCCGAGCCCGTCCCAGACCAGCTTGCAGCCCGTGAGGAACATGCCGGTGTAGATGAGGCGGTAGAACAGCACCGGCCGGATGCGGTGCGCGATGCGCACCCCGATCCACACCCCCACCGGCGCCAGCGGCAGCAGCACCAGCGAGGTGGCCATGTTGCGCAGGTCGATCAGCCCCAGCCAGGCGTAGGGCACCCACTTGGCCATGTTCACGAAGAAAAAGAAGAAGGCCATGGTGCCCGTGAACAGCAACGGCGGCAGGCGCATGGGGATCACGTAGGCGTTGATCGGTGGCCCGCCCGCGTGCGCCACGAAGCTGGTGAAGCCCGAGGTGGCGGTGAGGATGGCGCCCACCCAGCGCGGCGGCGGCGCGCTGTCGGGCCGGGGCGGGAACAGCAGGCGCTGGGCCAGGAACAGCAGCGTGAAGGCGCCCACGATGCCCGCGACCAGGCGCGGCTCCAGCCAGCGGAACAGCAGCGTGCCGATCACGATGCCCAGCAGGCCATAGGGCAACAGGAACTTCAGCAATTGCCGGTCCACGTTCTTGCGGAAGGCCGCCATGCCCAGCAGGTCCATCACCAGCAGCACCGGCATCAGGATGGCCGCGGCCTGCGGCACCGTCACGGCCAGCGCCATCAGCGGCACCGCCAGCGAACCGAAGCCGGCGCCAAAGCCGCTCTTGCTGATGCCCAGCAGCAGCACGGCCGGCACGGCCACGGCATAGAAGAAAGGGTCGGTGATGAGGGGAAGCGATGACACGGAAGACAATCCGGCGATGCAAAACGTGACATTGTGGGGGGAAACCCTCAGGCTGCTGGTGGAGGTGGCCGCCACCGCGGCCTTCGCGCTGTCGGGCATCCTGGAAGGCGCGCGCAAGCGGCTCGACGCGGTCGGTGTGGTCGTCGTCGGGTTTCTGGCGGCCTTCGGCGGAGGCACACTGCGCGACCTGCTGCTCGACCAGCGCCCGTTCTTCTGGGTGCACCACGTGGAGCTGCTGTGGGGCGTGCTGGGCCTGAGCGTGCTGGCCATGCTGTTCCTGCGCACGCGGCACTTCGAGGTCACCGAGCGCGCCATGCAGTGGCCCGACGCCCTGGGCCTGGGCCTGTTCGCCGCCACCGGCGCGCACCAGGCGCTGCTGCTGGAGATGCCGCCCCTGGTGGCCGTGCTCATGGGCATCGTCACCGGCGTGGCCGGCGGCGTGCTGCGCGACGTGGTCTGCAACCAGATCCCCAGCGCCTTTCGCGACCACCGGCCCTACGCGGTCTGCGCCTTCGTGGGCGGCTGGGTCTACGTGGGCTTGTGGGCGATCGCCGCACCGGGCTGGCTGGCGCTGCTGGCCTGCGTGGGCGTCACGGCCGGGCTGCGCGGCCTGGCGCTGTGGCGCGATTGGCAGTTGCCGCAGTGGCGGCTTTGAGTCCCGGGGACAATCGCGCCATGTTCAACCCTTCCCAAGCCGACGTGCGCCGCTTCTTCTGCGGCGCCTACGCCAAGCTGCGCGACGCCCAGCCCATGGACGCGCTGGAGCAGCTCGCTGCCCAGTGGATCGCCGAGCACCCCAAGTACCACGGCGAACTGGCCGACGCCGAGGCCGCCGTGGCGCGGCTGAGCCAGCCCGACGCGGCGCGCGAGAACCCTTTCCTGCACCTGTCCATGCACCTGTCGATCAGCGAGCAGTCCAGCATCGACCAGCCGCCGGGCATTCGCCAGGCCGTGGAACTGCTCACCGCGCGCCGGGGCGACCTGCACACCGCCCACCATGAGGTGATGGAGTGCCTGGGCGCCATGCTCTGGGAAAGCCAGCGCGCCGGTCGCCCGCCCGACGGCCAGGCCTACATCGACGCCGTGCGCCGGCGGGCGACAGTGGATTAACCCCCCGCCGCGCTCCGCGCGTCCCCCCTTGAAAGGGGGCATCACCGACGGCCCGGCAAAGCCGGTTCCGTGGTGACCCTGGAAAACAAAAAGCCGCTCGGTGAGCGGCTTTTTGTTGGGGGCGCTTCGCGAATCGATCAGCGGAAGCGCGACTGCGGCACGGTCTGCAGCTCGCCCTGGACGGTGCTGAGGTACTTGGCGATGGCGCGCATCTCGGCCGGGGTGTACTGCTTGGCGATGCCGGCCATGATGCCGTTGCTGCGGCCGATCAGCTTGTTGCCCTCGACGGTGTACGACTTGAGCGCCACGAACAGGTAGTCGGGGTGCTGGCCACCGATCTTGGGGTAGCTCGGGTCGATGGGCTTGCTGAAGTTGACGCCGTGGCAGGAGACGCAGGCGCCCTTCTGCAGCAGCGCGGCGACCTCGGCGCTCGCGGCGGCCGGGGTCTCCGGCGCGGCGGGGCCGGCCTGGCCGGCGTAGAAGGCCGCGAGATCGGCCATGTCCTGCTCGCTCAGCGAGCCGGCGATGCCGCGCATGGACGGGTGCTTTCGGTCGCCCTTCTGGTAGGCCTTGAGGGCCGCCACGATATACGGCGCGCCCTGGCCCGAGATCTTGGGCACCTTGTGGATTTCGGGGAAGCTGTTCTGGTAGCCGGGGATGCCGTGGCAGCCGATGCACATCTCGGCCTTCTTGTGGCCGGCTTCGACGTCACCGGTGACGCCCTGCGCCTGGGCCGATGCGGCAGCGACAAACAGCGTCGCAGCGGCGACAAGGGTACGGGCGATCGGTTTCAGCAGTGGGGTCATTTTGCTAGCACAATCAAGAACGGCCGGGAAAGATCAACCGCGAATTATATGAGCGGTCGCCGCGTCTCCCGCCACATCCCGAGTCCCGCGCGCGGGCAGCCGCGCCGCCACCCCGAGGCCGCCTCCATGAAATTCCAGGGTTCCCAGAACTACGTCGCCACGCAAGACCTGATGCTGGCGGTCAACGCCGCCATCACGCTCAAGCGCCCGCTGCTGGTCAAGGGCGAGCCCGGCACCGGCAAAACCATGCTGGCCGAGGAGGTCGCCCAGGCCCTGGACATGCCCCTGCTGCAGTGGCACATCAAGAGCACCACCAAGGCCCAGCAGGGCCTGTACGAATACGACGCGGTCAGCCGCCTGCGCGACTCGCAGTTGGGCGACGAACGGGTGAAGGACATCCACAACTACATCGTCAAGGGCGTGCTGTGGCAGGCCTTCACGGCCGACCAGCCGGTCGCGCTGCTGATCGACGAAATCGACAAGGCCGACATCGAATTCCCGAACGACCTGCTGCGCGAGCTCGACCGCATGGAGTTCTACTGCTACGAAACGCACGAGCTCATCAAGGCCAAGCACCGCCCCCTGGTCTTCATCACCTCGAACAACGAGAAAGAGCTGCCCGACGCCTTCCTGCGCCGCTGCTTCTTCCACTACATCAAGTTCCCCGACGCCGAGACGATGCACAAGATCGTCGACGTGCACTTCCCCACGCTCAAGCAGGACCTGCTGAAGGTCGCCATGAAGACCTTCTACGACGTGCGCAACCTGCCCGGCCTGAAGAAGAAGCCCAGCACCAGCGAACTGCTCGACTGGCTCAAGCTGCTGATGGCCGAGGACATCCCGCTGGAAGCCCTGCAGAGCGCCGATGACAAGGTCGCCATTCCGCCGCTGGTCGGCGCGCTGCTCAAGAACGAGCAGGACACCACGCTGTTCGAGAAGCTGGTGTTCATGAACCAGAGGAACCGCTGATGTTCGTGGCCCCCGTCGTCCTGAGCGAACGCGGCCTGCGGCTGGAGCCCCTGGACCCGCGCCACGAGGACGGCCTGCGCGCGGCGGCGGCCGACGGCGAGCTCTGGAAGCTGCGGGTCACCTCCGTGCCCGAACCCGGCCAGACGCGCGACTACATCGACACCGCGCTGCGCATGCGCGAGGAAGGCAGCCGCTTCGCCTTCGCGGTGGTCGACGAGGCCAGCGGCGCGGTGCTGGGCAGCACCAGCTACCACGACATCCTGCCCGCGGTGAAGCGCGTGGAGATCGGCTACACCTGGTACGCCCGGCGCGCGCAGCGCACCCACGTCAACACCACCTGCAAGCTGCTCATGATGGGCCACGCCTTCGACACCCTGGGCTGCCACGTGGTGGGCTGGCGCACCGACAACTACAACTTCGCCTCGCAACAGGCCATCGAACGGCTGGGCGCGAGGAAGGACGGCGTCATCCGCGGCCACGCCCTGCGCCGCGACGGCACCATCCGCGACACCGTCATGTACAGCATGCGCGCGGGCGAATGGCCCGAGGCGCGTGCGCAGCTGCTGTACCTGCGGGCGCGGCACGACTGAACCCGGGGAGATCGCCATGCTGATCGACTTCTTCTACACCCTGCGCGCGGCCAAGCTGCCGGTGTCGGTGAAGGAGTACCTCACGCTGCTGGAAGCGCTCAAGGCCGACGTGGTCGGACCGGCCAACCCCGAGGCCTGCAGCATGGACGACTTCTACTTCCTCTCGCGCACCGCGCTGGTGAAGGACGAGAAGCACTTCGACAAGTTCGACCGCGCCTTCGCCGCCTACTTCAAGGGCGTGGAGATGATCGCGGACTTCACCAAGCCCATCCCCGCCGACTGGCTGCGCCAGGAGATGGAGCGCATCCTGTCCGAGGAGCAGAAGGCCAACGCGCCCAAGATGGACTGGGACGAGCTCATGGAGACGCTGCGCAAGCGCCTGGAAGAACAGAAAGAGCGCCACGAAGGCGGCAACCGCTGGATCGGCACCGGTGGCACCTCGCCTTTCGGCAACGGCGGCGTCAACCCGCAGGGCATCCGCATCGGCGGCAAGGGCGGCGGCAAGAGCGCCGTGAAGGTGTGGGAGCAGCGCAGCTACCGCGACTACGACGACACGCAGGAACTGGGCACGCGCAACATCAAGGTGGCGCTGCGCCGCCTGCGCAAGTTCGCGCGCGAGGGCAACGACCTCGAACTCGATCTGCCCGACACCATCCGCAGCACCGCGGCCAACGCCGGCTACCTGGACATCAAGATGATCCCGGAGCGGCACAACAACGTGAAGGTGCTGCTGCTGATGGACGTGGGCGGCACCATGGATGAGCACATCCAGCGCGTCGAGGAGCTGTTCTCGGCCGTCAAGAGCGAGTTCAAGCACCTGGAGTTTTATTACTTCCACAACTGCGTCTACGACTTCATGTGGAAGAACAACCGCCGCCGCTACGCCGAGAAGTTCCCGACCTGGGACATCATCCGCAAGTACAACAAGGACTACAAGCTGATCTTCGTGGGCGACGCGACCATGAGCCCCTACGAGATCCTGCAACCCGGCGGCAGCGTGGAATACAACAACGAGGAAGCCGGCGCCGAGTGGCTGCAGCGCCTCACGCACGCGTTTCCCAAGTTCGCGTGGATCAACCCGGAACCCCATGGCGTCTGGCAGTATCGACAGAGCATCAGCATCATCCAGCAGCTCATGGGCCAACGCATGTTTCCGCTCACCCTGAAGGGCCTGGAAGACACGATGCGCATGCTGTCGAAATAATCGGCGCATGCGTTTCCTGTCTCCGGCCCGCCACCGCCGGGCCGCGTGGCGGCTTGTGCTGGCACTCGCCTGCGGCGCCACGCCGGCCTGGGCGCAGGTCGACCCCGCCACGGCAGGTCCGGCCGCGGCCCCCGCATCGCCCGACACCCCAGCACCCGCCGCGGACGAGGACGACGCCCGTCCTTCCGGCGCCGACACCCGCCGCGCCGCGCGGGCCGCCCGCCCCCCCGTCACGCCACGCTTCGAGATCGAGCTCGACGCCCCCGAGGAACTGCACGCCTTCCTGCTGCGCCACCTGGACATCCAGCGCTTTCGCGAGCAGCGCAGCCTGGACGCCACCGAGCTGGAGCGCCTGCTGAGCGAGCTGCCCGCCAACGCGCGCGAGCTGATCGCCACGCGCGGCTACTTCGCGCCGCGCATCGAGATCGGCGAACCGCTGCCGCCCACCGCGGCCGCCCTCGCCGCCGCCGGCCAGGGCCCCGCGCCGCTGGGCCGCATCCCGGTGCGGGTGGACCCCGGCCCGCCCACCACGGTGCAAAGCGTGCAGATCAGCTTTCTGGGCGACATCGCCAGCGACGCCGACGCCCAGGCGCAGCGCGAGGAGATCCAGCGCGAGGCCGCCCTGCTCGCCGGTCAGCGCTTCACGCAAGACCAGTGGGACCGCACCAAGACCGCCGCGCTGCGCCGCCTGACCGCCCAGCGCTACCCCGGCGGGCGCATCAGCAGCAGCCTGGCCGACGTGGACGGCGCCAGCGCCAGCGCGCGCCTGTACGTGGAGCTCGACTCCGGCGCGCACCGGCGCTTCGGCGCCATCGAGATCGACGGCGCGCAGCGCTACGACCGCGAGATGAGCGAGCGCATCGTGCGCCTCACCGGACTCACGCCGGGCAGCGACTACGACCTCGCCCTGCTGCAGCAGGCCCAGCAGCGCCTGCTCGACAGCGGCTACTACGATGCCGCCTTCGTCTACGTGGAGCCCGGCGCCGGCGGCGGCGCGCTGCCGGTGAAGGTGCAGCTGCGCGAGGCCATGCGGCAGAAGCTGGTGCTGGGCATTGGCGCCAGCACCGACAACGGCGCGCGCCTGTCGCTGGAGCACATCCACAACCGCCTGCCCGGCATCGGCTGGCGGGCCTTGTCCACCCTGCGTTTCGAGCGCCAGGACAGCCTGGCCAAGACCGAGTGGTCCTCGCCGCTGGACAAGGAGGGCTGGCGCTGGGTCTCGCTGCTGCAGGCCGCCAAGCAGGACACCAACCAGGTCGAGACCACCAGCCAGCGCGCGCGCTTCGGCCGGGCACAGGACGGCGTCGAGTACGACCGCAGCGTGTACCTGCAATACGACCGCGCGCGCACCCTCACCGACAGCGAGCGCCTGAGCGGCATCAAGGGCCGCATCGAGTCGTCCATCACGGCCAACTACGCCTGGTCGCGCGAGCGCTTCGACGACCCGATCTCGCCCAACCGCGGCCATGCGCTGGCGGTGGAGCTGGGCGTGGGCAGCACCCTGGGCATCACGCGCAAGCCCTTCGGCCGCACGCAGGCGCGCTGGCTGGGTTACTTCCCGCTCGACCGCGAAGCCGAGCTGCCCTCCACCGTGCCCGGCGAACGCGCCACCGCGCGCCCGCCCACGCGCCTGGGCCGGCTGGCGCTGCGCCTGGAAGGCGGCGCCGTGATCGCCGAGCGGTCCACGCCCGTGCCCGACACCCAGCTCTTCTACGCCGGCGGCGACGCCTCGGTGCGCGGCTACGGCCTGCGCGACATCGGCGTGGTGCAGCCCGACGGCAGCGTGCTCGCCGGCCGCTACAAGGCCGTGGTGAGCCTGGAATGGCAGCGCCCCATCTGGGGCGACGGCGTGTCGCGCTCCCCCTTCGAGCACGTGCTGTTCGTCGACGGCGGCGCCGTCGCCAACCGCGTGAGCGAGCTCGATTTCCTGTGGGGCGTGGGCACCGGCCTGCGCTACAACAGCCCGGTGGGCCCGCTGCAGGTGGACATCGCCTATGGCGTGCAGCCGCGCAAGCTGCGCCTGCACCTGAGCGTGGGCTTCGTCTTCTGAGGTGGCGATGGCCGAGCCCCAGCGCCCCCTTCCCCCACCGGTCGCGCCGCCGCCGGCCCCGCGCTGGCCCGGCGCCGCCGGCTGGTTCGGCCGCGCCCTGGTGTGGCTGTTCGGCGCGCTCGCCGGCGCCGGGCTGGCCGGCGCGCTGCTGCTGGGGGCCTGGGCCGCCAGCGAAGGCTCGCTGGCGCAGGCGCTGCGCTGGGGCCTGGCCTGGCAGGCGGAGAAGGCGCCCGAGGCCGGCCGCATCCAGGCCGAGGGCGTGAGCGGCAGCCTCATCGGCGGTGGCCAAGTGCAGGCGCTCGGTTGGTCGCGGGACGGGCTGTCGGTGCAGGTGGAGGGCCTGCGCCTGCGCCTGGGCGGGCTGTTCTGGCTCGGCCTGCTGCGCCGCGACCTGCTGGTGAGCGAGTTGCATGCCGCGCGCGTGCGCGTGAGCGACCAGCGCCCACCCGCGCCGCCCGCGCCCACCGAGCCCCTGCAGTCCCTGGTGCTGCCGATCGACATCGAGGCCAACCTGTCGGTGGACGAACTGCTGCTGCCCGGACAGGCGCCGCTGGCGCTGCGCGCGCTCGACGCGCGCTACCGCTACGGCCGCGCCGAGCCCGGCCTGGGCACCGAACAGGCGCACACCCTGCTGTTGCGCTCGCTGCAATGGGCCGAGGGCCGCTACAGCGCCCAGGCCACGCTGGGCGCGCAGGCGCCCATGCCGCTGCGCCTGCAGGCCGAAGGCGAACTCAGCGCCGAGGTGCCCGAAGGCGGGCGCCTCGACCTGCGCGCGCGCGCCACCGCCCAGGGCGCGCTGGCCGGCGCCGGCGCCGCGCTCGACCTGGTCGCGCAGATCGAACCCGTGGGCCGCGCCGAGGCCACCCCCACCCTGGCCGGCACCGCGCGCCTGCGCCCCTGGGCCCCTCAGCCCCTGGCCGAAGCCGACCTGCGCCTGTTCCGCCTGAACCTGGCGCTGCTGTGGCCCCAGGCCCCCACCACCGCGCTCACCGGCACCGCCCAGGCCCGACCCGACGGCGCCGACTGGCGCGCGCGACTGGCGCTGGCCAACGAATCGGCCGGCCCGCTGGACCGGCGCCGGCTGCCGCTGGAGTCCATCGACGCCGAGGTGGTGCAGAGCGGCGCGCGCTGGACCCTGGAGCGCCTGGACGCCGCCCTGGCCGGCGGCCGCGTGCGGGCCGAGGGCCGGCGCGACGCCCCCGCCGAGGGCGCCGCCTCCGCCCTGGGCGACTGGCGGGGCCAGCTGCGCGCCAGTGGCCTGAACCCCGCCCTGGCCTGGAGCGCGCTGGCGCCGGCCGCCCTGGACGCCCGCGTCGACGCCCGCGCCGTCGACCCGAACGCCGCCCACCCCGCCATCGACATCGACGCCCGCGTGGCGCCCGCCGGCCGCCAGCCCCGCCGCAGCGCGGCCGAGGCCTGGCGCCTGCGCGAACTGCTGCTGCAAGGCCGCTGGCAGCCCGGCGACACGCCCGGCCAGGGCCAGCTCACCCTGCGCCAGGCGCGCCTCGACGCGCTCGACGGCGTGCTGAACGCCCAAGGCCGCATCGACACCGCGCGCCCCTTGGCGGAGGGCTCGCTCGACGCCACGCTGCCGGGCCTGCGCGCGCGCTGGAGCGGCCTGCTCGCGCACGCGCAAGGCCAGGGCGAGCTGAACCTGGACCTGGCCGACGGCGCGCGCCTGCTGGCCTGGGTGCGCGCCCTGGGCGAGGCGCCGCTGCTCGGCGACCACCTGAAAACGGTCCTGGCGGCGTTGGCCGACGGGCAAGCCGAGGGCCAGGCGCAAGCCCGCCTGCGCTGGCAGGGCGGCCTGGGCGCCTTCGGCTTCCCCGGGCCGGGCCGCGCCGCCGCGCCGCGCCTGGACCTGAGCCTGGGCACCGAGCGCCTGCGCCTGGCCCGTGGCGGCGATGCCCCCCTGGCCCTGGAACTGGGCGCCACGCGCCTCACCGTGCAGGGCCCGCCCGAGGCCCTGGCCCTGGCGCTGCGCACGCGCGCCGAGGCCTCGGGCTGGCGCGCGGAGCTGGACACCGCCGGCGAGCTGGGCTTCATCGGCCTGCCGCTGGACGCGCGGCGCGGCCAGTTGGCCCTGAGCCGGCTCAGGCTGTCGGCCACGCCAACCGGCAACGGCCAAGGCGCAGGCCAGGCGACGGCCGGCGGGAACGGCGGCGCCGTGTCGTGGACGCTGACCAGCGACTCGCCCCTGCGCGCGCGCTGGCAGCCGCGCGCAGGGGCCATCGACGCCGAACTCGACGGTGCCCGCCTGCACGCCCAGCCGAGGCGCGCCGGCGGCGCCGCGCCCGCCCCCGTCACCCTGGCCTGGGAGCAACTCATCTGGCGCGGCGGCGCCCTGCAGACGCGCGGACGCATCGAAGGCCTGCCGCTGGCCTGGGCCGACGCGCTCACCCTCAGCGAGGAAGACCCCGAAGGCGCCCTGGCGCGCGCCGGCCTGGGCGGCGACCTGGTCTTCGACGGCCGCTGGGACCTGAACCTGCCGGCCCAGGCCAGCGAGCCGCCGCGCCTGAGCGCCCTGCTGCAGCGCCGCGGCGGCGACCTCGCCGTGCAGACCCTGGGCGCCTT
This sequence comes from Hydrogenophaga sp. PML113, assembly GCF_001777155.1. Taxonomy (NCBI): domain Bacteria; kingdom Pseudomonadati; phylum Pseudomonadota; class Betaproteobacteria; order Burkholderiales; family Comamonadaceae; genus Hydrogenophaga; species Hydrogenophaga sp. PML113. The sequence continues at coordinate 317,762 of NZ_MIYM01000001.1, read as the reverse complement.
CGACGACCCGCGCGCCAGCGCGCACCGCATCCAGGCCGGCGTGAAGACCGCCGAGCTCGAACTGCGCACCGAGGGCCGGCGCGTCAGCGCGCGCCTGCGCTGGGACAGCGAGCGCTTCGGCCAGGCCGAGGCCGACCTGGGCAGCGAGTTGGCCCCCCCCGACGCCCCACACGGCGCCTGGCACTGGCCCGACAGTGCGCCGCTGTCGGGCCGCGTGCGCGCCAGCCTGCCCGAGGTGGGCGTGTGGAGCGTGCTGGCGCCGCCGGGCTGGCGCGTGCGCGGCAGCCTCGGCGCCGAGTTCAACATCGCCGGCACCCGCGCCGCGCCGCAGCTGACCGGCCTGCTGGAAGCCAAGGACCTGGCCCTGCGCTCGCTGGTCGACGGCATCGTGTTCCGGGGCGGCGAGCTGCGCGCCACGCTCGCGGGCGAGCGCCTCGTCATCGAGCGCTTCCGCCTCGAAGGCCGCGGCGGCGCCGAGCGCGGCGGCGTGCTGCAGGCCACCGGCAGCGCCGAATGGCGCCGCGTGCAGCGCGACGGCGCCACCGTGCGCGAGCCCCTGATCGCGCTGGACGTGAGCGCCGAGCAGCTGCGCGCCTCCTCGCGCCCGGACCGCAACGTCACCGTCAGCGGCCAAGTCAGCGCTCGACTGGAAGGCGCGGCCCTGCGGCTGCGCGGCCAGCTGCGCGCCGACCAGGCCCTCATCGTGCTGCCCGACGAGGCCGCGCCCAGCCTGGGCGACGATGTGGTGGTGCGCGGCACCGAGTACCCCATCGACCGGCGCGGCGGCGTGCCCGTGGTCCCCGACGTGCGCATCACCGTCGACCTGGGCCCGTCCTTCGAGCTGCGCGGCCAGGGCCTGCAGACGCGCCTGGCCGGCCAGCTGGAGATCCGCACCAACCCGCCCGACCCGGCGCCGCGCATCGTGGGCGAGGTGCGCACCGCGCGCGGCACCTACCGCGCCTACGGCCAGCAGCTCGCCATCGAGTCCGGCGTGCTGGGCTTCGCCGGCGCCTACGACAACCCCCTGCTCGACATCACCGCCGTGCGCCCCAACACCGCGCAGCGCGTGGGCGTGCAGATCACCGGCACGGCGCAGGCGCCGCGCGTGCGCCTGTTCTCCGACCCCGAGATGCCCGACAGCGAGAAGCTGGCCTATCTCGTGCTGGGCCGCCCGGCCAGCGGCGCCGGCGCCGAAGCCGCCGTGCTGCAGCAGGCCGCGCTGGCCCTGCTGGCCGGCAGCGACGGCGGCCCGCTCGACGGCGGCCTGGCCCAGGCCCTGGGCCTGGACACGCTGAGCTTCACCGGCAGCAGCGCCAGCGCCACCGGCGACAGCGGCTCCACCTCGGCCGCCGTCACCCTGGGCAAACAGATCGCCGACAACCTGTACCTGAGCTACGAGCGCAGCCTGGCGGGCACGCTGAGCACCGTGTCCATGTTCTACGACGTGTCGCGCCGCGTGACCGTGCGCGCCCGCGCGGGCAGCGAGAACGCCATCGACCTGATCTTCACGCTGCGCTACGACTAGGCCTTGCGCACGACCAGGCGGCGCGGACCCCGCCGATACAATCGCCGCTCCCCGCGCCGCCGTAGTTCAATGGATAGAACGAGCGCCTCCTAAGCGCTAGATGCAGGTTCGATTCCTGCCGGAGGCACCACCCCACTTCCCGGCTTCCCGGCTTGCCGGCTTCCCGGCTTCCCGGCCTCCCCTCCCCCCGCTCCCGCACCGTTCGTCGGCCCGCCCCCGCGCCGGTGTCGAAACGCCGCGTCCCCATCCGTCGTGGGCATGAAGCCTGCCGGGGCCATCCCCCCAGCCTTCATCACCCCCAACCGGAGACCCCGCATGACCTCGCTCAGCCCCTACCTGTCCTACAACGGCAACTGCACCGAAGCCATGAACTTCTACGCCAAGCTGTTCGGCGCGAAGCTGGAAACGCTGCTCACCTACGGTGACATGCCGCCCGAGATGGGCCCTTGCGCGCCGGGCGCCGAGAAGCTGGTGATGCACGCCCATCTGGTGCACCCCGGCTTCACGATCATGGCCGGCGACACGCCGCCCGGCATGGAGTTCAAGGGCATCGCGGGCGCCATGATGGCCATCAGCTTCGACACCCCCGCCGAGGCGCAGCGCGTGTTCCAGGCGCTCAGCGAGGGCGGCAACGTCACCATGCCCCTGAGCGAGACCTTCTGGGCGCAGACCTTCGGCATGGTCACCGACCGCTTCGGCACGCCCTGGGGCGTCAACGGCGGGCCGAAGAACTTCAAGCAGCCCTGAAGCGGCCGGGGCCGGCTCAGCGCAGCATCGCGTAACCGATGGCGATGGCCGCCACCAGCCCCACCGCGTCGGCGAACAGCGCGCACGCCAGCGCGTAGCGCGTGCGCTGCACGCCCACGCTGCCGAAGTACACCGCGAGCACGTAGAACGTGGTCTCGGTGGACCCCTGCACGATGGCCGCCAGGCGCCCGGCGAAGGAGTCCACGCCGTGCACCTGCATCACGTCGATCATCAACCCGCGCGCGCCCGCGCCCGAGAAGACCTTCATCAGGCCCACAGGCAGCGCGGGCAGGAAGTCGGTGTCCAGACCCAAGGCCGACACCCCGGCGCCGATGCCCGCGAGCAGGAAGTCCATGCAACCCGCCGCGCGGAACAGGCCCACGGCGACCAGGATGGCGATCAGGTAGGGCACGATCTGGATGGCCACGCCGAAGCCGTCCTTGGCGCCGTCGATGAAGGCCTCGTAGACGTTCACGCGCCGCCACGCGCCCGCCAGCAGGAACAGCATCACCACCCCCAGGATCACGGCCGCGCCCGTGGTCCCCGCGATGCGCGCGGCCTGATCGGCCGGCAGGCGGGCCATGCCCCCCACGGCGGCCGCCAGCAGGCCGCCCACCGCCAGCACGGGCAGCAGGAAACGCGCGCGCCACAGCGGCAGGCGCTGGCACACGGCCACCGCCAGCACGCCGGCCAGCAAGGCGATGAAGGTGGCCAGCAGCGTGGGCAGGAAGATGTCGGCCGCGTTGAAGTCGGCGCCCAGGCCCTGCTTGAGCGCCACGCTCTGGCGGATGGCGATCACCGAGGTCGGGATGAGCGTGAGCCCGGCCGTGTTCATCACCACGAACATGATCTGCGCGTGGCTGGCGGTGCCGGCGGGCGCGGTGTTGAGCGACTGCAGCTCGCGCATGGCCTTCAGGCCCAGCGGCGTGGCGGCGTTGTCCAGGCCCAGCAAGTTGGCCGAGATGTTCATGGTCATGGCGCCCTGCGCCGGGTGGCCCTGCGGCACCTCGGGGAACAGGCGGCGCAGCAGCGGCCCGGCCAGGCGCGCCAGCAGCTCGATCATTCCCGCGCGCTCACCCACACGCATCAGGCCCAGCCACAGCGCCATCACGCCGGCCAGACCGAGCGAGATCTCGAAGCCCGAGCGCGCGCCGTCGAACAGCGCGCCGAGCAGCGCCGGCAGGATGCCGTCCTCGCCCAGGGCCCAACGCACCAGGGCGGTGGCGAAAGCCACCGTGAAAAGACCGATCCAGGCCCAGTTCATCGCCATGGGGGGCGATGGTAGGGCCTGCGGCGAGGGGGCCGGTTCAGCCCTGCAGCTGGCCTTCGCTCAGCGTGTCGAGCTGGAAGCGCCCGCTGCGGTCCCAGAGCCAGGTGTCGATGTAGCTGGTGCGGCTGCCCGGCGAGGGAAAGGGCGCGGCGTCGCGCACCAGGCGCTCGATCTGCGCCACCACCTCGGGCGCGTGCGTGGGCGAGCGCAGCCACTTGAAGGAGCCGACGCGCCCGTTGCCTTCGACCACCACCTCCAGCACACCGATGGCGTACAGCATGGGCGGCAGCTTGCCCGGGTAGATGCGCTGCGGGTAACGGCGGTAGAGGTGGTTGGCGGCGGTGCGGCGGTAGGCCGGGTCGGCGGCCGGCGCCTGCCGGCCCGGCACGGGCAGCGAGGGCAGCACCGAGCAGCCGGCCATGAGCGCGGCGGCGCCGGTGGCGGCGCCCAGCGCCAGGAGCTGGCGGCGGTCGGGCATGGGGTGGGGGGGTAGCGGTTCCATGCGCGGCATTGAAGCAGCACGCGCACCGGCGCACAAGGCGGCATACAAGTGCTTACGCCGGCGCGCGGCGGGTTGTTTCACTTGCCGCGCAGCGTGCGGCTGAGCAGGATCACCGGGATCAGGCCCACCAGCACCAGGGCCAGCGCGGGCAGCGCGGCCTCGCCCAGGCGCTCGTCGCGCGCCAGGTTGTAGGTCACCACGGCCAGGGTGTCGCTGTTGAAGGGCCGCAGCACCAGGGTGGCGGGCAGTTCCTTCATCACGTCCACGAACACCAGCAGCGCGGCCGCCGCCGTGGCGCGCCGCAGCAGCGGCCAGTGCACGCGCATGGCCAGCGCCGCGCCGGTGGTGCCCAGCATGCGGGCGGAGTCGTCCAGGCTGGCGGGGATGCGGGCGTAGCCGGCCTGCACCGACTGCAGGGCCACCGCCGTGAAGCGCACCAGGTAGGCCCAGACGATGCCCAGCGCCGTGGCCGTGACCCAGTAGCCCACGCCGGCCTCGGGCCAACGCTCCTGCACCCAGCCCACGGGCAGCAGCAGGCCCACCACGATGACCGCGCCCGGGATGGCGTAGCCCAGGCTCACCAACTGCGAGACGCCGCGCGTGAGCCCCGAGGGCCGCGCGCGCACCGAGAAGCCCAGCGCCAGCGCGATCAGCACCGCCAGCGCGGCCGACAGGCCGGCCAGCCACACGCTGTTGCGCGCCCACTGCTGGAACTGGCCCCAGGGCAGCACGTCCCAGCCGCCGATGAGCGGGTGCAGCATGAACAGCACCGGCAGCACGAACCCGGCCAGCACCGGCAGCGCGCACACCCCCACCGCCAGCGCGGCCCGCCCGCCGCGCAGGCGCACCGGCTGGGCCTCGGCGCTGCCGGCGCGCTGGCCGCGCAGCGTGGCGAAGCGCATGCGCCGTTGCGCGCGCTGCTCCACCCACAGCAGCGCGGCCACGGTGAGCAGCAGCAGCGTGGCCAGCTGAGCGGCCGCCAGGCGGTTGTCCATCACCAGCCAGGCCTTGTAGACACCGGCGGTGAAGGTCTGGATGCCGAAGTAGCTGGCCACGCCGAAGTCGGCCAGGGTTTCCATCAGCGCCAGCGCCACGCCGGCCGCCACGGCCGGGCGCGCCAGCGGCAGCGCCACGGTGCGGATGCGCCGGCCCAGCGGCGCGCCCAGCAGGCGCGCGGCCTCCATCAGCTGCGCGGCGCGCTCAGCCAACGCGGTGCGCGCCAGCAGGTAGACGTAGGGATAGAGCGTGAAGGTGAAGACCCAGACCGCGCCGCCCGTGCTGCGCACCTCGGGCAGCAGGCGGCCGCTGAGGCCGAAAGTCGAGCGCATCCCGGTCTGCAGCGGGCCGCTGAACTGAAGGAAGTCGGTGTAGGCATAGGCCACCACATAGGCCGGCATGGCCAGCGGCAGCAGCAGCGCCCATTCGAAGCTGCGCCGGCCGGGAAAGTCGAACAGGGTGACCGCGCTGGCCGTGAGCACGCCCACCAGCGCCACCCCCAGCGCCACGCTCACGCACAGCAGCAGCGAGGTGAGCGTGTACTCGGGCAGCACGGTCTGCGCCATCTGCGAGAGCACGTCCCGGGCGGCGGCGTCGAAGCCGAACCAGGAGGCGGCGAGCGCGAACACCGGCAGCACCAGCGCGGCGGCCAGCAGCAACAAGAGCACCTGAGCGGGCCAGCGCGGCATGGAAGGTTCTTTTGGGGCGCCGCGGCCCAAAGGATCGACCGCACCAACGCAAATGAGAATTGTAGACATCTACAATGGGCCCTATGTTCCTGAAGGTCTCGCAACTCCAGGTGCGCTACGCCGGCGCGCCGCACCCGGCTGTCGATGGCGTGAGCTTCGGCCTGGCGGCGGGCGAGATCGGCGTGCTGATCGGCCCCTCGGGCTGCGGCAAGACCACGCTGCTGCGCGCGGTGGCCGGCCTGGAACGCGCGCAGGGCGGCGAGATCGTGCTCGACGGCGAGACCGTGAGCAGTCCCGGCCACCACCTGCCGCCCGAGCGCCGGCGCATCGGCATGGTGTTCCAGGACTACGCGCTGTTCCCGCACCTGGACGTGGCGGCCAACGTGGCCTTCGGCATCCACCAGATGCCCCGCGCCCAGCGCGAGGCGCGCGTGGGCGAGGTGCTGCGCCTGGTGGGCCTGGAGGGCCTGCGCACGCGCCACCCGCACGAGTTGTCGGGCGGCCAGCAGCAGCGCGTGGCGCTGGCGCGCGCGCTGGCGCCCAACCCGCGCCTGCTGCTGCTCGACGAGCCCTTCTCCAACCTCGACGTGGACCTGCGCGAGCGGCTCGCGCACGAGGTGCGCGGCATCCTGAAGGCCGCCAACGCCACGGCGCTGTTCGTCACGCACGACCAGCTGGAGGCCTTCGCCATCGGCGACCGCATCGGCGTGATGCACGAAGGCCGGCTGCACCAGTGGGACGAGGCCTACGCGCTCTACCACCGCCCGGCCACGCGCTTCGTGGCCGAGTTCATCGGCCACGGCGTGTTCGCGCCCGCGCAGATCCTGCAGAACGGCGGCCAGGTGGCCGTGCAGACCCCCCTGGGGGCCCTGCAGGACATGGAGGAATGTCCGCTGCCCAATGCCTATGAGTCCGGGCTGTGCGACGTGCTGCTGCGCGCCGACGACATCGTGCACGACGACGCCGCGCCGGTGAAGGCGCAGATCGTGCGCAAGGCCTTCCGGGGCTCCGAGTTCCTCTACACCCTGCGCCTGGCCAGCGGTGAGACGCTCATGACCCACGTGCCCTCGCACCACAACCACGCGGTGGGCGAGTGGATCGGCATCCGCGCCGAGGTGGACCACGTGGTCACCTTCGAGCGCAACGGCCCGGCCTCCTCGCCGCCCGCGCCGGGCGTGCACCGCTCGCCCGGCGCGCCGCTGGCGAGCGGCTGATCAGCCGGGCCGCGCGCGGCCCGGGCGCCGCAGCCACCACATCGCCGCACCGGCCGCGCACAGCAGCACCACGGCCGCGCAGGCGGCCAGGTTGAGCAGCGCGTTCCACAAGCCCATGTCGCCCTGGTGCAGGGCGATGGCCACGGCCATGGTCTTGGCCATGGCGCCGTAGTCGGCGAAACGGATGTCCGCCAGCACGCGCCCGCTGTAGCGGTCCAGGTGCACGGTGCGGTCGGCCGTGGGCTGGCCGAGGTCGCCGCTCATGGTGCTGGCCGAGACGGTGTAAACGCCGCGCGGATCGCGCGGTGGCGCGATCTGGTGCTGGCCCTGAAAGCCCAGTTGCTTCGCAAAGGCGGCGACGCTGTCGAGGTCCACCGGCGCGTGGGCGGCCAGGCCTTCGCTGCCGGCGCCGGAACCCGAGGCCGGCAGCGGCGTCTGGGCCAGGCCCCAGGGCACCTCCTGCAGACCCGCCGTGTTCAGCACCGCGTGCGCTTCACCCGAGAGCGGCACGGCGTCCCACTGCTCGGCGGGAAAGCTGCCCCAGGCCTGCAGCCAGCGCTCGCCGGTCACGCCGGTCCAGGTGAGGCCCGTGAGCAGGAAGGCCAGCAGCACGGCGCCGGTGCCCAGGCCCAGGCTGCCGTGCAGCGAGCGCCACCAGCCCAGGCCGCGCAGGCGGGCGTCGGGCCACAGGCGCGAGCGCCAGCCAAGCCCGCCGCGCGGCCACCACAGCACCACGCCCGTGAACAGCATGACCAGCATGGCCCAGGCCGCGATCTCGATCAGGCGATCGCCCCGATCGCCCATGAGCAGGGTGCCGTGGATGCGCTGGGCCCAGGCGAAGGGCGTGTCGCCCTTGTCCACCCAGTGCAGCACGGTGGCGCGGTAGGGGTCGACCGCGGCGGCGAGGGTCTGCCCGTCGCGTTCGATGACGAACCAGGCGGCGCGCTCGGGCGAGCGCGGCGCGATGTAGCCGCGCAGGCGCCCCTCGGGCACCTCCACCAGGGCGGCGAGCGCCTGCGCGCTCACCGGCTGGGCCGTGGGCAGCGGCACCACGCGCGGATCGGCGCCCAGGCGGGTCTGGAAGCCGGTGTAGAAGACCATCACGGCGCCGGTGATGGCGAGCGTGAGCAGAAAAGGCATCACCAGCAGGCCGGCGATGGCGTGCCAGCGCCAGGCGATGGCGCGCAGGTCGGCGCGGGCGCGCGCGGGCGCGCCCGAGGTATCGGGCGGGAAGGACATGGGAAGGCCTCGGCGGCTGGCGCTCAGTGCTTGCCGTGGCCGCTGCCGTGGGCAGCGCCAGCGGGCGCGGCCGGCATGGGCGCCATCGCGCGGGCCGTGGCCTTCACGTCCTGGGTCTGGCGCTGGCCGTCGGCGCCTTCGAACACCAGCGTCAGGGGCACCGCGTCGCCCGCTTTCACGGGCGCCTTGAGGTCCATCATCATCACGTGGTAGCCGCCGGGCTTGAGCTCCACGGTCTGGCCCGCGGGCAGCGGCAGCGCGGCGATGGCGCGCATGCGCATCACGTCGCCCTCGAGCTTCATCTCGTGCACCTCGACGACGCCGGCGGCCGGCGAGCGCACCTCCACCAGGCGCGTGGCCTGCGGCGCGGTGAGTTTCATGAAGGCGCCGGTGGACGACTGCGCGCCGACGGTGGCGCGCGCCCAGGCGTCCTGCACCTGCACGGGCGTCTGGGCCCAGGCGGTGGCGGCGATGGCAAAGGAAGAGGCGATGAACAGGTGTTTCATGGGGAATCCGAATCGGCAATGGGGAGGACACGGCGCGGGCCAGAGCGGCGCGCCGTGCGGGAAGGGATTCAGATGCCCCGGGGCGGCGCGCGCGCCGGCGCGTGGGCCGTGGCCGGCGCGTCCTGCCCGCGCTGCGCCTGCGCCAGCGGCACGGGCTGAGGCGCCGCCTCGGGCAAGGCCAGCGCGGGCGCGGGCGGCAGGCCCGCGCCACCGGCGCTGATGGCGCCCCAAGGACAGGTCAGCGCGGCCTCGGGCGCGTGGCCGTCGGCGCTGTCGCTGGCGTCGGCGCGCACCCAGGTGATGCCGCTGGCGCTGCAGATCTGCACCCAGTGGCCCGCGTCGGGCCCGCGGGCCTGCAGCGCGGCCTGCGACAGCACGGGCGCGAAGGCACCGAAGCAGACCGCCAGGAGGGCGATCCACGCGGTGAGGCGACGCGGCCAGCGGTGCAGGAACATGGGACGGGATTCTACGGGCGGGGTCCCGCCCGCGACGCCCGAGGCCTTGCGCCCCCCCGGCATCGGGGCCACGATCCCCCGTTTCGAACGACCACCGGAGACATCGCCCATGCTCAAGCTCTGCGGCTTCGCGGCCAGCAACTACTACAACAAGGTCCGTCTCGCCCTGCTGGAAAAGGGCATCCCCTTCGAGGAAGAACTGGCCTGGATCGGCGAGACCGACCCCAGCTGCAGCCCGCTGGGCAAGGTGCCCTACCTCAAGACCGACCAGGGCGCGCTGTCGGAGTCGACCGTGATCCTGGAGTACCTGGAGGACGCCTACCCGCACCCGCCGCTGCTGCCGGCCGACGCCTTCGCGGCCGCCAAGGTGCGCGAGCTGGTGCGCTACCTGGAGCTGCACCTGGAACTGGTGGCGCGCAACCTCTACCCCGAGGCCTTCTTCGGCGGCAAGGTCAGCGACGCCGCGAAGGAGAAGATCGCGCCGCAGCTGGAGAAAAACATCGCCGGCTTCGCCAAGCTCGCCAGCTTCTCGCCCTTCCTCGCCGGCCCTGAGTTCACCCTGGCCGACTGCGCGGGCGCGGTGCACCTGCCGCTGGTGAGCAGCGCCACCAAGATCATCTACGGCCGCGACTTCCTGGCCGAGCTGCCCGTGCGCGACTACCTCAAGCGCCTGGGCGAGCGGCCCACGGTGCAGAAGCTCAACGCCGACCGCAAGGCCAACACCGAACTGATGTTGAGCCGAAGCAAACGCTGAACCAACGCCCATCCACCACCCGGCGGCACCTCGGAACCGGCTTTGCCGGGCCGCAGGTGCCGCCCCCTTTAGAGGGGGCGCGCGAAGCGCGGCGGGGGTGCTTCTACTTCTTGGGGCGGATCGCGTCAGCGGTTCCCTGTATGAAGGCCTTGATCTTCTGCACGTCGTCCGGCGTGAGCTTGCCCGTGAAGTCGGGCATGCCGCGCGCCATGGCCGGGCCCTTGAAGACGAACTTGTCCAGGTTCTCGATGAAGGCCGAGTCCATGTAGCCCAGGTTGGGGATGTTGCCGCCGCGGTCCACGCCCGGCACGCCGTGGCAGAACACGCAGTTGCTCACGTACAGCGCGGTGCCCTCGGGCACATGGGCCGGGTCGTACTTCACGCCCTGCACGAGCTGGCCCAGCCGGTAGGCCACGAAGTCCGGCGCCGGCGCCTTGCCGCCCACGGCGAAGGTGTAGACCGTGCCCGGGCCCTGGCGCTCGGTGGCGCGCTGCGCCAGGCCGTACACACCGCCCCAGCCCACGGCAATGGACACGTACTGCTTGCCGTCCACCAGGTAGGTGGTGGGCGCGGCCACCACCCCGGTGCCGGTGGGCGTCTCCCACAGCTTCTCGCCGCTGGCGGCGTTGTAGGCCACGAAGCGGCCGTCGGCCGTGCCCTGGAACACCAGGTTGCCGGCCGTGGTGAGCGTGCCGCCGTTCCAGGGCGAGACGTGCTCCACCGTCCAGCGCGCCTGCTGCTTCACCGGGTCCCAGGCCACCAGGCGGCCAAAGGGCTTGCTGGCGGGCGGCTCCACGTTGGCGAAGGTGGCCAGGTTCCAGCCCATGTTGCTGTGCGGCTCGCCCGGGCGCACGCCGTTGAAGTTCCAGTTCTTGTTGTCCATCAGCGTGAGCGGCACGCCCTGCACCGGCATGTAGACCAGGCCGGTCTTCGGGTTGAAGGACATGGAGTGCCAATTGCGCGCGCCAAAGGCGCTGGGGATGATCTCGCGCGGGCGGTCGGCCGTGCGCGCGATGTCGGTCTCGATCGGGCGGCCATTCTTGTCGTAGCCCGTGGCCCAGTTCACGTCGACGAAGTTCTTGGCCGAGATGAACTTGCCGTTGGTGCGGTCGACGATGAAGAAGAAGCCGTTCTTGGGCGCGTGCATCACCACCTTGCGCTTCTTGCCGTCCAGCGTGAGGTCGGCCAGGATCATGGGCTGCGTGGAGGTGAAGTCCCAGTTGTCGCCGGGCGTTTCCTGGTAGTGCCAGACGTACTTGCCGGTGTCCGGGTTGAGCGCGACGATGGACGCCAGGTACAGGTTGTCGCCGCCGGCCGGACTGCGCTTGCTGCGCGCCCAGGGCGAGCCGTTGCCGGTGCCGATGTAGAGCAGGTTCAGCTCGGGATCGAAGGCCATGGCGTCCCAGGCCGTGCCGCCGCCGCCCGCCTCCCACCACTTGCCGGCCGGGTCCCAGGTCTTGGCGGCCTTGGCCATGGACTCGTCCTCGAAGGGTTTGGACGGGTCGCCCGGCACGGTGAACCAGCGCCACTTCTGCTCGCCGGTCTTGGCGTCGTAGGCCGTGACATAGCCGCGCACGCCGTACTCGGCGCCGCCGTTGCCGATGATGACCTTGCCCTTGACCACGCGCGGCGCGCCGGTGATGGTGTAGCTGAACTTGCGGTCGATGATGGTGTCCTTCTCCCACACCTTCTGGCCCGTGGCGGCGTCCAGCGCCACCAGGCGGCCGTCGTAGGAGGCCACGAAGACCTTGCCCTCGTACAGGGCGACGCCGCGGTTGACCACGTCGCAGCAGCCCTTGAAGCCGCCCTCGCGCGGCACCTGCGGGTCGTAGGACCAGATGCGCTTGCCGGTGCGCACGTCGATGGCGTGCACCACGCTCCACGAGGCGGTCACGTACATGATGCCGTCCACCACCAGCGGCGTGGCCTCCACCCCGCGCGTGGACTCCAGGTTGTAGGACCAGACCAGGCCCAGGTCCTTCACGTTGCCGGTGTTGACCTGGTCGAGCCTGGAGTGCCGGGTCTCGGCGTAGTCCAGGCCGTGGCTGGGCCAGTCGGGCGTGGCGCGCGCGTTGCTGCGCACGAAGGCGCCGTCGACCTTCTTCGTGACCGCGCTGATGTGCGCGGCCGATCCCTTGACCGTCGCCTGCTGGGCCTGCGCGCCGAGCGCGGCGCCCAGCAGCAGCGCCAGGCCGACGGCGGCGCGGGCGGTGAGCGAATGGGTGCTCATGTTGTCTCCTGATGTGCCGGTCCGGGCCGGCGTGTGGGGTCGGTGGCAAGGCTCGCGCATCCCCCCGGAACACGGATGCCGCGACGGCCATGTTCCGCAGCCGGCCATCGCGCGGCACCCCCGGGATTTCCCTCAAGTGTTTTGTTCCACGGTGGAACAGAGTGGGCGGATGGCGCAGGGATTTCCCGCAGCGCGGTGCCCGTGCGCGGCACCGATACTGCCCTGGCCCACCCCGAGCGAACCCATGGCCGAGCCCGCCCGCCCCCTGTTCTTCCAGACCGCCGAGCAGCGCACAGCGCTCGCGCGGCAGCGGTTCTTCGACGAAGGCGAACGCCCCACCGGGCTGGTGAACGAAGCCGTCATCCAATCGTGGATGCGCTGCACCGCCACGCGCCGCGACCCGCACCAGGCGGTGAGCTTCGACCCCGTGACGCGCAGCCGCATGCACGCCTGCCTGACGCGCAACCAGCAGCTGCTGCTGGCCGGCAACGAAGACCTGCAGCAGCTCGCCGCGGCGCTGGGCGGCACCAGCTGCCGCGTGCTGCTCACCGACGGCCAGGGCGTGGTCATCCACGCCAGCGCGCCGCTGGGCACGGCACCGCAGCCGCTGCTGGACGCGGGCAGCCGCGTGGGCGTGAACCTGGCCGAGGGCGAGATCGGCACCACGGCGCCGGGCATCGTGGCGCGCGTGGCCAGCGCCTGCACCGTGCAGGGCGCCGAGCACTTCCACGAGATGCTGCAGACCCTGCACTGCGCGGCCGCGCCCATCCGCGACGTGCACGGCCGCCTGGCCGGCGTGCTGGACCTGTCCATCGAGGGCTCGCCCTTCGGCTTCGACGCCGCCGGCCTGGTGGCGCTCTACGCCAGCACCATCGAGAACCGGCTGCTGCGGCTGCAGTCGCCCGCGCACCTGGTGCTGCAGTTCCAGGCCAGCCCGCGCGTGCTGGGCACGCCGCTGGAAGGCCTGGCCGGCATCGACGTGGGCGGCCAACTGGCCTGGCTCAACCCGGTGGCGCAACGCCTGACCGGCGCCAACGCCCTGGCCCACCCACCGGTGGACGAGGTGTTCGGCCTGGCCTTCGAGGAACTGCTGGCCTTGCACCGCGCCCGCGAGCCGCGCGCGCTGCGGCTGCCCAACGGGCTCACGGTCTGGGTGCGCGCCCACATCGGCAGCGCCGACGGCGTGGACTTCAACCGCGCCGTGGCCACCGGCGCGCCGCCGTCCTCGGCCGGCGAGGCCGCGCCCGACGCACCGATCGCCGACGCCGCGCCCTCCTCCACGCTGGACGACCACCGCGACCGCGTGATCTCCGAAACGCTGGCGGCCTGCGGCGGCAACATCGCGCGCGCCGCGCGTCAGCTGGGGGTGTCGCGCGGGCTGCTGTACCGGCGGCTGCGGGCCGCGCCGGCGACCGAGGCCTCCGCCCCCTGAACCGGCCCGGCGGGCCCGCTCAGCGCGCCGCGTCGAACTCGGCCTGCACCTCGGCGCGCAGCGCCTCGGACCAGGCGCGGCGGTCGCGCGCCCCCGCGCGCTGCGGCGTGCCGTAGCGCACCACGGCGCGCACCGTGTCCGAGCGCAGCGTGCGCCACACCGACGCGACCAGGGTGTCGTCGCCAATGAACACCGGGCCCGGGTGCGGCTGGCCGCTGCCGCGTTCCAGGTAGCGCAGCGCCACCGGCTGCACCGGTGCGCTGGCCGATATCGCGGCCTGCAGCAGGTTGGCGTGGAAGGGCAACAGCTGGGCGCCGTCGCCCGTGGTGCCCTCGGGAAACACCGAGACGGTCTCGCCCGCGCGCAGCCGCTCGGCCATGCGGTGCACCACGCGCAGCGCGTCGCGCCGGCTCTCACGCTCGATGTACAGCGTGCCCGCGCCGGTGATGAGCGAGCCCAGCAGCGGCCAGCGCTGCACGTCGGCCTTGGACACGAAACGGCTCGGGTGCGCGGCGTTCATGACCAGGATGTCGAGCCAGGAGATGTGGTTGGCCACCATCAGCACCGCGCCGTGCGCGGGCGGCTGGCCTTGCACGTCCAGCGCGATGCCCATGATGGCCAGCATGCGGCGCGACCACTCACGCACGATGAGCTGGCTCTGCGCGTGCGTGAGGCGGCCGAACTCGCTGCGGATGATCCATAGGCCGCGCAGCACGTGCAGCACGGCGCGCAGGGCACGCCAGGCCGCGCGCAGCTGCCCACCCCGGGTGCGCGCCCCCCCGGCCTGGCCGTGCGGCGCGTTCACGCCGGCGCCGCCACGCCCTCGGCCGCGTGCGCGATCTGCCCGCCCACCAGCGTGGCGCGCACCGACACCGGCATCTCGTGGCCCTCGAACGGCGTGTGCCGGCCCTGGCTGCGCAGGGCCGCGGGCGCCACGGTCCAGGGCGCGTCGGGGTGGAAGACCAGCACGTCGGCCGCGCCGCCCACGGCGAGCTGGCCCACGCTGGCCTGCAGCGTGCCCAGGCTGGCGCCCAGCACGCGCTGCGGACCGTGTGTGAGCACCGCCAGCGCCTGCATCAGGCCCAGGCCTTCCTGCTGCGCCCAGGTGCAGGCCAGGCCCAACAGCAGCTCCACCGCGCTGGCGCCGGGCTCGGCCTCGGCGAACGGCAGGGTCTTGGCGTCGCTGTCCACCGGGTTGTGGTCGGACACCAGCGCGTCGATGGTGCCGTCCGCCAGGCCGGCGCGCAGGGCGTCGCGGTCGCGCTGCTGGCGCAGCGGCGGCTGCAGGCGAAAGCGGCTGTCGTAGAAGCCGATGTCCACGTCGGTGAGGTGCAGGTTGTGCACGCTCACGTCGCAGCTGACGGGCAGGCCCTCGGCCTTGGCGGCGCGCACCAGGTCCACGCCGGCCGCGCTGCTGAGGCGGCACAGGTGCACGCGCGCGCCGCCCTTGGTGGCGCGCATGAGCTCGAACAGCGTGTGCAGCGCGATGGTCTCCGCCGCGACGGGCACGCCGGCCAGGCCCAGGCGCGTGGCCAGCGGGCCGCTGGCGGCCACACCCTTGCCCAGCCACAAGTCCTGCGGGCGCAGCCACACGGTGTAGCCGAAGGTGGCCGCGTACTGCAGCGCGCGCAGCAGCACCTGGGTGTTCTGGATGGTGGTTTCGGCCTGTCCGAAGCCCACGCAGCCGGCCTCGGTGAGCTCGGCCATCTCGGTCAGCACCTCACCGGCCAGGCCGCGCGTGAGCGCGCCGAGCGGGAAGACGCGCGAGCGGTGCAGCTTCTCGGCGCGGAACTTGAGCATGTCCACCAGGCCGGGCTCGTCGAGCACGGGCTCGGTGTCGGGCGGGCAGACCAGCGAGGTGACGCCGCCGGCCACCGCCGCCGCGGTCTCGCTCTCCAGCATGCCGGCGTGTTCCTGGCCGGGTTCCTTCAGCCGCACGGACAGGTCCACCAGGCCCGGCGCGACCACGCAGCCAGCGGCGTCGATGGTGCGCGCGGGGTGGAAGTCGGCGGCGACCCGGCCGATGGCGATGATGCGACCGGCGGCGATGGCGACGTCGGCCATCTCGTCGCGGCCGCTGGCCGGGTCGATCACGCGGCCGTTCTGGATCAGGATTTTCATGCGGGTGTCACCTTGGAATCGCGGTGCCGGACGGGATCGATCAGCTCGCGCAGCGCGGCCACCAGGGCCTCGCATTCGGCCGGCGAGCCGATGGTGATGCGCAGGTGCTCGGCGATGCGCGGCTGGTTGAAGTGGCGCACCAGGATGCGGCGCTCGCGCAGGTCTTGCTGCAGCCGGGCCGCGCTGTGGCGCGGGTGCCGCGCGAGCAGGAAGTTCGCGCTCGAGGGCAGGCAGTGAAAGCCCAGGGCCTGCAGCTCGCGCGCGAGCCATTCGCGGCTGTCGACGATGCGCCGCGTGAGCGAGGCGAAGTGCGCCTGGTCCTCCAGCGCGGCCTGCGCGCCGGCCAGCGCCACGCGGTCCAGCGGGTAGGAGTTGAAGCTGTCCTTGACGGTGCTCAGCGCCCGGATCAGGTCGGCGTGGCCCAGGGCGAAGCCCACGCGCAGGCCCGCGAGGGCGCGCGACTTGGACAGGGTCTGCACCACCAGCAGCTGGGGAAACTCGTCGACGAGCGACACGGCGCTCTGCGCGCCGAAGTCCACGTAGGCCTCGTCCACCACCAGCACCGAATCGGGGTTGCGCTCCAGCAGCCAGCGGATCTCGCCCAGGGACAGCGCGATGCCGGTGGGCGCGTTCGGGTTGGGCAGCACGATGCCGCCGTTGGGCTGCAGGTAGTCGGCCACCCGCACGCGGAATTCGGCGTCCAGGGGCACGGGCTGGCAGGCCACGCCGTAGAGCGCGCAGTAGACCGGGTAGAAGGAGTAGCTCACGTCGGGCACCAACACCGGCCGGCCGTGGCGCAACAGGCCCATGAAGGCGTGCGCCAGCACCTCGTCCGAGCCGTTGCCCACGAAGACCTGCTCCACCCGCAGCCCCTGCTGCGCGGCGATGGTCTGGCGCAGCGCCAGCGCCGAGGAATCGGGGTAGAGGCGCAGCCGCTCGTCCACCGCCTCGGCCATGCGCCGCAGCGCCAGCGGCGAGGGCGGGTAAGGGCATTCGTTGGTGTTGAGCTTGATCCAGCCCGTGCCCTGCGGCTGTTCGCCGGGCGTGTAGGCGCTCAGCCCGCGCAGGGGCGGGCTCCAGAAGCGCGTGTCGGGGTCGGGCGCGGGGGTGCTCACGCTTCGTTGCCCGCGACGATGGACATCACCGCCATGCGCACGGCGATGCCGAAGGTGACCTGCGGCAGGATCACGCTCTGCGGACCGTCCACCACGGCGGAGTCGATCTCCACGCCGCGGTTGATGGGGCCCGGGTGCATGACGATGGCGTCGGGCTTGGCCCACTTCAGGCGCTCGGGCGTGAGGCCGAAGCTCTTGAAGTACTCCTGGCTGGAGGGCAGCAGCGCGCCGCTCATGCGCTCGTTCTGCAGGCGCAAGGTGATGACCACGTCGCAGCCCTTGATGCCCTCCTCCAGCGTGTGGCACACGCGCACGCCCATGTGCGACAGGTCGCTCGGCACCAGGGTGCGCGGGCCGACCACGCGCACGTCGGGGCAGCCCAGGGTGGTGAGGGCGTGGATGTCGGAGCGCGCCACGCGCGAGTGCAGCACGTCGCCCACGATGGCCACCGACAGCTTCGTGAAGTCCTGCTTGTAGTGGCGGATGGTGTACATGTCGAGCAGGCCCTGCGTGGGGTGCGCGTGGCGCCCGTCGCCGGCGTTGACCACGTGCACGTGCGGGGCCACGTGCTGCGCGATCAGGTAGGGCGCGCCCGACTCGCTGTGGCGCACGACGAAGATGTCGGCCGCCATGGCGCTGAGATTGGCGATGGTGTCGAGCAGCGACTCGCCCTTGGCGGTGGAGCTGCGCGCGATGTCGAGGTTGATGACGTCGGCGCTCAGCCGCGTGGCCGCGATCTCGAAGGTGGTGCGCGTGCGCGTGCTGTTCTCGAAGAACAGGTTGAACACGCTCTTGCCGCGCAGCAGCGGCACCTTCTTCACCTCGCGGTTGCTCACGCTGGTGAAGCTGGACGCGGTGTCGAGGATGTGCGTGAGGATGTCGCGCGACAGGCCCTCGGTGGAGAGCAGGTGGATGAGCTCGCCGTTCTTGTTGAGCTGGGGGTTGCGGGCGGGGGTCATGTTTGGCTTTCCAGCACGAAGCGCAGGCGGCCGTCGCCGTCGCGCGCGAGTTCGAGCGACTGGCCGGCGGGCACCTCGACATGGGCCATGCTCAGCTGCGCCTCGATCGGCAGCTGGCGTCCGCCGCGATCGACCAGCACGGCCAGGCGCACGCTCGCGGGGCGGCCGTGGTCGAAGAGCTCGTTGAGCACGGCGCGCAGCGTGCGGCCGGTGTAGAGCACGTCGTCGATCAGCAGCAGGCTCGCGCCGTCCACCTCGAAGGGCAGCTGGGTCTGCACGCTGCTGGCCAGGCCGCGGCGCGCGAAGTCGTCGCGGTGCATGACGGACGAGACCACGCCGCAGGCGCCGGGCTGTTTCAGGTCGGCGTGCAGGCGCTCGGCGATCCAGGCGCCGCCGGTGGCGATGCCCACGAGCCGCGTCGCGGGTTCGGCCTCCAGCACGGCCCGCACGCGCGTGAGCAGTTGCGCGTAGAGCGCTTCGGCATCGGGTGGGGTCAAGGCAGGCTCCTCAGGAACTGTTCCAGGATGATGCAGGCGGACGCGGCGTCGGCGTCCCGCGCGCCCTGCGCGTGCGCCTCGGTGGTGCTGTAGCGCTCGTCCACCTCGAACACGGGCAGGCCATGGCGGCCGTGCAGGCGGCGCGCGAACTTGCGCGCCATGGCGGTGTTGGCGTGCTCGGCGCCGTCGGGGTGGAAGGGCACGCCCACCACCAGCGCGTCGGGCGCCCACTCGCGGATGCGCTCGGCCGCGCGCTCCAGGCGCGCGTCGCCGGTGGCCACGATGGTGGGCTGCGGCGTGGCGCTGCGGGTGAGCCGGTTGCCCGTGGCCACGCCGGTGCGGCGCTGGCCCAGGTCAAAGGCCAGGAAGGTCTGCAGCGTGGCGGCGACTTCGGGCATGGCCGGCTCAGGCATGGCCGGCATCGGGTGAGAGCATCCAGGGCTGCTGCAGGCCCAGCAGGGCCATGGCGCGCTCGTAGCGCTCGGCCACCGGGGCCTCGAAAATGATCTCGATGTCGGCCGGCACCGTGAGCCAGGCGTTTTCGGCGAGCTCGGACTCGAGCTGGCCCTGACCCCAGGAGGCGTAGCCCAGCGAAACGAACACGCGGCGCGGACCGGCGCCGGCCGCCATGGCCTCGAGCACGTCCTTGGAGGTCGTCATTTCCAGACCGCCGGGGATGGACAGCGTGGAGGCGTAAACCGACTCGCCGTCCTGCTCGGGGTTGACGGCCTCGTGCAGCACGAAGCCGCGCTCGGTCTGCACCGGGCCGCCCTGGAACACGGGCAGTTCCATGAGGTCTTCGCGCGACAGCGGCAGCTCGACCTTCTCGAACAGCTTGGGCAGCAGGATGTCGCTGGGCTTGTTGATCACCAGGCCGAGGGCGCCGCGTTCGCTGTGTTCGCACATGAACACCACGCTGCGGCCGAACAACTCGTCGGTCAACCCCGGCATCGCGATCAGGAAATGATGGGTCAGGTTGGTCGGAGCAAAATCGGCGGCCATGCGTGGATTCTATGTCCCGCCCCCCGCCCGCCCGGCTTCGCCGGTCACCTCCGCCAGCCACCGACCATGAGCCATTTCGACGCCGGCCTGATGTGGTTCCGCCGCGACCTGCGCGCCAGCGACAACGCGGCCCTGCACCACGCGCTGCGCCACTGCCGCCAGCTGTGGTGCGTGTTCGTGTTCGACCGCGACATCCTGGACCCGCTGCCGCGCGCCGACCGCCGGGTGGAGTTCATCCGCGAATCGCTGGTGGCGCTGGACGCGCGGCTGCGCGAGCTGGGCGCCGAGCACGGCCGGCCGGGCACTGGCCTGATCGTGCTGCACGACCAGGCCTCGCGCGCCATCCCCGCGCTGGCCGAGCGCCTGGGCGTGCAGGCCGTGTTCGCCAACCACGACGACGAACCCGCCGCGCTGGCGCGCGACGCCCAGGTGCTGGGCGCGCTGGCGCACCAGGGCGTGCTGCTGCGCACCCACAAGGACCACGTGATCTTCGAGCGCCGCGAGGTGCTCACGCAGTCCGAGCGGGCCTTCGGCGTGTTCACGCCCTACAAGAACGCCTGGCTCAAGGCGCTCACGCCCTTCCACCTCAAGGCCTACCCGATCGCCAAGCACGCGGGCGCGCTGGCGCCCTTGCCCGAGGGCCTGTCGCGCCCGGTGCCCACGCTGGCGGAGATCGGCTTCCAGCGCACCAACCTCTCACAGCTCGCCCTGCCCACCGGCGAGGACGGCGCGCACCAGCTGTTCGACGACTTCCTGCAGCGCATCGACCGCTACGACGAGGCGCGCGACTACCCGGCGGTCAAGGGCCCCAGCTACCTGAGCGCGCACCTGCGCTTCGGCACCGTGTCCGTGCGCGCGCTGGCGTCCATCGCACACGGGCTGCACGCCCAGGGCAACCCGGGCGCCAGCACCTGGCTGTCCGAGCTCATCTGGCGCGACTTCTACCACCAGATCCTGGCCAACTTCCCGCACGTGGTGCAGCGCGCCTTCAAGCCTGCCTACGACGCCGTGCGCTACGAGCACGGCAAAGCCGCCGACGCCCTGTTCCAGGCCTGGTGCGAGGGCCGCACCGGCTACCCGCTGGTGGACGCGGCCATGGCGCAGATTCTCCAGACCGGCTACATGCACAACCGCCTGCGCATGGTGGTGGCCAGCTTTCTGGTGAAGGACCTCGGCATCCACTGGCAATGGGGCGAGCGCTACTTCGCCGAGCACCTGATCGACTTCGACCTCGCGGCCAACAACGGCGGCTGGCAGTGGGCCAGCTCCAGCGGCTGCGACGCGCAGCCCTGGTTCCGCATCTTCAACCCCGTCACCCAGAGCGAACGCTTCGACCCGCAGGGCCGGTTCATCCGGCGCTACCTGCCCCAACTCGCCGGCCTGCCGGACGCGGCGATCCATGCGCCCTGGAAGGCCAGCCCGGTGGAGCTGGCCGCCGCCGGCCTGGTGCTCGGCGACAACTACCCCCTGCCGCTGGTGGACCACGCGCAGGCCCGCGAGAAGACCCTGGCGCGTTATGCGGTGGTGAAAGAAGCGGGGGGCTGATCGGCCGGCGAGGTTTCCGGTGCCGATCGACCCGTGGAAGGACCCGGCGGGGGCGTTCTACCAGGACGTTCTCAGCGGCCTGGGAGCGTGAGGCGCCAGCGGCCGGGGCCGCCGGCCCTCAGGCGTCGGCGGTGGTCTTGGCGTAGCGCGCCACCAGCACCAGCAGCTCGTCTTCGGAATAGGGCTTGCCCAGGTAGTGGTCCACGCCCAGTTCTCGCGCGTGCTCGCGGTGCTTCTCGGCGATGCGCGAGGTGATCATGATCACCGGCAGATCGGCCAGGCGGGCGTCGGCCCGGATGTTGCGCACGAGGTCGAAACCGTCCATGCGCGGCATCTCGATGTCGGACAGCACCACGGCCGGGCGCTCCACCTGCAGCCGCTCCAGCGCCTGCAGGCCGTCGGCCGCCAGCGCCACGCGGTAGCCCTCGCGCTGCAGCAGGCGCTGGGTGACGCGGCGCACCGTGATGGAGTCGTCGACCACCAGCACCAGCGGCACGCTGGCCAGCGCGGCCTCCGCGCCGGCGTCGCCGCCCGTGGCGGCGCGCTCCGTGGCCTGGGGCAGGGCCGCCTGCTGGCGCACCCATTCGGGCACCTGCGGTCCGTACACCGTGGACAACGCCACCGGGTTGTAGATCAGCGCCACCGCGCCCGAGGCAAGCACCGACATGCCTGCCAGGCCCGGCAGCCGCGACAGCTGCGCGCCCAGGTTCTTGACCACGACTTCCTGGTTGCCCAGCACCTCGTCGACGTGCATGGCCAGGCGCTGGGACGCGCTGCGGAAGACCACCACCGGCAGCGTGCGGTTCTGCGGCTCCTGCGACTGCGCCGTGGACTGCAACAGGGCGCCGCTCCAGAAGAAGGGCACGTCCTCGTCGCCATGGCGCATGTGGCCGCTGGCGTAGGCCGCCTGCAGCTCGGCCGGCGGCACGCGGCGCACGATCTCCACCAGGTTCGACGGCACGCCGAACATGAGCTCGCCCGCGCGCAGCATCACCACCTGCGTGACCGCCGTGGTCAGCGGCAGCACCAGCTTGAACGAGGTGCCCTGCCCGGCGCGCGTGGCGGTCTCGATGCGGCCACCGAGCGCGAGCACGTCGCTGCGCACCACGTCCATGCCGATGCCGCGCCCGGCCAGCTCGGAGACTTCGCGGGCCGTGCTGATGCCGGCCTCGAAGATGAGCTGGGCGGCGTGCTCGTCGTCAATGACTTGATCGGGCGCCAGCAGGCCGGCCTCGCGGGCCTTCTCGCGCAGGCGCTCCAGGTCGATGCCGCCGCCGTCGTCGGCGAACACCAGCGAGACGTCGTTGCGCTCCTGGTGCAGTTCGATGTCGATGCGGCCTTCGGCCGGCTTGCCGCGCTGCTCGCGCAGCTCGGGCGATTCGATGCCGTGGGCCACGTGGTTGCGCAGCAGGTGTTCGAAGGTGCCGGTCATGCGGTCCAGCACGCCCCGGTCCATTTCGATGTTGCCGCCGGTGATGTCCAGGCGCACCTGCTTGCCGGTTTCCTTGGAGGCCTGGCGCACCACGCGGTACAGGCGCTCGGAGATGCCCTCGAACTCCACCATGCGCGTGCGCAGCAGGTCGCGCTGCAGCTCGCGCGTCTGCCGCGCCTGGGCCACCAGGTTGTCTTCGGTCGCTTCCACGGCGCGCTGCAGGTTGCGCTGCAACGTGGCCACGTCGTTCACCGACTCGGCCATCATCCGGGTCAGCTCCTGCACGCGGGTGAAGCGGTCGAATTCCAGCGGGTCGAAGGCCTGCACGTGGTCGCGGGCCTGGGCCAGGCGCGATTGCATCTGCGTCTCGGCCTGCAGCTCGATGTCGCGCAGCTGCTGGCGCAGGCGGTCCAGGTTGCCCGTGAGGTCCTTCAGCGAGGCACGCAGCGTGACGACCTCGGCTTCCATGCGCGAGCGCGAGATGATCACCTCGCCGGTCTGGTTGACCAGGCGGTCGAGCAGCTCGGGGCGCACGCGCACGGCGGCCCCACCGCGCGCCGCCAGCTGGGCCGGCGCGATGGGCGCGACGAAGTGGGCGCCCAGGGCGCTGGTCGCGGCGAGCGGCGCGGCCGGCACCGCGGCCTCGGCCACGGGCTGCGCCTCGGGCGCGGGCTGCGCCTGTGTCTCGGGCGCGGACTGCACCACGGCGCCGGTCTGGGCGTCGGGGTGCCGCAGGGCGTCGAAGCGCGCCACGATGGCGTCGAAGGCGCTTTGCAGCACCTCCAGGTCGCTGGCGCGCTGCACGTCGGAACCCAGGCGCTCGGCCGCGGTTTCCATGCGGTGGGCCATTTCACCCAGGCGCAGGGCGCCGGCCAGGCGGGCACTGCCCTTGAGCGTGTGCAGGCCGCGCAGCACCTCGGCGCGCGCGTTGCCGTCGTCGGGACGGGCGCTCCACTGGCGCAGGGCCGCGCCCATCTGCGGCAGCAGTTCCTGGGCCTCTTCCTCGAAGATGGGGAACAGGTCGACGTCGATGGTGTCGACCGCGTCGATGTCGTCGTCGATGTCCTGGTGGCCGGCGGGCGCCAGTGCGGCGCGCGCCGGCTCGGGCGCGGCGGGCAGGTCCCACTGGGTCACGGAACCGGCGCTGGTGTCCAGGGCCTCGTCGGCCGCCGAAGGTGTCGGCGCGGGCTCGTCGTCGGCCGGCAGCAGCTCGACCTCGTCGCTGACGGTGAGGAACACCTCGTCGTCGGCCGTGGCGGGCGCGGCCGACGGCGGCTCGCCAAAGGCCAGCGGGTCGTGCACCACCCGCACCAGCGACTGCAGCACGAAGGGATCGGCTTCCTTCAGGAAGCCCGCCGCGAACTGGTGCAACAAGCGGCGGATGTCTTCACCGGCGTCCACGAACAGCTGGCCCAGCGCGGCCGGCGCCTGCTGTCCCTCGCGCTGGCGCGCGGCCACCGAGCCCAGCGCGTGCTCCAGCGCGCGCGCGACGCCGGACAGCGATTCGAAGCCGACGGTGCCCGAGCTGCCCGCCAGCGAGTGCGCGAGCGCCTCGGCCGACTCGGGCACCGGCACATGGGTCTCCATGGCCCACTCGGACAGGCTGGTGCCCAGGCGGCGGGACCACTCGTCGGCCTCGTTGAGGAAGACGTTGTAGAGCTTGTGGCCAATGCGCAGCGAGCCGATTTCGCGCACGGGCTCCTCGGCAGGGGCGCTCACCAGGGGCACGGGCATGGACACCGGCTCGGCGGGCGGCAGCGGCGCCGGCGCCGTCAGCTCGATTTCCTGGATGTCGGCAAAACCGGATTCGACGGCCTCGCGCGGGAAGTCCTCCAGCTGGTCGAACTCGGGCGGCACCACGGGCGCGGCCACCGGGGGCTGGTCCCGCGCCTCGGCCGGCGTCGCCTGTGCGGCTTCGGCTTCGGCTTCGGCTTCCGCTTCGGCTTCGGCTTCGGCTTCGGCGGGTGCGTCGGTCGCGGCTGGCTCGGGCGCCTCGGCGGCCGCGGGTTGCGCGACGGCCGCCAGCAGGTCGAGGTCGATGTCGGCGAGCAGCGGAACCTCGAGCGCGGCCTCGGACAAGGGCTCGGGCAGGGGCAGGTCGCCGAAGCCGGTGGAGGGCGCGGCCGCGTCGGCCGCCGGTGCCTGGGCCGGCGGCTCGGCCTCGGCCCCTGGCGGCTCGTCGTCCAACGCGATGTCGATGGGTTCCTGTGCCACGGTGGCGGGGGGCGCCTGCAGGGGCAGCCACACGCCCTGGGCCTTCAGGGCCTCGGCGCTGGCCCGGAAGGGCTGCGAGCGCCAGGCGGACGCCTGCTGGGCCGCGATGTCCCGCACCCAGCGTTCGAATTGATCCAGGGCCTCGCCCGACAGGCCCAGCAAGGCTTCGCTGGCGGGCCGCTGCTCGGCCAGCACGGCGTTGAGCAACTGCTCCAGGGCCCAGGCCGCCTCGCCGAACTCATTGAGGCCAACCATGCGGGAGCTGCCCTTGAGCGTGTGGAAGGCGCGGCGCAGCGTGGTCAGGTGGTCGAGATCGGAGGGCTGCTCGCGCAGGTGCGAGACCGCTTCGCGGCCATTGGCCACGACCTCGCGCGCTTCCTCCAGGAAGATGTCGAGCAGGTCGTCTTCGTCCGTGTCGTCGGCCGCCGGTGCGTCGGAGGGAGCCGCCGGCGCGTCGGGCGCGGCGGCTTCGGTCAGCCCGACCAGCGCCTGCGCGCCGACCGCGGCGTCATCGCGCACCACGGCTTCGGCGGCCTCGCGCGCGGCCTTGGCCACCGCCGGCTGTTCGGCCAGCGCGGCCTGGTCGGCGAGCGAATCCAGCTGCTGGCTCAGGCCGCTGAGGTCGTCCAGTCCACCGAAGACGCTGTCGACCACGCGGCGCACGCCCGCCTGCAAGGCCTCGGCGTCGCTGCGGGCGGGCGGCGAGCGGTCGCGGCCCACACTGGCGCGCCCCATGAGCGGGACCAGGCCGCCTTTGTCCTCGTCGAAGACGAAGAGCTTCTTGGCCAGCGCCGGCTGGTAGCTCAGCATGTCCACCAGGAAACTCAGCGCGCTCAGGTTGTCGCCGAGCTGCTGGAAGGTGCCGGCCTCACGGGCCAGGGCCTCGTCGACCTCGGTGTCCAGGATCTGCTCGACGCTGCCGCGCATGCGGGTGACGGCCTGCACCGCGTGGTCCAGGCCCAGCACCGACAGCACGCCGCGCATCTGGGCCAACTGGGTCACCGCGACGTGCAGGCCCGCTTTTTCCTGCGGCTGGCGGAAGAACTGGTCGAGCGATTTTTCGACCTCGCCGAGCGACACCTTCAGCTCGTCGACCACGCTGCCCATGGTCTGGCGGTCGCTGACGCGGCGGTAGAGCTGCTCCATCCACCCGTCCAGCGGGCGGGCCGCCTCGCCGTCGATGACGCTGCCCAGGCGCTGCGCCAGGTCCTGCGTGCGCGCCGCGAGCTCGGGCTCGGCGGGATCGAAGTCCTCGAACGCGGCCTCCAGGTACAGGGTGGTCGTGGCCACTTCCATGGCGAGCTCGGGGCGCACGCCGCCGGGCTCGTTCACGGCGCGATCGGCCGCCTTGACCAGCGCCGCCGCGAGCGGCGCGCTGGGCGGATGCAGTTTGAGCAGCGACTCGCCAATCAGGCCGAACTGGTCGCCGACCTGGCGGGCCCGGGCATGGTCGCCACCCGAGAACAGGGACCAGGCCTCCTTGGCCGTCTGGATGCGTTTGCGGGCCTGCGCCAGCACGGCGGGGTCGTAGCGGCCCAGCGTGGCCTGGTGGTAGTCGGCCGGGCGGTAGCGCTGCAGCCCATAGGTCTCGCGCACGGCGCCCAGGTGCTGGGTGGCGGCCGCGTCGGCGGGCTGGCTCTGCGCGCAGAAGAACAGCAGGTCGTGCAGCAGGGTTTCCGACACCTGGCCGGTGCCGGCGGCCATCTGGCCGAACTGCATGAGCAGGCGCGACGCCGCCCGCTTCACGTACACGTCGAACGGCAGGCCAGGCCCGCCCGCGGCCTCGAAGAAGGCCGCCGCCACGCGCCAGAACGTGCGCTGGCGCGGCTCCGCGGCGGCGGCGGACATGCCGCCGCACAGCTTGGCCAGTTGCTGGCAGGCCGCCGCGCTCTGCGTCTTGACGACGAGCAGGATCAGGCGGTCGAACAGCGAACGGACCGCCGGGCTGACATCGAGCGGCTTGGCGCCCGGCGGCGCCGGCATATCGATCGCCCGGTGATCAAAATCCCAGAGGTCCGAGGGATGCACGCGCTCGGCGCCCGCGAGCTCCAGCACCTCGCGGTACTGCTGGAACAGCGCCACCGGCTGCACGGGCTTGTGGTTGAGCACCGCCTCGAGGTACTCGACCAGGGCGAAGCTGGCGCGTTCCACCCGGCTGGCGGCCTGCTCGTCGCAACTGGCCGGCTTCTGCACGAAGCGCTGCACCGCCGACTCCATGCCGCGCAGCACCTGCGCGGGCGCGCCCAGGCCGACCACCTCCAGCGCCCCCACCGCCTGGTGCAGCTGCTGGCGGGCCATGCGCAGGGCGGCCGGGTCCACCGCTTCGAGATCGCCGTGGCGCGACTGCTCGTTCTCGCGCACGAACCGCCGAATGGCCTTGTTGGCCGCATCGAGCGATTTGCGCAACTCCTCGAAGACCCAGGCCAGTGGCCCAAGGTCGGTGTTGGGCAAGTCCTGCAGAGCGGATTCGGGCGCTTCGGTCATGGGCCTCCCTGATGGATTCGAGCGGTCCGCCGTCAGGCGATCTTGAATCGGGCCACCGACTGGCGCAGTTCTTCGGCCATGGCCGACAGCTCACGCACCTGCTGGGCCGTGGAGCGCGTGCCCTCGCCGGTCTGCTCGGTCACCGCGAAGATGTGCTGGATGTTGCCCGCCACCTCGTTGGCCGACTCGGCTTCGCGGGAGGCGGCGGTGGAGATCTGCTCGATGAGGTCGGCCAGCCGGCGCGACACGCGGTCGATTTCGGACAGCGCGGTGCCCGCGTTGTCGGACAGCCGGGCCCCGGCGACCACGCCCTGCGTGGAGCGCTCCATGGCGGCCACCGCGTCCTGCGTGTCGGTCTGAATCGCCTTCACCAGCGCCGCGATCTGGCGCGTGGCGTCGGCCGAGCGTTCGGCCAGGCGCTGCACCTCTTCCGCCACCACCGAGAAGCCCCGGCCCGCTTCACCGGCGGACGCGGCCTGGATGGCGGCGTTGAGGGCCAGCACGTTGGTCTGTTCGGTAATGTCCGAGATCAGTTCGGTGATCTCGCCGATCTCCTGCGAGGACTCGCCCAGCCGCTTGATGCGCTTGGAGGTTTCCTGGATCTGGTCGCGGATGGCGTTCATGCCGCCGATGGCGTCCTGCACCGCCTGCAGGCCGGATTCGGCGGCCTGCAGCGAGGCCCGGGCCACCTGGGCCGACTCCTGCGCCTGGCTGGACACCTGGTTGATGCGCTGCGCCATGTCGAGCACCGACTGGCCGGTTTCGCGGATCTCGCGCAGCTGCTCGGTGGAGGCCGCCAGCAGCTCGGTCGAGGTGTTTTCCACCGCCGACGTGGTCTGCGCCACGCGGGTGGCCGTGGCCTGCACGTTGCCCACCAGCGACCGCAGTTCTTCCACGGTGTAGTTCACCGAGTCGGCGATGGCGCCCGTGATGTCCTCCGTCACGGTCGCTTCCTGCGTCAGGTCGCCCTCGGCCACCGTCTGCAGTTCGTTCATCAGGCGAAGAATGGCCGCCTGGTTGGCGTCGTTGACGCGCTTGGCTTCCTGCTCCTGCGCCTCGGCGGACAGCCGCTGGCCTTCGGCCATCATCTGGCGCTGGCGGCTGTCCTGTAGCTGCACGTAGGCCAGGCCGCCCGCGCACAGCAGCGCGAACACCGTGGACAGGGCCAGGGCCAGCAGCTGGCCGCCACCCAGGCC
Organism: Hydrogenophaga sp. PML113; assembly: GCF_001777155.1. Lineage (NCBI taxonomy): Bacteria > Pseudomonadati > Pseudomonadota > Betaproteobacteria > Burkholderiales > Comamonadaceae > Hydrogenophaga > Hydrogenophaga sp. PML113. The sequence continues at coordinate 289,638 of NZ_MIYM01000001.1, read as the reverse complement.
CGAGCGGCCGGAGAGGTCCTGCTGCAGCTTCTCCAGGCCCACGCGCAGCGGTTCGCTGTCGGCCACGATGGCGGCCTGCGCCTCGCGCGCGGCCACCAGGCCCTGCAGGTTGCCCAGGATGGCGCCGGCTTCGACGCGGGTTTCCTCGTAGCGCTGCAGCAGGGCCTGCAGGCGCTCGCGCACTTGCGGGTCGCGGGCGGCGCTCAGGCGCAGCTCGTCGCTGCCCTTGAGCAGGCCGTCCGCCACTTCCTTGAAGGTGATCAGGTCCTTGCCGAGCAGGAACACCGCCTCGGGGCTCACGCCTTCCAGCGTCAGGAACTCGTTGGCCGACTTGCCGATGCGCTGCGTCAGCATCACGAGCTGGCCGGAGGCGGAGATTTCGGCGGCGGGCGCGTTCTGCTGCAGCTTGAGGGAGGAGATCGTCTCAGCGATCTCCAGCAGGTCGGACGACTGGCGGTTGATGGTGCGCAGCGCGGCGCCCACCTGCGTCAGCGTGGCCTGCTGGCCCAGCACGGCCGAAGCGTTGCGCTCGGCGGCGTCGATGCGCGGCAGAAGGTCGTCGAGCGCGCCGCCGTATTCCGGCCCCAGCGGCTCGATCGCCATGTTGCTGTCGCCCTGCTTGAGGCCGCGCACACTGGTGGCCAGCACGCTGGCGCTGTCGCGCACCTCGGGGAAGGCGGTGGGGCTGCCCACCAGCGCCTGCGACACGCTCTTGGCCAGACGCTGCGACTGCATCAGCGCCTGACCGCTGGCGGCCACCTGCTGGCTGATCTTTTCCGCCTGGCTCAGCACGAAGAACGTGATGGCGCCCAGCACCAGCAGCGCGAAGGCCAGCAGCACCGCGAGCGAGCGCTGGTGCTGTTCCGCCGGGCGGCGACCCAGAATGGGCAGTGAAACCAGCGCGTCCTTGGGCGTGTCGCCATCGTCCTCGGTGATCAGCAGGTTGTCGTCGAGATCCCCCGTGTTGGCGTCGGGCGCCAGGCGGGCCGCGGCAAGCTCCGCGATCTCCTGATCCGTCACGCCGGCCAGGTCAGGCTCATCCGCCTCCTTGTTCTTCTTGGAGAACAGCCCTTGGAATCGATCAAGCGTGGCCATGGTTTACCTTCCAACTCACAACGGGTGAACAAAAACGTCGGGTGCCGGGTGGGGCGCCGTCAGGCCGCGATGGCCAGGAATTCGGGTTCGCTCACGAGCAGCTGCAGGTCGAGTTCCTGCCAATCCTGCCCCTGTGCGTCCACCAGAACGCGTGTCATGTAGCCGGGCGCGTCCGCCGGACGCTCGCCCAAGGCGCTGAACGCGCCGGGATTGCGCAGGCCCAGCAGGCGATCGATCCAGAACACCGCGTTCAGGCCGAGGGCGCCGTGCAGGCTCACCAGCCGCGACTCGGAGGTGATCCGCTCTGTGGCGCGCCCCGCGCCGCGAGCGGTCCCCTGCACCAGGCCAGCCAGGTCGATCACGCCATGCAAGCCACCGCGCAGGTTGGCGACGCCGAGGTACCAGGGCTTGGTGTACGGCACCCCCTGCACCGCCGACCAAGGAAAAATCTCGCCGGACTGCACCAGCGGCAACAGGTAGCGGCGACCGCCGGCCTCGATGGCCAGCCAGGTCGCGGTCAACGCTTCGGTCTTCGCTGCCGTGAGGCGCTGGGCCAGCCGTTCCTGGAGCTCCTTCAGCGACTGTCGTTTGGCCATGCTGGTGCGGTTCGGGCACCGGCCTCAGGCCAGCGCTCGGATCTTGGAAAGCAGTTCTTCGCCGTTGACCGGTTTGGTGACGTAGTCGCGGGCCCCCTGGCGCATGCCCCACACGCGGTCCGTCTCCAGGTTCTTGCTGGTGCACATGACGATGGGGATGCTCGAATACTGAGGATCGCGCGTGATGGCGCGGGTCAGCTGAAAGCCATTCTGGCCGGGCATCACCACGTCCATCAGAATGAGATCAGGCTTTTCCTCCCCGAGACGACGGAAGGCCTCGTCCGCATTCTCGGCGGTGCGCACCGTGTAGCCATTTTTGGTCAACAGATCCGACAGGACCAGCAGCTCGGTCTTCGAATCATCGACGACGAGGATCTTGTGGATGGGCATCAGGCAACTCCGTTGACGTTGAGATGGGCGCCAAACTGCTGCACGGCCTGCAGCAGCTGGTCTTTGGTGAAGGGCTTGGTGAGGTAGTCCTGCGAGCCGACCATGCGGCCGCGGGCCTTGTCGAACACGCCGTCCTTGGACGAGAGCATGACGACCGGGATGCTGGCGAAGCGGGCGTTGCGCTTGATGATCGCGCAGGTCTGATAGCCGTCCAGCCGCGGCATCAGGATGTCGCAGAAGATCAGGTCGGGCTGGTAGTCGTTGATCTTGGCCAGGGCGTCGAAGCCATCGTCGGCCAGCAGCACTTCATGGCCGCCTTGCTTGAGAAAAATCTCGGCGCTGCGCCGGATGGTGTTGCTGTCGTCGACGACGAGAACCTTCAGGGCAGGCGTTGCACTCACGATGGACGGGCTCCTCAACCACTATCGGGCCCGATGCGGCGGCGCCGCCCGGACCCCGGACAACGGATCGACGGCCCCCTGGCCACCGTCCGCTCAGATTTGAACCATCTCGAAATCTTCCTTGCGGGCGCCACACTCGGGGCAGGTCCAGTTCATCGGAACGTCGGCCCAGGGGGTGCCGGCAGGTACGCCGTGCTCGGGTGCTCCTGCTGCTTCGTCGTAGATCCAGCCGCAGATCAGGCACATCCAAGTCTTGCTGTCGCTCATGGTTTTTGTGGTCTGTATCGTAGAATGCAAGGATTGTATCCAGCCCGTTCAAGCGCTCTGCGGTGTCATTTCACAGGCGAGTGGACGGCGCCAGAGGCCCCCGCACCACAGTGCCTGCGGGCCCGCGCAGGCCGCACAATCCCCCCACCATGTCCGATCCCGACGATTCCTCCGTCGTCCGCGAGGCCACGGCCCCGGGCGAATCCCCCCTGCCCTGCGTGATGAGCTTCAACGCCAACGACCCGAGTGGGGCGGGCGGCCTGAGCGCAGACCTGACGGCCATGTCCAGCGCGTCGGCGCACGTGCTGCCGGTCGTCACCGGCGCCTACGTGCGCGACACCTCCGCGATCCGCGACCACTTCAGCCTCGACGAAGAGGCGGTGGTCGATCAGGCGCGCTGCGCGCTCGAGGACATGCCCGTGCGGGCGATCAAGGTCGGCTTCGTGGGCACGCCCGAGAACCTGAGCGCTGTGGCCCAGATCACCAGCGACTACACCGAAGTGCCGGTGATCACCTACATGCCCGACCTGTCCTGGTGGGACGAGCTCGACATCGAGAACTACCTGGACGCCTGCACCGAGCTGTTGCTGCCGCAGACCACCGTGCTGGTGGGCAACCACAGCACCCTGTGCCGCTGGCTGCTGCCCGAGTGGGAGGGTGACCGCCCGCCGGGACCACGCGACGTCGCCCGCGCCGCTGCGGTGCACGGCGTGCCCTACACCCTGGTGACCGGCTTCAACGCGGCCGACCAGCACCTGGAAAGCCACCTGGCCTCGCCCGAGACCGTGCTCGCCACGGCCCGCTACGAGCGCTTCGAGGCCACCTTCGCCGGCGCCGGCGACACGCTATCGGCCGCGCTGTGCGCCCTCATCGCCAGCGGGGCCGACCTGCAGACCGCCTGCGCCGAGGCCCTGACCTACCTGGACCAGTGCCTGGACGCCGGCTTCCAGCCCGGCATGGGCCACGCGGTGCCCGACCGCCTGTTCTGGGCGCACGAAGAGGACGCCGAGGCCACCGACGAGTCCGCCACCGATCCCGCGCCGCCCGACAGCGCGCTGGACGCGGGCGATTTCCCCCTGGACACCACCCGACACTGACCGACCCATGCCCGACCGCAACCTGGACCTGTTCGAGCGCGCCAAGACCCTGATCCCCGGCGGCGTCAATTCCCCGGTGCGCGCCTTCCGCGCCGTCGGCGGCACGCCGCGTTTCGTGCAGCGCGCGCAAGGCGCCCACTTCTGGGACGCCAATGGCCAGCGCTACATCGACTACATCGGCTCCTGGGGCCCGATGATCCTCGGCCACGGCCACCCCGCCGTGCTCGAAGCGGTGCAAAAGGCCGCGCTCGACGGTTTCTCGTTTGGTGCCCCCACCGAGCGTGAGGTCGAGCTCGCCGAGGCCATCGTGGCCCTGGTGCCCAGCCTGGAGATGGTGCGCCTGGTCAGCTCGGGCACCGAGGCCGGCATGAGCGCGATCCGGCTGGCGCGCGGCGCCACCGGCCGGCGCAAGATCATCAAGTTCGAGGGCTGCTACCACGGCCACGCGGACGCCCTGCTGGTCAAGGCCGGCTCGGGCCTGGCCACCTTCGGCAACCCCACCAGCGCAGGTGTGCCGCCCGAGGTGGTGCAGCACACCCTGGTGCTTGAGTACAACAACCTCGAACAGCTCGACGCCGCCTTCGCCGAGCACGGCGCCGACATCGCCTGCCTGATGATCGAACCGATCGCCGGCAACATGAACTTCGTGCGCGCCAGCCTGCCCTTCATGGCGCGCTGCCGCGAGCTGTGCACCCGGCACGGCGCCCTGCTGGTGTTCGACGAGGTCATGACGGGTTTTCGCGTGGCCCTGGGCGGCGCGCAGAGCGTCTACGCCCGCCAGCTCCCCGGCTTCGAGCCCGACATGACGGTGATGGGCAAGGTCATCGGCGGCGGCATGCCGCTGGCGGCTTTCGGCGGCAAGCGCGCCGTGATGGAGCAGCTCGCGCCGCTGGGCCCGGTCTATCAGGCCGGCACGCTGTCGGGCAACCCGGTGGCCACGGCCTGCGGCCTGGCCACCCTGGCCGAGATCCGCCGGCCCGGCTTCTTCGAGGCCTTGTCGGCGCGCACGCGCCAGCTGGTCGACGGACTGAAGGCCGCGGCCGACCAGGCCGGCGTGCCCTTCAGCGTGGACGCCGAGGGCGGCATGTTCGGCTTCTTTCTCATGCCGGGGCTGCCGCAGAACTACCAGGCCGTCATGAAGACCGAGGGCGCCCGGTTCAACGCCCTCTTCCACGGCCTGCTCGACCGCGGCGTCTACATCGCGCCCGCGCTGTACGAGGCCGGCTTCGTGAGCGCGGCCCACAGCGAGCAGGACATCGCCGACACCGTGGCGGCGGCCAGCGAGGTGTTCAAGACGCTGCCTCGAGTGGCGTGACGTGTCGAGCGTCGCCGCGGAACCGGCTTTGCCGGGCCGCGGGCGACGCCCCCTGAAAGGGGGGAAGCGGCCCTCAGGCCGCTGCGGGGGTCAGTGGCGAAAATGCCGCACGCCCGAGAACACCATCGCCACGCCGCGCTCGTTCGCGGCGTCGATGACCTCCTGGTCGCGCATGGAGCCGCCGGGCTGGATCACGCAGCTGGCGCCGGCGTCGACCACCACGTCCAGACCGTCGCGGAACGGGAAGAAGGCGTCGCTGGCCACCGCCGTGCCCTGCAGCGAGAGATTCGCGTGGCCCGCCTTGATGCTGGCGATGCGCGCCGAGTCGAGGCGGCTCATCTGGCCCGCGCCCACGCCCATGGTCATGCCGTCCTTGCAGAAGACGATGGCGTTGGACTTGACGAACTTGGCCACCTTCCAGGCGAACAGCAGGTCTTCGAGCTGCTGCGGCGTGGGCTGCAGCGTCGTCACCACCTTCAGGTCCTCACGCTTGAGCACGTGGTTGTCGGCCGACTGGATCAGCAGGCCCGAGCCCACGCGCTTCACGTCGGACAGGTTCAGTCCCTTGTCCCAGGCCGTGGGTCCGCCGGGCGGCAGATCGATCTGCAGCACGCGCACATTGGCCTTGGCCTTGAACACGGCCAGCGCCTCGGGCGAGTAACCCGGCGCCATCAGCACCTCGACGAACTGCTTGCTGATCGCCTCGGCCGCCGCGCCGTCGAGCGGGCGGTTGAGGGCGATGATGCCGCCGAAGGCGCTGGTCGGGTCGGTCTGGAAGGCTTTCTGGTAGGCCTGCAGCGGGCCGCCGCCCACGGCCACGCCGCAGGGGTTGGCGTGCTTGACGATGACGCAGGCCGGCTCGTCGAAGCTCTTGACGCATTCCCAGGCGGCGTCGGCGTCGGCGATGTTGTTGTACGAGAGCTCCTTGCCCTGCAGCTGCTTCGCCGTGACCAGCGAGCCCGGCGCGGGGTACAGGTCGCGGTAGAAGGCGGCCGTCTGGTGCGGGTTCTCGCCGTAGCGCAGGTCCTGCAGCTTGATGAAGCGGCCATTGGCCTGGGCCGAATAGGCGCTGCGCTTCGGCACCTCGTCCGCCGCGTCGAACTCGATGGAGGACAGGTAGTCGCTGATCGCGCCGTCGTAGTTGCTGATGCGGTTGAACGCCGCCACCGACAGGCCGAAGCGCGTCTTGTCGCTGAGCTTGCCGCTGGCCCGCAGCTCCTCGACCACACCCGCGTACTGGGAGGCGTCGGTGAGCACGGCCACGTCCTTCCAGTTCTTGGCGGCGCTGCGCACCATGGCCGGGCCGCCGATGTCGATGTTCTCGATCGCGTCGGCCAGCGTGCAGCCGGCCTTGGCCACCGTGGCCTCGAAGGGGTAGAGGTTCACCACCAGGATGTCGATGGTCTGGATGCCGTGCTCGCGCAGCGCGGCCATGTGCTCGGGCAGGTCGCGCCGCGCCAGCAGGCCGCCGTGCACCTTGGGGTGCAGCGTCTTCACGCGGCCGTCGAGCATCTCGGGAAAGCCGGTCACCTCGGCCACCTCGGTGACGGGCAGGCCCTGCTCGGCCAGCAGCTTGGCGGTGCCGCCGGTGGACAACAAGGTCACGCCGAGGGCGTGCAGCGAACGGGCGAGGTCGACGATGCCGGTCTTGTCGGAAACGGAAATAAGGGCACGCATGGGAAAGAAAGGGAGAGGTTGGGGATTCAGTCGAGCAGGCCGTGGTCGAGCAGCTTCTTGCGCAGGGTGTTGCGGTTCAGGCCCAGCCACTGCGCGGCGCGCGACTGGTTGTACTGGGCCTGGGCCATCACCACCTCGAGCAGGGGACGCTCCACCGCTTTCACCAGCATGTCGTAAAGGTGGGCGGGCTCGGTGCCATCGAGGTCGCGGAAGTAGCCCTCGAGGCTGTCGCGGATGCACTCGTCCAGCGGATTCGTCTTTTTCATGCGGCCAGCTTCCAATCGGCGCGATCGCCGAAGTCCGCGGCCATCCAGGCATCGAAGGCCTGGCTGACGACACGGCGTTGGTCATCGATGGTGTGGGTGGCGTTGACGCTCGCGCGAAAACGCGCGGCCTCGCCCGCGGGCAGGGCCAGCGACTGCACGTACCAGCCCAGGTGCTTGCGCGCGCTGCGCACGCCGGTGTCTTCGCCGTACAGGTCGTAGTGGTCGTCCAGGTGGTCGAGCAGCCAGCCCTTCACCTGCGACAGCGCGGGCGGCGGCAGGTGCTCGCCCGTGGCCAGGAAGTGCGCGATCTCGCGGAAGATCCACGGCCGCCCCTGCGCCGCGCGGCCGACCATGACGGCGTCGGCGCCGGTGCGCCGCAACACCTCGCGCGCGGCCTCGGGCGAATCGATGTCGCCGTTGGCCACCACCGGAATGCGCACGAGGCTCTTGATGTGGGCCACGGTGTCGTGTTCCGCCTGCCCCTTGTAGCCCTGCTCGCGCGTGCGGCCGTGCACCGTGAGCATCTGCACGCCCGCGCGCTCGGCGGCCAGGGCCAGCACCGGCGCGTTGCGCACCGCGGCGCACCAGCCAGTGCGCATCTTGAGCGTGACCGGCACGCCCCGCGGCTCGCAGGCCCGCACCACGGCCTCGACGATGCCGATGGCGAGCGCCTCGTCCTGCATGAGCGCGCTGCCGGCCCACTTGTTGCAGACCTTCTTGGCCGGGCAGCCCATGTTGATGTCGATGATGCGCGCGCCGCGGTCGATGTTGTAGCGGGCGGCGTCGGCCATGGACTGGGGGTCGGTGCCCGCGATCTGCACGGCGATGGGCGCGGACTCGCCCTCGTGGTTGGCGCGGCGCGAGGTTTTGAGGCTGTCCCAGAGCTCGCGCCGGCTGGTCACCATCTCGCTCACCGCGTAGCCCGCGCCCAACCGCTTGCACAGCTTGCGGAACGGCCGGTCCGTCACCCCGGCCATGGGCGCGACGAACAGGGCATTGGGCAGGACGTGGGCCCCGATCTGCATGGCGTGGCGGAACTGGCTGGACGGCGGGTTCGGAGGGGGACGCCGGGGACGGGCCGGCGGCGGAGGGCGGATTGTATCTGCTCAAATTTTCAGCAGACGAAGCGTCTGCCGGCACCACCGCATGCGCCCGCCGCGCCAGGGCCCGCCCCCAACCATCGGCCATATGGCCTGGCAACGGCACGGAACCCGTTGCACGCCCTTGCAACCCAGGTGTCGCATGCAGTCCATCACCTTGCTGGGCCGCGGCAATCGAGCAACCGCAGCCCTCTGGCGCGCTCTCAAGGTGACCCCGACATGAAAGCCTCATCCGGTACGAAGCGCCCGCCCGCCGGCCAGCATCCCCTGCAACCGGTTGTCGACAGGCTCCACAAGATCAACAAGAAGCACCCCGGAGCCGTGTTGTCCCTTCGCGAGAACCAGACGCTGAACCCGGACACTGTCGACGACCTGAAAGCCCGGCGCGGTGGCCTGCTCGGCAGAGTGTTGAACCCGTTCAGCCATCGGCGGCAATTCGCGGAGGGAAGCACGCAGGCGCTGAACTTCCTCCTCAAGACACTGGACCAGCACCAGCACAGCTTGAGCCCCGAGATCGCGAAGCAGGGCCGCAAGCAAGTGGAGCAACTCCTTCAGCAACCCCTTGGCAAGGGCCTTCCGGTGCAGGAGGCCCTCAACATCTACCAGGACATGCTGCAGCGCCAGCTGCACCAGTGCAGCGACGCCGCGGCGCGGGCCCGAAGCGCCGATGAGGCCTACAGGCAACGGTTCGATGACCAGCGACAACGGCCCCCGCAACGCCCCTCGACCCCGGTGCTGGCGCCAGACCAAATGGCCCACAACGCCCAAACCCTGTCGGACGCCTACCGCGACGCCGCCGGCAAGGCCTCGCGAGGGGAACCCGATGCAGGGCCCCCACCGGCCAACCCGCAGGCGGGTGCACTCGGCCAGTTGGCGCCCCTGCTGCACATCCTTCAAACGGCAATTGATAGCCCCGATGGGCATCGGGCCAGGCAGTTGCAAGACGTGTGGGAGGGCCTGGCGTGCCCGCAGGACATCGAAGAGGCCTTCACCCCACTGCGTTTTTCCCGGCATGTCCAGACCCTGCTGCAGAGCTGCAGCGACGCCCTGCAGGCGCTCAAGCGGGCGCAGTCCGACGGCGACCTTCGCGAAATGCGCACCTGCTGCGAAGGCTACGCGGCCTGCTTTGAGCAACTGATCGGCGACCTGACCGCCGCCGCCCGCGATCTTCTGGGCGCCGTGGCCGGCGGGCAGCTGCCCGCCGGCCTGCCCACGCCAGACAGCGTGTTCTTGCTGGACCTGGGAGAAACGCTGCTGGCCGCGGCCAAGGCATTGGCGGATTCGGAAAGCCCCTCGATGGCCAACCACCAATCGGCGCTCGCCTTGCTGGCGCGCGACGACGCCCAGCTGCGCACCGTGCTCGAGCACTGGAGCCGCCCGCACCGCCTCGACCAGCCACCTGGCGCCCCCCTGCCCGCCCAGAAACCGCGTGTCGATGCAAGAACGCAGATCGGCAAGCGCAACGCCCCCACGCCACCCGGGATGCCCATTCGCCGGCCACTCGGCCAGCTGGGCCAATACCGGATCAAAGGAAGCCCCATCGACAGCGGCGATGAATGGACCTCCAAGCCAGACGTGCCGATGCCCCCGCTCGTCAGCGCAGGGCCCAGCGAAAAAGCAGCGCCAACCGATCCGGTGGGGAGCTTCGACGATCAAGTCGAGGATTTCCTGAACGACATGGAAGCGCGGCAAACGTCTTTGCCCGGCCTGGAGTCGGTGACCTCGTTCGTCAACAGCCCGAGGCGCGGACCCGCTCCCGACACAGAGGAAAACACGGACGCGCTGCGGCGGCTGGTGGACGAGGAGTTGGAGAACCTGTTGGTGCAGATGGAAGAAGGACGCCAGCCCAAGCCCATGGGGTCCAAGTCCATGGGCTACGGCCTCGGCGACCCGGCTCCTGACCGGCAGCGGGCTTTCTCGGTCCCGGCGATCCCCAGCGGCAGAGCGACGCAGTCCACGAACCCCCAGGAGCCGACGGATGAGAAACCGTCGCGCCTGCAGCGGGTGACCCGACAGGTATCCAACTCCTGGTGGAAGCGGTCACCGTCAAAGTCGGGCCAATGAGTCCCCGTCCGCCGCATGGTTCACCCTCCCGCGCGCCAGCCGAGGCGGCGCGCGGGTCTCTGGATCGGTGACAGAATCCGCGCGGCCCACCCGCCGCGCCCATGCCCCCCTGGTTCCAGCACCTCGCCCAACTGCTCGCCCTGCCTGAGGTCGGGCTGACCACCGTCTTCGTGGTGGCCTTCGTCTCGGCCACGCTGCTGCCCATGGGCTCCGAGCCTGCCGTCTTCGGGCTCATCAAACTCAACCCCGAGTTGTTCTGGCCCGCCGTGCTGGTGGCCACGGCCGGCAATACGCTGGGTGGCGCCGTGAGCTGGGCCATGGGCCTGGGCACGCACCGGCTGGTGGACCGGGCGCGCGGCAACAGCACCGAGCTGCGCGCCCTGCGCTGGCTGGAGCGCTTCGGCCCCAAGGCCTGCCTGCTGAGCTGGCTGCCCGTGGTGGGCGATCCGCTGTGCGCCGTGGCCGGCTGGCTGCGCTTTCCGTTCTGGCCCTGCGTGGCCTACATGGCCATCGGCAAGTTCGCGCGCTACCTCAGCATGACGGCCGCGCTGCTGTGGGTGTTTCCCGAAGGGCTGTCCTTGTGAGACGCGATCCGTCCGCCCCCATCCTGTGGGCCCTCATGATCGGCAACCTCGTCATCGGCACGGGGGTCATGGTGGTGCCCGGCACGCTGAACGACATCAGCCAGTCGCTGGGCATTTCGGTGCCGCAGGCGGGGCAACTGATCACGGCCGCCGCCATCCTCATGGGCCTGGGCGCGCCGCTGTTCGCCGGCCTGGTGGCGGGCTGGGACCGGCGGCGCCTGCTGACGGGCTCGCTGATCTGGTACGGCCTGCTGCACGCGGCCTGCGCGCTGGCGCCCAACTACGCCACCCTCATGCCCCTGCGCGTGCTGGCGGTGATCTCGCCCGCCGTGTTCACGCCGCAGGCCGCGGCCTGCGTGGGCCTGCTGGTGCCGCCCGAGCAGCGCGGGCGCGGCATCACCTTCGTGTTTCTGGGCTGGTCGGTGGCGTCGGTGATGGGCATGCCTTTGGCCGCCTGGATCGGCGGGGCCTGGGGCTGGCGCTGGGCCTTCGGCCTGGTGGCGGTTTCGGCCTGGCTGGTCAGCCTCTGGGTCTGGCGCGCCATGCCCGACGGCGTGCGGCCCGCTGCGCTGTCGCGCGAGGCCTGGGGCCGCACCCTGGGCTCGGCGCCGCTCATGATGGCGGTGGGCGTGACCCTGCTCTCGGCCTTCTCGCAGTTCACGCTGTTCTCGTACTTCGCGCCCTACTTCGCGCAGACGCATGGGCTGAACGGCGCCGGGCTGTCGCTGCTGTTCCTGTGGTTCGGCGCCTTCGGCCTGCTGGGCAACGTGCTGGTGTCGCGCTCCATCGACCGCATCGGCGCGCCGCGCGCGGTGCTCATCACCCTGAGCCTGATCGCGCTGACGCTGTTGCTGTGGCCGCTGGGCCGCGCCTCGGTCTGGCTGCAGGCGCTGGTGCTGGTGCCCTGGGCGCTGGGCTGCTTCTCGGCCAACTCGGCGCAGCAGGCGCGGCTGGTGCATTTGTCGCCCGCCCTGGCGCCGGCGACGGTGGCCTTGAACAGTTCGGCCATGTACAGCGGGCAGGCGCTCGGGGCCGCGCTGGGCGGGCTGATGATCGCCCAAGGGCACATGCTGAGCCTGCACACCGTGGGCCTGGTGGTGGCGGCCACGGCCATCGCCCTGAGCGTGTGGGCGGGCGGGGTGTCGCGCCCGGCGCCCGCCGCCCAGGTCGCCCCACCCGGCCCATCGACCTAGTCCACCGCCGGGGGAACGCCTCGGCGGGCCCGGCCACTCAAGGCAGCACATCCCCAGCCACCGTCCGCCGAGGCCCCATGACCGAACTCCGCACCCCCGAAGAAGCCGCTGCCTGTCTGGTGGCCGCCGCCGAGCACAGCGAGGCCGTCGAGGCCGTGGTGGAACTGCGCGAGGCCACCTGGCTGGTGCATTTCGAAACCGGCGGCGAATGCGTGGTCGAGTGGGCCCAGCACCCGCTGCGCCTGGTGCTCACCACCGCACTGGGCGAACCGGCGCCCGAGGCGCGCGCCAAGGTGCACTCGGCCGCCCTCACCTTCAACCTGCTGTGGGGCGAACTGGGCAGCATGCGCCTGGCCAAGGACGACGAGGACGAGAACCTGCTCCTGATCAACGACGTGTTCCCGCAAGACGAGTCGAGCCGGCACATCGTGCTGGCCAACGAGATGCTGCGGCTGGAGGGCCTGCGCCTGCTGTGGTCCATGTACATTGAAAGCGCCGCCGCGGCCGACGGCGAAGCCCCGAAGATCCCCAGCGCGATGCTCACGCGCGCCTGAACCGGTCTCGCGCCCACGAACGAACGCCCGTTTCAACATCCCTGAGGCACCTCGCATGTCCACCCCCACGCCCACCTCCGACGACGCGACCGCCGCGCCCGCCACCGATGAGGCGGGCGCCGCCCACCGGGCCGCCGCGCCCCAGGGGCACCTGATCTTCCGCCGGCCCGGTGGGGCGCCCACGGTGACGGCCAACGCGCGCGACGCCGCCCGCCGCGAATGGCTGCTGGACCACCTTGCCCGCCGCCAGGCCCGCCGCGACGCCACCGTGGCCCTGATGCGCAGCCGCCACCTGCCCGACGCAGCGGCGGCCGACCCCCAGCTGCAATCGGAGCTGAGCCGGCTCATGGCCTTTCTGCGCCAGTCGCCCGGGGCCGGCGACACGCCAGCCGATGACGGGGCCACCCGGGGCGCGCCACCGTCGGAATGACAAAGGGCCCCCTTGGGGCCCTTTTTTTTGGGGGACAGCGGCCGAGGCCTTCAGCCCGAGAACAGGAAATTCATCACGTCGCCGTCCTTGACGACGTACTCCTTGCCTTCGGCGCGCATCTTGCCCGCCTCCTTCGCGCCCTGCTCGCCACCGTGCGCGATGTAGTCGTCGAAGGCGATGGTCTGGGCGCGGATGTAACCCTTCTCGAAGTCGGTGTGGATCACGCCCGCGGCCTGGGGGCCGGTGTCGCCGGCGTGGATGGTCCAGGCGCGCACCTCTTTCACGCCGGCGGTGAAGTAGGTCTGCAAGCCCAGCAGCTGGTAGGCGGCGCGGATCAGGCGGTTCAGGCCGGGCTCCTCCTGCCCCAGCTCCTTGAGGAATTCGAGCCGGTCGGCGTCGTCCATCTCGGAGAGTTCGGCCTCGATCTTGGCGCAGATGGCGACCACGGGCGCGTTCTGCTTGGCGGCGAAGGCCTGCAGGCGGTCGAGCAGCGGGTTGTTCTCGAAGCCGTCTTCCGACACGTTGGCCACGAACATCGCGGGCTTGGCCGTGATGAGGAAGAACTGCTTGAGCTGCGCCTGTTCTTCCTTGCTGAAATCGATGGTGCGCACCGGCTGGGTGTCGTTGAGCGCGGCCTGGCATTTCTCCAGGATGGCCAGTTGCTTGATCGACTCCTTGTCGCCCGAGCGCGCGGTCTTGCTGATGCGGTGAATGGCCTTTTCCACCGAGGCCAGGTCGGCCAGGCAGAGCTCGGTCTGGATGACCTCGATGTCGGCGATCGGGTCGACCTTGTTGGCCACGTGGATCACGTTCGGGTCTTCAAAGCAGCGCACCACGTTGACGATGGCGTCGGTCTCGCGGATGTGCGCGAGGAACTTGTTGCCCAGGCCCTCGCCGGTGCTCGCGCCCGCCACCAGGCCGGCGATGTCCACGAACTCCACGATGGCCGGCACGATGCGCTCGGGTTTGACGATCGCGGCCAGTTGCGCCAGGCGCGGATCGGGCACCTCGACCACGCCCGTGTTGGGCTCGATGGTGCAGAACGGGTAGTTCTCGGCCGCGATGCCGGCCTTGGTGAGGGCGTTGAAGAGCGTGGACTTGCCCACATTGGGCAGGCCCACGATGCCGCATTTCAAGCTCATGACGTGGGTGGGGGAGTTGCGGCTTGCCGAGGGCGCGGCCCTCGTTCTGCCAGGGGGAAATGGGTGCCGATTGTACTGAGCGGGGGTGTTCAGGCCCCGGACCGGCCGGCCTGCCCGCGCACCCAGCGGGCAAAGGCCTCCACCGCCGCCGAGGCGGGGGCGGTGCGCGGGCGGCACAGGTAGTAGCCGCGCTCGGTGGTGGCGCTGCCGGGCACCGGCATGAGCAGCCGGCCGGCCGCCAGCTCACCCTGCACCATGCAGCGCTGGACCACGGCCACACCCATGCCCGAGCGGGCCGCCTCGATCAGGTTCATCACCAGATCGAAGCCCGTGCCGCGCCAGTGCGCGGGCAGCCGGGTGCCCACGGCCTCGGCCCACAGCGCCCAGTTGTCCCGGTAGTTGCTGTGGTAGAGCTTGGGCAGGGCCAGCAGCGCGTCCGCGCCCACCACGCCCTGCGCCAGCGCGGGTGCGCACACCGCCACGAGCTCGCGGCCCACGAGGTACTGCGCCGCCACCTGCCGGGGCCAGCGCTGGCGCGCCCCGGTCTTGAGCGCCAGCCACAGGTCCACGTCGGCGCGGGTGAAGTCCTCGTCGTGGTGGTACTGGCGGAACTCGATGTCGATGTCCGGGTGTTGGTGGCGGAAATCTTCCAGGCGCGGCAGCAGCCAGAGATTGCCCAGGCTGGGCACCACGGACAATCGCAGGCGCAGGGCCTCGGGGCGGTTGCGAACCCGGCCGGCGGCGGCTTCCAGCGCCGCCACGGGCGCCTCCACCTGGCCGCGCAGCTCGCTGCCCGCCGGGGTCAGTCGCACCCCGGTGGCGGCGCGATCCAGCAGTTGCACGCCCAGGTGGCTTTCCAGCCGGGCCACCGCGCGGCTCACCGCGGCCTGGGTCACGCAGAGATCGTCGGCCGCGCGGCGGAAACTGCCGTGGCGGGCCACGCCCAGAAAGGCGTGCAGCTCGACCAGCGAAGGGCTTCGTATGCGCATGCAAACGATTACATCATGTCATCACCCCGGCCGAAAAAGTCGTTTGCTCCGTGCGGGCCGCCTCCCTACGCTGCGGCTCCCATCCCTGAAGGAGGAGACCGTTCATGCCCCCCATCCCCGCCCTGCTGCGCGCCGCCCTGGCCCTGAGCGCCGCGCTGGTACTGGCCAGCGCCCAGGCCCAGGCCCCGTACCCGAACCGCCCGGTCAAGCTGATCGTGCCCTTCGCCCCCGGCGGCTCGACCGACCTGGCCGCACGCCTGGTGGCCGAATACGGCAGCCGCGAGCTGGGCCAATCCATCGTGGTGGAGAACAAAGCCGGCGCCGGTGGCTCCACCGGCATGGAGTTCGTCGCCCGCGCGCCGGCCGACGGCTACACCCTGGGCATGGCCACGGTCAGCACGCACGGCAGCAACCCGGCGGTCTATGGCAGCAAGCTGCGCTACAACGCCCAGAAGGACTTCGCACCCATCACCAACGTGGCCACCACGCCCAGCGTGTTCGCGGTGCACCCGGGCACGCCAGCCAAGACCATGAAGGAGTTCATCGCCCTGGTCCAGGCCAATCCTGGCAAGTACAGCTTCGCCTCGCCTGGCATCGGTTCGCTGGGCCACGCCAACATCGAGCACTTCATGGCCCTGGCGAAGATGGACCTGCTGCACGTGCCCTACAAAGGCGCCGGCCAGGCCATGACCGACGCCATGTCGGGCCAGGTGACCGCCATCACCGACAACCTGCCCTCGGCGCTGCCGAACATCCAGGCCGGCAAGCTGCGCGCGCTGGCGGTGCTGAGCGACAAGCGCTCGCCCGCGCTGCCGGACGTGCCCACCTACGGCGAACTCGGCTTTCCCCAGATGGGCAACGGCGGCTGGTTCGGCGTGGTCGCGCCGGCCGGCACGCCGCCCGAGGTGGTCGCCCGGCTCAACGCCGCCTTGCACAAGGCCATGAAGCACCCCGAGTTCGTGAAGAAGATGGAGGAGTCGGGCGCCACCCTGATCCCTGGCACGCCCGAGGCCTTCGCCCAGCAGATACAGCAGGCCCTGGAGCGCTACGAGCGCGTGGCGAAGATGGCCAAGATCTCCCTGGACTGAGGCCGATGCCGATCGCCCCGCCCTTCACGCTGCACGCGCCCGTGGCGCCGGCCGTGCCCCTGGTCTGCGACTCCCCGCACAGTGGCACCGACTACCCGGCCGACTACGACCACGCGGTGCCCCGGGCGCTGCTGCGGCGCGGCGAGGACACCCACGTGGACGCGCTGTGGGCCGCCGTGCCCGAGGTGGGCGGCAGCCTGTTGGCGGCCCACTTCCCGCGCACCTACCTGGACTGCAACCGCACGGAGGACGACCTCGACCCGGCCCTGCTCGACGGCCCCTGGCCCACCCCGCTGAACCCCAGCGAGAAGAGCCGCCTGGGCTATGGCCTGGTCTGGCGCAACATCGACGCCGGCACCCCCATCTACGCCCGCCGCCTCACGGTGGCCGAGGTGCGGGCGCGCATCGAGCGCTGCTACCGCCCCTACCACGCGGCCCTGTCGCGCTGCATCGACGAGACCGCCGAACGCTTCGGCGCGGTCTGGCACCTGAACCTGCACTCCATGCCCAACGACGCCTACGAGCGGCTGGGCATCCGCAGCCCACGCCCGCTGGCGGACTTCGTGCTCGGTGACCGCGACGGCAGCACCTGCGAGCCGGCGTTCGTCGACCTGGTGGAGCGCGAGCTGCGCGCGCGCGGCTACTCCGTGGCCCGCAACGACCCGTACAAGGGCGTGCAACTGATCGCGCGCATCGGCCAGCCCGCGCGGCGGCGCCACAGCCTGCAGATCGAGATCCGCCGGCCCATCTACATGGACGAGGTCAGCCGCGAGCGAAACGCCGGCTTCGCCACGGTGCGGCGCGACCTGGGCCAACTGGCGGCCGTTCTGGCGCGCTACGCGAAAGAGCAGGCCGGCGGTTGAACTCTTGCGCCCAGGGCGCGGTGGCGGCGCCGCGTGGCGCCATCGTTCAACAGGGCGCAGCGGCGGGCGCGATGTTCGGCGCCGGGGCCGGGCTCAGTCGAAGCGCCAGTCGGCGCTGACGCGCTGCCCCACGCGCAGCACCCGGCCATCGCCTTCGAGCACGATGGCGTTCATGCCGAAGGTGATGGCCCCGTCCATGCGCGGGTCGGCCCGGTAGCTGCGCATCGCATCGCCCACGGCGTGGCCGGGTTGCCCGGCATCGGGGTCGACGTCCGGGATCGAGCAGCGCGCGCAGGGCTTGACGGGCTCGATCACCGCATCGCCGCCCTCGGCGGCGATGCGCAGGGCGCCGACGCGGTCCTCGTCGTGCGCCTGCAGACCGCCGAGCACGATGTTCGGCCGCACGCGGCGCTGGTCCACCGGCGCGTGGCCGTCGCCCACCAGGCGGGCGTTGAGCTCGTCGAGCGAGGCCGCGCTGGTCAGCAGCAGCGCAAAACCGTCGGCGAACTGGGTGCCGGCCTCGCGGCCGCCGGTCCACTCGGGGTCGCTGGGGCGGCGCACCTCGGGGTCGAAGCGCGCCAGGCGCAGCCGCTTGAGCGGCCCGGGCGCGTCCGGCCCCAGGAAATCGCTGAACCACTGGGCCGCGATATCGCCCATGTCGTAGGCCTGCACGGTGTCGCTCCACACGCGCACGGTGGCCGGCTCCTCGGCCGCGTCCAGCGCCAGGTGCAGCGAGAGCATGCCCGGGGCCCGCAGCACCAGCTGCCCCATCTTGAAGCTGGGCTGGATCAGCGCCATGCGCGGCAGTTCGCGCTGCGTCACGAACCCGCCCTGTTCGTCCACCACCATCCAGGCGCGGTCGTAGAGCAGCCCGGTGTCGGTCAGCTCGGCCTCCTCCAGGCGCACCCCCGCACAGGACTTGATGGGGTAGATCCAGAGTTGCTCGATGGTGGCTTGCACGTCGGCGGTGTCGCTCATGGTGGATGCGGGTATCGGTATCGGCGAAACGACGGATTGTGCCGCGCTCCTAGAATCCCGCCATGTCCCCTTCTTCCTCCCCCCGGCGCGCCGACGTGGCCATCCGCGGCGCCGGCGTGGTGGGCCAGGCCCTGGCCTTGCTGCTCGCGCAGGACCGCCTGCGCGTCGCCCTGGTGGCTCCCGATACCCCCCCGCGCGCCCAGGACGTGCGCGCCTACGCCCTCAACAAGGCCTCGCGCGACCTGCTCGTCTCGCTGCGCGCCTGGCCCGACGCCGTGCCCGGCGCCGTGACCCCGGTGCGCGCCATGCAGGTCTGGGGCGACGACGGCGGCCAGCTGCGCTTCGACGCGGATGCGTTGGGCGCCGAGGCCCTGGCCTGGATCGTGGACGTGCCCGCGCTGGAGCAGCGCCTGGCCGATGCCGTGGGCTTCGCGGCCGGCGTGGAGCGGGTGACCGAGGCCCCGCCGGCCCGGCTCACCGTGGTCTGCGAAGGCCGGCACAGCGCCACGCGCGAGGCCCTGGGCATCGACTACGACACCCACGCCTACCCCCACAAGGCCGTGGCCGCGCGGCTGCGCGCCGAACGGCCGCACGGCGGCGTGGCGCGCCAGTGGTTCGCCCACGGCGAGGTGCTGGCCCTGCTGCCCCTGGGCGGCGCCGACGGCCACGAGCTCGCCCTGGTCTGGTCGCTGCCGGGCCCGCAGGCCGACGAATGGCTCCAGGCCGACGCCCCGGCCTTCGCCGAGGCCGTGCAGGCGCGCTGCGCCCAGGCCCTGGGCTCCCTCACGCCCCTGGGCCCGGCGCAGGCCTGGCCGCTGCAGCTGTCGCGCGCGCGGCGCTGGTTCACCCACACCGAACAGGGCGCCGTGGCCCTGGCCGGCGACGCCGCCCACGCCGTGCACCCGCTGGCCGGCCAGGGGCTCAACCTGGGCCTGGCCGACGCCGCCGAACTGGCCCGCGTGCTGCACGCCCGCGAATACTGGCGCGAACTCGGCGACGCCAAACTGCTCAGACGCTACGAGCGCGCCCGCGCGGCCGATGTCCAGGCCATGTCCGCCGTCACCGACGGCCTGTTCTCGCTCTTCGGCCTGAGCGACCCACGCGTGCAGCTGCTGCGCAACCGCGGGCTCGCCGGCTTCGACCGCAGCGGCCCGCTCAAGCGCTGGTTCGCGCGCCAGGCCATGGGCCTGTCGCTCTGAACCGACTCCCGATCCACGAGACCCGTCCATGAAACTGCCGCTCAAGACCCTCTGGCTGCCGCTGCTCGCCAGCCTGGCCTTCGCCGCCTCGGCCAACGAAGCCGCCATCCGCAAGAACCTCACCGAGCGCCTGCCCAACCTGCCGCCCATCGAGGAGGTGAGCAAGACGCCCTTCCCCGGCCTCTGGGAGATCCGCATCAACCGCTCCGAAATCCTCTACTCGGACAGCGAGGGCAACTACCTGATCCAGGGCTCCATGTTCGACACGCGCAGCCGCGTCGACCTGACCGAACAGCGCGTGCAGAAACTCGGCGCGGTCGACTTCTCCAGCCTGCCGTTGAAGGACGCCTTCAAGGTGGTGCACGGCAAGGGCACGCGCCAGATCGCCGTCTTCAGCGACCCCAACTGCGGCTACTGCAAGCGGCTGGAAAAAACGCTCGCCGAGGTGCAGGACGTGACCATCCACGTCTTCATCTACCCCATCCTCGGCCCCGATTCGGTGAAGAAGGCCCAGTCGCTCTGGTGCGCCAAGGACAAGGGCAAGACCTACATCGACTGGATGCTGCGCGGCACCGCCATCCCCAACGCCAGCTGCGACACCGCCGCCGTGGAGCGCAACGTGGCCCTGGGCCGCGAACTGCGCGTCAACGGCACGCCCACCATCTTTTTCGTCGATGGCACGCGCGTGCCGGGCGCGGTCGACGCCGAGCGCCTGGAGACCCTGCTCAAGACCGCCAAGGCCAAATGAGCACCGCACGACTGTCCGAAGGGGCTCGCCCCGCAGCGCGCCGCGCGCAGGTATGCCGATGAGCACCACACGGCGCCGCCCCTCGCGCGACACGGCCGCCGCCGTGCGCTACCGCATCGCGGTGGACAACCCGCACAGCCACCTCTTCAGCGTCACGCTGACCGTCGAGCGGCCCGCGGCCCGCCAGCGCTTCGCGCTGCCGGTGTGGATTCCGGGCAGCTACCTGGTGCGCGAGTTTTCCCAGCACCTGCAGGGCCTGGACGCGCGCCAGGGCGGTCAGGCGGTGGCGCTCAAGCAGCTCGACAAACACCGCTGGCAGGCCGACAACGCGGCCGGCCAGGCGCTGGAGCTGCGCTACCAGGTCTACGCCTTCGACGCCTCGGTGCGCACCGCCTTCCTGGACGCCACGCGCGGCTTCTTCAACGCCACCAGCACCTGCCTGCGCGCGCTCGGCCTGGAAGACCGGCCGCACGCCCTCACGCTGGAACGCGGCAACGCGCCCGAGGACTGGCAGGCCGCCAGCGGCCTGGGCGCCGCGCGCACCGATGAGCACGGCTTCGGCGACTACCTCGCCACCGACTACGACGAGCTCGCCGACTGCCCGTTCACGCTGGGCCGCTTCTTCAGCGCCGAGTTCGTGGCCGGCGGCGTGCCGCACCGCTTCGTGCTCACCGGCGCCGGCGGCTGGGTCGACACCGAGCGCCTGATCGAGGACACGCGCCGCGTCTGCGAGGCGCAGATCGCCTTCTGGCACGGCGACGGCGCGCCGCCCTTCGAGCGCTACGTCTTCATGCTGCACGCCAGCGGCGACGGCTACGGCGGCCTGGAACACCGCAACAGCACCGCCCTCATCTGCCAGCGCAACGACCTGCCGCGCGCCGGTGCCAAGGACCGCGCGCTCAAGGCCAGCGACGGCTACACCACGCTGCTGGGCCTGATCAGCCACGAGTACTTCCACACCTGGAACGTCAAGCGGCTGCGCCCGGCGGAATTCGCGCGCTACGACTACGACGCCGAGAACTACACCGAGCTGTTGTGGTTCTTCGAGGGCTTCACCAGCTACTACGACGACCTGTTCCTGCGCCGCGCGGGCCTGATCGACGACGCCACCTACCTGCAGCTGGTGGCCAAGAACATCAACCAGGTGAACCAGACGCCCGGGCGTCTGCTGCAAAGCGTGGCCCAGGCCAGCTTCGACGCCTGGGTGAAGTACTACCGCGTGGGCGAGAACACGCCCAACGCCACGGTGAGCTACTACACCAAGGGCGCGCTGGTGGCGCTGTGCCTGGACCTCACGCTGCGCGACGAAGGCCAGGGCTCGCTCGACGAGGTGATGCGCGAGCTCTGGCGCCGCTGCGATGGCGGTCCCCTGCGCGAGAGCGAGGTGCGCGCCGCGCTGCGCCGCGTGGGCGGCCGGGCCTATGGGGCCGAACTCGCCGACTGGGTGCACGGCACCGGCGGGCTGCCGGCCGAGCGCCTGCTCAAGGCCCGCGGCGCCAAGGTGCAGCACGACGCGGCGCCGCTGGCCCAGCGCCTGGGCCTGCGCGTGGGCGAGGCCGGCGGCGCGCTGCACATCAAGACCGTGCTGCGCGGTGGCGCCGCCGAGGCGGCCGGCTTCGCGGCCGGGGACGAGTGGCTGGGCGTGGAGTTCGCGCCCGCGCGGCGCGGCGCGCCGGCCGAGGCCTGGCGCGTGGCGCGCCTGGACGAGGTCGATGCCCTGCGCGGCGCACGCCCCCGGCTCACGGCCCTGGTCTCTCGCGATCGGCAGATCCTGCGCCTGGCCCTGCACTGGCCCGAAGAGCAACAGGCGCTGCGCCTGGGCGTGGACGACGCCGCGCGCCTGGCGGCCTGGCTGAACGCCTGAGCGCCCGGGCCCGCGCGGGCCGCTCAGGACAGGCGCGAGGCCACGTCCTGATCGAACTGGGCGACCGTGGCGGCGTTCTTGAAGTTCAGCAGGCCGTCGCGCACGCGCGGCAGCAGGGCCTGCAGGTCCGCCAGCGTCTTGCAGCCTTCGATGCGCAGGGCCAGCGGCTCGCCCATAGGCCCGAGCTGGTCGTTCACGAAGCGCACCACCAGGCGGCGCGCCTCCGCAAAGGGCAGCGCGGGCGCGGCATCCGCCGGCGCGGGGGCCGGGGCCACGCCGTCCCCGGTGGCCACACCATCCGGCGCCGCCCCCTCGCCCTGCACCCAGCCTTGCCCGGCCAGTTGTTCCAGCAGGGGGGCCGCGTCGGCGCCCAGCAGCTTGTCGAAGTCGGCCACGCTGCGCTTGCCGTCCACCATGATCAGCAGGGAACGCAGGCGCGGCCCCAGGCCAGAGGGGCGGCTGCTCAGGGCCTCGCGGCCCTGTTCCGTTTTGGAGAAGACCAGGTGTTTGTCCATCGCTCGCTGGGCAGGCTTTGGCCGCGAATGTAGCGATCCCCTCCGGGGGTGACCAGCGGGTTTGACCTCAATTCGCCACAAACCCGCCGCCGCCCGTGCGATTCATCGCGGCCGCTGGTCGATCACGCGCCGGGCCTTGCCCTGGCTGCGCTCCACGCCGCCCTCGTGCAGCAGCACCACCTCGATGCTGGTGCCCACGAAGGTCTTCACATCGTGCTGCAGTTCACGCGCGGCGCCACGCGCCTCGTCGGCCTCTGGCGCCAGGCCGGGCCGTGTTTCCACGCGCACCGTCAGGCAGTCCAGGGGGCCCTCGCGGGTGAGCACGCATTGGTAGTGCGCGGTGAGCGCGGCGTGCTTGAGGATGAGCTCCTCGATCTGCGTGGGGAAGACGTTCACGCCGCGCACGATCATCATGTCGTCGCTGCGGCCGGTGATCTTCTCCATGCGGCGCATGGTGCGCGCCGTGCCCGGCAGCAGGCGCGTGAGGTCGCGCGTGCGGTAGCGCACGATGGGCAGCGCCTCTTTCGTGAGGCTGGTGAAGACCAGCTCGCCGAGTTCGCCGTCGGGCAGCACCTCACCCGTCTCGGGGTGGATGATCTCGGGGTAGAAGTGGTCTTCCCAGATGGTCGGGCCGTCCTTGGTCTCCACGCACTCGTTGGCCACGCCGGGACCCATGACCTCGGACAGGCCGTAGATGTCCACCGCGTCCAGCCCCAGGCGCTGTTCGATCGCCAGCCGCATGTCGTTGGTCCAGGGCTCGGCGCCGAAGATGCCGATGCGCAGGCTGCTGTCGCGCGGGTCCAGGCCCTGGCGCTCGAACTCGTCGGCAATGGCCAGCATGTAGCTCGGCGTGACCATGATGATGTCGGGCCGGAAGTCCTGGATCAGCTGCACCTGGCGCTCGGTCTGGCCGCCGCCGAAGGGCACCACCGTCAGGCCCAGCTTCTCGGCGCCGTAGTGCGCGCCCAGGCCACCGGTGAACAGGCCGTAGCCGTAGCTCACGTGCACCAGCTCGCCCGGGCGCGCGCCGCTGGCGCGGATGCTTCGCGCCATCACCGTGGCCCAGGTGTCGATGTCGCGCAGCGTGTAGCCCACCACCGTGGGCTTGCCGGTGGTGCCGCTGCTGGCGTGGATGCGCGCGCACTTCTCCCGCGGCACCGCGAACATGCCGAAGGGGTAGTTGTCGCGCAGGTCGGCCTTGGTGGTGAAGGGGAACTTCGCCAGGTCATCGAGCGAGCGGCAGTCGTCGGGGTGCACGCCCGCGGCGTCGAACTTGGCGCGGTAGACGGGCGAATTGGCATAGGCGTGGGCCAGCGTGGCGCGCAGGCGCTTGAGCTGCAGCGAGCGCAACTCGTCGAGGCTGGCCTTCTCGATGGGTTCCAGGGGGAAGCTGTTCATGCCTTGTCCTCTTCGGGAAACACGTGACCGGGGATCTGCGCGCTCTTGCCGCGAAACATGGCGACCACCTCGCCGCGCTGGTTGCTGACCTTCATGTCGTAGATCCCATGGCGGCCCGACAGCGTCTGCTCCACGCCTTCGCAGGTGAGCACGTCGCCCGCGTGCGCGGGACGCAGGAACTCGATGCTGCAGCCCGCGGCCACGGCGTTGCGGTTGTGGCTGTTGCAGGCAAAGGCGAAGGTGGAATCGGCCAGGGTGAAGATGAAGCCGCCGTGGCAGATCTGGTGGCCATTGAGGTGCAGCGGCTTCACGGCCATGCGCATGGTGGCGCGGCCGGGGCCGCAGGCCAGCAGCTCCATGCCCATGGTGTCCTTGCTGGCCACGTCGTTGGCGAACATGGTCGTGCCGACCTTGTCGGCGCGTTGCTCGGGCGTCATCACTCCCCCTTGAAGCGCGCCGGGCGCTTCTCGCGGAAGGCCATCACGCCCTCGATGTAGTCGTGCGTGCGGCCCAGGGCCGACTGCGTGTCGCGCTCGGCATCGAGCTGCTGGCTGAAGCCACGCGTGGAGGCCTCGCGCAGCAGGCCGCGCGTGGCCACCAGGGCCTTGGTCGGCATGGCCGCGAGCTTGTCGGCCAGGGTGAGCGCGCTGCCCACGCAGTCCTCGGCCACGTCCCAGATCATTCCCCAGTCCTTGGCCTGCTGGGCGGGCAGCTTGTCGCCCGTCATGGCCAGGGCCATGGCGCGCGCCAGGCCCAGGCGCTCCACCAGCAGCCAGCTGCCGCCGGCGTCGGGGATCAGGCCGATCTTGCTGAAGGCCTGGATGAAGCTCGCACCCGGCGCGGCGATGGCGATGTCGCAGCACATGGCCAGGGACGCCCCCGCGCCCGCCGCCACGCCATTGACGGCCGCGATGGTGGGCATGCGCAGCGCCATGAGGCGGCGCGCCGTGGGATTGAAGGCCTGCTCGATCACCGGCCCCGGGTCGGCGCGCTGAACCAGGTCGGGGCCAGGCTCGAAGTCGAACTCCGCCAGGTCGGCGCCGGCGCAAAAGCCGCGCCCCGCACCGGTGATGACCAGTGCGCGGATGGCCGCATGGGCCTCGGCGCGGTCCAGCGCGGCCCAGAGGTCGCGGTGCATGGCGCGCGTGAAGCTGTTCAGGGCCTCGGGGCGGTTGAGGGTCAGCAGGGCCACGGCCCCGCGTTCCTCGTACACCACGGTGGTGTCGCTCATCGTGTCTCCTCGTTGGGTGGGTCGGCGGCAATTTACCATTAACCAACCGATCGGTCGGCTAATATTTTCCCTGACGCTATAGTGATTGGTTGAACCGCGTACCCCTACCGAGGAGACCCATGAGCACCACCCCCGAATGCATCACCGTGCGCACCGAAGGGCGCGTCGGCATCGTCGCGCTGAACCGGCCCAAGCAGCTCAACGCGCTGAACGACCAGCTCATGGACGAGCTGGGCGCCGCGCTCAAGGCCTTCGATGCCGACCCGGACATCGGCTGCATGATCGTCACCGGCAGCGAGAAGGCCTTCGCCGCCGGCGCCGACATCGGCGCCATGGCCACGTACGACTTCGCCGACGTCTACAAGGGCGACTACATCACCCGCAACTGGGAGCAGATCCGCTCGGTGCGCAAGCCCGTCATCGCCGCCGTCAGCGGCTTCGCCCTGGGCGGCGGCTGCGAACTGGCGATGATGTGCGACTTCATCATCGCCGCCGACAACGCCAAGTTCGGCCAGCCCGAGATCAAGCTGGGCATCATCCCCGGCGCGGGCGGCACGCAGCGCCTGCCGCGCGCCGTGGGCAAGTCCAAGGCCATGGACCTGGTGCTCACCGGCCGCATGATGGACGCCACCGAGGCCGAGCGCGCCGGGCTGGTCAGCCGTGTGGTGCCGCTCGACAAGCTCATGGACGAGGCCCTGGGCGCGGCGCTCATCATCTGCGGCTTCTCGCTGCCCAGCGTGCTGGCGGCCAAGGAATCGGTCAACCGCGCCTTCGAGGGCTCGCTGTCCGACGGCGTGATGTTCGAGCGCCGCCTGTTCCACGCCATGTTCGCCACCCGCGACCAGAAAGAAGGCATGGCGGCCTTCGTGGAAAAGCGAAAACCCGATTTCAAGGGCGCCTGAGGCCGTCGCGGCTTGGGCTATAATGCGCGGCTTCGGCGATATAGCTCAGTTGGTTAGAGCGCAGCATTCATAATGCTGATGTCGGTGGTTCAAGTCCACCTATCGCCACCAGACCAGCGAGGCGGGTTCCGGCAACGGGACCCGCCTTTTTCATTCCCGCCGCCCGATCCGCCATGGCCCTCAAGTCCACCGTTTTCAAGGCGCACCTGCAGATCGCCGACATCGATCACGGCCACTACGCCGACCACGCCCTCACCCTGGCCCGCCACCCCAGCGAGACCGACGAGCGCATGATGGTCCGCCTGGCCGCGCTGGCGCTGAACGCGCACGAGCTGGTGGACATCTGCGGCGGCGACGGCACCCTGGCCTTCGGCGCCGGCCTGTCGGACCCGGACGACCCCGACCTGCACCTGACCGACTTCACCGGCCGCAAGCGCCTGTGGGTGGAGGTCGGCCAGCCCGAGGACAAGCCGCTGGCCAAGGCCTGCAGCCAGGCCGACGCGGTGCGCGTCTACGCCTTCGGCCCCGCGGCCGAGGTCTGGTGGCGCGGCATCGAGAACAAGCTGACGCGGCTGGACAAGCTGCAGGTCTGGCGCCTGCCGGCCGACGCGGCGCCCGCGCTGGGGGCGCTGGCCGAGCGCAGCATGCAGCTGCAGGCCACGGTGCTCGAGGGCGTGCTCACGCTCAGCGGCGAGCGCGGCAGCGTGAGCCTGGAGCCCGTGCGCTGGCGGTGAGCCCGGCAACGCACGCGTGAGACAATCGCCGACTTCGTTCAGCCTCTGGATCAACACCATGAACCGCTGTCTCACCTCCCTGGCGATCGGGACCTCGCTGGCCCTGGCGGGCGCCGCGCAAGCGCAGTCCGAAGCCTCCACCACCAGCACCACGACCACCACGGTCCTGCCGGCCCCCGCGCCCGGCGCGCAGGTCGGCGTGCGCAGCTTCCCCAAGGAAGCCCTGCGCGGCACCCTGACCGTCAAGCTGCCGCCCCACGTCGAGATGGACGACCGGGTCACCCGGCTCACGCCCGGCGCGCGCATCCTCGACGAAAGCAACCGCAACCTGCGCTCGGCCTCGCTGGTGAACCGCGAACTCACGGTCAACTACCTGATGGACCGCCAAGGCCAGATCACGCAGGTCTGGATCCTGAGCGAGGCCGAGAAGAAGGAGCGCCGCCGCACCCTGGGTGTGGAGCGCAACTTCAGCTTCGAATCGCAGCAGGGCGCGGCCCAGCCGGCCACCCTGCCCGCCACCCGCTGATCCCCCATTGAATGCGTGCCCCGCCATGGGGCGCAACGGGCGCTTCGCGCCCGCAGGAGCTTTGCCATGAGCCAACAGAAAAAGGTGTTCATCAAGACTTTCGGGTGCCAGATGAACGAGTACGACTCGGACAAGATGGCCGACGTGCTGGGCGCCGCCGAGGGCTACGAGCCCACCGACGACCCCGAGCAGGCCGACCTCATCCTCTTCAACACCTGCTCGGTGCGCGAGAAGGCGCAGGAAAAGGTGTTCTCCGACCTCGGCCGCGTGAAGCACCTCAAGCAAAAGGGCGTGCTCATTGGCGTGGGCGGCTGCGTGGCCAGCCAGGAAGGCGACGCCATCATCCAGCGCGCGCCCTTCGTCGACGTGGTGTTCGGCCCGCAGACCCTGCACCGCCTGCCCGAGCTGCTGGCGCAGCGCCAGAAGCAGGCGCGCCCGCAGGTGGACATCAGCTTCCCCGAGATCGAGAAGTTCGACCACCTGCCGCCCGCCAAGGTCGACGGCGCCTCGGCCTTCGTCTCCATCATGGAGGGCTGCTCCAAATACTGCAGCTACTGCGTGGTGCCCTACACGCGCGGCGAGGAGGTGAGCCGTCCCTTCGACGACGTGCTGGTGGAGATCGCCGGCCTGGCCGACCAGGGCGTGAAGGAGGTGACGCTGCTGGGCCAGAACGTCAACGCCTACCGTGGCGCCATGGGCGGCACCAGCGAGATCGCCGACTTCGCCCTGCTCATCGAGTACGTGGCCGATATCCCCGGCATCGAGCGCATCCGCTACACCACCAGCCACCCGAACGAGTTCACGCAGCGCCTGATCGACGTCTACGCGCGTGTCCCGCAGCTCGTGAGCCACCTGCACCTGCCGGTGCAGCACGGCAGCGACCGCATCCTCATGGCCATGAAGCGCGGCTACACCGCCATGGAATACAAGAGCACGATCCGCAAGCTGCGGGCGATCCGGCCCGACATCTCCATGAGCAGCGACTTCATCGTCGGCTTCCCCGGCGAGACCGAGGACGACTTCAACAAGATGATGAAGCTGATCGAGGACGTGGGCTTCGACAGCAGCTTCTCCTTCATCTTCAGCCCGCGCCCCGGCACGCCCGCGGCCAACCTGCCCGACGATACGCCGCACGAGGTGAAGCTCAAGCGCCTGCAGCACCTGCAGGCCACCATCGAGGCCCATGTGCGGCGCATCAGCGCCAGCCGCGAGGGCACCGTGCAGCGCATCCTGGTCGAAGGCGCCGCGCGCCGCCCCGGTCCCGGCGGCGCGGCCGAGCTCATGGGCCGCACCGAGTGCAACCGCATCGTCAACTTCGACGGCGGCCCGAACGGCGCGCGCCTGGTCGGCCAGATGATCGACGTGCGCATCACCCAGGCCCTGCCGCACTCCTTGCGCGGCGAGGTGGCGATGAACACCCCCGCGGCGCTTCGCGCCACCCCCTCAAGGGGGCAACACCTGCGGCCCGGCGAAGCCGGCTCCGCGGTGTCCCTGGACTGAATCCCCTTCGCTCGTGCGGCCCTCCTCGCTCTCGTTTCAACAGCTGCTGCTGGTCGCCTTCCTGCTGATCGGCGCGCTGCTCGGCGGCGCGGCGGTGCGCACGCTGTTCTCGCTGGAGACCCTGCTCGGGCAGAGCCGCGAGGGCACGGCCCAGGCCATCGCCCTGTCCACGGCGGCGCAGTCGCTGTCCGAGCGCAGCCTCACCATGGAGCGCGCGGCGCGCCAGTCGCTGGTGCTGCGCGACAGCCAGCTGCGCCAGCGTTTCGGCGAGGCCGCCAGCGACGCGCGCGACATCCTGCAGCGCCTGCAGGACAACGAGCTGCCGCCCGAGTTCGCGCAGAACTGGCGCGAACAGATGCAGGCCGTGGCCGAACTGCTCGACGGCCCGCCCGAAACCGCGCTGGACCGCGAACGCGACGTGGCGCGCGCCTTCCGCGAGCTCGACGGCCACAGCGCGGCCATCGCGCAGAAAGTGCAGTCCATCATCGCCGCGCGCAACGCCGCGCTGCAGGCTGGCTTCCAACGCAGCCAGGAGCAGCTCACGCAGGTCGTCACCGGCGCCATCCTGCTGGCCGCCGGCATGGCCCTGGGCTTTGGCGTGTGGCTGGCCAAGCCTTTCAAGCGGCTGGAGCGCGCCATCGTCTCCCTGGGCGAGAACCGGCTCGACCAGCCGATCGACATCGTCGGCCCGAGCGACGTGCGCCGCGTCGGCCAGCAGCTCGACTGGCTGCGCCTACGACTGACCGAACTCGACGCCGACAAGGCGCGCTTCCTGCGCCACATCTCGCACGAGCTGAAGACGCCGCTGGCCTCGCTGCGCGAGGGGGTCTCGGTGCTGGGCGACGGCGTGGCCGGCGCGCTCAACCCCGACCAGGCCGAGGTGGTCAACATCCTGCAGCACAACACCCAGGTGCTGCAGACCCAGATCGAGGCACTGCTGCGCTTCAACGCCGTGGCCTTCGAGGCCCGCCAGCTCAGGCGCGAGCGCACCGACCTGCGCGCCCTGCTCGACGACCTGGTGGAAGAACAGCGCCTGCACTGGCAGGCGCACGGCCTGCAGGTGCGCGTCGAGGGCGATCCGGTCTGGCTGCAGGTCGACCGCGAGAAGATGGCCTCGGCCATCGGCAATCTGCTGCTCAACGCCATTCGCTTTTCGCCGCAGGATGGCACCATCCGCCTGGTGTTGCTGGGCCTGCCGGGGCGCGTGAGCATCGACATCGTCGACCAGGGGCCCGGCGTGGCCGAGGCCGACCGCGACCGCATCTTCGAGCCTTTTTATCGCGGAGAACGCCAGCCCGATGGCGCGGTGCGCGGCACCGGCATCGGCCTGTCCATCGTCCATGAGTACATCGTCGCCCACGGCGGCCGTGTCGAGCTGCTTGACAGCCCCGCCGGCGCCCACTTCCGCATCGAGTTGCCCCATGCCACATGAACCCGCGCGCCCCACGGCGCCCGCCCGCTTCGATCCCTCCCGCACCCGGGTCGGGCTCTGGCTGGCCACCTGCGCCCTGAGCGCCTGCGCCACCACCCCGCTGCCGCCGTCGCCGGCGCCCGCCCCGCCCGCCGCCAGGAGCGCGCCCCAGGCGGCGCCGGCGCCAGTGAGCACCGCTGCGCCCCAGGCGGCCCAGCAGGCTCATCCGCCCGCCGCCGCGCCCGTGGC
Organism: Hydrogenophaga sp. PML113; assembly: GCF_001777155.1. Taxonomy (NCBI): domain Bacteria; kingdom Pseudomonadati; phylum Pseudomonadota; class Betaproteobacteria; order Burkholderiales; family Comamonadaceae; genus Hydrogenophaga; species Hydrogenophaga sp. PML113. The sequence continues at coordinate 259,272 of NZ_MIYM01000001.1, read as the reverse complement.
CGCCGCCGCAGCCCCAGCCCCGCTGGCACCGTCCCTGGTGCAGCCGGCGCCGGCCAGCGCGACCGAGGGCGAGGCCGCCGCCCGGCTGCTGCGCTACGCCGACCGCGTGCGCGGCCTCAGCCCGGCCGAACTGAGCCTGGAGATCGCCGCCATCGGTGACCCCGGCGGCGCGCCCGAACGCCAGCTGCAGCTCGCCCTGGCGCTGATGCACCTGAACCAGCCAGTGGAGACCGCGCGCGCCCTGGGCCTCGCGCAGCGCGTGGCCAACAGCGCCGCGCCCGACAGCGCGCCGCTCAAGCCCCTGGCGCGCCTGCTGGCGCAGCGCCTGCTCGAACACCGCAAGATCGAAGAGACCCTGGACAAGCAGAACGCGCAACTGCGCGAGCAGCAGCGCCGCATCGACCAGCTCAACGAGCGGCTCGAGGCCATGCGCGCCATCGAGCGCAGCATCAACAACCGCCCGCCGGCGCCCGCGGCCCCCGCGCCGCGCGCGCCCTGAGAAAGCCACCATGAGTAGCGCACGGCCGCCCGACGGGGCTCACACCGCAGCGCGTTGCGCGAAGGCCATCCCATGAGCGACGTCCCCCACCACCGATCCCGCATCCTGGTCGTCGACGACGACCCCGACATGCTGCGCCTGCTGTCCATGCGCCTGGGCGCGGCCGGCTACCAGGTCACGGCGGTCGGCTCGGCCGAGGCCGCGCTGGCCCAGCTGGAAATCGAGCGCCCGCAGCTGGTGCTGTCCGACGTGCGCCTGCCCGGGCGCGACGGCCTGGCCCTGTTCGCCGAGGTGCGCTCGCGCCACCCCTCGCTGCCGGTCATCCTGCTCACCGCGCACGGCACCATTCCCGACGCGGTGGAGGCCACCGCGCGCGGCGTGTTCGGCTACCTCACCAAGCCCTACGAGGCCAAGGAACTGCTCGACAAGATCGCCCAGGCCCTGGCGCTGAGCACGCCCGCCGGCCCCTCGCGGCGCGCCGACGAGGCCTGGCGCAGCGACATCGTCAGCCGCTCCAACCGCATGGACGACCTGCTGGCCGAGGCGCGCATGGTCGCGCAGAGCGACGCCAGCGTGCTGCTGCGCGGCGACTCGGGCACCGGCAAGGAGATGCTGGCGCGCGCCATCCACAAGGCCAGCGCGCGCGCCGGCAAGCCCTTCGTGGCGGTCAACTGCGGCGCCATCCCGGAGGCCCTGCTCGAGTCCGAGCTGTTCGGCCACGTCAAGGGCGCCTTCACCGACGCGGTGGCCAACCACAAGGGCCTGTTCCAGGCCGCCGACGGCGGCACCCTGCTGCTCGACGAGATCGGCGACATGCCACCCGCCCTGCAGGTCAAGCTGCTGCGCGTGCTGCAGGAGCGCGCCGTGCGCCCGCTGGGCTCCAGCCAGTCGGTGCCGGTGGACGTGCGCATCGTCTCGGCCACGCACCGCGACCTGGAGGTCGCCATGGCCGAGGGGCAGTTCCGCGAGGACCTGTACTACCGCCTCAACGTGGTCACGCTCACCCTGCCCACGCTGGCCGAGCGGCGCGAGGACATCCCGCTGCTGGCCAATCACTTCCTCTCCAAGCTGGCGGCCAAGTACGGCAAGCGCAGCTCGGGCTTTGCGCCCGAGGCGCTCAAGGCCCTGACCATGGCCACCTGGCCCGGCAACGTGCGCCAGCTCTACAACGTGGTCGAGCAGGTCTGCGCCCTGTCCACCACGCCGCTGGTGCCGCTGGCGCTGGTGCAGCGCGCGCTGCGCACGCCCACCATGGAGGTGCTGAGCTTCGCCGAGGCGCGCCAGCGCTTCGAGCGCGCCTACCTGGTCGACCTGCTCAAGATGACCGACGGCAATGTCGCCGACGCGGCCCGCCTGGCCCAGCGCAACCGCACGGAGTTCTATCGCCTGTTGCAGAAGCACGCGCTCACCCCGGGCCTGTTCAAGAGCGACGGCTCCGGCGCCCCCGAGGCCGCGGGTGACGAGGCTGTCGCCGATACGTGACACAAAAAGATCGTTGATTTCGTTCAGAATTTTTGGTCACCCCCCACCCCATGTCGCCGGTCGGCGACAAAAAACGCGGGTTTACCCTAGTGTCGACGCCCTGTGTGGCCGACGGGCCCCTTCAGCCTGTTCCAGGCCGTTGATTTAAAAGGCTTTTTCCCAACTGGCACAGGCCTTGCCCTCAAGGGGGCATGCCTTTGGTTTTTTCCCTTCCCCTGCCGGCCCTGCGCTGGCGCCTGGGCGGCCTGCTGGCCGCGCTGGCGCTGGTGTCCTCGCCGGCCCGGGCCCTGAGCTGGGAGCAGCTCTCCCACCTCGCCCAGACGCGCGCCGCCGAGCCCTGGCGCGAAAGCGGCGACAAGCTGCCTCCGGCCCTGGCCGACATCACCTACGACCAGCTGCGCGACATCCGCTTCCGCACCGAGCGCTCCACCTGGCGTGACCTGAACCTGCCCTTCGAGGTGCAGTACTTCCACCTGGGCCTGTACCAGACCCAGCCGGTGCGCATCCACGAAGTCGCCCCCGACGGCCAGGTGCGCGCCCTGCCCTACCGCGCGCAAGACTTCCATTTCGGCAAGAACGGCTTCGACACCAGCGGCTGGGGCGACCTGGGCCACGCCGGCCTGCGCCTGCACTACCCGCTCAACAACCTCGCCTACAAGGACGAGCTGGCCGTCTTCCTCGGCGCGAGCTACTTCCGCGCCCTCGGCGCGCAACAGGGCTATGGCCTGTCGGCGCGCGGCCTGGCCATCGACACCGTGGGCGGCAGCGGCGAGGAGTTCCCGCGCTTCAGCGAGTTCTGGCTGCGCCGCCCCAGCGCCGACGCGCGCGAGGTGACGGTGATGGCCCTGCTCGAATCGCCGCGCGTGACCGGCGCCTACGAGTTCGTCATCCGCCCCGGGTTCACCACCACCATGAACGTGCGCCTGCGCCTGTTCGCGCGCGAAGGCGCCGCGCCGGTCAACACCCTGGGCATCGCGCCGCTCACCAGCATGTTCCTGTCGGGCGAGAACCAGCCCCTGCCCGGCGACTTCCGCCCCGAAGTGCACGACTCGGACGGCCTGATGCTGGTCACCGGCGAGGGCGAGTGGATGTGGCGCCCGCTGCAGCGGCCCAAAGCCATTGCCGTGAGCTCCTTCACCACCAGCAACCCGCGCGGCTTCGGCCTGATGCAGCGCGACCGCCGCTTCGCCAGCTACGAAGACGTGGAGGCCCGCTACGAGCGCCGCCCCAGCGCCTGGGTGCAGCCCGTGGGCGACTGGGGCCCGGGCCGCGTGGAGCTGGTGCAGCTGCCCACGCCCGACGAGACGCACGACAACATCGTCGCCTACTGGGTGCCCGCGCAGCCGCTGGTGGCCGGCCAGCCGCTGGAGCTGCGCTACGACCTGTCCTGGCAAGGCGACGAGCAGCAGCGCCCGCCCGCCAGCTGGGTCACGCAGAGCCGCCGCGGCTATGGCTACACCAAGCTCAGCGCCGCCGAGCAGGCCGCCCAGCCCAAGTTCGTGCTCGACTTCGCCGGCCCCGCGCTGGACGCCCTGCCCGCGGGCGCCAGCGTCGAGCCCAAGGTCAGCACCAATGCCAACGGCCGCGTGCTCGAGGCCATCGCCTACCCCAACCCGGCCACGCGCACCTGGCGCCTGAGCCTGCGCGTCGAGCGCATCGACCCCACCCAGCCGGTCGAACTGCGCGCCTTCCTGCAACACCAGCAACACACCGTGAGCGAAACATGGACGCAACTTCTGCTGCCCGAATGACCCCCCGCAGCCTGCTGCGAGAAGAGCGCCACCCGAACGCGGTGACCGCGCCCCCCATCAACCGCGGCTCCATGGCGCCGCGCCCCTGGCGCGGCTTCTGGAACAGCATCGGGACCGTGCTGCTCAGCACGGCGAGCGGCCTGCTGCCGCCCTATGCCCAGGGCCAGGCGCCCGCGCGCGCCGGCGAGCCGCTGGAGCCCTGGCAGAACGCCGCCAACTGGCGCCGCGCGATCTTCGTGGCCCTGACCCTGGCCTGGACGCTGATGGCCGGCCTGATGTTCTGGGAACTGCAGCCCGCCAGCGGCAACGGCCTGCTGCGCGTGGCGCAGCTCACCCTGTTCGTGGTGCTCTCGGCCTGGGTGCTCACCGGCTTCGTCACCGCGCTCATGGGCTTCTGGGTCTCGATCTTCGGCGACCGCCACACCCTGCGCGCGGCCGAGGTGCGCGACCACGCCATGAACCCCGAGGCGCGCACCGCCATCATCATGCCCATCTGCAACGAGGACGTGGCCACCGTCTTCGCGGGCCTGCGCGCCACCTGCGAATCGCTCGCCGCCACCGGCGAATCGAAGGTGTTCGACGTCTTCGTGCTGTCCGACAGCTACGACCCCGAGATCCAGCGCGCCGAGCGCGCCGCCTGGGAAAACCTGCGCAGCGCCCTCGCCACCAGCGGCCTGCCCTCCATCGAGGTCTACTACCGCCTGCGCACGCGCCGCAGCCACCGCAAGGCCGGCAACGTGGCCGACTTCTGCCGCCGCTGGGGCAAGGACTACCGCTACATGGTGGTGCTCGACGCCGACAGCGTGATGAGCGGCCGCTGCCTGGTCGATATGGTCAAGCTGATGGAAGCGCACCCGCGCGCCGGCATCATCCAGACCGCCACGCAGGCCGTGGGCCACGCCACGCTGCACGCGCGCTCGCAGCAGTTCGCCTCGCGCGTCACCGGCCGCCTGTTCACGCTGGGCATGCAGTTCTGGCAGCTCGGTGAATCCCACTACTGGGGCCACAACGCCATCATCCGCGTCGAGCCCTTCATGAAGCACTGCGCGCTGGCCCCCATCAAGGGCACCGGCGGCATGTCGGGCGGCATCATGTCGCACGACTTCGTCGAGGCCGCGCTGATGCGCCGCGCCGGCTACCACGTGTGGCTGGTCTCCGACCTGCAGGGCAGCTACGAGCAGCAGCCGCCCGACCTGCTGAGCGAGCTGCAGCGCGACCGCCGCTGGTGCCAGGGCAACCTGCAGAACGCGCGCCTGATGGCCGAGCCCGGCATTCACCGCGTGCACCGCAGCATGTTCGCCATCGGCGCCATGTCCTACCTGTCGGCGCCGCTGTGGCTGGGCTTCCTCACCATCGGCACCGCCCTGTGGGTGGCCGACAGCACCCTGCTGCCCGACTGGCAGGCCCTGCCGGCCGAGCTGCGCGGCCTGTGGGTCTGGACGCTGTGCCTGCTCTTCATGCCGCGCGTGCTGGGCTTGATCGCCGTCTTCCTCAAGCGCGAGCAGCGCCAGTTCGGCGGCACGGGCACGCTCATGCTGAGCGCCGTCGCCGAGACCCTGCTGGCCGTGCTGCAGGCGCCGATCCGCATGCTCGCGCACTCGCTGTTCGTGCTGGTGGCCCTCACCGGCCTGAAGCTGGAGTGGAAGTCGCCCCCGCGGGAGGCCAGTGGCGTGAGCTGGGGCGATGCCGCCCGCCGCCTGGCGCCCATGACCGCCGTCATCGCCCTCATGGGCGCGGGCGTGGCGCTGCTCAATGCCGCCGCGCTGCTGTGGCTGGCCCCCGTGGCCCTGCCGCTGCTGCTGGCCATCCCGCTCACCGTGGCCACCAGCCACGTGGACCTGGGCCAATGGATGCGCTCGCGCGGCGTGCTGCTGATCCCCGAGGAATCCTGGTCGCCCGCCGTGCTGCGCCGCGCGTGGAAGCACGCGAGCCGGCTGGCGTTGAAGGCGGCCTGAGGCGGACCGGGCGACTCGGCCCGGCACCCCCTGAACGACAAGGGCCAGCAAAGGGCCCTTGTCGTTCTTGGCGCGGGCTCAGCGCTCGCGCAGGCTTTCGTCGGTGTGCCGCAGCAGCGGCGCCAGGAAGTACTCGATCACCCGGCGCCGGCCGGTCTTGACCTCCACGGTCACGGCCATGCCCGGCGACAAGCGCACCTCCATGCCATCCACGTCCAGGCTGGTGCGCGCCAGACGCACGCGGCTGGCGTAGATCAGGCCCCGCTGCTCGTCGCTGATGGCGTCGTGCGAGACGCTGGCGAGCTCCGCGTGCAGCGTGCCGTACTTCGTGAACTGGAACGTCTCCACCTTCACCTCAGCCACCTGGCCCTGGCGAAGAAAGCCGATGTCCTTGTTCTCGAAGAAGGCCTCCACCTCCAGCGGCTGGTCCGCCGGCACGACCACCATCAGCGGCTGCGCGGGTGTGACCACACCGCCCTCGGTGTGCACCGCCAGCTGCTGCACCGTGCCGTCCACCGGCGAGGTGAGCCGCGTGAGCCGGCCCCGGGCATCGGCCTTGATGCGCTCCTGCGCCAGCGCGTCCAGGCGCTGCTGGGCCTGCTCGATGCTGTCCAACGCGGTGCGCCGCGTCTCGGCCGTCAGGGCGCGCTGCTGGGCGCGCGCCTCGTCGAGCGAGGACGCGATCTCCTGCAGGCGGTTGCGCTGCGCGGCCAGGTCGGCCTCCATCTCGATGCGCGCCTGCTCCTGTTCCAGGTAGCCGTGGTTGGACACGAAGGACTGGTCCACCAAATTGCGGTAGTCCTGCGCGCGCTGGGTGGCGATGGGCAAGGTCTGCTCCAGCTTGCGCACCAGGGCTTGCGTGGCGCGCCACTCGGCCTCGCGGCGCGCGGTGTCGGCGGCCACCCGTTCGCGGCGGGTCTGGTACTCGGCGTACTGGCCTTGCAGCAAGCGGGCGGCTTCCTGGCGGCGGGTGGCGTCTACCCCCTTCAGCAGCGGCAGGCTCGGCGCACCGGAGCCGTCCAATGCCGTCAGCAGCGCTTGCCCGCGCACGAGCTGCAACAGCGCGGCCGTGTGCTCCGCCGCCAGCCGATCGGCGTCGGCCAGGGGCGCCGTGGGGTCCAGCTCGATCAGCACCTCGCCGGCGCGCACGAACTGCCCGTCGTGCACGTGGATGGCCTTCACCATGGCGGTTTCCAGGGGTTGAACGGTTTTGGTTCGGTCGCTGGGCACCACCTTGCCTTGCCCCACCGCCACCACGTCGATGCGCCCGAACGTGGCCCACAGCAGAGCGATCAGCAGGAAGGCCACGATGAGCCCCATGGCCAGGCGCGGCGCGGGCGAGACAGGGGTTTCCTGCAAGGCCAGCGCGGCCGGCAGGAACTGGGTCTCGTGCGCCGGGCGCGGCGGTGCGTCCAGCGCCGCGCGCTGCGCCCAGACGTGGCGCCACGCGGCGCAGTGGCGACCCAGCAGGTCGCGCAGGGCCTGCCATTGCAGACGGAGTTTCATGCCTGCCCTTTCACGCCTGCTGCAGACGCCACAACTGGCCGTAGCGGCTGCCCGGCCGCGCCAGCAGTTCCGCGTGGGTGGCCGACTCCACAATCCGGCCACGCTCCATCACCACGATGCGGTGCGCGTCGCGCACCGCGCTCAGCCGGTGCGCCACGATGATCACCGTGCGCCCCTGGGCGATGCGCTGCATGTTCTGCTGCACGATGCGCTCGCTCTCGTAGTCCAGCGCACTCGTGGCCTCATCCAGGATGAGGATGCGCGGATTGGTCATGAGCGCGCGCGCGATGGCGATGCGTTGCCGCTGCCCGCCGGACAGGGTGGAACCGTGCTCACCCACCATCGTGTCGTAACCCTCGGGAAGCTCGGCGATGAACTCGTGGGCCCCCGCCAGGCGAGCGGCGCGCACCACCGCCTCCAGCGGCGCGCCCGGGTCGGCCAGGGCGATGTTGTCGCGCACGCTGCGCGCGAAGAGCACGTTCTCCTGCAGCACCACGCCCACCTGGCGGCGCAGGGAGCTCGCATCGGCCATCAGCAGGTCGATGCCGTCCACCAGAACCCGCCCGCGCTCGGGCGCGTACAAGCGCTGCACCAGCTTGGTCAGGGTGCTCTTGCCCGAACCCGAACGCCCCACCACCCCCACCACCGTGCCCGGCGCGATGTCCAACGACAGGTCGCTCAACACCTCGGGGCCGTCCGGCCGGTAGCGGAAATGCACGCCTTCGAACGTGACCCGTCCGGCCAATGGCGGCAGCGCCGCCTTCTGGCCCGCCACCTCGGTGCGCGTGTTCAGGATGTCGCCCAACCGCTGCACCGAAATCCCGGTCTGCTGAAAGTCCGTCCACAGATTGGCCAGGCGCATCACCGGCTGCGCCACCTGGCCCGCCAGCATGTTGAAGGCGATCAGTTGGCCCACGGACAGATCGCCCTCGATAACGAAGCGCGCGCCGAAATACAGCGTGAGCACCGTCACCGCCTTCGAGATCAACGTGACCGCGCTGTTGGCCAAGGTGCCAATGGTCGCCGTTCGGAAACTCGCGGACACGTAGCCCGCGAGCTGCTGGTCCCAGCGGCGCGTCCACTGCGGCTCCACCGCCATGGCCTTGACCGTGTCGATGCCGCTGATGGTCTCCACCAGAAAGGCCTGGTTTTCCGCCCCGCGGTTGAACTTCTCGTGCAGGCGCGCGCGCAGGATGGGCGTGCACACCGCCGTCACCAGCACGTAACACGGCAGCGAGGCTAGCACGATCAGCGTGAGCCAACCGCTGTAGTACGCCATCACCGCCAGGAAGACGACGGAGAACAGCAGGTCGAGCACCACCGTGAGCGCGTTGCCGGTGAGGAAGGCGCGGATGTTCTCCAGCTCGCGCACGCGCGCCACCGAATCGCCCACGCGCCGGGCCTGGAAGTACTGCAAAGGCAGACCCAGCAGGTGGCGGAACAGGCGAGCGCCCAACTCCACGTCGATGCGGCTGGTGGTGTGTGCGAACACGTAGCTGCGCAAGCCGCCCAGCACCACCTCGAACACCACCACCACAGCGAAGGCGATGGCGATCACGTCCAAGGTGGTGTACCCACGGTGCACCAGCACCTTGTCCATCACCACCTGGAAGAACAGCGGCGTGATGAGCGCGAAGAGCTGCAGAGCGAAGCTCACGCCCAGCACCTCCAGCAGCAGGCGGCGGTACTTCACCACGGCGGGGATGAACCAGGTGAAATCGAACTTCGCCATCTCGCCGGCGATGGATGCGCGCGAAGTGAAGAGGATGAGCTCGCCGGACCACTGGGCTTGCAGGGCGTCGAGGCTGAGGGACTCGGGGCGGCCGACGCCAGGGGACTGGATGAGCGCACGACCTTGGTCGATGCGGGCGAGAAGGAAGAAGTCGGCCCCGCCCGGCGTACCGTCCACGGCTTCCAAGCCGATCGCGATCGCCGGCAGCGGCGTCTTGGCCAACCGCGCCGGGTCCACTCGCACGCGCTTGGCGACGAGGCCGAGCTGCTTTGCCGCCAGCAGCAAGCCCGGTACGTCCAGGGCCCGGCCGTCGTGAGCGAACCCGTGCGCGATCTGGTCCGGGTCCGCCGCCACGCCGTGCAGACGGGCGATCATCACCAGGCAGGCGATGCCACTGTCCCGCTGGCGGAGCGCCTTGGAGGCAATGGCGGTGCCTCATCGGCGCGCGCAGGCCCCGAGGCATCCGGCGCGTCCAGCGTCGGGTCAGACATGTTGTGCTCCTCCCTAGGAGGTGTTTCCTCAGTTCCAGCCCGCGGCGATCACAGGGGACAACGCGGTCTGCTGCTCGGGGGTTAGGGCGATCTGACCGGGGGCGGGTGGGGCGAAGGCGGCCATGGCGTTGACCAGGGAGTCGACTTGCGCGGCCAGGAGCTTCTGGCCGTCACTCAACTGCATCTGCTCGATGCGGTTGTTGGGGCTGGACCAATCCTGTGTGCAGGTGGATCGATTGATATCGCCTAGCACCCTGGTGCACCGGATGTTCGAAACGAGTTTCCCTTCGGCATCACGACCGAAGTGCTCCTCTTTCAACATCAATTTCTTCGGATCAGGCCCCTCGGGTGCAGGACGACGGAGCGGGCGGAGTTGAACAGATTGTTCACCTCGATGTTTAGCCATTGCGTGTAGGGGTTCCAGACAATGGTCTCAAAAACGTCACGCAAAAACCAATCGGGCACCAAGTTCGGACTCGCAGCCGCGTCTATCCCTGCCTCCGTCAGCGCGAGAAATGCCCAATTCGAACATTGCGCACCATACGGAAGATAGTAATCTGGCGGATTGTTCGTCGATTTCTCAACATATTCCATCAGCCTCAGACACCCCTCAGCATCGATTGGGATTTTTCCTGTCGTAGACGAATACTCGTGCGCAGTGTCATCAAATATCTTGCCCTCGCCGGTCAGTTGTCCAGAGACTGCTGGCGCAAAGCCATAACCACGCTCCAGACCATCGGGCCCGGTCACTACAATGAAGGTGTGAGGAATCCAATCTGCCCCACCAACATCCACACGCAGTTCGATGCTGGACATTACTTTCCTCCTTGAAAATCAACTTCCAGAATGACCTTGTTCTTTTCCCAGAATGATGTGGCCAACGAAGTCTTCTTGTCATTGGAATACGCCACAAGTTTGGCATTCATTTGACCGCCTTGCTGCGCGAACTCACGCCCAATGATGGCAATAGCCTCTGCATGTGCGGCCTTGTCCTGAACACCCCACAATTGAAAGCTCAGCCCGCTTTTCGCCGGACTGCAGAACAGTAGTTGTCGGGCGGTGCAGTCTTGCTCGCCAGAGCATTGGTTCTTCTGCACGAGCATTTCGCGCAACTCTTTACACAGCTTCAAGCGCGCATCCTCGAAGGCTCTATCTTCGCCCGCCATTGCTTGCCCTGCCGAAATGGCACAAACAATCACCATAACGGCAAATTGAATTGATTTCCTCATTATTCTCTCCTTGAGATTTCCATTCGAATTACTTTCGAATAGCTCCGCATACGCGCGTTGGGCCCTCAAAGCGCCGCCTCCAACTCATCAACCTGCGTGCCCGACAGGCTCATCGCTGCCCACAGGTTCCTCACCATCCCCGAGCTGTTCATCTGCGGCAACGCGAGTACGCCCTCGCCGATCACCAGCGGATGGCCTCCCTCATCCACCACCTCCGGTAGCACCAGCGAAGACAAGCCGTTGGGCCATAGCCCACGCCAGGCCATTTCCCAGCCACCGAACTCACCCATCGGCTTTTGAGCGCCCGCGATCAATCGGCCGGCGCCAACACGCGCCATGGCATCGCACCATGCGTTCATGTGTTTCCCCCTCCCTGTCGGTCGCGGTTGAAAGGCCTGTTGGCTTTCACCGGACGTGGTCGGTTTGTAACGTCCAGCATCTGATACGTCTATCGTCGTTTGCCGTGAGGCGCCGGGCACCACTGCACATCCCATGGCTTCGCGGATCAGTTCGCCAAGTCAGCGGCCGACAATACGCGCGCCGTTAGGCGACTACAGGCCGCCGTATGCGGCCTGGTCCATGTGGTAAGTCGCGAGGTGGCCCATCGGGCCGCGCGGCCTGATCAGCCGCGCATGGGCTGCGGCGCCGCCGCCGGCACCGCGTCGTACACCAGCCGCTGCGGGTTGGCGTAGCACAGGAAGTGCTTGTTGGTGGCCCGGCCCACCGCGCACAGGCCCACGCGGCGCGCCACCTGCAGGCCCATCTGCGTGATGCCGCTGCGCGAGATCACCGCCGCCACGCCCATCTGGGCGCTCTTGATGACCATCTCGCTGGTCAGGCGGCCGGTGGTGTAGAAGACCTTGTCGAGCGTGTCGCCGCCTGCGCGCGGCGCGTCGTCCTGAAGGGCCAGCCAGCCGGCGATGGTGTCCACCGCGTTGTGGCGGCCCACGTCTTCCACGAACAGCGCCAGCTCGGTGCCGCGGAACAGTGCGCAGGCGTGCACGGAGCCGGCCGATTTGTAGGTGCTCTCCTTCACCCGGATCGCGTCCACGATGGCGTAGACCTGCGACTGGCGCAGCACCCCCTCGGGCAGCCGGATGCGGTCCAGGTCGTCCATGAGCCCGCCGAACACGCTGCCCTGGCCGCAGCCGGTGGTCACCACCCGCCGGGCCGTGCGCTCCTCGATGCGGGCGATGCCGTGGCGGGTTTTCACGCTCGCGGCGTTCACCTCCCAGTCGACGGTGATGGACTGTATGTCGTCCACCGAGCCGATGAGCCGCTGGTTGAGCAGGTAGCCCAGCGTGAGCCACTCGGGCCGCGCGCCCAGGGTCATGAGCGTGACCAGCTCGCGCTTGTCGACGTAGACCGTCAGGTCGCGTTCGGCGGGGATGTGGATGGCGCGGGGCTGGCCGAACTCGTCCAGCGCGTCGATGGACTCGGTCAGCGGGGCACGGGCCTCGGTCAGTTGGGGCAGGCGCATGGGGCGAGACTACTAAAGAAAAAGGCCGGCACCCGGGGGTGCGGCCTTTGGCGCTGCCCCGCGCGGGGGCATGGGGGCCGGCGGCGGCGCGCGGCGCTTACGGCTTCTTGGGCGTGGGCGCGCCGGCCGGCGCCTGGTTGCTGGGCGGGCTGGTCGCCGGTGCCGCGGGCGAATGCGCGCCCGCCGCTTCGGCCGGCTTGGGCGGCACGTAGGAGAAGGGACCCGGGTCCGTGCAGGCCGGCGCGCCCGCCGAGGGCTGCTTGCCCGCGCCTGCGGTGGTCTTGAAGTAGTTGGCCGCCGCCTTGTCCATGGCCTTGCACAGCTTGTAGGCGTCGAGCTTGGTGTTGTACGCGGCCTTGGCCTTGGCCTCGTCGGCCTTGGCGGCGGCCTCGGGCGTGGGCGGCGGCGGTGCCGGCAGCTTGGCCTGGGCCAGGGTGGCCGCGGCCAGCAGGCCCACGGCGATGGCGATTTTCTGGATGCTCATGCGGTCTGTCTCCTGAAACGCTCAGGCCTTCGCCGGCTGGCCGGACGCGCCCTCGGGCTTGTTCGCCGTGCGCTGGGCGGGGATCTTGCCGGCCTTGATGTCGTCGTACCACAGCGCGTGGTGTTCCTTGGCCCAGGTCTCGTCCACGTAGCCGGTCTTCATGGCCTTGTAGGCGCCCTTCATGCCGATGGTGCCCAGGTAGATGTGGCCCAGGAACAGCGCCATCATCAGCGCCGCGGCCGTGGCGTGGATCATGTGGGCCACCTGCATGTTGGCGCGCGTGAACTCCACCGCCGGCAGCAGCTTGTCCAGGAACAGGCCGGACCCCACCACGACGAGGCCGAAGAAGAACACACCAGCCCAGAACACCACTTTCTCGCCCGCGTTGAAGCGGTGCGAGGGCACTTCCTTGCCGCTGAGCAGGCCACCGCCCTTGAGCAGCCAGACCAGGTCACCCTTGGCGGGCAGGTTGTCCTTGATGAAGGTGAAGATCACCACCACCAGCGACACCGCGAACAGCGGGCCGACGAAGTTGTGCAGGTTCTTCAGCGCGTAGGTGAGCCAGCCGAACAGCGTGCTGCCGATGACGGGCAGCAGGAAGAACTTGCCGAAGGCCATGACGATGCCGGAGACGGCCAGCGCGACGAAGGCGATGGCGTTGACCCAGTGCGCCGCGCGCTCGAAGTAGGTGAAGCGCTCGATCTTGCGACCGGTCTCCTGCCCGTGCAGCTTGATCGAACCCTTGGCGAAATAGAACAGCGCAATCGCCACCAGCACGATCAGCAGCAGCGAGCCGCCATAGGGAATGATCCAGTTGTTGCGCACCTGGCGCCAGGCCTCGCCGGCGGTGGTCAGCTTGGAGCCTGGGTACTGCACGAAGCCCTGGATCAGGTTGCCGTACTCGGGGTACGGCAGCATGGTCTGGCCGGTCACGCCCTTGCTCACGTCGTGCCACATGGGCGCGTTGTTGCCGGGCTGCACCTTGCGCCGCTCGGCGTTGCTCTGGCCGGCGTAGTTCGGGTCGGTGTCGGCGTCGGGGCGGATATCGAAGATGTTCTGGCTCTTGATGCCACCCTGCCCCGCGGGCGCCGCCTGCTGGCTCGCCGGCGCGGGATCGTCCGGCACCGGCTTGGGCGCCTGTGCCCAGGCCGAGACCGCGCCCAGACCCAGCAGCAGCGCCGCGAGTCCGGCCCGCCAGCGTGGGGTTGCTTGCTTGTGCATGGCCGTCGCCTTTACTTCTGCTGCGCGCCGATGCGCACGTAGTCGTTCTGGCCGTACTGGGCGCGCGCCTTGAGCTGCTGCTCCCAGTTGCCCTTGTCGCCGGCCTTCCAGCCCGGTTGCGAGTACTGGCTTTGTCCAACGCCGCTGTAGGCCGCGTTGTCCTGCTTTACACCGTTGGCGTTCATCTCCTGCGGCTTCTCGCCGCAGGCCGCCAGGCCCAGCAGGGCCACCATCGCCAGAGAGCTGAGGGTCAGGCGTTTCATCACGATTTTTTCCCTTCGGCGGTGCCGTAAGCCGTGCCCCAGCCCCACACCTCCGCGCCCTTGCCGCGCGTGATCACGCGGGTGCGGAAGATGTCGGCCACGGTGTCGCCGTCGCCGGCCAGCAGGGCTTTGGTGGAGCACATCTCGGCGCAGGCCGGCAGCTTGCCTTCGGCCAGGCGGTTGCGGCCGTACTTCTCGAACTCGGCCTGACTGCCGTTGGCCTCGGGGCCGCCGGCGCAGAAAGTGCACTTGTCCATCTTGCCGCGCACGCCGAAGGTGCCCTGCGAGGGGAACTGCGGCGCGCCGAAGGGGCAGGCGTAGGAGCAGTAGCCGCAGCCGATGCAAACGTCCTTGTCGTGCAGCACCACCCCCTCGTCGGTGCGGTAGAAGCAGTTCACCGGGCAGACCGCCATGCAGGGCGCGTCGCTGCAGTGCATGCAGGCCACCGAGATCGACTTCTCGCCGGGCACGCCGTCGTTGAGGGTGATGACGCGGCGGCGGTTCACGCCCCAGGGCACCTCGTGCTCGTTCTTGCAGGCGGTGACGCAGCCGTTGCACTCGATGCAGCGCTCGGCGTCACAGATGAATTTCATTCGTGCCATGGTGTTCTCCTCAAGCCTTCTCGACGTTGCAGATCGTGGTCTTGGTTTCCTGCATCATCGTCACGATGTCGTAGCCGTAGGTGGTGGCGGTGTTGACCGCCTCGCCGCGCACCACGGGGAAAGCGCCATCGGGGTAGTAGGGTTTCATGTCGGTGCCCTGCCAGTGGCCCGAGAAGTGGAAGGGCAGCCACACCGTGTCCGGGCCCACGCGCTCGGTCACCAGCGCCATCACCTTGATGCGCGCGCCGGTGGGCGTGCTCACCCAGACCTGCTCGCCCTGGCGGATGCCGCGCTCGGTCGCCGCCTTCGGATTGATCTCGACGAACATGTTCTGCTGCAGCTCGGCCAGCCAGGGGTTGGAGCGCGTCTCCTCGCCGCCGCCCTCGTACTCCACCAGACGGCCCGAGGACATGATGAGCGGGAATTTCTCCGGCAGCTTGTCCTCGACGTTCTTCGCCTGCAGCGACTTGTAGAGGATGGGCAGGCGCCAGCGGTTCTTCTGGTCGTCGTGGCTGGGGTACTTGGCGATGAGGTCCGGGCGCGTGCCGTAGATGGGCTCGCGGTGCTGCGGGATCGCGTCCGGGAAGTTCCACACCACCGCGCGCGCCTTGGCGTTGCCGAAGGGGTGGCAGCCATGCTTCATGCACACGCGCTGGATGCCGCCCGAGGGATCGGTTTTCCAGTTCTTGCCTTCGGCCTTCTGCTTTTCCTCGGCGCTCAGGTCGTCCCACCAGCCCAGCTTCTTGAGCAGCACGTGGTCGAACTCTGGGTAGCCGGTGGTGATCTCGGCGCCCAGCGAATGCGAGCCGTCCTCGGCCAGCAGGTTCACGCCATCGCGCTCCACGCCGAAGTTGGCGCGGAAGTTGCCGCCGCCGTCCATGACGTGCTTGGAGGTGTCGTACAGGTTGGGCGAGCCGGGGTGCTTGATCTCCGGGTTGCCGAAGCAGGGCCAGGGCAGGCCGAAGTAGTCGCCCGACAGGTCATAGCCGGTCTCCTTGTCGACCACCTTGCCCTTGGCCTTGAGCGTCTTCACGTCGAAGGCGTCCATGTGGCGCATGTGGGCCTTCAGCCGCTCCGGGCTCTGGCCGGTGTAGCCGATGGTCCAGACCGAGCGGTTGATTTCGCGCAGGATGTCCTCGGGCATCGGCTCTTCGCGGCCCTTGATCTTCTGCATCTTGTAGTTCTTGGAGAGCTGCTCCGCGAAGCCCAGCTTCTGCGCCAGCTCATGCATGATCATGTGGTCGCTGCGGCTCTCCCACAGCGGGTCGATCACCTTCTCGCGCCACTGGAGGGAACGGTTGGACGCGGTGCACGAGCCGCTGGTCTCGAACTGCGTGGCCGCGGGCAACAGGTAGACCTCGCGCTCGGGGTTGATCTTGTCGCTCGGCATCGCCGCCATCGACGCGGTGGCCGAGGGGTACGGGTCGATCACCACCAGCAGGTCCAGCGCGTCCATGGCCTTCTTCATCTCCAGGCCGCGCGTCTGCGAGTTCGGTGCGTGGCCCCAGAAGAACATGCCGCGGATGTTCGGACCCTGGTCGATCAGCTCATTTTTCTCCAGCACACCATCGATCCAGCGCGAGACGGTGATGCCGGGCTTCTCCATCATGCCCTCGGCATACTGCGACTTGATCCAGTCGTAGTCCACGCCCCAGGCGTTGGCGAAGTGCTTCCACGAGCCCGCCGCCACGCCGTAGTAGCCCGGCAGCGAATCGGGGTTGGGGCCCACGTCGGTGGCGCCCTGCACGTTGTCGTGGCCACGGAAGATGTTCGCGCCACCACCGCTCACGCCGATGTTGCCCAGGGCCAGTTGCACGATGCACGAGGCGCGCACCATGGCGTTGCCAATGGAGTGCTGCGTCTGGCCCATGCACCACACCAGCGTCGACGGGCGGTTCTTGGCCATCATCTCGGCCACGCGCGCCATCTGTTCTTCCTTGACGCCGCAGGCCTCTTCCACCTTGTCGGGCGTCCACTTGGCCATCACGTCGGCCTTCACCGCTTCCATGCCATAGACACGGTCGTTGATGTAGCGCTTGTCTTCCCAGCCGTTCTTGAAGATGTGGTACAGCAGACCGAAGAGGAAGGGGATGTCGGTGCCCGAGCGGATGCGCACGTACTCGTCGGCCTTGGCCGCGGTGCGTGTGAAGCGCGGGTCGACCACGATCATCTTGCAGCCGTTCTCCTTGGCATGCAGCATGTGCAGCATCGAGACCGGGTGCGCCTCGGCCGCGTTGGAGCCGATGTACAACGCGCACTTGCTGTTCTGCATGTCGTTGTACGAGTTGGTCATCGCGCCATAGCCCCAGGTGTTCGCGACGCCCGCCACCGTGGTGGAGTGGCAGATGCGCGCCTGGTGGTCGCAGTTGTTCGTGCCCCAGAAGCTCACGAACTTGCGCATCAGGTAGGCCTGCTCGTTGCTGTGCTTGGACGAGCCGACGAAGTACACCGCGTCCGGACCGCTGGCCTCGCGCAGGGCCTTCATCTTCTTGACGATGCCGTCGTAGGCCTCGTCCCAGGTGATGCGCTGGTACTTGCCGTTGACCAGCTTCATCGGGTAGCGCAAGCGGTATTCGCCGTGGCCGTGCTCGCGCAGCGAGGCGCCTTTGGCGCAGTGCGCGCCCAGGTTGATCGGCGAGTCGAACACCGGCTCCTGCCGCACCCAGACGCCGTTCTCCACGATGGCGTCGCTGGCGCAGCCCACCGAGCAGTGCGTGCACACCGTGCGGCGCACCTCGATCTTGCCGGTGCCGTCGATCGAGCCGCCCGAGGCGGCCTGGGCCTTCTTCACCAGGGTGAGCTGCGAAGCGGCCAGGCCCACGCCCACCCCGAGACCGGAGCGGCGCAGGAAGGCGCGGCGGTCCATGGTGGGCAGCGCGGACGACAGGCCGCGCTGCAAGGCGTTCACGAAGGTGGCGTGCGCCGGCGTGCCACGGCCGGCGGCGGAGGGGGATTTCTTGGTCAGCAGCATGGTGTGTCTCCTGGGGCGCCGCGGGATGCCGTGGGGCAGTGGGCGGCGGACGGGACGTTCGTGGGGAGGCTCTGTTTCTCGCGCGCCGGATCAGAGGCGCGTGGTGCGGTAGTAGTGCTTGACGTGCTCGCTGAGCGTGTAGCCCCCGCCGCGCTCGGGCGCGGGCTTGGGCTCGATGGCGGCGCTCTCGGGGGCTTGGACAACGGGCATCACGCTGGCCACGGCGGCCACGGCACCGGCGGTGCCGGCACCCGCGAACAGGGTGCGCCGGCTCAGGCGCGAACGGCCCTCGGCCGGGCCGGAGCGGGAAGACTCATTCATGCATGTCTCCAGGTGTGCAGGGCCCACACACCAGACGTGTGGACTCCTTGCATAAGGCGAATCTACTTCGCCCCCTGGGGGTATGCAAGCTTGTGCATGAGCGCTCTGGCCAAGGCGCGAAACCCTCGCGCGGGCGCCGAGGTGGGCCAGCGGCGGTGGCGCCTCGACTAGCGATAAGCATGCCAGCCACCATCGATGAGAACCACTCGCAATGTCGGCCCGCACAGGCCCATTCATCCCTCCAAAGCGCGGGCAAACCCGCAGAACTTAGGACCACTCGGGGTTTTGCCTGCGCCATGTTGTCCAGCGAGTGCGACAACTTGTCGCGCCCCACGCACCGGTCCGCGCAGGGTCGGGGGCGCCTATGCCCGAGTGATTCGATCAGGCTCCGGGGCCTCGGGCGTGTGGGTCATCGAGGTCCCGCGCCCGGTCGGCGCACCGGTGCGTCCATGCCTGCTTCATAGAATCGAACGGTGGAGACGATCACCCCCCCGACAAGCCCCGAGCGCGCCCTGGATGGTTGGCCCAACTGGTCCATCCTGGTCGTCGACGACGAACAGGGCATGCTCAACTTCCTGGTCAAGACGCTCGCCCCGCGCTGCCATTTCGTCATGAGCGCCACCAGCGCCGAAGAAGGCGCCGAGTGGCTGCGCGGCCACCACGTGGACCTCGTGGTGCTCGACATCTCCCTGCCCGGCAAGAGCGGCGTCGAATGGCTCAAGGAGCTGCGCGAACAGGGCTACACCGGCGAGGTCATCCTCATCACCGCCTTCGCCGACCTCGACACCGCCATCGAAGCCCTGCGCGCCGGCGCCTCCGACTTCATCCTCAAGCCCTTCCGCGTTCCGCAGATCCTCAACGCCATCAAACAGTGCCACGAGCGCTCGCGCCTGCGGCGCGAGAACTTCGTGCTGCGCCGCGCCATGGGCCCCGCCACCGTGCACCGCGCGGCGCTGGTGGGCGACTCGCCGTCCCTGGCGGCCCTGCGCGACTCCCTCGACCGCGTGGCCAGCGTGGACAGCACCGTGTTGCTGCAGGGCGAATCGGGCACCGGCAAGGAACTGGTCGCACGCGAGCTGCACGCGCGGGGCGCGCGCGCCGCCGGCCCCTTCGTGCCCGTGAACTGCGCGGCCGTCTCGCCCGAGCTCATCGCCAGCGAGCTCTTCGGCCACGCCAAGGGCGCCTTTCCCGGCGCCACGCGCGCGCGCGACGGCCTCTTCCACTACGCCCAGGGCGGCACCCTGTTCCTGGACGAGATCGCCGAGCTGCCGCTGTCCATCCAGGCCACGCTGCTGCGCGCCATCGAGGACCTGCGGGTGCGCCCCGTGGGCAGCGAGCAGCTGGTGCCGCTCAACCTGCGCATCGTCGCCGCCACCAACCGCCAGCTCAGCGCCGAGGTCGCGGCCGGCCGCTTCCGCAAGGACCTGTACTTTCGCCTGCAGGTGGTGGAGCTCGCGCTGCCGCCGCTGCGCGAGCACAAGGCCGACATCCCCGCGCTGGTGGCGCACTTCATGGGCCAGCTGGCGCCCACGCTGGGCGCCGAGCCGCTGCGCATCAGCGAGGCCGAGATGGCCTTCCTGCAGCAGTACGACTGGCCCGGCAACGTGCGCGAGTTGCGCAACCTGATCGAGCGCTCGCTCATCCTCGGCACGCTCAACGTGTCGGCGCTGTACCCCGGCGCACCCGAGGCGCCGGCGGCCGAGCGCCCCACCGACCTGCACACGCTGGAGAAGATGCACATCCTCTCCGTGCTCGACTCGGTGCAGGGCGACAAGACCCGCGCCGCGCAGTTGCTGGGCGTGTCGCGCCGCACCCTGGAGCGGCGCGTGGCCGAATGGGCGAGCTAGAGACATCCCCCCCCGCCGCGCTTCGCGCGCCGCGCTGGCTCGCGGGCTCGGTGCGCAACAAGCTGCTGGCCATGGCGCTGCTGCCGCTGCTGGTGGCCTTTCCGCTGCTGGTGCTGGCGCTGGCCGTGTGGAGCGACCAGGCCTACGACCGCCTGCTCATCACCAAGGTGCGCAGCGACCTGGCGGTGGCGCGGGGCTACTTCGACCAGGTGCTGATCGAGATCGGCTCGGGCACCCAGGGCGTGGCCGATTCGCGCGCGCTGGCCGACGGACTGGCCCCGGGCACGCCCGACGCACGGGCCGCGCTCGCCGCGCACCTGGCGGCCGAACGCGAGCGGCTGGGGCTCGACTTCCTCGTGCTGTACGGCAACGACGGCCTGCCGTTGGCGCGCGGCGCGCCGCCCGGCCTGAGCCTGCAGGACCAGCGCGCCGGCCTGCTGCCGCAGCCGCCCGCGCTGGGGGGGTCCATCCAGGCCCGGCGCGACCGCGCCAAGGCCAGCCTGCTGGTGCTCGACCGCACCGCGCTGCACGCCCTGGCGCCGCACCTGATGTCGCGGCTGGACATCCCCCTGGTGCCCACGCGCAATGCCACGCCCACGCAGCGCAGCGCCGAAGACCGCGCCATGGTCGCGCAGGCCACGCTGCCCGTGGTCGACGCGCAGGGCCGGCGCCTGGGCTTGCTGAGCGGCGGCCTGCTGCTCAACCAGAACCTGGATTTCATCGACCACATCAACCGCATCGTCTACCCGGCCGGCTCCCTGCCCTTCGACAGCCAGGGCACGGCCACGCTGTTCCTCGACGACGTGCGCATCACCACCAACGTGCGCCTGTTCCAGGACCGGCGGGCCATCGGCACGCGCGTATCGCAGGCGGTGCGCGGCGCCGTGCTCGGCGAGGGCCACACCTGGCTGGACCTGGCCTTCGTGGTGAACGACTGGTACGTCTCGGCCTACGAGCCCCTGGCCGACGCCAGCGGCGCGCGCGTGGGCATGCTCTACGTGGGCTTCACCGAGGCGCCCTTTCGCCTGGTGCGCTACGCCATGCTGGCGCTCATCGGCCTCATCTTCGGCGGCGTGATGGCGGCCTCGGCCTGGTTCTCGCTGCGCTGGGCGCGCAGCATCTTCCAGCCGGTGCAGCAGATGAACCTGACCATGCAGCGCGTGGAACAGGGCCAGGGCGGCGCGCGCGTGGGCCCGCTGCCCGCGCGCGACGAGCTCGGCGCGCTCGCGGGCCACCTCGACCAGCTGCTCGACACCATCGACGAGAAAACCCAGGCCCTGCAGCGCTGGGCCGACGAGCTCGACCGCAAGGTGGCCGAGCGCACGCGCGAACTGCAGGCCAGCAACGCATCGTTGAGGCTCGCGCAGGAGCAGCTCGTCAAGAGCGAGAAGCTGGCCGCCATCGGCCAGCTCACCGCCAGCATCGCGCACGAGATCAACAACCCCATCGCGGTGATGCAAGGCAACCTGGACCTCATCCGCGACACCCTGGGCCGCGCCACCGACCCGGTTCAGGGCGAGCTGCGCCTGCTCGATCAGCAGGTCGAGCGCATGCGCATCATCGTCACGCAGCTGCTGCAGTACGCGCGACCCACCGAATACGCCGGCTACGTCGACACGCTGCCACTGGACCGCACGGTGGACGACTGCCTGGTGCTGGTGGGCCACCTGCTGTCGCAGACCGACATCGCGGTGGAGCGCGAGCGCGGCGCCACGCATGGCGTGGGCATCAACCGGCAGGAACTGCAGCAGGTCATCATCAACCTGCTGATCAACGCCATCCAGGCCATGCCCGGGGGCGGCCGTCTGCGCCTGGTCACGCGCGACATGGAGGGCGGCGCCGAGCTGCAGGTGATCGATGGCGGCGCCGGCCTGAGCGAGGCCACGCGCGAGCGCCTGTTCCGCCCCTTCTTCACCACCAAGAACGACGGCAACGGCCTGGGCCTGTGGATCAGCCAGGGCCTTGTGGAGCGCTACGGCGGGCGCATCACCGCGGCCAACCGCGGCGACGGCATGAGCGGCGCGGTGTTCACCGTGCGCCTGTTCACCGAACCGCGCGCGCCCGCGGCCACGCCGACGAACGACGGCCGGCCCCTGCCGGGCTGAGGCCGGGCGGCGGCCCGCCAGCCGCGGCCAGTGGCGCTGTGAATACTGCGTCGGGGGTATGGATGGGCCCACAAGGCATCCGCTTCAATGGCCATGCCTGCCATCCACCGCCAAGCGTTCATGCAAGTTCGCCTGTTCACTGCCGCCCGCGCCGCCGCGTTCGCGCTCGCCGCCCTGCTGTCGGCCTGCGGCGGCAACGGCGGGGGCGCGCCGTCCTCCGCCACGGTCGCCTTCCCCCCCGCGGCCGCCCTCACGGCACCGGTCCTGGCCCTCACGCCCACCGCCATCAAGGCCTTTCACTTCAGCTGGGCCGGCGTGGCCGGGGCCAGCGAGTACCGGCTGCTCGAAGACGCCGACGGCACCTCGGGCTACACCCTGATCGCCACGCTACCGGCCGGCAGCACGCAGATCGACCACGCCGTGTTCCTGCCCGAGCGCATCAACGCGCGCTACCTCCTGCAGGCCTGCCAGGCGTCGGCGTGCGTGGACTCGGCCGCCGTCACCGCCAGCGGGCCACTGGTCGAGGCCATCGGCTACGTGAAGGCCTCCGATCCGGCCAGCGACGCCCAGTTCGGCCAGGGCATGGCGCTGTCGCCGAATGGCCAGACCCTGGCCGTGGGAGCGCCAGGCGGCAACTCCCTCAACAGCGCCAGCGGCGCCGTCTACCTGTTCGCGCGCGACGGCACCACCTGGCGACAACAGGCCCGGCTGGAGGCCCCCATCCCTCAGTCGAACGACGGCTTCGGCTACAGCCTTGCCCTGTCCAGCGCGGGCGACACCCTGGCCGTGGGCGCGCCGCACGACAGCCAGACGGCCAACTATGGCGGCGCGGTCTACGTCTACACGGGCCAGGGCGCGGCCTGGGCCCTGCAGACACGCCTCACAGGCTTGAACACCAGCAGCGGCGATGCCTTCGGTGGCAGCGTCGCGCTGTCCGCACAGGGCGACGTGCTGGCAGTGGGCGCGGATCAGGAAGCGGGCAGCGGCACCGGTGCCAATCCCCCCGACGACAACAACAGCCCGCAAAGCGGCGCGGCCTATGTCTTCGCGCGCCAGGGCAACGCCTGGAGCCAGCAGGCCTACCTCAAGGCCTCCACCAACCACATCGGCGATCAGTTCGGCCGGCGGATCGCCCTGTCGGCCGACGGCCATACCCTGGCCGTCGGCATGCCCTCCCCGGCCGGTGGGGGTGGCGGCACCAGCGGGTCGGTGCATGTCTACGCCCACGACGGGCTTGTCTGGGGCCTACAGGCCTTCCTGTCGGCGCCCAACCCCTTGCTCCTGTCGGGTTTCGGCGAAGCCCTGGCCTTGTCGGCCGACGGCCAGGTCCTGGCGGTCGGCAGTCCCTACGACAGCAGCGCCGCAACGGGCATCGACGGCGACCCAGGCAACACGGGCGCCACCTTCAGCGGCGCGGCGTACGTTTTCACCCGGAACAACGCCAGCTGGGGCCAGCGCGCCTACATCAAGGCCTCCAACACCGGCGCGAACGACCGCTTCGGCACCACCCTGGCCCTGTCCAGCGATGGCCAGACGCTGGCCGTGGGCGCCATCAGCGAGAGCAGTGACGCACGGGGCATCGGCGGCGACCAGGGCAACGACAACGCGCCCGACACCGGCGCGGCCTACCTGTTCACGCACAGCGCCACGGGCTGGCGGCAACAGGCGTACATCAAGCCCTCGAACACGGCGGAATACAGCGTGTACCAGTTCGGCGCCGCGCTGGCCCTGTCGGGCGACGGCCAGGCCCTGGCGGTGGCCTGCCCCTATGCGAACAACGCCACGGCCGGTGTGGGCGGCGACCAGACCGATGCCTCGGGTGTGAACGTCGGCGCCGTCTACCTGTATTGAGTCGAAGCGCGCCCGCGCCCGTTCAGGGCTGCGCGCCCTCGTGGCCCTCGATGATGATCAGGTCGATCACCGACACCGGCGCGCGCAGCGCGATGGCGGCCTGGTAGCCCGGCGAGCGATAACAGGCCATGGCCTGTTCGTACGAGGGAAACTCGATCACCACGTTGCGCGAGCGGCTGGCGCCCTCCACGCACTCGAAGCGCCCGCCGCGCACCAGGAACTTCGCGCCATACTCGCGAAACGGCGCCGCGTTGGCCTCCACGTACAGCTTGTAGCGCTCCAGGTCGTCCACGTCGACGCGACCGATCCAATAGCCCTTGCCTGCCATGCCTGCTCCTGTGTGCGTGATCCCGGTCAGGCCAGCATGTCGAAGCCCTGCGCCTCGACCCCGATGAAGGCCTGCGTGAAGCCCGCGAGCGCGGCGTAGAAGCCGGCGCGGGGCTGGGCCGCGATGGTCTCACACAGCTGCGGCACCCAGGTCTGCACGTGCTTCGTGAAAAACTCGCGCTGGCGCGTGAGGTTGGCCACCTCGACGTCGTCGCCGGCGATCAGGTAGCGCATGACCTCGAACACGTAGGCCACGTGGTCCTCGGTCTCGGGCATGCTTTCTTCGCGCGCCAGGCCCAGCGCGGCCAGGTCGCCGCGCAGCTGGGCCAGCGGCTTTTCGTTCAGGAAGCCGCTGAGGTAGTGCGAACCGAACAGGTGGACCTCGGGCTTGCCCACGCCGCCGAACAGGGCGTCGAACTCGTCGGCGATGGCCGCATCGTCGCGCTCGCGCGCGGCCGCCACGACCTGGCGCCAGGGCTCTTCGAGAAAGGCGCCCGCCGCCGGCGCCTCGGTGGCGGCCACGCGCAGCTGGCTCAGCAGCTCGGCGCCGGGCGGCGCGTAGTACAGCGCGGCCAGCAGGCCATAGACCTCGGCGCGTGCGGTTTCTTCGTCGAGCGTGGAGGAGACGGGGATGCGTTCCATCATGGCGGCGTGTCTCAGTGGTCGGTGATGCGCGATTCGTTCGGGTTGCTGTAGATGTCCACCACGCGGCAGTCGCCGCACATCTTCAGGCGCTCCAGCGCCTCGCCCTGGAACATGGCGTGGCCGGCCAGCTTGCCCAGCATCAGCTCCACGCCCTTGAGCGTGCCGAAGAGCTTGCCACAACGCACGCAGGCGTAGGGCTGGGCCTCGTTGAGCACGCGCGGCTGGCGGCGCTGCTCGGTGAGCAGCAGGCGCGGCTGCAGGCTGATGGCGTCCTCGGGGCAGGTGGTGGCGCAGAGGCCGCACTGCACGCAGTTCTTCTCGACGAAGCGCAGCTGCGGTCGCTCGGCGTTGTCGAGCAGGGCGTTGGCCGGGCAGGCGCTCACGCAGCTCAGGCACAGGGTGCAGGCGTCCTTGTTCACGTTCACCGCGCCGAACAGCGAGGCCGTAGGCAAGGCCACGGCCTCCGCCGCGCGCGGGTGCGCGGCGCTGTCTTGCAGCAGGTGGTCGAGCGCGAGCTCCATGGTGGCGCGCTTCTCGCGCTGCACCGCGTAGCTCGCGCGGCGCTTCACGCCCTGCGCGGGCGGCGAGCCCAGTTGCACATCCAGCGTGGCCGCGTCGCGCGCCTCGATCAGGCGAAAGTGCGTGCCCGCGTAACCCAGGCCGCTCACGATGGCCTGGGCCACCGCCATCTGCTCGCGCAAGGCCTCGCGGTACTGCGGCGCCTCTTCCTCCGTCATCAGCACCCAGACCTGCGAGGCGCCGTAGGCGAAAGCGCTGAGCCACAGGTCCAGGCCGGCCGAGGCGGTGTGCCACAAGGGCAACGGGATCACGCGCGCGGGCACGCCCTTGACGGCCTTGGGCCGCAGCACGGCCTCGCGGCCCAGGGCCTCGATGAGTTCGGTGCCCGCGGTCTGGCTGTGCAGCAGCAGCGCCGCGTCCCGGCCGCCGGCCTTGGCGTAGGTGGCCAGCACGGTGCGCAACCGGGTGCCCTGCTCGCTGGCGCGCGGGTAGGCGTAGCCCAGCGCGCCCGTGGGGCAGACGGTGGTGCAGGCGCCGCAGCCCACGCACAGATTGGGGTTGACGGCGATCTGCTGGCGCTCGACCTCACTGCGAATGGCCAGGGCCGAGCAGACCGCTATGCAGGCGTCGCAGCCCACGGTCTCGTTGCGGCCGTGGGCGCAGAGCTTGTGGTTGTAGGTGAAGAACTTGGGCTTCTCGAACTCGCCCACCATCTCGCGCAGGCGGACCAGGGTCTCAAGGCCCTTGTCGTGGCGCAGGCCGCCGGGCAGGTGGAAGTAGCCCTGCGGGGGCGCGTGCTGAACGAACGCGGGCGCCTCGCGCAGGTCGAGCACGAGGTCGAAGCGCTCGCGGTGCGGGACGGCGTCGCGCTGGAAGTTGATGGCGCCCACGGCCTCGCAGGCCTTCACGCAGGCGCGGTGGTTCTGGCAACGGTCGAGGTCGATCTGGTAGTCCAGGCCGATCGCGCCTTCGGGACAGGCGGCCACGCAGGCGTTGCAGCGCGTGCACAGGTCCAGGTCGATGGGGTTGGTGCTGGACCACTCGACCTCGAAGGCGCCGAGCCAGCCCCGCATGGCGCCCAGTTGCCCGCCCAGCACCGGCCAGGCGCGCGCCTGCTGGCCCCGCCCGCCCTGGGCGAACACGGTGACCTGGAGCGCATCGGCCAGCTGCGCGGCGATCCGCTCGGCGGCGTCGAGCGGACCGACGATGAGCAGGCGGCCCTCGCTCTGGTAGCTCACCGTGGGCACGGGCTCGGGATCGGGCAGGCGCGCGGCCGCCAGCAGCGCGGCCATCTTGGGCGTGGCGGCCTGGGCCTCGCGGCCCCAGCCACCGGTCTCGCGCAGGTTCACGAAACGGATGGGGCGCACGTCCAGCGGCACCGCGCCCTCGGTCTGCTGCGAGAGCTCGGTGAACAGGCGGCTTTCCTGCGTGCAGGCCACCACCAGTTCGTCGCCGCTGCGGCTGGCGCGCTGGAACGCGGCCGCGTCGCGCCGGCACAGCGTGGTGTGCGTCGTCAGGTCTTCATCCAGCGCCGCGCCCAGGGCCTTCGGGTCCAGGGGCATGGTCTGGTTGCAGTTGCAGATCAGCGTGGTCATCGTGGGTGGGGGGCGTGTCGGCGGGAGGGCCGCCGGGGATGGCGGCGGTGGGTCCGCCGCTCGGTGTGGGTTCGCTGGCCGGCGCCGTCGCCCGGTCTTCTTCCGGGTCGTCCACCAGCTTGAGGAAGCGCGCGCCGACCATCTGGGCCATGTCGGCCTTGGACAGCGGGCTGGGCAGGCTGTAGTCGTCGATGTAGACGTCCAGGCCGTCCATCACGTTGAAGTGCGGGTCGGCGAAGAGCTTCTTCACGGCGGCGTTGCGCACCTCGCTGGAGACGTCCGGCGCGACGAAGCGGCTGAAGTCGGCCTCGGGTGTGAGCCGGGCGACGTCGTCCAGCGTGGGCGACGGGGTGGTTTCGCGCGGCGCGTCGGCGGGCGGCAGGGTCGAAGCGGCCGACAGGGCCGATGCGCCCGGGGCCGCGGGCACCGGCTCCACGCGCGCGGCCTGAGGCGCGGCCGTCGGCTCGGGCGGCAGCGCCTGGCCCTCGCGCACCGCCTGCTTGCGTCGCGACCAGCGCGAGAGGAAGCCGCCGCCCTCGTCCGCCACCTCAATGGCCTCCGTTGCCGCCGCGCGGCTTGTCCGTGCTCACGCGCACCGGCTGGCCGAAGCGGTCCGTCAGCGGCCGAAAGCTCTGGGGGCGCTGGCGCCGCTTCGGCTCGGGCACGTAGGTCGCGTCGACGAAAGCGCGCAGCCAGTCCACCACCTCGGGCGGCGCGGCCACCTGGTCCACACGCTCCTGCGCGTCCAGCCAGCGGCCGGCGTCGTGGTAACTCAGGGTCACGATCAGGGGCACGGCCATGGGCTCGCCCCCAACCAGCGCCTCACCCTCGGCGCGCCACATGACCCAGAAACAGGGACGGGGGCTGCTGAGGTTGAGGAAGTAGCCCTCCGCGTCGTCGCGGAACAGCTCGACGCGAAAGCGCGGGTGCAGCCAGTGCTGGCGGCCATCGGCCACCGAGCCCGCATCGATGGGCTCGACCGCCTGCGGCGGGTGCGCCTCGTCCGGCGCCAGCCGGGCGGCCTCGTCGGGTCCGGCGCTCAGCACCACGTCAGCCAGCACCCAGCGCCAGGGCTGCCAGCGCGCCATGGGCCCCTGAACGGGCTCGCGGCGCATCACGACATCGACCTCGATCACGGGGCGTTGCCGGGCCGGCACGGGAGACGTATGGGCAGCATGCATAGGGAACGACGACTGTACGCCATCCGTCGGCCTCCCCCCAGGAGATGTCCGGGGCCTCGACGGGGTTTGCCCGTGCCACGGCGAAGGCCCATCTTTCTCTGATGGGTGCGGGAGCTACTGCCTAGGCCGTATGGATGCCGCGTGGGATCGCCGATCCAATCGCGGGCTTCCCTGCCCGACGCTTCCGACATGACACCCGACACCCGCCGCGCAATCCGCGCTTCCCTGCTTCTGTTGGCCAGTGCCCTCGCGGCCTGTGGTGGCGGCTCCAGCGCCGTGACCTCGTCCGCCACCGTCCGGTTCCCCAGCGACGCCACCCTGGGCTTCGCGCTCGCGCCCACCGCCATCAAGACCTTCCACTTCAGTTGGAACGACGCGGCCGCCGAAACCGGCTACCGCCTGCTCGAGGACCCCGACGGCGCCTCGGGCTACACGCCCATCGCCGATCTGCCGGCCCACACCACGCAATACGACCACGAGGTCTTTCTGCCCGAGCGCGTGAACGCGCGCTACCGGCTGCAGGTCTGCCACGACCAGGACTGCGTCGACACCGCGGCGCTGCGGGTGAGCGACACACTGGTGCCGGCCATCGGCTACGTCAAAGCCGCCGCCCCCGCCGACAACGACCACTTCGGCCAGAGCGTGGCCGTGTCGGCCGACGGGCAGTTCCTGGCCGTCGGCGCACCGGGCAGCGCGTCGGGCCGGGGCAGCGGCGGCGCGGTCTACGTCTTCGCGCGCACAGGCGCCCAATGGGCGCAGGCGTCCCGACTGACGCCCCCCGCGCCGGAACCGGGCGACCTGTTCGGCCACAGCCTGGCCTTGTCGTCCGACGGCGGGACACTGGCGGTGGGGGCGCCGAATGGCAGCAGCGGCGTCGGCCACAGCGGCACCGCCTTTGTCTTCACGCGCGGGAGCGGTGCCGCTGCCTGGGGCCTTCCGGTCCGGGTCGCGGCCCCGAACGCCGATGCGGGCGACCGGTTCGGCTGGCGCGTGGCGCTGTCGGACGACGGCGCCACCCTGGCCGTGGGCGCGCCCGACGAATCGGGTGATGCCCGCACCGTCAATGGGGCCGACAACAACAGCCGGCGCCGAAGTGGCGCGGCCTACGTCTTCGCCCTCGCCGCCGGCGCCTGGACGCAGCAGGCCTACGTCAAGGCCTCCAACGCCGACGCCGACGACGGCTTCGGCGCGGCGTTGGCGCTGTCGGCCGACGGCCAGACGCTGGCCATCGGCGCCATCAACGAATCCAGCGCCGCCACGGGCGTGGGCGGCGACCCCGACGACAACACCGCCCAGAGCAGCGGCGCGGTGTACGTCTTCGGCCGGGCCCGGGACAGCTGGAGTCAGCTGGCCTACGTGAAAGCCTCCAACACCTTGGGCAACGCCGCCTTCGGCGGTGCCATCGCGCTGTCGGCCAATGGCCAGGTCATGGCCGTGGGCAGCCCCTACGAGGCCAGCGGCGCGAGGGGCATCGATGGCGATCCCCACAACAACGCCGCCACGGGCAGCGGGGCCGTGTACCTGTTTGACCGCCCGGGCGGCCAGTGGCGCCAGTCAGCCTACGTCAAGGCATCGAACGCCGACGCCGACGACAACTTCGGCACCAGCGTGGCGATGTCCGGTGATGGCGACACGCTGGCGGTGGGCGCCCCCGGTGAGGGCAGCGCCGCACGGGGCCTGCAGGCCGACCAGGGCGACAACAGCGCCCCCTGGAGCGGCGCGGCCTATCTCTTGCGGCGCACCGCGTCGGGTTGGCGGCAGCAGACCTACATCAAGCCGTCGAACACGCTGCGCGGCGACGGCTTCGGTTCCACCCTCGCCCTGTCGGGCCAGGGCGGCGTGGGGACCCCCAGCGTGGCCTTGGCCGCGGGCAGCCCTTCGGCGGTCAACGCCAGCCCCGGCATCGGGGGTGACCAGGCCGACCGGTCCGGCAGCGACGTCGGCGCGGTCTACCTCTACTGAGCCCCGCCGGGCGTCAGTAGGTTTCGAGGTGCAGCCGGCCTTCGCGCTGCAGCGCGGCGCCCACGCTCTCCCAGTCCATCCCGGCGCCCGTGGCGATGTCGCGCAGCGCCAGCACCACGCCCTCTTCCATGCTCTTCAGGCCGCAGACGTAGAGGTGGGTGTTCGGGTCCTTCAGCAGCGCGGCGAGGTCGGCCGCGCGCTCGCGCATGGCGTCCTGCACGTACTTCTTGGGCTGGCCCGGCGTGCGGCTGAAGGCGAAGTTGGTGTCGATGAAGTCCTTGGGCAGGCTCTGCAGCGGGCCGAAGTACGGCAGTTCCTGCTGCGTGCGCGCGCCGAAGAACAGCATGAGCTTGCCGCCCTCGAACTTGCCCGAGGCGCGCAGGCGGCGGCGCCACTCGGTCATCGCGCGCATGGGCGCCGAGCCGGTGCCGGTGCAGATCATCACGATGTGGCTCTTCGGGTGGTTGGGCATGAGGAAGCTCGAACCGAAGGGCCCGATCACCTCGACCTTGTCGCCCACCTTGAGGTCGCACATGAAGTTGCTGGCCACGCCGCGCACCGGCTGGCCGTCGTAATCCTCCAGCACGCGCTTGATGGTGAGCGAGAGGTTGTTGTGCCCCGGCCGCTCGCCGTTGCGCGGGCTGGCGATGCTGTACTGGCGCGCGTGGTGGGGGCGGCCTTTGGCGTCGGTGCCCGGCGGCACCACGCCGATGCTCTGGCCTTCCAGCACGGGGAAGGGCATGGCGCCGAAGTCCAGCACGATGTGGTGGGTGTCGTACTCGGTGCCGACGTCGGTGACGCGCAGGTTGCCGACCACGGTGGCCGTGATGGTCTTCTGCGCGGCCTTGGGGCCGTAGAGGTTGGTGAAGGCGTGCGCGGCCGACCAGGGCGGCAACGTGGCGCCATAGCGGCTGGCGACGAACTTGTCCTCCAGCGTGGCGGCGGTGGGCGCGGGCGCCGGGGCGGGCGCGTCGGCCACGGGCGCCTCGGCGCCGGCGGCCGCCAGCTGCTCGGGCGGCAGCTCGGCGGGCAGCGACTCCCAGCCGAACTGCTCCTCGATGGAGTAGGCGCGCGCCTTGGGCATGGTGCGCCAGTTGTCGATCGAGCCCGTGGGACACGGCGGCACGCAGGCCATGCACAGGTTGCACTTGCTCGCGTCGACCACGTAGTTGTTCGAGTCGTGCGTGATCGCACCCACGGGGCAGGTCGCCTCGCAGGTGTTGCAGCGGATGCAGATCTCGGGGTCGATCAGGTGCTGCTGGATGACAGCGAGTTCAACAGGGGCGTTCATAAACCTACTCCAGAAAAAGGCGAGGCCCGTGGGAGTGCCCGGGCCTAAACCAGGGATGCCGCGGAGCCGGCTTTGCCGGGCCGCTGGCATCGCCCCCCTTTCTAAGGGGGGAGCGGCGAAGCCGCGCAGGGGGATTTACCCGAACCTGACGTACTCGAAATCGACGGGCTGGCGGTTGATGCCCATCACCGGCGGCGCGATCCAGTTGGCGAACTTGCCCGGCTCGACCACGCGGCCCATCAGCGAGGCCACGAAGGCGAAGTCTTCCGGCGTGGGCAGCCATTCGGCTTTCTTCGCTTCCCATTCGGCTGCGTTGACGACCCGGCCCTCGGGCGACAGGCGGATGCCCGCGAGCGCGCCGATCTGGCGGTTGAAGGCCTTGTGCGGCACGGTCAGTCGCGTGGGGATGCCGGCCTTCTCCAGCACCTTGTTCCAGCGGTTCACACCCGCCACGGAATCGGTGATGAAGTCGTCGCGCAGCACCTCGTTGAGCGCGTTGAGCATGGGCACTTCCTTCTCGACGAGCTGGCCGTTCTGCACCTCGAGCACCTTGTAGGTCTGGCCCTTGAGCACGTGGTCGTCGGTGCGCTTGCCCTCTTCGTAGCGGCCCTTGAGGCCCGAGCTGTAGAAGATGGCGGCGTTGCTCGACTGGTCGGCACCGAACAGGTCGATGGTGACCGAGTAGTGGAAGTTCAGGTAGCGCTGCACCGTGCCGAGGTCGATGGCGCCAGCGGCGCGCACCTTGGCCGGGTCGTCGGTCTTGAGCTCGTTCATCACCTGCGCGGTGCGCTGCAGCACGCGCGACACGCCGCTCTCGCCCACGAACATGTGGTGGGCTTCCTCGGTCAGCATGAACTTGGTCGTGCGGGCCAGCGGGTCGAAGGCGGACTCGGCCAGCGCCGACAGCTGGAACTTGCCGTCGCGGTCGGTGAAGTAGGTGAACATGAAGAAGGCCAGCCAGTCGGGGGTCTTCTCGTTGAACGCGCCCAGGATGCGCGGGTTGTCCTGGTCGCCGGACTGGCGCTGCAGCAGGGCCTCGGCCTCCTCGCGGCCGTCGCGGCCGAAGTGCTTGTGCAGCAGGTAGACCATGGCCCAGAGGTGGCGGCCCTCTTCCACGTTGATCTGGAACAGGTTGCGCAGGTCGTACATGCTGGGCGCGGTCAGGCCCAGGTGGCGCTGCTGTTCCACCGACGCGGGCTCGGTGTCGCCCTGCGTGACGATGATGCGGCGCAGGTTGGCGCGGTGCTCGCCGGGCACGTCGTTCCAGGCGGCCTCGCCCTTGTGGTCCCCGAAGTGGATCTTGCGCTCGGCGTCGCCGGGGTTCAGGAAGATGCCCCAGCGGTAGTCGCGCATCTTCACGTGGCCGAACTGGGCCCAGCCCTGCGGGTCCACGCTGACCGCCGTGCGCAGGTAGACCTCGTGGTTGGTCGAGCCCTCGGGGCCGACGTCGTCCCACCAGTTGATGAAGTTGGGCTGCCAGCCTTCCAGCGCGCGTTGCAGCGTGCGGTCTTCGGACAGGTTGACGTTGTTCGGGATCTTCTCGCTGTAGTTGATCGTGGACATGTCGTTCTTCCTCGGGTTCGGTGGGTGGGTCAGACGCGGTTGAAATCGAACAGGGCTTTGTCGCCCTTGCCATAGACCTTGAGCGCGCCCTTGTCGCCGACGGCGTTGGGGCGGATGAAGATCCAGTTCTGCCAGGCGGACAGGCGCCCGAAGATGCGGGTGAGCATGTTCTCTTTCTGGGCGAAGCGCAGGTTGGCTTCCAGGCCGGTCAGCGCGTCGGGCGACATGGCGGCGCGCTCTTCGATGGCGATGCGCACCTCGTCGGCCCAGTCGATGTCGTCGGGCGCGGCGGTGACCAGGCCCAGTTTGACCGCGGCGTCGGCGTCCAGCGCCTGGCCCACGGCGCCGCGCACGGCCTCCATGGCGGGCGTTTCTTCATAGAAGCGGCGCTGCAGGCGCGACTGGCCGTTCACCATGGGCAGCAGGCCCAGATTGAACTCGCCCAGCGTGATCTTGGGCGCATTCGCCTCGTCGTCGGGCAGCGCCAGCATGTAGGTGCGGTCGGCGCAGAAGGCCAGTTCGGCCAGCGAGCCGGCGAAGCACGAGCCCTGCTCGACCAGCGCGAACAGGCTGCGCGAGGACACGTCCAGGCGGGCGAAGGTGCGGCGCAGCAGGCCGATGGTTTCGCGCACGAACCAGTGGTTCTGGTGCTTGAGCAGGGTGGCGTCGCTGGCCAGCACGGCGGCGGCGTCGCCTTCGGTCTTGATCAGCCAGGTGCCGATGTCGAGCTCGTTGGTGCGCAGGTTGAGGATGGCGTCGTCGAGTTCGCGGCCCATCTGCAGCGGCCACCACGAGGCGCCCGCGGCCTCGATGCCGGCGATGTCGGTGGGCTGGGCGCTGCCGGGCGCCTTCACGGTCAGCGTGGCGGTGCGCTTGGCGCGGTCGATGGCGACGTTGACGTATTGATAGGCGATGCCGTCGGCGCTGTCGGTGCGCTGGATGCGCGGCAGGGCCACGCCTTTGGCATCGGCCGGGCGGTCGCTCTGCGCGGCCAGGGCCTCGGCGCGTGCGGCGACGTGGGCGGCGAACTGCTGCGGCTTGGCGATGGAGTCCACCAGGCGCCAGTCCACGGCCTTCTGGCCGCGCACGCCTTCGCTGGTGGTGCAAAAGATGTCGGCCAGGTCGTGGCGCACGTGGCGCTTGTCGGTCACGCGGGTGAGGCCACCGGTGCCAGGCAGCACGCCCAACAGCGGCACCTCGGGCAGGCTCACGGCGCTGCTGCGGTCGTCCACCAGCACGATTTCGTCGCAGGCCAGGGCCAGCTCGTAGCCGCCGCCGGCGCAGGCGCCGTTCACCGCGGCGATGAACTTCAGGCCGCTGTTCTTGGAGGAGTCTTCCAGGCCGTTGCGCGTTTCATTGGTGAACTTGCAGAAGTTCACCTTCCAGGCGTGGCTGGACAGGCCCAGCATGAAGATGTTGGCGCCCGAGCAGAACACGCGGTCCTTGCCGCTGGTCACCACCACGGTGCGCACCTGCGGGTGCTCGAAGCGGATGCGGTTGACGGCGTCGTGCAGCTCCACGTCCACGCCCAGGTCGTAGCTGTTGAGCTTGAGCTTGTAGCCGGGGCGGATGCCGGCGTCTTCGTTGATGTCGACGGCCAGCGTGGCGGTGGCACCGTCCACCGACAGCTTCCAGTGGCGGTACTGGCTGGGTTCGGTGCGGTAGTCGACGGGGGCGGGGTGGCTCATGGCGGTCTCCTCGGGAGGGTGGGGCTTGGCCGGCGGACCATGGCAGGTGTCACCGGCATGACCGGAATAATAGTGCATGCGTCAAAGTGCAGTCAATGCATTTTTATGCATGTTCCGGCCGTTGGTCGGCCGGGTCGCTCAGCCGCCGGGGGCGGCGATCAGGGCCTGCACCCGCTCCCGCAGGGCGGCGTAGGCCTCGTCCACGCCCGCGTAGGCGCTGGTGTTGAAGTGCAGATCGGCCTTGGAATAGAAGGCCGAGCGGCCCGCGAGGATGCGCTTGAGGTCTTCCATGGCCTCGCGGCTGGCGGCCATGGGCCGCAGATCGCCCTGGGCCGCCACCCGGCCCATGTGGTCGGCCGGGTCCGCCTGCAGCCACACCGTGGTGCAGTGGGCCAGCAAGACGTTGAAGTTGGCCGCGTCCGAGACCAGGCCGCCGGGCGTGGCGATCACCACCTCGGGGTAGATCTGGATCGCCTCCTCCAGCGCGCGGCGCTCGTAGCGCCGGTAGGCTGGCGTGCCGTAGAGCGCGTGGATCTCGTCGATGCTGCAGCCGGCGAACTTCTCGATCTCGCGGCTCAGCTCGATGAAGGCATAGCCGAGTTCATCCGCCAGGCGCTGGCCCAGCGTGGACTTGCCGGCGCCGCGCAGGCCGATGAGCGCGATGCGCGTGTGCCGGGTGCTGTCGCTCTCCGTCTGCGACTGGCCCAGCGCGCCGCCGATGGCCACGCGCACGCGGCGCAGGTCGGTCTCGGATCGGCCCGCCAGCATCTCGCGGATCAGCAGCCACTCGGGCGAGCTGGTGCTCACGTCGCCGATCAGCTCGGCCAGGGGGCAGTGCAGCGCCTCCGCCACCTGCAGCAGCACCAGGATGGAGGCGTTGCCGGTGCCGTACTCGAGATTGGCCAGGTGGCGCTCGGACACGTCGGCCGCCAGCGCCACGGCCTTGCGCGTCATCCCACGGCGCGAGCGCAGCGTGCGCACGCGCTCGCCGAGCGCCACGAGGAAGGGGTGTCGGCCTTCGTCCTCGGCGGCGGGGCTGGAGGCGGCGGCACTGGCTTCGGCGTCCATGGGGGGCATGGTTTGTCGGGCTTAGGGTTTGCGGGCTTGCCAAATAGCAAAACATGCACTTTAATGCACATTTCGCCGCACGCAACATAGTGCACTTTATCGCGTCACCGGTTTCGACACCAGCCCCCGGTGTGAACCAGCCCCCGGTTTGATGGAGCCCACCATGACCACCACCCCCCTGCTGCCCAACATCGTTGCCGGTAAAGCCCACCTGGGCCAAGGCCCGGGAACCCCCCTGTTCGATCCGGTGCTGGGCACCGAACTCGTGCGCGTGAGCCGCGAAGGCCTGGACCTGGCCAGCGCCTTCGCCTTCGCGCGCGAACAGGGCGGCGCCGCGCTGCGCGCGCTCAGCTACCGCGAGCGCGCCGGCCTGCTCGGCGCCATCGGCCAGGTGCTGCAGGCCAAGCGCGACGACTACTACGCCATCGCCACCGCCAACTCCGGCACCGTCACGCGCGACTCGGCCGTGGACATCGACGGCGGCATCTTCACCATCGGCCAGTACGCCAAGTGGGGCGAAAAACTCGGCGACGCGCGCGCCCTGCTCGACGGCGAGCGCATCCGCCTCGGCAAGGACCCGGCCTTCCAGAGCCAGCACGTCCTCACGCCCACGCGCGGTCTGGCGCTGTTCATCAACGCCTTCAACTTCCCGAGCTGGGGCCTGTGGGAGAAGGCCGCCCCCGCCCTGCTGAGCGGCGTGCCCGTGGTGGTCAAGCCCGGCACGCCCACCGCCTGGCTGACGCAGCGCATGGTGCAGGACGTGGTGGAGGCCGGCGTGCTGCCCGCGGGCGCCCTGTCGGTGATCTGCGGCGCCTCGGCCGGCCTGCTGGACGCGCTGCAGCCCTTCGACGTGCTGTCCTTCACCGGCTCGGCGGGCACGGCCGCGCAGATCCGCGGCCATGCGGCCATCGCCGAGCGCTCGGTGCGCTGCAACATCGAGGCCGACAGCCTCAACAGCGCCCTGCTCGACCCGAACGCCAGCGCCGACAGCGAGGCCTTCACCCTGTTCGTGAACGAGGTGGTGCGCGAGATGACCGTCAAGAGCGGCCAGAAGTGCACGGCCATCCGCCGCGCCTTCGTGCCGCGCGCGCTCTACGACGCCGCCGCGCAGGCGATCGGCGCCAAGCTGGCCAAGGTCAGCGTGGGCAACCCGCGCAACGAGGCCGTGCGCATGGGCGCGCTGGTGAGCCGCGCGCAGTTCGATGGCGTGCAGGAAGGCCTGGCCCAGCTGCTCGCCGAGGCCACGCCGCTGTACGACGGCCGCGCCCAGGCCCTGGTGGACGCCGACCCCGCCGTGGCCGCCTGCGCCATGCCCGTGCTGCTGGGCACCAGCGACCCGGTGAAGGCCCGCGTGCTGCACGACGTGGAGGTCTTCGGCCCCGTGTCCACGCTCATGCCTTACGACGGCGAGGCCCAGGCCTTCGAACTCATCCGCCGCGGCCAGGGCTCGCTCGTGGCCTCGGTCTACAGCGCCGACCCCGCCTTCGTGGCGCGCGCCGCGCTGGAGCTGGCCGACAGCCACGGCCGCGTGCACGCCATCTCGCCCGACGTGGCCAGCCTGCACACCGGCCATGGCAACGTGATGCCGCATTCCCTGCACGGCGGCCCCGGCCGCGCGGGCGGCGGCGAAGAGCTCGGCGGCCTGCGCGCCCTGGGCTTCTACCACCGCCGCAGCGCGGTACAGGCCAGCACGGCCGCGCTGGACGCGCTGGCCGCGAGCGCCACGCCCTTGGCGTTATGAACCACCCCCGCCGCGCTGCGCGCGACCCCCTCAAGGGGGCAACACCTGCGGCCCGGCAAAGCCGGTTCCGCGGTGTCACGGGACGGCGCGGCGGGCCCATGCAGCTATGTCATCAAGGAGACCGCCATGAGTCATGACACCGTGGCCGCGCCACCGGTGCGCTTCAACTTCGCCCGCCACCTGCTCGACCTCAATGCCGCGCGCGCGGCCAAGACCGCGCTCATCGACGACCAAGGCACGCTCAGCTACGGCCAGCTCGCCGACGCCGTGCGCCGCTGCGCGGGCGCGCTGCGGGCCCTGGGCCTGCGCCGCGAGGAGCGCATGCTGCTGCTGGCGCAGGACAGCAGCGACTGGGTCGTGGCCTTCCTGGGCGCGCTGTACGCTGGCGTGGTGCCGGTGGCGGTGAACACCCTGCTGCCGGCCAAGGACATCGCCTACATGCTGGGCGACAGCCGCGCGCAGGCGGCCATCGTCAGCGGCGCGCTGCTGCCCACCGTGCAGGAGGCCATGGCCCTGGGCACGCACGGCGTGAAACACCTGATGGTCTCGCGCGGCCAGAACCTTCCCCCGGGCGCCCACGCCTTCGACGCCCTGCTCCAGGCCGCCGC
Source organism: Hydrogenophaga sp. PML113 (assembly GCF_001777155.1). Classification (NCBI taxonomy): domain Bacteria; kingdom Pseudomonadati; phylum Pseudomonadota; class Betaproteobacteria; order Burkholderiales; family Comamonadaceae; genus Hydrogenophaga; species Hydrogenophaga sp. PML113. The sequence continues at coordinate 221,294 of NZ_MIYM01000001.1, read as the reverse complement.
GCCCGCCGAGCCCACCGACACGCACGCCGAGGAGCCCGCGTTCTGGCTCTACTCCAGCGGCTCCACCGGCGCGCCCAAAGGCACGGTGCACACCCAGGGCAACCTGTACTGGACGGCCGAGCTCTACGGCAAGGGCGTGCTGAAGATGCGCGAGGACGACGTGGTCTTCTCCGCCGCGAAACTCTTCTTCGCCTACGGCCTGGGCAATGCGCTGAGTTTTCCGCTCAGCGTGGGCGCCACCGTGGTGCTGATGGCCGAGCGGCCCACGCCGCAGGCCTGCTTCAAGCGCATGACGGAACACAGGCCCACCATCTTCTGCGGCGCCCCCACGGGCTATGGCGGCATGCTCGCCAGCCCCGACCTGCCGGCGAAAAGCGCCGTGGCGCTGCGCCTGTGCTCATCGGCCGGCGAGGCGCTGCCGCAGGACATCGGCGAGCGCTGGACGCGCCACTTTGGCGTCGAAATCATCGACGGCATCGGCTCCACCGAGATGCTGCACATCTTCCTGTCCAACGTGCCGGGCGAGGTGCACTACGGCACCACCGGCCGTCCCGTGCCGGGCTACGAGGTGGAACTGCGCGGCGAGGACGGCCGCCCCGTGGCCGACAACGCCGACGGCTCCTCCGAGATCGGCGACCTCTACATCAAGGGCCCCAGCGCCGCGCTGATGTACTGGAACAACCGCGCCAAGAGCCGCGACACCTTCCAGGGCGCCTGGACCAAGAGCGGCGACAAGTACCTGCGCAACCCCAACGGCACCTACACCTACGCCGGCCGCAACGACGACATGCTCAAGGTGAGCGGCATCTACGTCAGCCCCTTCGAGGTGGAGGCCACGCTGGTGCAGCACCCCGCCGTGCTGGAGGCCGCCGTCATCGGCAAGGAAGACAGCGACGGCCTGACCAAGACCAAGGCCTACGTGGTGCTCAAGCCCGGCCAGCAGGCCAGCGCGGCCGAGCTGCAGGCCTTCGTGAAGGAGCGCCTGGCGCCCTACAAGTACCCGCGCTTCATCGAGTTCCTCGACGAACTGCCCAAGACCGCCACCGGCAAGATCCAGCGCTTCAGGCTGCGCGAGCGCGAGAAGGCGGCGGGCTGAGCGCTTCCGCGGATGGCCTCGGCCATCTGGCCCGGAGCCTCGGGCGGGGCGGCGTTACTGATTGAGCGTCCAAAACCGCGCCGGCCCTGTTGTGCAGGGTCGGCGCACAGCCGAAGCTCGACCATGCCCAAGATCCTCTCGTTTCACGTACCCAACCCGTTCAAGAAGAAACGCGCGCCGTCAGCGGCCTCGCTCGCCAAGTTCACGGGCCCCACCGCCGGCGCACCAGCCACCACGACACCCCCGCCCAAGGCCCAGCGCTGGAGTGCCAAGAAGTCGGCTCAGAGATTCTTCAGCCACTTCTTCAAGCCCACTGCATCCACCAAAGTCGCCGTGGCCACGGCCCAGCAGGGCGTCATCCAAGCCGTGACAAGCGACCAGCCCCTGGCCGGAAACGAGCAATACCAGGCGCATCTGCAGGTGCTGATCCAAGACTACGCCGCCGCACTGAACGTCCCTGGGCCCGCCGCCCCAGCGCCCGTCACCCCGGAACCCGCCACTCAGGGGCCGGCCGACAACACGCCTGCCACTGGCTTGGGCTGGTTTGAGCAACAGATTTTGGGGTCCAAGACGTTCCCCATGGAGCCCCTGGACAGCGCTCTGTCGCGCAAGGAAGCCGAGGTCAAACAAGCCCTGGCGCAACTCAGCGCGGATATGGTCAAAACCGGTGAACCCTACAGGACCGTGAAGCTGAACGATGGAAGCACCGTCAGCGCCAGCTTCAACAAGGACAAGAGCGTATTCACCGTTCAAGACTCCGCGGCCTACAACTCCCAAGGTAAGTTCGGCGAGTGGGTCAGCGTGCACACGCAAAGCGGCAGCCTCCGGCTGAACACAGTCGCCCCGGCCGACCACGTGTCTCCCGGTCCCGCGTTGCGCGATGCGCTGGCCAACATCGAGGTCCTGCAGGGGTCCGCACCCGCGGCGGTCTGAGCCGGCACGCCGGTGGCCCTGGCGCTCAGCCGATCTCCAGCGCCGTCAAGGCGTACTGCCGCGCCAGATCGATGGCCGGCGCTGGGCCCCTGACCATGCGCGCCGTGGGGAAGCCCGCGACGAAGCCGTGGCGCTCCATCAGCACCACGGCCTCGCGGTTGGGCTCCGGCACATCGAGGTGCACAGCCTCCTGCGACGCCACGCCCGCGCACAGGGCCCGCAACAGGCCCTCGGCGATGGCCGGTGAATCGGCGCACAACGGGCCGATCTTGTGGCCCTGCACGCAGGCGCGGCGCACGCCATAGCCGCGCAGCCGCCCGTCCTGCAGCCAGCCCAGGGCCGTGCCCCGGCGCTGGCGGATCCAGGTCTGCAGGAAGGCCGGGCGCGGCTCGGGGTGGAAGGCCAGGTCGTAGGCGGCCAAATCGTCGAACGGCAGGCCCGCCAGGCGCACGATGGCCGGGTGCGCCGGGCGCGGTCCCAGGCCGTGCCCGCTGTAGCGCCGGTTGCGCCAGGCCAGGTCGAAGCCGCTGCGCATGTAGTTGTGCTGCTGCTCGACCACGCCATCGAGGGCCACCACGCAGCCCTTCAGGTGTTCCAGCGCCGCGTGCCACACCGCCAGGCCCAGCCCCTGGCCGCGGGACGCCGGCTCCACGATGTACAGACCAATGAAGCCGTAGCCCACGCCGTAGCGCAGGGCGCTGATGCTGGCCACCGGCCGTTCGCCCACCCAGGCCATGAAGTGGCCGCGCGGGTCGATGGCGTGGAACATCTCGGTGTCGTGCAGGCCGGGGTTCCAGCCCTCGCGCGCGGCCCAGTGCAGGGCCAGGCCGAGGTCGTGGCGCGACATGCGCTGGATGCGGTGGGTGGGTGTCTTCATGCGCGGTCTCTTGGGTGAAACCGCGATGAAAGCCCAAGCCGCGCCCGGGTGCCATACCGCGTCGGCGGTAGGGCACATGACGACCCTGCTCAGGTGTCGCTGGAGATCTTGATGCTGGGGAACTTGGACGAGAAGTCCTTGGCTTTGGCGGCGATCTTGATCGCCACCTGGCGCGCCACCGACTTGTACAGGCCGGCGATCTCGCCCTCGGGGTCGGCCACCACGGTGGGCCGGCCGCCGTCGGCCTGCACGCGGATGCTCATGTTCAGCGGCAGCGCGCCCAGGTAGTCCATGCCGTACTCGGCGGCCATGTGCTTGCCGCCGTCGGCACCGAAGATGTGCTCCACGTGACCGCACTTCTCGCACACGTGCACGGCCATGTTCTCCACGATGCCCAGGATGGGCACGCCCACCTTCTCGAACATCTTGATGCCCTTGCGCGCGTCCAGCAGGGCGATGTCCTGCGGCGTGGTGACGATCACCGCGCCCGTGATGGGCACACGCTGCGACAGCGTGAGCTGGATGTCGCCGGTGCCGGGCGGCATGTCGACGATGAGGTAGTCGAGGTCCTTCCAGTTGGTCTGGCGCAGCAGCTGCTCCAGCGCCTGCGTGGCCATGGGGCCGCGCCAGATCATGGCCTCGTCGCGGTCGATGAGGAAACCGATGGAGATGACCTGCACGCCGTAGTTTTCCAGCGGCTCCATGGTCTGGCCATCGATGCTCTCAGGCCGGCCCTCGATGCCCAGCATCATGGGCTGGCTGGGGCCGTAGATGTCGGCATCGAGCACGCCCACGCTGGCGCCCTCGGCCGCCAGCGCCAGCGCCAGGTTCACGGCCGTGGTGCTCTTGCCCACGCCGCCCTTACCCGAGGCCACGGCGATGATGTTCTTCACCTGCGGCAGCAGCGCCACGCCGCGCTGCGCAGCGTGCGCGATGACCTTGGTGTGCAGGTTCACCGACACGTTTTCCACGCCCGCCACCGACCGCGCCGCCGCCACCAGGGCCTTGCGCAGCGCGGGCATCTGGCTCTTGGCCGGGTAGCCCAGCTCGACGTCGAAGGACACCTCGCCGTCCTGCACCTGCAGGTTCTTCAGGGCCTTGGTGGAAACGAAGTCGCGCCCGGTGTTCGGGTCCTGCACGGCTTGCAGCGCCTGCATCAGCGCCTGTTGGTCGACGGGCATGGGGGGATGGCTCCTGGGGTGAGGGGATGGCCGCCACGCCGTAGGGAAATACGGGGGCGGGTGCTCTGCGGCGGCGAAAGTCTACCGCCGCGGGGACACCACCGCCATGAAAGGGGTTCAGCGCCGGGCGCCCGGGTGCCCGAACGCCCCCCGGTTCATTGCGCCTTCGATGACAGCAGGGCCTCGCGCCAATCCAGCGCCGCTTGTTTCAGGACTTGGGGTTTGTCCTCCCCGGGAATGTCTGTCGACGTGAAGAGGCCCACCATGGCCTTGACCCAGATGGCCTCGTGCTGCCCGATCGCGGTGTCCAGCCACTGCGGAAAGGTCTCGGCCGCCGCGGTCCAGAGCGCGGCGAGGTTCAAGGCCCAGCCAGGCCCCACCGCCTCGGCGTTCGGCTGCGACAGCACCTCCCGGCACGCCGTCACCAAGGCGCTGGCCCAATGCTCTGCCCATCGGAACGCGGGGCCACCCGACCCGCTCGGCGAGCAGGCCGCGACGCGGGCGGCGTTCAGGGCCTGACCGCAGTGCAGCAGCCCCTTCGCCAGGTTGTGCCGCAACAAGACCACGGGAGCCGGTCCGCCTGTCGGTGCCCCCGGCGGGGGCTCCATCAGGGAAAGGAACAACCCCTGGTTGTCATGGTCCCAAAGGTGAATCTGCATTCGCTCACGCCACAGGTAGTTGTCCATGAGCCGCGCGTGCAGTTCCGCGGGGCACGTCAACCCATTGACCAGCGCCCTGACCCACAGGTCTTCCAGGAATGCCCTGCGCTGCTTGCCTTCGGCGCGCTCGACCTCGAGGCCACGGCCGAGGCAGAACTCGATGAGCCACCGCTCCATCGACGTCGATGCGGGATCGGGCTTGGCCGCGACGAACCGGCAGAAATCCAGCAGCATCCTCCACCCCGGCTGCCAGCGGTGGGTGTGGCTTTCCCCTTCGGCCAGCCAGTCGCGCTGTGACATCAGCCGGCTGGCGATGCGCAGGAAGCGGTCCACACCCGACACCGGCGTCTCACTCTGCAGAGAAGGCGGCATCGCCACCAGCACCCGCCGCAGATCAAGGCCGTCGGCGAAGCGCTCGAACAACCACACCATGCGGGCGATGCCGCAGGCCTCGCCGTCCATGGCCGCTGCCAAGACGCCCGCCAGCAGGGGACCGGAGGCCTTCTGGTCCTTGACCACGGGTCGCAACCACCCATCAAACTCGGCGGAAGACAGCGCCTGGCCCACGCCGCTACCGAAAGCGCCCAGGCCCAGGTCCAGCAGCTGGTCTATCCAGTGGCGCGTCTCCCACCACGCCCCCCAGGCCGGGCGCCAGGCCCGGCGGGCCAGTTGTTCCACATGGGCCCGCAACCGGTTCATCCGGGCCTGCCTGCCGGCCCCCTCAGGGTTGGCGCAAGGCGGCACCGCCCCGCTGTCCAGGTGCTGGCGCACCACGCCCTCCAAGGGGTGGTTCTCGCCCAGCCCGCAGCGCTCCAGCAGCCCCAGCAGGCGCTGGAGCACCGGTCTGCGCCGTGCCCGCCTTTCGCTCCTCACTGTCGTCAAGCGCGCCCGCGTCCTGTCCAACTGCCGCCCCAGCGCCTTCAGCTCCCGCGCATGCTGCTCCTGTTCCTGCGGTGTTTTGTGCCTTGGGTCCTCGGCCCAGGTGATCTCGGCTCTCTGGATCGCCTCGCTCAGCCCATCGGCTTTCTCCTGAATGAGCCGCAGGGCTTCGTCGTCTTCTTCGGGCAGGTCGTGGATTTGCAGGCCCTGGCCGGTCAAGCCGTAGGTCAGGCCAACGGTCTTGAGCAGCGCCTGGACGTCCTGCGCCAGCCGATCGAAGTGCTCCAGGGCGACACCCGGCCCCGCCAACCAGCACAGCTCGGCGATGCCATCGGCGGCCTTCTCGGGGCATCCCTCCTGGAGATGGCGAGCCAGCTGTTGCGGCACCCCCCGGTCCAGACGCGCCTGCATTGCCTGCACCTCGGCCCGCGCCCGCTCGTCCAGGCCACTGTCGGACGCGAGCAGGTCTTTGAACGCCGACCTCAGGCACTCACCGAGCCACAAGCGATCGTCTGCATGCGCCTGCGGTTCGTCGCACAGCGCCAGGTAGCAAGCGACCAGCCCGTTCAGGGCGTGGGCCGTGTCGGCATTGGCCGCCCGCTGCACCGCCGCCGACAGCAGGCGCTCGCGGCACGGCTCGGGCACGGCGTCCAGCAGGTCGGGCGTCAGCTCGCAGGCCCAGGCCCGCTCGAGCAAGCTGGCCCAACCGCCGAGCTGCACCGACGGCTGCTCTGGCGCAGGGGCGTTCTCTGTCAAGGCATGCGCCACGGCACTGCGCAGGATGGCGCGGCGCAACGGGTCCCCCAAGCCCTCCGCGCGGTCCAGCCAGGTCGCGCACACGCCCATGCCGGCCGACAAGCTGGCGTCAAAGCCCGCCTCGATGTTCTGGCGTACCCAGCCAAACAGGTCCTCGGTCGAAAGGCCGGTCAACACCTCGTGCAAGCCGCCCACCGCATCGGGGACCCCATACGCGAGGCCGCGCTTGTCCTCGCGGGAACACCCGCGATAGGCGCTCCAGAAGCCGCTCCAGTCATCGCGCAGCAGCGCAATCTTGGCGAGCGAGTGGGCCGAGCAATGGGCGCTCACTTGTTCGACGATGAAGTCGTGGTACTCGAACTTCTCATTCATGTGCCGGCAAGCGTGCGCCGCCACGCCAAACAGCGCGCGCTGGAATCGCTGGCGAATCTCCTCGTCCGCGTGGTCCTTGAGCGCGTCCTTGTCCTCAACGTTCATCGACAGGAACAGGTGGGCTCGCGTGGCAGGAGCCAGCACCTCCAGCCAGTCGCAGACCTGCGAATGCTGTCCCGTCGCCACCAGTCCTTTGATGCACTGGGCCAGGTGGGTCGTCCCGCCCGTGTCGAGTTCCACCGGGCCATTGAACTCCAGGCGGCCGTCGCCGACGCGCGCGGGCGGCTGGTCCTGGCTTTGGAACGTCTGGATCGTTTGGCACAGGCCGAACCACGCGCCCTCGCTCATCGCCCCCCGCGCAACGACGAGGGGCTTGAGCTCGCCGGGGGTGGGCGGTTCGATCCCCTCCCGCGGGGACAAGGCGCGCCCCCCGGGCGGGTGCTGCATCGGCCCGGTGTTCTGTGGCACGGCCTCTGGGCGCTGCTCGTGGACGCTTTCACGCGATGGGCGTCGAGGAGATGTCGAAGGAGAACGACGGATCATTCGCATGCTGATGGCTTTGTAGCGGGAGAACGAAGGCGAAACGACGCCGCCGCGGCCTGCCGGCGGCAGCGCATGGCCACGCTCTCAGGCCGGCCCCTTATCGTTTGAGGTGCTGATGAACCCAGCGCACGACGGCCCTCCCAGCCGCCTCGTCGTGGGCACCTGTGTTGCTGGCGCTGTTGGCATCGCTGTCATTCACGATTTCGATGACACGCGCCAACCACGGGTGGCGCGACAACACCGCTTCCCACCACTCGGGCTTCAGCCTGGCCAGGCCGCTCCAGAAGCGGCCGACGTCCAACAGGATGGGGGCCAGGACTTCCTGGGGAAGGTCGATCAGTGGCGGCTCGAACGCCTGCGACGCCGTCCACCACTGCAAAGTGAACTCCACCGACGCCGTGGCCCGTTCAACATCCTCGCCGGACCACGAATCGCCATGCTGAGGCGCCAACAGCGGCAACAAGCGCGGGTTGCGCACCGCCATGCGCGCCAGGTTGTCGTTCAGCAGCGCGAGTTGCTGCCGTTGATCGAGGTCTGAGCAGCGGCCAGCGCACAGACGCGCCAGCAACCGCGGGTGTTGACCGCGGTCCCGAAGGACGTTCGATACCGCTGGCACGCCGGACACCTCGCTGAACATGAAATGGTCGTCGAGGACCTTAGGGGAGAGACCGTTCACCACAGCCGACAACCAGAGGTCGTCAAAAAGGGCGCGCCGTTCGGCTTGGCCGCCGGACAGCATCGACTGGTGCAGGAACGCCCGAATGACCAACCCCTCACCCCACGGGGCAGCATCGGGCGAATCCTGGATGAACTGTCCGAGGGCGAAGAGCACATCCCACCCCTCCCAGGCGGTGGGACTTGACCACCGATCGCCGGCCTGGCGTTGAAGCGCGTTCAGTTGCTCGGGCTCGCCGGCCAAACGGGCGGCCAGCGCGAAGAGGCGATCGAGGCCCGATATCGGTGGCTCGTTGGGCGACGAGGGCGCCCAAATGGGCGAGAGCAGTCTGCGCAGGGCGACGTGAGGGGCATAGGCCGAGATGAGGGCACACAACTGGCTGGTCGTGCAATGCGGCGATCCCATGGCTTTCGTGATCATCTCCAGCAACAGCGCCTTGATCGGCGGGGTCGCTTGGGACAAGGCCTGTAGCACCGGCTCGTTCGCTTGTCCCGCGTCATCGAGCAGTTCCTTCAGCACCGCCTTCACCGACGGCCCGTCGTGCGGCTTGGGTAGGGCGAGCAGCGGCAGGGACAGAGGCGTCTGCGGCGCTTGCATGCCCGCGGGAGGAAAGCTGAGGGGCTGCTCAGGCGGACGCACGTCCCTGCCTTCGAGGCGGCGGTCATCCGGGGCGTCCGGCTGCGACGCTGTCGTGCCCGGCGGCATCGGCGCCGAGAGGGACGGGTCTTGTTCCGGGTTCTTCTTCGAGGTCGAGGGGAACCGGGGAATCGGGCGTTGGGGGAACGTTGCGCTGTGTTTTTGCATGTGGCTGCTCCTTTCGATCGACAACGGGGGGCATGCGGGAACGGGTCTGCAGCCTGGCCAATGCCTTTGCCCTGCTGCTCTTTGACCGCTCCCGATGCATCGCCGCGTCAGTACCCCCGTCAGATGAGGCGGTTCCTCTCGCCCATAAAATGAAGGGTTTCATCACGAGCGCCACCATGCCCCGCCAGCTCTTCGTCACCACCGCATTGCCGTACGCCAACGGCCACTTCCACATCGGCCACATCATGGAATACATCCAGGCCGACATCTGGGTGCGGTTCCAGCGCATGCAGGGGCACACGGTGCACTTCGTCTGTGCCGACGACGCGCACGGCGCGCCGATCATGATCGCGGCCGACAAGGCCGGCAAAACGCCCCAGCAGTTCGTGGCCGACATCGCCGCGGGCCGCAAGCCCTACCTCGACGGTTTCCACATCGCCTTCGACAACTGGCACAGCACCGACGCGCCCGAGAACCACGAGCTCGCGCAGGCCATCTACAAGGACCTCAAGGCGGCCGGCCTGATCGAGACGCGCACCATCGAGCAGTTCTTCGACCCCGAGAAGAACATGTTCCTGCCCGATCGCTTCATCAAGGGCGAGTGCCCGAACTGCCACGCCAAGGACCAGTACGGCGACAACTGCGAGGTCTGTGGCAAGGTCTACAGCCCCACCGATCTCATCAACCCCTACTCGGCGCTGTCGGGCGCCAAGCCGGTGCTCAAGCACTCCGAGCACTTCTTCTTCAAGCTGTCCGATCCGCGCTGCCTGGCCTTCCTCAAGCAGTGGACCACCAGCGGCGCGGTGCAGCCCGAGGTGCTGAACAAGATCAGCGAATGGATCGCGCCCGACGAGAACGGCCAGACCAAGCTGGGCGACTGGGACATCTCGCGCGACGCGCCCTACTTCGGCATTGAGATCCCCGACGCGCCGAGCAAGTACTTCTACGTGTGGCTGGACGCGCCCGTGGGCTACCTGGCCTCGCTGAAAAACTGGCTGGGCCGGCAGGGCATCGACTACGCCGCCTTCATGGCCGACCCGTCCACCGAGCAGTACCACTTCATCGGCAAGGACATCATCACCTTCCACACGCTGTTCTGGCCGGCCATGCTGCACTTCAGCGGCCGCAAGACGCCCAACGCGGTCTTCGTGCACGGCTTCCTCACCGTGAACAACGGCGAGAAGATGAGCAAAAGCCGCGGCACCGGCTTGGACCCCTTGAAGTACCTGAGCCTGGGCATGAACCCGGAATGGCTGCGCTACTACCTGGCGGCCAAGCTCACGGCGCGCAACGAGGACCTGGACTTCAACCAGGAAGACTTCCAGCTGCGGGTCAACAGCGACCTGATCGGCAAGTTCATCAACATCGCCAGCCGAGCGGCGGGGTTCATCGCCAAGCGCTTCAACGGCCGGCTGGGCGCGGCCTCGGCCGACGGCGCGGCCCTGCTGCAGGCGCTGCAGGCCAAGGCTCCGGCCATCGCCGCGCTGTTCGATGCGCGCGAGTACGGCAAGGCGCTGCGCGAGGTGATGGCCCTGGCCGACCAGGTCAACGCCTACGTGGACCAGAACAAGCCCTGGGAGCTGGCCAAGCAGGACGGCCAGGAGGCCCGCCTGCACGACGTCTGCAGCACCTGCATCGAGGCCTTTCGCCTGCTCACGCTCTACCTCAAGCCCGTGCTGCCGGCGCTGGCCGCGCAGGTCGAGGCCTTCCTGCAGGTCCAGCCCCTGCAATGGGCCGACGCCGCCCACCTGCTGGGCGCGGGCCACGCCATCCAGCCCTACCAACACCTCATGCAGCGCGTGGACCCCAAGCAGCTGGAGGCGCTGTTCGAGCCGCCGCCCGCGCCGGTGCAAGCTGCGCCGCTGCCCGGCGGCGAGGTGAAAAAGGCCCCCACGGTCGGCGCTGACGCGTCCTCCCTGCCCCCCGAGGGGGCTGGCTCCGCCGTGGGGCGGCCCGGCGGCGAAGCCATCGCCGACACCATCACCATCGACGACTTCGCGAAAGTCGACCTGCGCATCGCCCAGATCGTGGACTGCGAGCGCGTGGAGGGCTCCACCAAGCTGCTGCGCCTCACGCTCGACGTGGGCGAGGGCAAGACGCGCAACGTCTTCAGCGGCATCGCCAGCGCCTACCAACCCGAGCAGCTCAAGGGCAAGCTCACCGTGCTGGTGGCCAACCTCGCGCCGCGCAAGATGAAGTTCGGCGTGAGCGAGGGCATGGTGCTGGCCGCCAGCCACGCCGACGAAAAGGCCCAGCCCGGCATCTTCGTGCTGGAGCCCACGCCCGGCGCCGTGCCGGGCATGCGGGTGCGCTGAGCTAGCGCTTCTGCAGGTCCGGGTCCGGCATGGTCCCGGTCTTGATCACGCGCAGGTCCTTGTCGAAGGCCACGCTGAAGATCATGGGCTCGGTCTGGCCCTTGGCCTGGAAGCGCCAGTCCTGGTGCGTCTCGCCATTGAGCGGAAAGGTCTGCACCTTGCGCGGCTTGCCGAGCAGGCGGCGCACCTGCTCCAGCGGCATGCCGGGCTGCACCTTGGCGAAGTTCTCCTCGGTCAGCACCTGCGAGACCTTCACCAGCACGCCGTCGGCGCCGATGGTGACCATGTAGTTCACCACGCCCTCGGGCTGGCGGTTGTACTCATAGATCTGCGCGCCCTCCTCGCCCTCCCACACGGCCTCGGGCTGGCCGAACTTCTCGCGCACGTCGGCCTCGGTGGACACGCCGGGCTCCAGCTCGGCGATGTTCTGCAGATCGCAAGCGCCCACGAAGCCGACGGCGGCGAGCACGCCGGTGATCAGGCGGCCCAGGCGCCACCAGGCGCTGCGGGTGTTCGGTCGGGTCATGCGGGGGCTCCTTCTGTCCTGGCGGCCGGCGGGGGTCGGCCGGCGTGAGCGGCAGTGTAGGACCTTGCCTTGCGGTGCCGGTAGCCATCGGTAACATCGGCCCATGCCTGGCCTGCCGCCCCTCGCACCGTTTCGCCCGCGCCTGCTGGCGGACCTGCGCGGCTACGACGGCGGCCGCTTCGCCCGCGACCTCGGGGCGGGTGTCACGGTGGGCATCGTGGCGCTGCCGCTGGCCATGGCCTTCGCCATCGCGAGCGGCCTGCCGCCCCAGGCGGGGCTGTGGACGGCCATCATCGGCGGGCTGCTGGTCTCGCTGCTGGGCGGCACCTCGGTGCAGATCGCGGGGCCGGCGGGCGCGTTCATCGTCATCGTCTACGGCATCGTCGAGCGCTACGGCGTGGCCAACCTGCTGATCTCCACCGCCAGCGCCGGCGTGCTGCTGTTCCTGCTGGGCCTGTTCCGCCTGGGCGCGCTGGTGCGCTACGTGCCGGTCAGCGTGGTGATCGGCTTCACCAATGGCATCGCGGTGCTGATCGCGCTGTCGCAGCTGCGCGACCTGCTGGGCCTGCGCGTACCGCACATGCCGGCCAACTTCTTCGGCCAGATGGCCACCATGGGCCGCCACCTGGACACCGTCAACCCCTGGGCGCTGCTGTTGGGCGCGCTGTGCGTGCTGGGCCTGTTCGTGTGGCCGCGCCTGTGGGCCACCGACTCGCGCTTTCGCCGCCAGCTGGACCACCTGGAGGTGCCCGGCGCCCTGCGCGCGACCTCGCGCGTGCCGGGGCCGGTCGTGGCGCTGCTCACCCTCTCGCTGCTGGCCTGGGCGCTGAAGCTGCCGGTGGAGACCATCGGCACGCGGTTCGGTGGCATCCCGCAGGGCCTGCCGGCCTTTGCACTGCCCGATTTTTCGTGGGAGACCGTGCGCCTGCTGGTCACGCCCACCCTGACCATCGCGCTGCTGGGGGCTGTGGAGTCGCTGCTGTGCGCGCGGGTGGCCGACCAGCTCGCCGACGCGCGCAAGCACGACCCGAACCAGGAACTGATGGCCCAGGGCGTGGCCAACGCGGTGGTGCCCTTCTTCGGCGGCATGCCGGTCACCGGCACCATCGCGCGCACCGTCACCAACATCCGCGCCGGCGCGGCCTCGCCGGTGGCGGGCATGGTGCATTCGCTCACGCTCACGGTGGTGGTACTGGCGGCGGCGCCGCTGGCCTTTCACATCCCGCTGGCGGTGCTGGCCGGCGTGCTGCTGTTCGTGGCCTGGAACATGGGCGAGTGGCGCGAGTTCGCCCGTCTGAAGCACTTCAGCAACCACTACCGGTTGATGCTGCTGAGCACCTTCTCGGTCACCATCGTCTTCGACCTCACGGTGGCCGTGGAGCTGGGCCTGGTGCTGGCGGTGGTGCTGTTCGTGCGGCGCCAGCGCGACATCTTCAGCGCCGAGCCGGTGCGGCGCGAGGACGGCCGCCAGACCTGGCGGCTCTACGGCTCGCTGTTCTTCGGCGCGGTCACCAAGATCGACCCCATCGTCGCCGAGGTGGAGGCCGCGCCCGGGCCGCTGCACCTGCTGCTGGACGCGCACCTGATGGTCTCGCTCGACACCACCGGCCTGGACGCGCTGGAGCAGCTGCACAAGGCGCTGCGGCGGCGCGGCGGGCGGCTGGAGATCGTGGGCCTGCAGCCGCAGCCGGCCTCGCTGATGGCGCGCTCGGGCTTTGCCGGACGCCTGGCCGAGGCCACCGGGGACGGCCAGTAAAATCGCCGGTTTCCCCGATCCGGACACCCTCCCCCGCCGCCATGTCCTTCTTCCGCCGCCCCGACTACCAATCCGAAGCCACCCAGTTCATCGAGCAGCTCAAGGCCGATCGGCCGGGGCTGGAGGCCCGGCAGCGCGAGGGCCGCGGCCTGCTCTGGGACAAGACCATCGACCGCGAGTTCGCGGCCGAGGCCGAGGCGGCCGAGGTCCCGCAGAAGCCCTACGTCTACCAGACGAATTCCGACTTCAACTGAGCCGGCGACCATGACCGAACCGGCGCCCTCCCTGGACGAAGCCCCGCAGGGCCTCGACGAGGTGCTGCCCTCGGTGGTCGACAACGTGGCGCTGGCGCGGCTCTATGGCGAGCCGCTGTTCAAGCTGCCGCAGGACCTGTACATCCCGCCCGACGCGCTGCGCGTCTTCCTCGAGGCCTTCGAGGGCCCGCTGGACCTGCTGCTCTACCTGATCCGCAAGCAGAACTTCAACATCCTCGACATCCCCATGGCCGGGGTCACGCGCCAGTACCTGGAGTACGTCGAGGAAATCCGCGCCAACAACCTCGAACTGGCGGCCGAGTACCTGCTGATGGCCGCGATGCTGATCGAGATCAAGTCGCGCATGCTGCTGCCACCCAAGAAAACGGCCGAGGGCGAAGAGGCCGAGGACCCGCGCGCCGAACTCGTGCGCCGCCTGCTCGAGTACGAGCAGATGAAGCTGGCCGCGCAGCGCCTGTCCGAGGTGCCCCAGTACGGCCGCGACTTCCTGCGCGCCCAGATCTATGTCGAGCAGGCGCTGCAGCCGCGCTTTCCCGACGTGGACATGGTCGACCTGCAGAGCGCCTGGCGCGACATCCTCAAGCGCGCCAAGCTCGTGCAGCACCACAAGATCAGCCGCGAGGAGCTGTCGGTGCGCGAGCACATGAGCATCGTGCTGCGCCAGCTGCAGGGCCGCCAGTTCGTCGAATTCGGCGACCTGTTCGACACCAGCCGGGGCGTGCCGGTGGTGGTCGTCACCTTCATCGCCATGCTCGAGCTCGCCAAGGAAACCCTGATCGAGCTGACCCAGGCCGAGGCCTTCGCGCCCATCTACGTGCGCCTGGCCTATACCCCCACATCATGAGCCCCCACGCTCCGCCGCTGCGCGGGTCGCGGCCCCCCAAGGGGGCTGAGCCGCCTTGGGGCGGCCCGGCGGCGGCTCGTACTCCGTCCTCCAACAGCACATGACCCAACACTTCGACGTCCTGGTCATCGGCAGCGGCCTGGCAGGGCTGTCGACCGCCCTTCACCTGAGCGCCACCCACCGCGTGGCCGTCATCACCAAGCGCGCCCTGCTCGACGGCTCGAGCAACTGGGCCCAGGGTGGCATCGCCGCCGTGCTGGCCGAGGGCGACAGCTACGCCTCGCACGTGGAAGACACCCTCGTGGCCGGCGCCGGGCTGAGCGACCGCGAGGCCACCGAGTTCACGGTGGAGAACGCACCCGCCGCCATCGCCTGGCTGCGCGAATTGGGCGTGCCCTTCTCCACCGCCGACGGCGAGCTGCACCTCACGCGCGAGGGCGGCCACAGCCACCGACGCATCGTGCACGCGGCCGACGCCACCGGCGCTGCCGTGCAGGCCACCCTGGTCGAGCGGGTGAAGGCCACGCCCGGCATCCAGGTGTTCGAGCACCACATGCTGGTGGATCTGATCACCGAGCGCCATGTCGGCGGCTGCGGCGAGCGCCGCTGCTTTGGCGCCTACGTGCTCGACACCGTGCGCGACGAGGTGGTCACCTTCGCGGCCCGCCACACCGTGCTGGCCACGGGCGGCGCGGGCAAGGTCTACCTCTACACCACCAACCCCGACACCGCCACGGGCGACGGCATCGCCGCCGCCTGGCGCGCGGGCTGCCAGGTGGCGAACATGGAGTTCATCCAGTTCCACCCCACCTGCCTGTACCACCCGCACGCCAAGAGCTTCCTCATCACCGAGGCCGTGCGCGGCGAAGGCGGCATCCTCAAGCTGCCGCCGCACCTGGGCGGCCACCGCTTCATGCCCGACCACGACCCGCGCGCCGAACTGGCGCCGCGCGACGTGGTGGCGCGCGCGATCGACTTCGAGATGAAGAAGCATGGCCTGGACTGCGTGCACCTGGACATCTCGCACCAGAGCCCCGAGTTCCTGCGCGAGCACTTCCCCAACATCCTGGCGCGCTGCGCCGAGCTGGGCATCGACATCACCAAGGAGCCCATCCCGGTGGTGCCGGCCGCGCACTACACCTGCGGCGGCGTCGTCACCGACCTGCAGGGCCACACCGAGATCGCCGGCCTGTACGCCGTGGGCGAGACCACCTGCACCGGCCTGCACGGCGCCAACCGGCTGGCGAGCAATTCGCTGGTGGAGTGCATGGTGTTCGCGCAGGCGGCGGCCAGCGCCATCCGCGCGCACCAGGCACCCGACACGCCGGCGCTGCCGCTGTGGGACGACAGCCGCGTGACCGACGCCGACGAGATGGTCGTCATCTCGCACAACTGGGACGAGCTGCGCCGCTTCATGTGGGACTACGTGGGCATCGTGCGCACCGACAAGCGCCTGGAGCGCGCGGCGCACCGCATCACCCTGCTGCAGCGCGAGATCCATGAGTTCTACGCGCAGTTCCACGTCACGCGCGACCTGCTGGAGCTGCGCAACCTGGTGCAGGTGGCCGACCTGATCGTCATGTCGGCCATGCTGCGCCGCGAAAGCCGCGGCCTGCATTTCAGCCTGGACCACCCGGGCATGCTGCCCGAGGCGAAGCCGACGATTCTGGTGCCGCCGGGGCGGTGAGGCAGCCAGCGAGCCCGCACCGGCGGTAACGTGGTTCTGCCGGGATCACGTCAATTGATCTCGTTGGGGCCAATGAGCGTGGGCTTGCCGAATCCCAGGAATGGCTTGACGCAGCGCCAACGCGAGTGCTTCACGGGACGCGCCTGTGATGCTTCGTCCAAGGCTTGAATGCTCAATCGGCAGATGTGGTCCTGCAAATCCGTCGACAGCACATAGCGTTTGCCTTCCTCCGGTGTGAACCGAAGAAACAATGGGCCGCAGGAGGCGTCGTTGGTGTATGTGGTGGCCGCGAAGGCGATCGCCTGGCCAGCGGGGAAGTGGGTGATCTTGGTCCTTGGAAGTTTCTCGATCCGATTCAGATTGCCCAAGGACATGAAATTGGCCAGACCATGAAAGCGCTGTACTGAAGCAGGGAGCATCTCGCGCCTTCTGACACGGGCGACCATGTCCTCGGATTCGGGCTCACACAGCTTGTCTCCCACACGCTGCTGAAAGACCGCGATCGCCACGGAGTTCGTCGTGAACTCGACGACGGCGCTTCCTGGCGGAGGCGCGGAGCCCACCTCATCTTCGATCGCTTGTTCGGCATCGGGGTAGTACTGAACGGGCGGAGTGGCGCACCCCGTCAGTACTGTGCTGGCGGAAAACACGACGCAGCTCATCAACAGCCTGATCCGGCCACAGGTTTCGGTATTCATTGTCCCACGCACATTAGTTTGGGAAGTCCACTTCAATCGGTTTTTTCTTTGGATCCGCCAGAAAGCGAACATAGGTTTCGACGGCCAACTTGTATTGGGCGAAACTGACTTCACCGCCTTCGCCTTGGCTGTATAGCCCCTCGAACCAGACTTTGTCAGGGGTGATGTAGGTGACCCAGGCATTGCCATCGGATTCGATATAGGCCGATTCACCGGATTCAATCTGGCGAATTTCCTCGAGTGCCGTAGCTCCCGAGCCGTCAGCACTTTGGACGTCCCCGTCAATCGCCGAGCACATCAATCTGAAATGTTCAACCGCGCCCCCCGCGTCATCGACCACTTCGATCCTTGGCGTCGCCCTGGACATCGCCCTCGATGCGCGGGGCGCTGATCACCGCACCGTCCAGGGTGGTGTCGCCCCCGGACTCGACCACCACCTTGTCTGCCGCCGTGACGTGGGTGTTGGTGTGGCTGATGGCCTGCCCCTCGGCGTGGCCACGCCCCGCGCTGGCGCTGGCGGTGACGCCCCAGCCGGAGTTGGCGCCGCCCAACTGCCAGCCGATGCCCACGCTGCCCGAGCGGTTCTCGCTCTCGGTGCGCTCCTGCACGGTGTTCTGTGCCGCGCCCAGGTCCACGTTGCCCTCGGCCTTCAGGCGCACGGTCCGGCCCGCGTTGAGCTCGCTGCCGCGGACCTGGATGTCGCTGTCCTGGCCGGCCCCTTCGGCGATGAACGTCACGTTGCCACCGGCGTAGACGCGGCTGGCGGCCACCTCGCTGGCCTGGTTGTCCACCGCCGCGCCCGGCGTGTGCAGGACGGCGAGCCGCTGTAGCGGTAGTCCTGGTAGAGGCCGGCCACGCTCTGAAAGTAGCTGTAGCGGCTGGCGTTGAAGCCCAAGGCCCAGTATCCCAGGGGCAGCGAGTAGTACAGGCTGGTGTTGCGCGTACCGCGCGCGCCAGGCTCGCCACCCCCCAGGTCCCGGCCCTGCGTGAGGTAGAACAGGTCGTTGAGCGTCCACCAATGGTCCGCGCTGAGCGTGGCGCTGAGCTGGTAGCGGCCGGTGGCCCGGGTGCCGCTGTCGTCGAGCGAGAGGTTCAGGCGCAAGGGCAGGGCCTGCCTCCAGCGGAGGACGAGTTCGCTCTCGGCGGGCCCTTTGCCGGGCACGATCTGGATGTCCGCCTCCACCGTGGGCACGCGGCGCAGGTTCTCCAGCGCCTGCTCGATGTCGCGCAGATTGAGGATGTCGCCCACGCGGACTGGCACCGCGTTGAGCTGCGTGGCGCGCGGCGAGGTGCCGTCGGCGAAGCGGATGGCGCTGATGCGACCGGGCAGCAGGCTCAGCCGCAGGGTGCCCTGCGACAGGTTTTGCGGCTCGAGCAGGATGCGCGAGGTGGTGAAGCCCCGGGCCGTCAGCCGCCGCTGCGCGCGGGCCACCGCGATCGACACCCCCTCGGTGCCCAGGCAGCGGCCAACGGCCGGATCGGCGCCGGCGACGAGGTCTTGCAGGACAAACTGGAAGCGATCGCTTTCGGCGCCCGTCAGCGCAATGTGCCGCACGGGAACGCACGGCGCTTCGTGTTCGGGCCAGTGCAGCGCAGGCAGCGGCACATCGGGCGTGCCCCACACCTCGGCGCCGCGTTGCAATGCCTCGCGCTGCTGCAGTTGGCGCTCCTCGGCCCGGCGCTGTTCGGTGGGGGCGCGCGCGCTGGCCTCGGCCGCGGTCTGTGCCCAGGCGGGCGCGACCAGCAGGGAAAGCAGCAGGCCACAGGCCTGCATCGGGCGTTGATGGGTCACGGGGTGCAAGCGGTCGGCCTTGGAAAAGGCGCGAATTACAACCGCGGCGCCCGGTCACAACGGGCGGGGGGTATGCATGGCCGGCCAGTGGCCGGCGCGGTGGTTCAGCGCCCGTCCAGCACCGCCGGCAGCCAGCCGCGCAGGCTGTTGAGGAAGGCCCACTCCCGCACCCGCTCCAGGGCCGACAGCGGCACCACCGCTTCGCGCAAACGCCCTTCGTCCAAGGCCAACTGCCGGGCGATGCCCGGCAGCAGCCCGCAGTCCAGCGCGGGCGTGACCCAGCCCCCGTCGAAGCGCAAGGCGATGTTGCCCCGCGTGCACTCGGTCAGCTCGCCGTCGTCGTTCCACAGCAGCGTGTCGAACACCCCGGGCGCCACGCGTTCGGCCGCTTCGTAGTGCGTGCGGCGCGTGGTCTTGTGGCGCACGAAGGGCGAATGCGCGGCCGCGAAGGGGCGCTCGGCCAGCCGCAGACGCACCGGCGTCGGCGAGGTGGCCATGGCATGGGCCGTGGCCCACACGCGGCCGTCGCTGCGGCAGAGCACGCGCACGCGCCAGGGGCCCGTGGAATGCGCCTCGACCAGCGCGCGCAAGGCGCGCGACCAGGCCTCTTCGGTCCAGGCGAAGCCCAAGTGGCGCGCCGAGCCCGCCATGCGCGCGCGGTGGCGTGGCTCATGCCGCCAGCGGCCGTCCTCCAGCAGCAGGGTTTCCAGCAGCTCGAACGGTTCGGCCGCGCGCACCGCGAAGGCGCCCTTGTGCTGCCATTCGCGCCATTCGGCGCGCGCGCGCGAACCCGAGGTGACGCCGCTGCCCACGCCCAGGGTCAGGGCGCGTTCGCGAACCACCACCGTGCGGATGGCCACGTTGAAGGTGGCGCCGCCGCCCGGGCGCAGCACGCCCACGGCGCCGCAGTACACGCCGCGTGCGCCGGCCTCGTGCTGCACGATGCGGCGCATGGCCTGGCGCTTGGGCGCGCCGGTGACGGAGCCGCATGGGAACAGGGCGCGCAGCAGGTCCACCAGCGCCACGCCCGGCCGCGTGCGCGCGCGCACGTCGGAGGTCATCTGCCACACCGTGGGCAGCGGGCGGGCGTCGAACAGCGAGGGCACCGCCACCGAACCCGGCCGCGCGACCCGAGAGAGGTCGTTGCGCAGCAGGTCGACCACCATCACGTTCTCGGCACGCTCCTTGGGACAGGCCACCAGGCGCGCGGCCTGCGCCGCGTCCTCGCGCGGGTCCAGGCCGCGCGGCGCGGTGCCTTTCATGGGCCGCGTCAGCACCTGGTCGCCATCCCAATCGAAGAACAGCTCGGGCGACAGGCTCAGCACCTGCTGCCCGCCGCCGTCGACATAAGCCGCGTAGTCCGCGGGCTGTTCGCACCGCAGGCGCTCGAACAGATCGAGCGCGCGGCCTTCGTGCAGCTCGCCGCGCCAGCGCGCGGTGTGGTTCACCTGGTAGACCTCGCCGGCCTCGATGGCCTGCAGCAGGGCCGCCAGCGCGGTGTCGAAATCGGCGCGGACGCCGGGTGCGTCGGCCCAGTGCGCGCGCACGGCGGGCGGGTCGCGCGGCGGGTCGGTGTCCATCGACAGCGGGGCATCGTGCACGCCGAACCAGGCCAACGGCCCCTCGGGCACGTGCGTGGCGAGGGCGGGGTCGAAGGCGCCCGCGGCCTCATAGGCCAGCCAGCCCACCACCCAGGCGCCCTGCCGCGCGGCGGCCTGCGCGGCCTCGATCACCGGCACGAGCCCGGACAGCGCGTCGGCCCGCAGCACGGCGCGCGGTGCGCCGAAGTCGAGCCGCAGCGCGGCGTGCGACGCCAGACCGCTCGCCGCGAAAGCGAGCCGGGCGTGCACGCCCTCGGCGCTCACGCGGCGCCGATGTTCGGCACCAGCGCGCCCGCGTCCTGGCCCGACTTGTGGGCGGCGGTGAAGGCCAGCATGCGGTCGATGGGCAGGCGTGCGCGCGGGATCAGCCCGGGGTCCACGTGGATCTGGTTGAGACCCTTTTCCAGCACCTGGGCCACGCCCGCCAGCCCGTTCATGGCCATCCAGGGGCAGTGCGCGCAGCTCTTGCAGGTGGCGCTGTTGCCGGCCGTGGGCGCCTCGATGAAGACCTTGCCCGGGTTCTGTTGGCGCAGCATGTGCATCATGCCCTTGTCGGTGGCGACGATGAACGCCGGCGCGTCCAGTTCCTTGGCGGCCTTGAGGATGGCCGAGGTGGAACCCACCGCGTCGGCCAGCGCGATCACGTCGGCCGGGCTCTCGGGGTGCACCAGCACCTTGGCCTTTGGGTGCTCCTGCTTGAGCGCCGCCAGCTCGAAGGCCTTGAACTCGTCGTGCACGATGCAGGAGCCGTTCCACATCAGCATGTCGGCGCCGGTCTCGCGCTGGATGTAGCCGCCCAGGTGCTTGTCGGGCGCCCAGAGGATTTTGTGGCCCTTGTCTTTCAGCGCGCGCACGATGTCCAGCGCGCAGCTGCTGGTGACCAGCCAGTCGGCGCGCGCTTTCACCGCCGCGCTGGTGTTGGCGTAGACCACCACGGTGCGGTCGGGGTGCGCGTCGCAGAAGGCGCTGAACTCATCGATCGGGCAGCCGAGGTCCAGCGAGCAGTTCGCGTCCAGGTCGGGCATGAGCACGGTCTTCTCCGGGCTCAGGATCTTGGCCGTCTCGCCCATGAAGCGCACGCCCGAGACCACCAGCGTCGTGGCCGGGTGGTCGCGCCCGAAACGCGCCATCTCCAACGAGTCGCTCACGATGCCGCCGGTGGCGATGGCCAGGTCCTGCAGGTCGGGGTGCACGTAGTAGTGCGAGACCATGACCGCGTTGCGCTCCTTCAGCAGGCGCTTGATGCGCTCCATGAGCTCGGCGCGCTGCTTCGGCCCGGGCTCCACCGGCACACGGGCCCAGGCGTGCTGCGTGGGACAGGCGGGCTGTTCGTACTCGACGTCGATGATGGCTTCGTTGCTCATGGACTGGCTCCTCACAGCGCCTCGAAGCGCATGGAAAAGTCGATCGCCTTGACGTCCTTGGTCAAGGCGCCGATGGAGATGCGGTCGACCCCGGTTTCCGCCAGGGCCCGCACGGTGGACAGGTTGACACCGCCCGAGATTTCCAGGATGGCGCGACCGGCGTTGCGGCGCACGGCCTCGCGCAGCGTGGGCAGGTCCATGTTGTCCAGCA
The DNA here is from genome assembly GCF_001777155.1 of Hydrogenophaga sp. PML113. Classification (NCBI taxonomy): domain Bacteria; kingdom Pseudomonadati; phylum Pseudomonadota; class Betaproteobacteria; order Burkholderiales; family Comamonadaceae; genus Hydrogenophaga; species Hydrogenophaga sp. PML113. Next base: position 199,449 of record NZ_MIYM01000001.1, on the reverse strand, counting down.
GCACCATGGTGGCGCCGCAGGCCAGGGCCTCGTCGAGCTGCGCCAGCGTCTCGACCTCGATCTCGACGAAGCGCGCGGCCGGCGCGGTGTCGCGCACGCGCTGCAGCACCGCGGCCACGCCGCCCGCGGCGGCGATGTGGTTTTCCTTGATCAGCACCGCGTCGAACAGGCCGATGCGGTGGTTCACGCCGCCGCCGGTGGTCACGGCGATCTTCTGCGCCAGCCGAAGGCCCGGCAGGGTCTTGCGCGTGTCGACGATGGCCGCCCGCGTGCCGGCCACGGCCGCCACATAGGCGGCCGTCTGCGTGGCCACGGCCGACAGCAGCTGCAGGAAGTTCAGCGCCGTGCGCTCCGCCGTCAGCAGCGGCTGCGCGCGGCCTTCGATGCTGAGCACGGTCTGGTCGGGCTCGCAGCGCGCGCCCTCGGCCACGTGCCAGGTGAGCGTGGCCTGGGGGTCGAGCGCGTGCACGGCGGCGGTGACCCAGGGCGTGCCGCACAGCACGGCGCTCTCGCGCGCGATCACGCGGGCGCGGGCCGGACGCGCCGCATCGACCAGCGCGGCGGTGAGATCGCCCGTAGCCACGTCTTCGGCCAGGGCGCGCGCGACGTCCTGCGCGGCCAGCGCGGCGATGTCGGCGGAGGTGTAGTCGCTGAGGTGTTTCATCGTGGGAAAAAGGCCGGTGAAAGAGCCATCGGAAAGACCGTCCGGGAGGCATGCCTCCGAATGGTGCAATGCACTATAGTCCCGCATTCTCGTTCACCGCCCGGCCTGCGCCGGACCACGACATGAGCAACCCCACCCCCGCCACACCCTACGGCACGCTGCCGGCGGCCTCTCCCCTGCCCGCCCGCAAGCCCGTGAGCCTGCCTCGACTGGCCGAGCTGCGCGAGCGCGGCGAAAAGATCACCATGCTGACCGCCTACGACGCCACCTTCGCGGCCGTCGCGGACGCGGCCGGCGTCGAATGCATCCTGGTGGGCGATTCGCTCGGCATGGTCTGCCAGGGCCTGGCCAGCACCGCCGGCGTGACGCTGGAGACCATGGCCTACCACGTGGAAAGCGTGGCGCGCGGCCTGCGCCGCGTGCAGGGCACGGCCTGGCTGCTCGGCGACCTGCCCTTCGGCAGCTACCACGAATCGAAGGAACAGGCCATGCGCAGCGCCGCGCAGCTGGTGCACGCGGGCGCGCACATGATCAAGCTCGAAGGCGGCGGCTGGACCGCCGACACCGTGCGCTTCCTGGTCGAGCGCGGCATCCCCGTCTGCGCCCACCTGGGCCTCACGCCGCAGACCGTGCACGCGCTCGGTGGCTATCGCGTGCAGGGCCGCGACGACCAGGCCGCACTCACGCTCAAGCGCCACGCGCTCGAACTGCAGGACGCCGGCGCCACCATGCTGGTGCTGGAGATGGTGCCGGCCGCGCTGGCGGCCGAGATCACCCAGCAGCTGCCGCGCTGCCACACCATCGGCATCGGCGCCGGCAAGGGCACGGCCGGCCAGGTGCTGGTGATGCACGACATGCTGGGCATCAACCTGGGCAAGAACCCGAAGTTCGTGCGCAACTTCATGGACGGCGCCAGCTCGGTGCGCGAGGCCATGGCCAATTTCGTCAGCGCCGTCAAGAACGGCCAGTTCCCCGATGACAGCCTGCACGCCTGGTGAGATGAAAGTCGTTCACACCATCGCCGAACTGCGCGACGCGCTGCGGCCCTTCAACTCCCCCGCCCTGGTGGCCACCATGGGCAACCTGCACGCCGGCCACCTCGCGCTGATGAAGACCGCCAAGCCGTTGGGCGACGTGGCGGTGGCGAGCATCTTCGTCAACCGCCTGCAATTCGCGCCGCACGAGGATTTCGACACCTACCCGCGCACCCTGGAGGCCGACTGCGAGAAGCTGCGCGGCGCCGGCTGCGACATCGTGTTCGCGCCCAGCGAGCGCGAGATGTACCCCGAGCCCCAGGGCTTCAAGGTGCAGCCGCCCGCCGAACTCGCCGACATCCTCGAAGGCCATTTCCGCCCCGGTTTCTTCACCGGCGTGTGCACGGTGGTGATGAAGCTCTTCCAGTGCGTGTTCAGCGAGGCCAAGGGTCGGCGCAGCGCGCTGTTCGGCCTCAAGGACTACCAGCAGCAGCTGGTCGTGCGCCGCATGGTGAAGCAGCTGGCGCTGCCCATCGACATCGTGAGCGCCGCCACCGAGCGCGCCGCCGACGGCCTGGCGCTGAGCTCGCGCAACAGCTACCTGAGCGAGAGCGAGCGCGCCGAGGCGGTCCAGCTCTCGCTGGCGCTGCGCGCCCTGGCGCGCGACGCGCTGGCGGCGGCCGACGGCCTGGAGCGCCAGCTGCCCGCCCTGGAGCAGCGCGCCATGCAGGCCCTGGCCGCGCGCGGCTGGCAGCCCGACTACCTGACGGTGCGCCGCCGCGAGGACCTGCAGGCCCCGAAGGCGGGCGATGCGCTGGTGGTGCTGGGCGCGGCGCGGCTCGGCAATACGCGCCTGATCGACAACCTGGAAATCTGAAGCGCCGACCCGGCCTCAGAGGCCCTCGGCCTTGGGGTCGCGCCCCATGAGCGCGGCCACCGCCTCGTCGGGCCGCAGCCGGCCTTCGAGCAGGGCCACCACTGCGTCGGTGATGGGCATGTCCACGCCCAGCCGCTGGGCGCGTTGCGCCACGGTGCGCGCGCTGTACACGCCCTCGGCCACGTGGCCCAGCGAGGCCACCGCCTGCTCCAGCGTCTGGCCCTTGGCCAGGAGCCGCCCCACCTGCCGGTTGCGCGACAGGTCACCCGTGGCCGTGAGCACCAGGTCGCCCAGGCCGGACAGTCCCATGAAGGTCTCGGCGCGCGCGCCCAGGGCCAGGCCCAGGCGGGTCATCTCGGCCAGGCCGCGCGTGATGAGCGCGGCGCGCGCGTTCAGGCCCAGGTTCAGCCCGTCGCACAGGCCGGTGGCGATGGCCAGCACGTTCTTCACCGCGCCGCCGACCTCCACGCCGGCCACGTCGTCGTTGGCGTAGATCCGCAGCGTCGGGCCATGGAGGGCGTTGACCAGGGCATCGCGCACGTCGGCGCGCGCGCTGGCGGCCACCAGGGCCGTGGGCTGGCCGCGCGCCACCTCCTGCGCGAAGCTGGGGCCGCTGAGCACGCCGGTGGGCAGGCCCGGCGCCACGGCGGCGGCGATCTCGTGGCCCAGCAGGCCCGCCTCGTCGGCCGAGGCCGCGCGCTCGAAGCCCTTGCAGAGCCAGGCCACGGGCACGGCCAGACCGCGCAGTTCCTGCAGCCAGCCGCGCAGCGCGGCCATGGGCGTCGCCACGATGACCAGGTCGGCCTCGGCCAGCAGGGGCGCGGCCTCGCCCGAGGCCACGCACAGGCCCTCGGGCAGGGCCAGGCCCGGCAGGTAGCGCTGGTTCTCGCGCTGGCGGTCGATGGCGATGGCCTGCGCCGGGTCGCGCGCCCACAGGCTCACACGGGTGGCCCCGTGCCGCGCGCCCGCAATGGCCAACGCCGTGCCCCAGGCGCCGGCGCCCAGCACCACGGTGCGCGGCGGTGCGGCGTGCGTCATGCGCGGGGGATCAGGTGATGATGCGCGGCGCCTCGGCCGTGTCCTGGCCCGCCTGCTGCTGTTCGTACATGGCCTGGAAGTTGATCTCGGCCAGGTGCACGGGCGGGAAGCCGGCGCGCTGGATCAGGTCGGCGACGTTGCCGCGCAGGTAGGGGTAGACGATCTGCGGGCAGGCGATGCCCATGATCGGGCCCATCTGGTCGTCGGGCAGGTTGCGGATCTCGAAGATGCCGGCCTGCTTGCATTCCACCAGGAACACCGTCTTGTCCTTGATCTTGGTGGTGACAGTGGCCGTCACGCGCACCTCGAACACGCCCTCGGCCACGGGCTGGGCGTCCACGCCGAGCTGGATGTCCACCGTGGGCTGCTCCTGCTCGAGCAGGATGGCCGGCGAGTTGGGCTGCTCCAGCGAGGCTTCCTTGAGGTAGATGCGCTGGATCTGGAAAACGGGCGTGTCGGTGTCGGCCATGGTGCGTCTCGGGTGTCGGGAATGAAAAAGCCCGCCGGGGAAGTCCCTCAGCGGGCACAGCGGCGGATTATGTCAGCCGCGAATGGCGGCCGCCTGTCAGGCGGCCTGCAGCAGCGGGGCCAGGCCCCCGCGCGCGTCCAGGGCGTGCAGGTCGTCGCAGCCACCCACGTGGGTGTCGCCGATGAAGATCTGCGGCACGCTGGTGCGCCCGGCCCGTTCCGCCATCCGGGCGCGCAGCTCGGGCTGGCCATCGACCACGATCTCTTCGTAGTCCGTCACGCCGCGGGCCTGCAGCAGGGCCTTGGCGCGGTGGCAGTAGGGGCAGTAGTCGCTGGAATAGATGGTGACCTTGGGCATGCGGACGCTCGCAGACAAAACCCAATGATCAGGCTTTCTCGCTCGGCAGGCCGGCGGTGCGCCAGGCACCCATGCCACCCGTCAGGGATTGCGGATTCTCGTAGCCCAGCTTCTTGGCCACCGCCACGGCCCGGTTGGCGCGCGCGCCGGTCGGACAGACGAAGATCAGCGGCAGGGCCTTGTTCTTGACGGCGCCGGGCAGCTTGGCCTCCAGCTCGTCCAGCGGCAGATGCCTGGCGCCGACGATGTGTCCCTCGGCGAATTCCTTGGCGTCGGAGACGTCGATCACGACCGCCTTCTGGCGGTTCATCAGCGTCACGGCGTCGTTGGCGTTGAGGGTGCCGGTGCGTCCGCCGGCCTTGACGGCCGGCCACACCAGCAGGGCGCCCGACACGAAGGCCACGGCGATCAGGACCCAGTTCTCGATGAAGAAGCTCACGGTGTTACCTTGGAGGGAAAGGCCGCGATTCTAAAATGCGCGGTTTCCGATCCTTCCGGCGCCCGGCGCCCCGCACTCCGCCATGCACAAGCTCGTCCTGATCCGCCACGGCGAATCCACCTGGAACCTCGAAAACCGCTTCACCGGCTGGACCGACGTGGACCTCACGCCCACCGGGGTGTCGCAGGCCCTGTCGGCGGGGCAACTGCTCAAGGCCGAAGGCTACGACTTCGACGTCGCCTACACCAGCGTGCTGAAGCGGGCCATCCACACACTCTGGCACGTGCTCGACGCCATGGACCGCACCTGGTTGCCGGTGGTCAAGAACTGGCGCCTGAACGAACGCCACTACGGCGCCCTGCAGGGCTTGAACAAGGCCGACATGGCCGCAAAGTACGGCGACGAGCAGGTGCTGGTCTGGCGCCGCAGCTACGACACGCCGCCACCCGCCCTGGAGCCCAGCGACCCGCGCAGCGAGCGCAGCGACCGCCGCTACGCCCGCCTCAAGCCCGAGGAAGTGCCGCTGACGGAATGCCTGAAGGACACCGTGGCGCGCGTCATCCCGTTCTGGAACGAGGCGCTCGCGCCGGCCATCCAGTCGGGCAAGCGCGTCGTGGTGGCGGCGCACGGCAACAGCATCCGCGCCCTGGTGAAGTACCTCGACGGCATCTCCGACGCCGAGATCGTCGGCCTGAACATCCCCAACGGCATCCCGCTGGTCTACGAGCTCGACGAGCAGCTCAAGCCGGTCCGCCGCTACTACCTGGGCGATGCCGAAGCCGCCGCCCGGGCCGCCGCCGCCGTGGCGGCTCAGGGCAAGGCCTGATCCCCTCCGCCCGCCTGGACGGGCGAAACCGCCGCCGGCCGGTGGGGAACCCCGACGAGGCCCCATTCTCCAAGGTGTATATTGGCCCGCAGGGCCAAGGGCCCTTGTTGGGCAGATTGCAAAGGTGAATCCATGACGAAGCGGGTCGGTTCCAAGCTCAGGACCGTTGGCTGGGTGGCCATTGGCGCGGTGGCCGGTGCGCTCACCACGGTGCAATTGCAGGCGGTGGCGCGCAACACGCTCACCCCCCTGCCGCTGGAAGAACTCCAGCAACTCGCCGCCGTGTTCGGCATGGTCAAGACAGACTATGTGGAACCGGTGGACGAGAAGAAGCTGATCTCGGACGCCATCTCCGGCATGGTGAGCAGCCTCGACCCGCACTCGCAGTACTTCGACAAGAAGTCCTTCAAGGAATTCCGCGAGGGCACCAGCGGCCGCTTCGTGGGCGTGGGCATCGAGATCACCATGGAAGACGGCCTGGTCAAGGTGGTCACCCCGATCGAGGACTCGCCCGCGTTCCGGGCCGGCCTCAAGAGCGGCGACCTGATCACGCGCATCGACGACACCGCCGTCAAGGGCCTCACCATCAATGAGGCCGTCAAGCTCATGCGCGGCGAGCCGCGCACCAAGGTGCTGTTGAGCATCCTGCGCAAGGACGAGGACCGCAGCTTCACCGTCACCATCACGCGCGAGGAAATCAAGACCGTGAGCGTGAAGTCGCGCACGGTCGAGCCGGGCTACGCCTGGGTGCGCGTCTCGCAGTTCCAGGAACGCACCATCGACGACTTCACGCGCAAGCTCGAAGACCTCTACCGCGCCGACCCGAACATGAAAGGTCTGGTGCTCGACCTGCGCAACGACCCGGGCGGCCTGCTGGACGCCGCCGTCGGCCTGTCGGCCGTGTTCCTGCCCGAGAACGTGACCGTGGTGTCCACCAACGGCCAGCTGGAAGAAAGCAAGTTCATCTACAAGGCCATCCCGCAGCACTACCTGCGCCGCGGTGGCAACGACTCGATCCGCCGCCTCACGGAGAACACCAAGGGCTTCTACAAGCGCCTCCCCCTGGTGGTGCTGGTCAACGAAGGTTCGGCCTCGGCCAGCGAGATCGTCGCTGGTGCCCTGCAGGACCACAAGCGCGCCACCGTCATGGGCAGCCAGACCTTCGGCAAGGGCTCGGTGCAGACGGTTCGCCCGCTGGGGCCCGACACTGGGCTGAAACTCACCACCGCGCGCTATTACACGCCCTCGGGTGTGTCCATCCAGGGCAAGGGCATCGTGCCCGACGTCATGGTGGACGAAACCGCCGATGGCAACCTGTTCGCCGCCCTGCGCACCCGCGAGGCCGACCTGAACAACAGCCTGGGCAGCACGCCGCACGGCCCCATGACGGACGCACAGCGCGAGGCCGAGAAGAAACGCGAGGAAGCGCGCGAGGAAGCCCGCAAGAAGCTCGAAGAGGAAGCTCGCAAGAACCCCGGCCAGCGCCTGGTGCCCGAGTTCGGCAGCGACAAGGACTTCCAGCTCCAGCAGGCGCTGAACCGCCTCAAGGGCCAGCCGGTGGTGGTCAGCAAATCGCAGACCGTGCGCCCCGACGAGAAGAAAGAGAACTGAGCCCCGGTGGGCCGCGCGCCGGCCCGCCGCCCTCTTCCTGCGCGGCCCCGCCGCGCCAGATCGCGTGAACGACGCCCAACTGCTGCGCTACTCGCGCCACATCCTGCTCGACGAACTCGGCGTCGAGGGCCAGCAGCGCCTGCTGGCCTCGCACGCCCTGCTCATCGGCGCGGGCGGGCTGGGCTCGCCGGTGGCGCTGTACCTGGGCAGCGCCGGCGTCGGGCGGCTCACCGTGATCGACGACGACACCGTCGACGAGACCAACCTGCAGCGCCAGATCGCGCACAACCTGGCGCGCGTGGGCCGGCCCAAGGCCGAGTCCGTGCGCGAGGCGGTCGCCGCCCTCAACCCCGACGTGCAGGTCACCGCCCTGAACCAGCGCGCCGACGACACCCTTCTCGACGCCTGGGTGCCCACGGCCGACGTGGTCATCGACGGCTGCGACAACTTCGCCACGCGCCAGTTGGTCAACCGGGCCTGCGTGCGCCACGGCAAGCCGCTGGTCTCGGGCGCGGCGATCCGCTTCGACGGCCAATTGGGCGTGTTCGATCCGCGCGTGGCCGACGCGCCCTGCTACGCCTGCGTTTTCCCTCCCGACGCCGGCGTGGAAGAAGTGCGCTGCGCCACCATGGGCGTGTTCGCGCCGCTGGTGGGTATCGTGGGCAGCATGCAGGCGGCCGAAGCGCTGAAGCTCCTCGCGGGCCTGGGCTCGCGCCGCACCAGCCACCTGCTCATGCTTGACGGCCGCGAACTGGCCTTCCACGACATCGCGCTCAAGCGCGACCCGCACTGCCCGGTCTGCGGCTCAGCGCACGGCGGCGCGTCGGCGGTCGGCTGAGGCCGGCGCCGGCCAGGGCGGCTCACAGGGCCCGTGCCGGCGGCGGAAATCGCGCGGCGCCTCGGGTGTGTCCCCGCCCACCCACACGCCGCGGCGTGCCTCGCGCGCCCGCGCTTCGTCTGTCACGTAGCGCCCCTGGCCGCGCCAGCGCGCGGCCCAGGCCCAGCCCGCGCGCACCAGCCAAGCATTCGTGTCTTCGCCCGCGGACTCCAGGCGCGCCAGGCCCCGGCCGTAGCCGTCGCGCGCGCGTTCATGCACCGTCACGGTCCGATCGAGCACGCGAGCGGCCAGGGCGTCGCGCGCAGCCACGCCCACGCGCTGGCAGATTTCGGGGGCGTCGAGGCCGTCCAGGCGCAGCTTGCGCCAGCGCCCGCCCGAGGCGGGCTGCACCCACAGGGTGTCGCCGTCGAACACCCGCATGACACGCGCCGAATAGACCGTTTCGCCCGCCGCCGGGGCCACGGCGAAGCCGGCCAGCAGCGCGCCGGCCACCGCCGCCGCGAAGCGCCGCATCAACCCTTGCGGCCGCCCATGACCAGCAGCACCACGCCCACGGCGATGGCACCGATGCCGGCCCACACGGGCACGTTGATGGTTTCCTTCTGCTTGACCGAGAGCTCCACCGGACCCAACTTCACGGCCTCGGTGTCCTTGGTGTACGTGAAGCTGCCCATGATGAGGCCGATGGCCCCTGCCGCGATGAGCACGACGCCGACGACTTTGGCAAGGTTCATGTGGAGGCTCCGTTGAATGGTCAGAAAGGCCCGATGATGCACCAGCCGAGCCCCAGGACCAGCGCCCGGTGTGAGCGACAAAAGCCCACGGTTCGACGGGTCCATGCCAGCGCCGCCGCGGGCGACGAGCGCAAACGCCTCAGGTGCGCGCGTCGAGCCCGCGCAGGCCGGCCACCGTGCTCAGCAGCGCCTGCGCCGCCTCGGTGCCCTTGGCGCCGAAGTGCTGCTGCAGGAACTTGCGGTGCTCCACGTGCTCGTGGAAGTGGTGCGGCGCCTGCACCGCGCAGATCACCGGCACGCCGGTCTTCAGTTGCACGTCCATCAGCGCCCGCACCACGGCGTCGGCGACGAAGTCGTGGCGGTAGACGCCGCCGTCCACCACCAGCGCGCTGCCCACCACGGCCGCGTAGCGCCCCGACTGCGCCAGGCGCTGCACGTGCAGCGGGATTTCGAAGGCGCCGGCCACGTCGAAGACGTCGATCGCCCCGGGCCCGAAGCCGGCGCGCGCCATCTCGGCGAAGAAGGCGTCGCGCGAGCGCTGCACGATGTCGGCGTGCCAGGACGCTTCGACAAAGGCGAAGCGCAGTTCGCGCGGCAGCGGGGGGAGGTCGATGAGGGACGGGGCTTCGGGCATGGAGGGCATTCTAGGAGCCCACGATCCAGCCCTCGAGCGGGTCGAAGCCCGGCAGGCCCCAGCGCGCATCGCCCGCGCGCCGGCGCTGCAGCGCCCAGGCCGCCTGCAGCAGGCACAGCACCGCGTCCAGCCGGTCGCCGCTGGCGTCGTCGGCCAGGTCGTCGCGCTGCGCGTGCGTGAGCCTCAGCCGCAGGCCGGCCGCCTGCAGCAGGGGCGCCTGGCCATTTTCCAGCGCGTTTACCAGGGTCTTGCGTGCGATCAGGCGCTCGCCAGTCTGCCGGGCCTTGTCGTCGCTCTTGTAGGACACCGCGCCCAGCACGCTGCGCGCAAGCAAGCCGGGATAGGCCTCCAGCGCCACGCGCTGCGGGTCCCCGTCGAGCAGGCCGGGCAGGTGCGCGCCGGCGGCGATCAGGCGCGGCACGCCCGCGTGCATCATGAAGGCCACCGGCGGGTTCACCCACTTCATGCTCGGGCTGGAGCCGGCCGGCCCGTCGGTGGCGCGGTGCGCGAACTTGCCGCCGACGGGGCGCGCATCGCAAAAGGCCGCGAAGGCTTCGCGGATGGCCGCGCGCGGCAGCGCCGCGTAGTGCGCCATGCAGGCGCGCCAGTCCTGGGGCCAGCCCAGGGCCTGCACCAGTTCGCGTGGCAAACCAAACGGCAGGTCGAAGCCGCCCACCCAGGGACCGGGCGCGCGCAGGCGCTCGCCCCAGGCGTCCAGCGATTCGAAACGCTCGATGGCGTCAAGCAGCACGCGGCCCCGCTCGGCGCGGCCCACGGCCAGCACGATGGGCTTGCGCCGCGTCGGCGCGCTCGTGAAATCGCAGCCCAGCAGCGTGAAGTCCATGGCCGCGCCCGCCGAGCCCACGCCGCCTCAGGCCAGGGCCAGCGCCGCCACGCCCAGTCCGATGCACAGCGCGCCGAGGATGCGCAGGCCCCGGTCGCCCTCGCGCAGCAGGTGGCCACCGATGAGCGCGGCGAACAGCATGGACACCTCGCGCGCCGGCGCCACGTGCGACAGCGGCGCGCGCTGCATGGCGAACAGCACCAGCACGTAGGCCACCGGGCTGAGCAGCGCCACCAGCAGCGCGTGGCGCCACTGCAGGCGCCACAGGCGCAGTGCCTCGGCGCGGTCGCGCAGCACACGCGGCGAGAACAGCACCAGCCGAACGAGGTTGCCCATGTAGTCGACCAGGATGGGCGACATCAGCAGCACCTTCACCGCGTAGCCGTCCACCACCGAATAGGCTGCGATGGACAGGCCTGTGAGCGCGCCGTAGTAGAGGCCGCGGTGCAGGCGCTCGCGTTTGGCCGGGTCGTGCGCCGCGCGCCACAGGCCCGGGCCGCCCGCAATGAGGAACACGCCACCCACCACCGCCGCGATGCCGGCGGCGCCGAGCGCGCTCAGGCGCTCGCCGAGGAACAGCACCGCCACCAGCGCAGTGATCAGGGGGCCGCTGCCGCGCGCCAGCGGGTAGACCACGGTGAGGTCGGCGCGCCGGTACCCGCGCAACAAGGTGGTGAAGTAGAAGACGTGGATGACGCCGCTGGCCACCACCATGGCCCATTCGGTGGTGCCCCAGCGCGGCAGTTCGCTGCGCGCGAACCACCAGCCCACGGGCGCCCAGATCACGGCGATCAGCGCGGAGGAAAACCAGGCGAAGCGCGTGTCGCCGCCCGCGTGCTTGGCGGCGATGTTCCAGCCCGCGTGGATCAGGCCCGCGAGCAGGATGAGCAGGAACGCATCGAGCGCCATGGAACGGTGCCGGGCGGGCCCGGGCCGATCAGGCGCGACCGATGATGCTGGCCGTGGCCATCAGCTCTTCGAGCAGCGCCAGCGAGACCTCGCCCGAAACCGCATAGGGGTCGAGCTCGGGGCGCTCGGAGTACTTGAGCACGATGGAGGTGTTGAGCTTGGCGAGGTTGACCTGGCCCATGGTCCAGCCACCGAAGCGGCGCTCGCTGATTTCCTGGTAGTGCAGCAGCACCACGTCCTTGTGGCGCGGGTCGGCCGCGATGTGGTTGTAGAGCTGGTTGACCGCGGCGCGGCCGCCTTCGATGGCCTGCAGGAAGATGCCACCGCCATAGCACAGCACCCCCGTGATGCCGTTGGACAGGTTGTGCTGGCGCGAGGACTCGAGGATGCCTTCGATGGCCTTGGCGTCCTTGTCGACGGCGCGGCTGACGTAGAGCAGACGGACCAGCATGTTGGTTCTTTCCGGTGGAGGGGTCTCAGCGGGGCACGAGGGCGAGGAATTCGCGGCGCAGGTTGGCGTCCTTGAGGAAGACACCGCGCATCACCGAGTTGATCATCTTGCTGTCCATGTCCTTGACGCCGCGCCAGGCCATGCAGTAGTGGCTGGCCTCCATCACGATGGCCAGGCCGTCGGGCTGCGTCTTGTCCTGGATCAGGTCGGCGAGCTGGATCACGGCCTCTTCCTGGATCTGCGGGCGGCCCATGATCCATTCGGCCAGGCGCGCGTACTTGGACAGGCCGATGACGTTGGTGTGCTCATTGGGCATGACGCCGATCCACAGCTTGCCGATGACCGGGCAGAAGTGGTGGCTGCAGGCGCTGCGCACGGTGATCGGGCCCACGATCATGAGCTCGTTGAGGTGCTCGGCGTTGGGGAATTCGGTGACCGCCGGGCCTTTGACGTAGCGGCCCGCGAAGACCTCCTTGAGGTACATCTTGGCCACGCGGCGCGCGGTGTTGCCGGTGTTGTGATCGCTCTCGGTGTCGATCACCATGGCCTCGAGCACGCCCTGCATCTTTTCCGTGACCTCGTCGAGCAGCTTCTCGAGTTCGCCGGGCTGGATGAACTCGGCGATGTTGTCGTTGGAGTGGAAGCGCTGGCGCGCGGCCTTGAGGCGTTCGCGGATCTTGACGGACACGGGCACGCCTTCGTCGCCGGAAGGCGGCGTGGCCGGGGTCTGGTCAGGGTCGGTCTTCATGAGCATTGGGCATGCTACCACCCGGCCCACCCGAGCCGGGCCCGGGCACCCGGGTATCCCCCGGGCGGCTGGGGATCACTACAGCAGCCGCTCGAGCACCAGCACCGCGAAGAAGCCCAGGGCAGCGATCACCGTCCACTTGAGGATCACCAGGCCCCACTGGCGGTAGCGCGGCTGGCCGGTGCCCACGTAGAAGGCGAAACACACGCCGGCCGCGATCAGCAGCAGCAGGACGGCCCAGCGGAACAGCAGCATGCGCGGCGCCGCCTCACCAGGCCGGGGCCACCTGGGCGAAACCGCGCGGGGCCTCGCGCTCGTTCTCGAAGCTCACCAGCTCGTAGGCCTGCGGCCGGTCGAGCAGCGCGCGCAGCAGTTGGTTGTTCATGGCGTGGCCGCTGCGGAAGGCGCTGTAGGCGGCCAACAGCGGCTTGCCGACGATGTACAGGTCGCCCATGGCGTCGAGGATCTTGTGCTTGGCGAACTCGTCGCCGTAGCGCAGGCCATCGGCGTTGAGCACCTTGACGTCGTCCATGACGATGGCGTTGTCCAGCCCGCCGCCCAGCGCCAGGCCGTGGGAACGCATCATCTCCACGTCCTTCGTGAAGCCGAAGGTGCGCGCGCGCGCGATCTCGCGCGCGTAGTTGCCGCTGCCGAGGTCGAACTCCACGCGCTGTCCCGAGGCGTTGACGGCCGGGTGGTCGAACTCGATTTCGAAGCTGAGCTTGTAGCCGTGGTAGGGCTCGAGCCGCGCCCACTTCAGGCCGCGGCCTTCGCCTTCGCGCACCTCCACCGGTTCGATGACGCGAATGAAGCGCTTGGGCGCGTTCTGCGTGGCGATGCCCGCGCTTTGCAGCAGGTAGACAAAGGAAGCGGAAGAGCCGTCGAGGATGGGCACCTCTTCGGCGGTGATGTCGATGAGCAGGTTGTCCAGGCCCAGGCCGGCACAGGCACTCATCAGGTGCTCGATGGTGTGGACCTTCGCGCCGCCGTTGGCGATGGTGGACGCCAGGCGGGTGTCGCTGACGGACAGCGCGTTGACGGGGATGTCGACCGGCTCGGGCAGGTCGACACGGCGGAACACGATACCGGTGTCGGGCGCGGCGGGGCGCAGGGTCAGCTCAACGCGCTGACCGCTGTGCAGGCCGACGCCGACGGCCTTGGTCAGGGATTTGAGGGTGCGTTGCGCAAGCATCCTCGAATTGTAGGTTTCTCGACCCCAGGCCATGGTGGGAAAAGGCGATGACCGCGATAGGGGCGGGCTTTGCCCGCCCCCCTGGCGCTCAGTCGGCCTGCTTGCGCAGGAAGGCCGGGATCTCGAAGTCGTCCATGCCGCCCGAGGCCAGCGCGTCCACCTTGGCCGCCGCCTGGGTGCGGTTGGTGCGCCACACGCTGGGCACGGCCATGTGCTGGTAGTCCGGCTGGGCCGTGCCCGCGCCCGGGCCGCCCACGGCCTGGTTCACCGTCGGCACGTTGAACGGCACGTCGTCGGTGCCGGTGCGCAGCACCTGCAGCGGCGGCTGGCGGCGCTGCTGGCTCTGGCGCGACAGGCCCGTGGCGACCACGGTGACGCGCATCTCGTCGCCGAGGCTGTCGTCGTAGGCGGCGCCGTAGATCACGTGCGCTTCCGCCGAGGCGTAGGCGCGGATGGTGTTCATGGCCAGCTTGGACTCGGCCAGCTTCAGCGAGCCCTTGGCCGCCGTCACCAGCACCAGCACGCCCTTGGCGCCCGACAGGTCGATGCCCTCCAGCAGCGGGCAGGCCACGGCCTGCTCGGCGGCGATGCGCGCGCGGTCCGGGCCGGACGCCGTGGCGGTGCCCATCATGGCCTTGCCGGGCTCGCCCATCACCGTGCGCACGTCCTCGAAGTCCACGTTGACGTTGCCGTACTCGTTGATGATCTCGGCGATGCCGCCCACGGCATTCTTGAGCACGTCGTTGGCGTGCGCGAAGGCCTCGTCCTGGGTGATGTCGTCGCCCAGCACGTCCAGCAGCTTCTCGTTCAGCACCACGATCAGCGAGTCCACGTTGGCCTCGAGCTCGGCCAGGCCCTGGTCGGCGTTGACCATGCGGCGGCCGCCTTCCCAGTCGAAGGGCTTGGTGACCACGCCCACCGTGAGGATGCCCATCTCCTTGGCCACGCGCGCGATCACGGGCGCCGCGCCGGTGCCGGTGCCGCCGCCCATGCCGGCGGTGATGAACAGCATGTGCGCGCCTTCGATGGCCTCGCGGATGCTGTCCACGGCGCCTTCGGCGGCCTCGCGGCCCTTCTCGGGCTTGCTGCCCGCGCCCAGGCCGGTGACGCCCAGCTGGATGGTCTTGTGCGAGGCGCTGCGCGCCAGCGCCTGCGCGTCGGTGTTGGCGCAGATGAACTCCACGCCCTGGACCTGGCGGGCGATCATGTGCTCGACGGCGTTGCCGCCGCCGCCGCCCACGCCGATGACCTTGATCTGCGTGCCCAGGTTGAATTCTTCAACTTCGATCATTTCGATGCTCATTGGGTGCTCCTTTGCAGTTGCCTGTTCTGTTGCCGTGCCACCGGCGATGCTTGGAATGTGAAAACGGAAATCGGGACAAGGGTTCGGGTCATCCGGGAGGACCGGTGTGTTTGGCACACCGTCCTCGTCGTCGGCGCCGCCCCGGCGGCCGCCACTGCGGCGGGCCGTGCGTGGTGAGGGAGATCGTCCAAGGCATCAGAACGTTCCCATGAACCAGTTCTTCACGCGCTCCAGCGTGCCCGACATCGAGCCCGCCTTCTGCGCCACCTTGTGGCCGCGCACGCGGGCCAGCCGCGCTTCCTCCAGCAGGCCCATCACCGTCGCCGCGCGCGTCTGCGCCACCATGTCGGACAGCGCGCTGTGGTAGTTGGGCACGCCGCGGCGCACCGGCTTGAGGAAGATGTCCTCGCCGAGTTCCACCATGCCCGGCATGACCGCGCTGCCGCCCGTGAGCACGATGCCGCTGGAGAGCATTTCCTCGTGCCCGCTGTCGCGCAGCACCTGCTGCACCAGCGAGAAGATTTCCTCCACGCGCGGTTCGATCACGCCGGCCAGGGCCTGCTTGCCCAGCAGGCGCGGGCCGCGGTCGCCCAGGCCCGGCACCTCCACCTGCGTGTCGGGGTCGGCCAGCAGCTGCTTGGCGCAGCCGCTGTCCACCTTGATGTCCTCGGCGTCCTTGGTGGGCGTGCGCAACGCCATGGCGATGTCGCTGGTGATCAGGTCGCCGGCGATCGGAATCACCGCGGTGTGTCGGATCGCGCCACCCGAGAAGATGGCCACGTCGGTGGTGCCGGCGCCGATGTCGACCAGCGCCACGCCCAGCTCCTTCTCGTCGTCGGTCAGGATCGCCTGGCTGCTCGCCAGGGGGTTGAGCATCAGCTGGTCGACTTCCAGCCCGCAGCGGCGCACGCACTTGATGATGTTCTCCGCCGCGCTCTGGGCGCCGGTGACGATGTGCACCTTGGCTTCGAGGCGGATGCCGCTCATGCCGATCGGCTCCTTGACCTCCTGGCCGTCGATCACGAACTCCTGCGGCTCGACCAGCAGCAGGCGCTGGTCGGTGGAGATGTTGATGGCCTTGGCGGTTTCGATCACGCGCGCCACGTCGGTGGCGCTGACCTCACGGTCCTTGATGGCCACCATGCCGCTGCTGTTGATGCCGCGGATGTGGCTGCCGGTGATGCCGGTGTAGACGCGCGCGATGCGGCAGTCGGCCATCAGCTCGGCCTCTTTCAGGGCCTGCTGGATGCTTTGCACCGTCGCGTCGATGTTGACCACCACGCCGCGCTTGAGGCCGTGGCTCGCGGCCACGCCCAGCCCGGCCAGCTTGAGCGTGCCGCCGGCCTGCACCTCGGCCACCACCACCATGATCTTGGCGGTGCCGATGTCGAGTCCGACGACGAGGTCCTTGTATTCCTTGGGCATGATGGTGCGGGCGTTACCGGTTCGTGGGTGTGCGGGGGTTGGCGGGGTGGTCGCTGGTGGTCGTCACGCCGCGGATGCGCAGCGCGTAGCCGTTGGGGTAGCGCAGGTCCACCGTCTGCAGCGCGCCTGCGGTGCGTTCGGTGAGTTGGGGCAAGGTGCCGACGAAGCGCTGCACGCGGGCCTGCAGCTCGTCGGGCGTGCCGCGGCCGAGTTCGACGACCGCGCCGCTGTGCAGCCGCGCGCGCCAGGCGCCGCGCTCGCCGAGCTCCAGGCGGTCCAGGCCGAGCTCCAGGCGCGCGAACTGCGCCTGCAGGGTCTTGTGCATGGCCAGCACCTCGCCCGCCCGGTCCTCGGGGCCGGCGAGTTCGGGCAACTGGTCGACGTCGTCCGGGCTGGCCTCGAAGACCTCGCCGTGGGAATTGACCAGTTCACCCGAGCCTGCTTCGCCCCACCAGGCCACGGCATCGTGCTCCTGCAGGGTCACGCGAAGGCGGTTGGGGAACTCGCGCTGCACCACGGCGCGGCGCACCCAGGGCACCTGCTCGAACATCTGGCGCACCTGATCCAGGTCGACGGTGAGGAAGCTCGACGACAGGCGCGCGCGCATCTGCGTGGCCCGCTGGGCGCGCAGGCCCACGGCGTTCTGGTGCGCCACGTCGCCGTGCACGCTGATGCCCTTGACCGTCCAGGCCGGGTGGCGCACGGCCCAGGTGCCGAGCGCGCCCAGCGCGAGCAAGGCGAACACGCCCAGCAGAAGCTGGGTGGCCAGGGCCATCAGCTTCACGTCCAGGGGCATGTCGGTCGTCGTGGGCATTGGGGGGTGGGTCAGGCGTTGTCCAGCGCGGCGGTGGCCAGCAGGCGCACGCACAGGTCTTCGTAGGAAATGCCCGCCGCGCGCGCCGACATCGGCACGAGCGAGTGACCGGTCATGCCTGGCGAGGTGTTGATCTCCAGCAGGTAGGGCTTGCGCGTGGCGGCGTCGATCATCACGTCGGCGCGCGCCCAGCCGCGGCAGTCCAGCGCCAGGAAGGCCTTGAGCACCAGGACCTGGATGGCGGCCTCCTCGCCCTCGGGCAGGCCGCAGGGCACCAGGTACTGCGTGTCGTCGGTGAAGTACTTGTTCTGGTAGTCGTAGTTGCCGTCGGGCGCCACGATGCGGATGACCGGCAGCGCGCGGGCCGAGTCGCCCGTGCCGAGCACCGGGCAGGTGACTTCGTCGCCAGCGATGAACTGCTCGCACATCACCATCGGGTCCTGCTGGGCGGCCAGGGCATAGGCGGCCTCGCACTGGTCGGCGCTCACCACCTTGGTGAGGCCGATCGTGGAACCCTCTCGCACGGGCTTGACGATCATGGGCGAGCCCAGCGCCTCGAAGGCGGCGCGCGTCTCGGCCGCGCTGCGCACCTGGCGCCAGGCCGGCGTGGACAGGCCCTCGGCCACCCAGATGCGCTTGGTCATGAGCTTGTCCATGGCCACGGCCGAGGCCATCACGCCGGGACCGGTGTAGGGAATGCCCAGCAGCTCCAGCGCGCCCTGCACCGTGCCGTCCTCGCCGAAGCGGCCGTGCAGCGCGATGAAGCAGCGCGCGAAGCCGTCGCGCTTGAGCTCACTCATGTCGCGCTCGGCCGGGTCGAAGGCGTGCGCGTCCACGCCCTGGGACCGCAGGGCCTTGAGCACGCCGGTGCCCGACATGATCGATACCTCGCGTTCGGCGGAACGCCCGCCCATGAGCACCGCCACTTTGCCGAAGTCCTTGCCAGTCATTTCGCCAACTCCATGATTCGTCCCGCCACCGTGCCGATCGTGCCGGCGCCCATGCACAGCACCACGTCGCCGTCGCGGGCGTTGTCCAGCACCGCGCGCGGCATGTCGGCCACGTCGTCCACGAACACCGGTTCCAGCTTGCCGGCCACGCGCAGCGCGCGCGCCAGCGAGCGGCCGTCGGCCGCGACGATGGGCGCTTCGCCGGCCGCGTAGACCTCGGCCAGCAGCACGGCGTCGGCCTGGCCGATGACCTTCACGAAGTCCTCGAAGCAGTCGCGCGTGCGGGTGTAGCGGTGCGGCTGGAAGGCCAGCACCAGGCGCCGCCCCGGGAAGGCGCCGCGCGCGGCAGCGATGGTCGCGGCCATCTCCACCGGGTGGTGGCCGTAGTCGTCGACGATGGTGGCGTGGCCGCCGTCGGCCAGGCGTGCCTCGCCATAGCGCTGGAAGCGCCGGCCCACGCCCTTGAAGCTGGCCAGCGCCTGCAGCACGGCCGCGTCGGGCACGCCCAGCTCGACCGCGATGCCGATGGCGGCGAGCGCGTTGAGCACGTTGTGCTGGCCCGGCAGGTTGAGCACCACGTCGAGATCGGGCAGGGCCACGCCGTTGCGGCGCTGCACGGTGAAGTGCATCTGGCCACCGACCGCGCGCACGTTCAGCGCGCGCACCTGGGCATCCTCGCTCAGGCCGTAGCTGGTGATGGGGCGTGCGATCTGCGGCAGGATCTCGCGGATCGCGGCGTCGTCCACGCAGACCACGGCCGCGCCGTAGAACGGCATCTTGTGCAGGAAGTCCACGAAGGCAGCCTTGAGGCGGCCGAAGTCGTGGCCGTAGGTGTCCATGTGGTCGGCGTCGATGTTGGTGACGACCGAGATCACCGGCAGCAGGTTGAGGAAGGAGGCGTCGGACTCGTCGGCCTCGACCACGATGTACTCGCCGCTGCCCAGGGCCGCGTTGGCGCCGGCGCTGTTCAGGCGCCCGCCGATCACGAAGGTCGGGTCCAGGCCGGCCTCGGCCAGCACGCTGGCCACCAGGCTGGTGGTGGTGGTCTTGCCGTGCGTGCCGGCGATGGCCACGCCCTTCTTCATGCGCATCAGCTCGGCCAGCATCACCGCACGCGGCACCACCGGCACCAGCCTGGCGTGCGCGGCCACCACTTCGGGGTTGTCGGCCTTCACGGCGGTGGAGGTGACGATGGCGTCGGCGCCCTCGATGTGCCTGGCCTCGTGGCCGATGCAGACCTTCGCGCCCAGGGACTCGAGTCGGCGCGTCGTCGCACTCTCGCCCAGGTCGCTGCCGGAGACGGTGTAGCCCTGGTTGAGCAGCACCTCGGCGATGCCGCTCATGCCCGCGCCGCCGATGCCGACGAAGTGGATGTGACGGATGGCGTGCTTCATTCGGTTCTGACTTTCGCGAGTTCGAGGCAGGCGCCGACCACGGCCTCGGTGGCGCCGGTCTTGGCCACGGCGCGCGCCTTTTCGGCCATGGCCTGCAGCTGGGCGCGGTCCAGGCCCTGCAGCAGCAGGGCGAGCTTGTCGGGCGTGAGGCCGGCCTGCGCCTCCAGCCAGGCCGCGCCCGCGTCGACCAGGAAACGCGCGTTGTGCGTCTGGTGGTCGTCCACCGCGGCCGGAAACGGCACCAGCAGCGAGGCCGCGCCCACGGCGGCCAGTTCGGTCACCGTGCTGGCGCCGGCGCGGCCGATCACCAGGTCGGCCTCGGCGTAGGCGCTGGCGGTGTCCTCGATGAAGGGGGTGAGGTCGGCCGCCGCGCCGGCGCTGGCGTAGTTGGCGCGCAGCTCGTCGATCTGCTTCTCGCCGCTCTGGTGCAGCACCACCGGGCGCTGGGCCGCGGGGATCAGGGCCAGCGCCTGCGGCACGACACGGTTGAGCGCCTGCGCGCCCAGGCTGCCGCCCACCACCAGCAGGCGCAACGGGCCCGTGCGGCCCGCGAAGCGCTCGGCCGGCGCGGGCTGGTTCAGAAAGGCCGCGCGCATCGGGTTGCCCACCCACTCGGCCTTGGACAGCGCGTTCGGGAAGGCGCAGAAGCGGCGGTCGGCCACTTCGGCCAGCACCTTGTTCGCCAGACCCGCGATGGAGTTCTGTTCGTGCAGCACCAGGGGCTTGCCCAGCAGCACGCCCATCATCCCGCCCGGGAAGGTGATGTAGCCGCCCAGGCCCACCAGCACGTCGGGCTTCACGCGGCGCACCACCTGCAGGCTCTGCCAGAAGGCGCGCAGCAGGTTCAGCGGCAGCAGCAGCTTCGTGACCAGGCCCTTGCCGCGCAGGCCGCCGAATTCGACGGTCTCGAGCGCGAAGCCGCGCGGCGGCACCAACCGGCTTTCCATGCTGCCCGGCGCGCCCAGCCAGTGCACGCGCCAGCCGCGCGCGCGCAGCGCCTCGGCCACCGCGAGCCCGGGGAAGATATGGCCGCCGGTGCCGCCAGCCATGATCAGGGCGCAGGGCGGGCGTGTGCTCACGTGCGGCCCCCCTTCATCATCTGGCGGTTCTCGAAATCCACCCGCAGCACGACCGCCAGCGCGACCAGGTTGAGCAGGATGGCCGAGCCGCCGTAGCTCATGAAGGGCAGCGTCAGACCCTTGGTGGGCAGCGCGCCCAGGTTCACGCCGATGTTGATGAAGGCCTGGAAGCCGAACCACAGGCCCACGCCCTGCGCCACCAGGCCGGAGAAGACCTGGTCGAGCGCGATGGCCTGGCGGCCAATGTGCATGATGCGCCGCGTGAGCCACAGGAACAGGGCGATCAGTGTGAGCACGCCCAGCAGGCCGAACTCCTCGCCGATGACGGCGAGCAGGAAGTCGGTGTGCGCCTCGGGCAGCCAGTTGAGCTTTTCCACGCTGCCGCCCAGGCCCACGCCGAAGATCTGACCGCGACCGAAGGCGATCAGCGCATGCGAGAGCTGGTAGCCCTTGCCCAGGGCGTGCTCGGCGCTCCAGGGATCGAGGTAGGCGAAGATGCGCTCGCGGCGCCACTCGCTGGCCATGATCATCAGCGCGAAAGCGCCCACCACCACCAGGGCGATGAGGAAGAACATGCGCGCGTTGACGCCGCCCAGGAACAGGATGCCCATGGCGATGACCACGATCACCATGAAGGCGCCCATGTCGGGTTGGGCCAGCAGCAGCACGCCCACCACGCCCAGGGCCACGGCCATGGGCAGCACGGCCTGCCAGAAATTCTGCTTGATCTCCATCTTGCGGACCATGTAGCTGGCGGCATAGAGCAACACCGCGAGCTTGCCCAGCTCGGAGGGCTGGAAGTTCATCACGCCCAACGAGATCCAGCGGTGCGCGCCGTTGACGCCCTTGCCCACCACCAGCACCACCACCATGAGCAGCAACGCGAGGCCGAACAGCCAGGGCGCGAGTTGCTCCCAGCGCTGCATGGGCACCTGAAAGGCCAGCAGCGCGGCGACGAAGGCGATCGCCATCGACAGGCCATGGCGCAGCACGAAGTGCGTGTGCGCGTAGTTTTCGAAGCGCGGGTTGTCGGGCAGCGCGATGGAGGCCGAATAGACCATCACCAGGCCCCAGGCCATCAGCGAGAACACCACCCACAGCAGCGGCTGGTCGAAGCCGGTGACCCCCACCGGCGCGCCGCGCTGCCGACCGTAGCTGCGGCTGGACAGGCGCACCGGGATGCCATCGCCGCCCGCGCCCACCAGCGCGCCGGCGGCCCAGGACGGCAGCCAGCCGCGCAGCCGCTCGCGCAGGCCGGCCCCGAGGCGGGCCATCCGGCCGGGCCCCGGGGCGGCAGTGGCCTTGCGCCGGCTCACAGGCCGCCCTCCAGGCTCATGCCGCGCGCCTCGGCGAGCTCGCGCACGGCGGCGACGAACACCTCGCCGCGGTGCACGTAGTTGCGGAACTGGTCCAGGCTGGCGCAGGCCGGCGACATCAACACGGCATCGCCAGGGCGCGCGAGCTCGGCGGCCAGGGGCACGGCGGCCGCGAGTTCGCCCGCGTCGTGCAGGGGCACGCCGGCACCGCGCAGCGCCTCCTCCACGGCAGCGCGCACCCGCGGCGCGTCGCGGCCAATCAGGACGACGGCACGCGCATGGCGCGCCAGCGGCCCGGCCAACGGGAGGAAATCCTGGCCCTTGCCGTCGCCGCCCAGGATCACCACCAGCCGGCGCTCGGCGCCCAGGCCATTGACGGCCGCCAGTGTGGCGCCCACGTTGGTGCCCTTGCTGTCGTCGAAGTACTCGACCTCGTCCACGATGGCCACGGGCTCCATGCGGTGCGGCTCGCCGCGGTACTCGCGCAGGCCGTGCAGCATGGGCGCCAGCGGCGCGCCGGTGGAGGTGGCCAGCGCCAGGGCGGCCAGCGCGTTGGCCGCGTTGTGGCGACCGCGGATGCGCAAGGCCTCGGCGGGCATGAGGCGCTGGAGATAGATCTCTTCGTCCTCCTGCGCGCGACCCTTGGCGCGGGTTTCGTCGAGCGCCAGCGCGCGCACCAGCCAGGTCATGCCATTGACGGTTTCCAGGCCCCAATCGCCCGCGCGGGTGGGTGCGTCCAGCCCGAAGCTGCACCACTGGCGCGCCGGCACCTGGCGGTTGCGGTTGCCGATCTTGACCGTCACCAGCCCGGGCTTGAGGGCCATCACGCGCGCATCGTCGCGGTTGAGCACCATGAGCGCGCGCTCGCCGAACACGGCGGCCTTGGCCTGGGCATAGGCGTCCATGCCGCCGTGCCAGTCGAGGTGGTCCTCGGTGAGGTTGAGCAGCGTGGCCGCCGTGGGCACCGAGGCCCAGGCGCCCGAAGCGGTGCCGTCGAGCTGGAAGCTGGACAGTTCGAGCACCCATACGCGCGGCAGGTGCGGGGGCTGGGGCGGCTCGGGCGGCGGCGGCGCGATGAGCGCGGGGCCCTCGTCGTCCGCTGCGGCGGGCGCGGCTTCGTCGGCGGCCGAGGTTTCGGCGGAGACGGGGCCGTCGTTGGCCTCTGCCTCGGCTGGCGCTTCGCCCGGCGGCGTGTCCTCGGGCTCGGGCTCGGGCTCGGCGGGCGACGCCGCTGCCACGGCCTTCGCCTGTTCGGCCAGGGCCTCGGCCTCGGCGGCTTGCGCCGCTTCGCGCTCGTCGTCGGCCGCCTGCGCGACGGCCTCCGCGCGCAGCGCGGCGGCCAGCACGTCCAGCAGGGCCGGGCCGATGTTGCCCGCCACGGCCACGGACCAGCCCGCGCGATCCAGCAACTGCCCGGCGAGCGAGGTGACCGTGGTCTTGCCGTTGGTGCCGGTGATGGCCAGCACCTGCGGCCGGTAGGGGAAGCGCTCGCGCCGCGACAGGCCCTGCAGGGCCTGGGCGAACAGATCCAGTTCGGTGAGCACCGGCACGCCGCGCTCGCGCGCGAAGGCGAACACGCCCTGCAGCTCGGCCGGCATCAGGCCGGGGCTGCGCGCGATGAAGGCCCAGGGCTCGCGGGCCAGCAAGGCCTCGTCGAAAGCGCCGCTGACGAAGCGAGCTTCGGGGCAGGCGCCCTGCAGCGCCATGAGCTGCGGCGGCGCGGCCCGCGTGTCGGCCACGGTCACGTGCGCACCTTCGCGCGCGCACCAGCAGGCCATGGACAGCCCTGAGGTGCCCAGACCGAGGATGAGGACGTGCTGGTCTTTCATCGCAGCTTGAGCGTGGACAGGCCGATCAGGCACAGCAGCATGGTGATGATCCAGAAGCGCACCACCACCTGGGTTTCCTTCCACCCCTTCTTCTCGAAGTGGTGGTGCAGCGGCGCCATCTGGAACAGGCGCCGGCCTTCGCCGTAGCGCTTCTTGGTGTACTTGAAGTAGGTGACCTGCAGCATCACCGACAGCGCCTCGACCACGAAGATGCCGCCCATGATGGCGAGCAGGATCTCCTGGCGCACGATGACCGCGATGGTGCCCAGCGCGCCGCCCAGCGCGAGCGCGCCGACGTCGCCCATGAAGACCTGCGCCGGGTGGGTGTTGAACCAGAGGAAGGCCAGGCCGGCGCCGGCCATGGCGGCGCAGAAGATGAGCAGCTCGCCCGAGCCCGGGATGTGCGGCAGCAGCAGGTAGCGCGCGAACACCGCGTTGCCCGTGACGTAGGCGAAGATGCCCAGGGCCGAACCCACCATCACCACCGGCATGATGGCCAGGCCGTCCAGTCCGTCGGTGAGGTTGACCGCGTTGCTCGCGCCCACGATGACCAGGTAGGTGAGGATGACGAAGCCGGCCACGCCCAGCGGGTAGCTCACTTCCTTGAAGAAGGGCACGATGAAGCCCGACTGCGGCGGCAGGTCCAGCGTGAAGCCCGAGCCCACCCAGTCGATGAAGAGCTCCAGCACGCGCGCGTTGCTGGTCTCGGACACCGCGAACACCAGGTAGAAGGCCGCCACCAGGCCGATCAGCGACTGCCAGAAGTACTTCTCGCGCGAGCGCATGCCCTCGGGGTTCTTGTGCACCACCTTGCGCCAGTCGTCGGCCCAGCCGATGGCGCCGAAGCCCAGGGTCACGATGAGCACGATCCAGACGAAGCGGTTGCTCCAGTTGAACCACAGCAGCGTGGACGCCGCGATGGCGAACAGGATCAGCACGCCACCCATGGTGGGCGTGCCGCCCTTGCTCAGGTGGGTTTGCATCGCGTACTCGCGGATCGGCTGGCCGATCTTGAGCGCGGCGAGGCGGCGGATGAACCAGGGGCCCGCCACCAGGCCGACCACCAAGGCCGTCATGGCGGCCATGACGGCGCGGAAAGTGAGGTACTGGAACACCCGCAGGAAGCCCAGCTCGGGGGACAGGCCCTGCAGCCAGAGGGCGATGCTAGGCAGCATGGGAAGAATCCTTGTGGTTGTCGGCCTGCGTCGGGTCGAGCGCGCGCACGGCCCGCACCACGCGTTCCATGCGCATGAAGCGCGAGCCCTTGACGAGCACGCTGGCCACCACCCCGGTGGCGACCTCGGCGGCCACGTCGGTGGCCAGCGCGTCCACCTCGGCGACGCAACGCGGCGCGGGCTCGCCGGCCGCGCGCAGGGCCTCGGCGGCCTCGCACATGGCCGTGCCGCTCACGCGCACCTCGTCGATGCCGCGCGCGAAGGCGTGGCGCAGCACCTCCAGGTGGAAGGCCAGGCCCTGGTCACCGACCTCGCCCATGTCGCCCAGCACCAGCAGGTGCGGCGCGGGCAGCGAGGCCAGCACATCGATCGCGGCGCGCACGGAATCGGGGTTGGCGTTGTAGCTGTCGTCGATCAGCGTGAGCACGCGGCCACCCACGGTGACGGTGATGGCGCGCGAGCGGCCGCCCACCGGCTCGAAGGCCTCCAGCCCGCGCGCGATGGCGTCCAGCGGCACACCGGCGGCCACCGCGCAGGCCGCGGCCGCGAGCGCGTTGCGCACGTTGTGCCGGCCCGCGATGCGCAGCCGCACCTCGGCATCGCCCAGCGGCGAGGCGATGTGCAGCGCCCAGGCGCCGTCGCGCCACTCCGCGCTGTGCGCGCGCACGGTGGCCTCGGGGTCGGTGTCGCTGAACGTGAGGCTGCGCCGCGCGCCGGCCAGCGCCTGCCAGACGCGGGTGTGCACGTCGTCGCTGGGAAACACGGCCACGCCATCGGCGCCGAGCGCCGCGATGACGGCGCCGTTCTCGCGCGCCACGGCCTCCACCGAGCTCATGAACTCCTGGTGCTCGCGCTGCGCGTTGTTCACCAAGGCCACCGTGGGCGCCGCCACGGCGGCGAGCTGGGCGATCTCGCCCGGGTGGTTCATGCCGAGTTCGATCACCGAGCAGCGGTGCCGCGGATTGAGGCGCAGCAGCGTGAGCGGCACACCGATGTCGTTGTTGAAATTGCCCTGTGTGGCGTGCGCGGCCTCGCCGGCGTGCGCGCGCAGGATGCTGGCGACCATCTGCGTGACCGTGGTCTTGCCATTGCTGC
The DNA here is from genome assembly GCF_001777155.1 of Hydrogenophaga sp. PML113. NCBI lineage: Bacteria > Pseudomonadati > Pseudomonadota > Betaproteobacteria > Burkholderiales > Comamonadaceae > Hydrogenophaga > Hydrogenophaga sp. PML113. Next base: position 173,464 of record NZ_MIYM01000001.1, on the reverse strand, counting down.
CGGTCACGGCGATCAGCGGCAGCGTGAACTGGGCGCGCCAGGCCTGCGCCAGCTGCAGCAGCGCGGCACGCGAATCGGGCACCTCGGTACCGGGCAGGCCGGCCTCGGCCAGGCCACGCTGCGCGAGCCCGGCCACCGCGCCAGCGGCCGCCGCCTGCGCCAGGAAGTGATGGGCGTCGAAGCGCTCGCCCTGCAGCGCGACGAAGAGGTCGCCGGCGCGCAGGCTGCGGGTGTCGGAATGCACGCGCTCAATGGGCGCGGCGATGCGGCCGACGGCGCGCGCGCCGGGCAGCGTGGTGAGCAGTTCGGCCAGGGTCTTCATGCGGCCTCCCGGCGCAGCGCGAGCGCGCGGCGCGCGTGCTCGATGTCGGAGAACGGCGACTTCACGCCCCGCACCTCCTGGTAGTCCTCGTGGCCCTTGCCGGCGATGAGCACCACGTCGGCGGGCGCGGCTTCGCGCACCGCCAGCGCGATGGCCTCGGCGCGATCAAGCACGGTGCGCGCGGCGGCCGGGTCGCTCAGGCCGCGCGCCATCTGCGCCAGGATGGTGGCCGGGTCTTCACCACGCGGGTTGTCGCTGGTCAGCACGGCGTGGCGCGCCTCGCGCTCGGCCACGGCGCCCATCAGCGGGCGCTTGCCCGGGTCGCGGTCGCCACCGCAGCCGATCAGTACCCACAGCGCCCCGCCGCGCCGCGCGGCCAGCGGTTGCAGCGCCTGCAGGGCCTTCTCCAGCGCGTCGGGCGTGTGCGCGTAGTCCACCAGCACCAGCGGCGCGCCAGGTGCGTCGGCCTGTGCCTGCTGCATGCGGCCGGGCACGGGCGTGAGCGCCGCGCAGGCCTGCGCGGCGGCGGCGAAAGGCACACCCAGCGCGCGCGCCGCGGCCAGCACGCCCAGCAGGTTGTGCACGTTGTATCGGCCCACCAGCGGCAGGCTCAAGGCCTGGCGTTGCCGCTCCTGGCCGCGCGGGTCGCGTTCGATCAGTTCGAAGGCCAGGCCCGCGGGCGTGGTGACGACGCCGCGCGCCTCGAGCCGCGCCTCGCTGTCGATGGCCACGGGCCAAAGGTCCAACCCCCGCCCCTGCAGGCGCGCCAGCAGGCCGGCGCCGTGCGGGTCGTCGGCGTTGACCACCGCGGCCTTGAGGCCGGGCCAATCAAACAGGCGCTGCTTGGCGGCCCAGTAGGCGTCCATGCTGCCGTGGTAGTCGAGGTGGTCTTGGGTGAAGTTGGTGAACACGGCCACCGCCACGCGCGTGCCGTTCAGGCGCCCTTCCTCCAGGCCGATCGACGAGGCCTCGATGGCGCAGGCGCGCAGGCCCTGGTCCACGAAGCCGCGCAGCTCCTGCTGCAGCATCACCGGGTCGGGCGTGGTCAGGCCGGTGGCCAGCAAGGCCGCGCCGGGGCGGCCGATGCCCAACGTGCCCACCACCGCCGCGGGCCGGTTGCAGGCCGACAGCAGCTGCGCCGCCCACCAGGCGCTGGAGGTCTTGCCGTTGGTGCCGGTGATGGCGATCACGTCAAGCGCACCGCTGGGCTCGTGGCACCAGGCGCTGGCGATGGGGCCGGCCTGGGCCTTGAGGCCGGGCACGGCCAACACGCGTGGGTCGTTGCGGCAATCGAAGGCGTCCAGGCCTTCGCGCTCGACCACGGCCGCGCTGGCGCCGCCACGCAACGCGTCGGCCACGAAGCGGCGGCCGTCGGTGGCCGCGCCGGGCCAGGCCACGAAGCCGTCGCCCAGGCGCACGCGGCGGCTGTCGCACACCAGCCCGCCGGTGACGCTGGCGCGCAGCCACTGGGCCACGGCTTCGGGATGGACGAGCGTCTGAACCATCAGAACGTCTCCTCCACCGGCTCGCCGAAGATCTGCGGCTTGACGTTCATGTCGGGCTGCACGCCGAGGATGCGCAGGGTTTCCTGCACTGTCTCGCTGAACACGGGCGCGGCCACCAGGCCGCCATAGAACCCGCCTTCGCTCGGTTCATCGATCGACACCGCGACGATGATGCGCGGCTGCTCGATGGGCGCCATGCCGACGAAGAAGCCGCGGTATTTGCCTTCGGCGTAGCCGTTGCCCTCTTGCTTGCGCGCGGTGCCGGTCTTTCCGCCCACGGAGTAGCCCATGGTCTGCGCGCGCGTGGCGCTGCCGCCGGGCTTGGTCACCAGGCCCAGCATGTCGCGCACGGCGCGCGCGTTCTGGGCGCTGAAGACACGCACGCCCTGCGCGGGCGTGTCGCTCTTGAGCAGGGTCAGCGGAATGAGCTCGCCCTCGCGCGCGAAGATGGTGTAGGCCTGCGCGAGTTGGTAGAGCGAGACGGACAGGCCGTAGCCGTAGCTCATGGTGGCCTGCTCGATCGGGCGCCAGCTCTTGTAGGGGCGCAGCCGGCCGGCCACCGCGCCCGGGAACGGCACCTGCGGCTTCTGGCCGAAGCCCACCTGGGCGTACATCTCCCACATCTCGCGCGGGCTCATCTGCATGGCCATCTTGACCGTGCCCACGTTGCTCGATTTCTGGATCACCTCCGACACCGTCAGCACGTCCTTGGGGTGGGTGTCCCGGATGGTGGAGCCACCGATGACGATGCGGCCAGGCGCCGTCTGGATGGGCGTGTTGGGCCGCACCAGGCCCTTGTCGAGCGCGAGCGCGGCAATGAAAGGCTTCATCGTCGAGCCGGGCTCGAAGGTGTCGGTGAGCACGCGGTTGCGCAGTTGCTCGCCACTGAGGTTGCGCCGCTGGTTCGGGTCGTAGCTGGGGTAGTTGGCCAGGGCCAGCACCTCGCCCGTGCGGGTGTCGAGCACGATGACGCTGCCGGCCTTGGCTTTGTGCTGCAGAACGGCCTGGCGCAGCTTCTGCCAGGCGAAGTACTGCACCTTGCTGTCGATGGACAGGCTGAGGTCGGGGCCGTCCACGGGCGGCACGACGTCCTGCACGTCCTCGACCACGCGGCCCAGGCGGTCCTTGATGACGCGGCGCGAACCGGCCTTGCCCGCGAGTTGCGACTGGAACGCCAGTTCCACGCCCTCCTGGCCACGGTCTTCCACGTTGGTGAAGCCCACCACGTGGGCCGTGGCCTCGCCCTCGGGGTACTGGCGCTTGTACTCGCGGCGCTGGTAGATGCCCTTGATGCCCAGCGCGGCGATCTTCTGCGCCACGGGCTCATCCACCTGGCGCTTGACCCAGACGAAGGTCTTGTCGTTGTCGGCCAGGCGCTTGCGCAGATCGGCGAGCGGCATGTCGAGCAGGCGGGCGAGTTCGCGCAGCTTGGGGTGGTTCTTGTCCACGTCCTCGGGGATGGCCCAGATGCTCTGCGCCACCACGCTGGAGGCCAGGATCAGGCCGTTGCGGTCGAGCACGCGGCCGCGGTTGGCCGGCAGCTCCAGCGTGCGCGCGAAGCGCACCTCGCCCTGGCGCTGAAAGAAGTCGTTGCCGATGACCTGGACGTAGGTGGCACGCCCGGCCAGACCAGCAAAGGCCAGCGCCAGGCCGAAGACGATGAACTTGCTGCGCCACACGGGCGTCTTGCTCGCCAGCAGCGGGCTGGAGGCGTAGTTGATGCTGCGGCTCATCGCGCGCCCTCCCCGCCTTCGGCTGCGGGCGCCGGGGCCGGCGTGGCTGCGCGCTCGCTCACGTACTGCGTGATGCCCGGGGTGACCTGGCGCATCTGCAGCTGGCGCTGGGCGAGTTGCTGCACGCGCGCGGGCGCGGCCTGCGCGCGGCGCTGCACGGCCAGTTGCTCGTGGTCGGCGTCGAGCCGCTTGGACTGGGTCTGCGCACGGTCCAGCGCCGAGTAGAGGCGGCGCGACTCGTACTGGGTGTGCACCAGGTAGAAGGCGCTGGCCAGAACGGCCAGCAGCAGCACGAGGTTGAGCCGGATCATGGCAAGGCCCTCACGCAGGCCACTGCGTGTGCTGCGCGATCCCCCGAAGGGATGCGAGCTGGCTGGAGGCGGTCCGGCGCGGCGCTCATGCCACCCCCGTTCGCGTGGCCACGCGCATGACGGCGCTGCGCGCGCGCGGGTTGCCCTGCACCTCCGCTTCGGACGGCATCACGCGGTGCACCTCGGCCAGGCGCGTGGGCGCGGGCTCGGCGAAGGGCGCGCGGCGGTCCACCACGGCGCGCGAGTGGCGCGCCATGAACTGCTTGACCGGGCGGTCTTCCAGGGAGTGGAAGCTGATGACCACGAGGCGACCTTGGGGCTTGAGCAGGGACAGGCTGGCTTCTAGCGCCTGTTGCAGCTCTTCAAGCTCGGCGTTGATGAAAATCCGAAGAGCCTGAAATGTGCGCGTTGCAGGGTCCTTGCCCGGCTCGCGGGTTTTGACCGCGCCAGCCACGATTTCGGCCAGCTCGCCGGTGGTTCGAACAGGGCCCCGTTCCTGTCGGCGACGATCAATCGCCTTTGCAATCGGTGCAGCAAACCGTTCTTCGCCATAGTCACGAATGACCTCCGCCAGGGTGGAAATGGGCACCGTCTCGAGCCACTGGGCCACGCTCTGGCCACGCGTGGTGTCCATGCGCATGTCCAGCGGGCCGTCGTGGCGAAACGAGAAACCCCGCGCGGGGTCGTCGATCTGCGGCGAGCTCACGCCGAGGTCCATGAGGATGCCGTCGGCGCAGGCCGGCGGCAGTTCGGTCATGGCCGCAAAGCCGCTGTGCCGCACCGAGACGCGCGCATCCTGCGCGGCCAGTTGGTGCGCCACCTCGATGGCCTGGGGATCCTTGTCGAAGACGGTCAGCCGCCCTTGGGGCGACAGCCTTTGCAGAATGGCGCGGCTGTGCCCGCCGCGGCCGAAGGTGGCATCGACGTAGTGGCCGTCCGGGTTGATCGAAAGCGCCTGCACGGCCTCGTTCAACAGGACGGTCTGATGGGCCCATGTCGTCTCCACCACCGCCCTTAGAAGGAAAAGTCCTTGAACACATCGGGCATCTCGGCCTTCATGGCCTCGGCCTCCTGTGCGGCATACACCTGGGCGTCCCACAGTTCAAGGTAGGCGCCCATGCCGAGCAGCACGACATCTTTGCTGATGCCCGCCGCGGCGCGCAGTTCGGGTGAGACCAGCACGCGACCGGTGCCGTCCACCTCCACATCCATGGCATTGCCGAGGAAGATACGTTTCCACCACTGGGCCTGCATGGGCAGGTTGGCGATGCGGCCGCGGAAGTCTTCCCAGGCCTCGCGCGGGAAGACCATGAGGCAGCCATGGGGGTGTTTGGTGATCGTGAGCGAGCCACCCAGGGCGTCGCGGTGCCGGGTCGGCACGGACAGCCGCCCCTTGGCATCGAGACTCAGCGAAGACGCGCCCTGGAACACCGCTTTTGACCTTCAGGTGGGACATACCACCACTTAATTGCACTTATTCCCACTGTAGCAGGAAAACACTCGCGCACCAGGGGTCATGCACACTTTTTTTCAATGAAATCAACCACTTAGAAGTGATTTCGCGGGGAATCCAGGACCAAAAAGCACATAAAAAGCAAGCACTTACAAAGGTCAGTGCAAGTGAAGCTTCAAAACAGGAACGCCCGTGGGGTGGTTCCACGGGCGTTTCACGAGGCGACGGGCGGTGAGGGTGGGTCGGCGGCGGGAAAGGAGCCCCGACCAGTCAGGCCGCTCAGAGGATGTAGCGCGACAGGTCCTCGTCCTGGCTGAGCGCGCCCAGCCGCCCCTGCACGAAGGCGGCGTCGATGTTCACGGTCTGGCCCTGCAGCTTGGCCGCGTCGAAGCTCACTTCGTCGAGCAGATGTTCCATCACCGTGGAGAGCCGCCGCGCCCCGATGTTCTCGGTGCGCTCGTTCACCTCGCAGGCGATCTGGGCCAGCTGGCGGATGCCGTCGGGCTGGAACACCAGCGTCACGCCCTCCGTCTCCAGCAGCGCCTGGTACTGCCGCACCAGCGACGCATGGGTCTGCGTGAGGATGGCCTCGAAGTCGTCCACCGACAGCGACTGCAGTTCCACGCGGATCGGGAAGCGCCCCTGCAGCTCGGGGATGAGATCGCTGGGCTTGGACAGGTGGAAGGCACCGCTGGCGATGAACAGGATGTGGTCGGTCTTGATCGGCCCGTATTTGGTGGACACCGTCGTGCCCTCCACCAGCGGCAGCAGGTCGCGCTGCACACCCTGGCGCGACACCTCGGCCGTGCCACCGCTCTCGCTGCGCGAGGTCACCTTGTCGATCTCGTCGATGAAGACAATGCCGTTCTGCTCGGCGTTGTGCAGGGCGCGGGCCTTGATCTCGTCTTCGTTGACGAGCTTGGCCGCCTCTTCGTCGATCAGCAGTTTCAGTGCCTCGGCGATGCGCAGCTTGCGCTGCTGCTTGCGCCCGGCGCCGAACTGGCCGAACAGGCCCTTGAGCTGCTCGGCCATTTCCTCCATGCCGGCGGGCCCCATGATCTCCATCGTGGGGCGTGGCTCGGCCACCTCGATCTCGATCTCGCGGTCGTCGAGCTGGCCCTCGCGCAACTTCTTGCGGAAGGCCTGGCGCGCGGTGCTGTCGGGCGTGGGCTGGGGCTCGAAACCCACGGCGCGCGGCGGCGGGATCAGTGCGTCGAGGATGCGCTCCTCGGCCACGTCCTCGGCGCGCGCGCGCTGCTGGCGCATCGCCGCGTCGCGCGTCTGCTTGATGGCGATGTCGGCCAGGTCGCGCACGATGCTGTCCACATCCTTGCCGACGTAGCCCACCTCGGTGAACTTGGTGGCCTCGACCTTGATGAAGGGTGCGTCGGCCAATTTGGCCAGACGGCGCGCGATCTCGGTTTTGCCCACGCCGGTCGGGCCGATCATGAGGATGTTCTTGGGCGTGATCTCCGGGCGCAGTTTTTCGTCCACCAGCTGACGCCGCCAGCGGTTGCGCAAGGCGATGGCCACGGCGCGCTTGGCGCCCTTCTGGCCGATGATGAAGCGGTCGAGCTCGGAGACGATCTCCTGGGGTGTCATCGAAGACATGTCAAACGGCCTCAGTCGAGCGTTTCAATGGTGTGGTTCATGTTGGTGTAGATGCACAACTCGCCCGCGATGGCGAGCGATTGGCGCACCACATCTTCGGCGCTGAGCGCGGTGTGGTCGATGAGCGCCTTGGCCGCGGCCTGGGCGTAGGCACCGCCCGAGCCGATGGCGACGATGCCGTGCTCTGGCTCGAGCACGTCGCCATTGCCGGTGATGACCAGCGCGGCGCTGCGGTCGGCCACCGCGAGCATGGCCTCCAGGCGGCGCAGCACGCGGTCGGTGCGCCAGTCGCGCGTGAGCTCGATGGCCGCGCGCGCCAGGTGGCCCTGGTGCTTCTCCAGCTTGGCCTCGAAGCGTTCGAACAGGGTGAAGGCGTCGGCCGTGGCGCCAGCGAAGCCCGCCAGCACGCGGTCGTGGTAGAGCTTGCGCACCTTGCGCGCCGTGCCCTTGATGACGATGTGGCCCAGGGTGACCTGGCCGTCGCCGCCGATGGCGACCTGCACGCCCTGCGGCGTTTCGCGGCGGACGCAGACGATGGTGGTGCCGTGAAAAGATTCCATGGGGTGGCAGATGGGGATGCGATGGCCCCCCCTCAAGGGGCAATGGAGAAAAAGCCGGCGCACAACCCGCCACGCACCACGCGGTCCAACCCAGTGACGCCGCGGAACCGGCTTTGCCGGGCCGCTGGTGTCGCCCCTTTGAGGGGGTCGCGCGCAGCGCGGCGGGGGTGCTTCCTGCTAGTCGTTGCGAAGGACCACCTTCGCGTACTCGGTGATGCCGATGACGTGGAAGAAGGCCGAGACCAGTCGGTGCACGTCGACGAACTGCACGAGCCGGTTCTGCGCATGGTGGTTCGACACCCAGTTGAGCAGCGTGCCCGCGGCCGAAAAATCGACGCGGATCAGGTTGCGGCAGGAGAGGATCAGCACGTCGGCACCTTCCAGCCGCTGCTCCAGCATGTCGATGGTGCTCTGCGCGTCGCCGCGGATTTCGCCCGACAGCTCCACCAGGCCAAGGTGGTTGATCGACCCGGGCTGCGAGTCCATGGCCGACTCGCCCGAAAGCGTGGACGGCGGCGAGAGGGTCTCGATCACCGATTCGCCCAGCACGGAATGGCCTTCGTCGCCATCGCCACGCATCGACTGGTAGCGGCAGCGTGGCCGCTCCCAGCCCGGCGGGGACAGCTCGTAGGTGACGCAGAAGTCCAGCGCAGTGAGCTCGAACTCATCCGCCCGGTTCATCAGCCGCAGCACGGCCATGCGCAGCTCCCACCACAGCTGCTCGACGTCGCGGCGGCCCGAATGGGTCATGCTCTTGAGCACGTCGCGCAGCCTGGCGCCGCCCACGAAGCGCAGCTCCACGTCCTGGTCGGTCCAGAGCGTGACCAGGCCCAGCAACGCGCGCGCGGCCTTGGGGTCCATGCTGCTGAGCAGGCTCCAGTCGATCACCCAGGGCTGGCGCGCGCGCGTCAGCACGTTCTGCAGCGAGCCCACGGCGTGCGCGTCAAGTTCGGCCTCGCAGGCCCACACGGCGCGTGCGTGCCCGGCGGCGATCGGCGCGTCGGCCGCGACCACCATGCGCTGCACCGCGGCCGGCATGTCGTACCACTGCGGGGCCGAGCGGTCGAAACGGTTCACGAACTCCACCGCCCGGTTCTCGAAGGGCGCGAGCTGGCCGGTGGCGCGGTACAGGTCGAACAGGGCGAGCCAATCGGCCTCCTGGTCGACGCGGGCGCCGCCGTCGGACACGGCCTCCAGCAGCCCCTGTTCCGCACCGGCATCGTCGCCATTGGCGAAGCGGATGGCGGCCTCCTCCACCTCAGGGTCCTGGGCCACCTCCTGCACGTCCAGCGCGTAGAAGTGCGAGGCCGAGAACTCCGAGCCCAACTGCTGGCTGCTGGGCGTGCCCGCGCGCGGCGCCATCAGGCCCGTGCGGGGACTGCTGGGGGGCTTGATCGGCGCGGGCGCCGTCGCCTGCGACGGCCGCAGCGCCATCGGCTCGGTGGGTTGGTGCTCGCGCTGCGCCGAGGGATGCAGCAGCGGCGCGGGCTCGGTCACGTCGTACTGGGCGCGCAGGCGCGCCGGGTCCACCTGAGGCAAGGGCCGGATCGGCGAGGCCTCGCGGGCCTTCGACGGCAAGGTTCCGGGCGGCTGCGCGGCGCTGTTGGGTCCCGGTGAACCGGTGCTGGTGATCGAGTCCGCGCCCTTGGTTTTCCACCACTGCATGGACATCTGCGCCTCGATCTCGTCGATCTTCTTGAGCGTCATCGCCCGGTCATCGGGCTTGGAGGGGATGCTGCTCTGGAAGAAGGACGGGCGCATGCCCTGGGCCTCGGCGGGCGAGCCCTCGCGCGAACGGATCTTGCGCAGCATGTCGAACTCGCGCTTGCGCACGAAGTCGTTGCGCCGCTTGCGCTCGATCATCTCCTTGAGCGCGGCCTTGCTGTATTCGCTCTCGCGGTCCGACTGACGGGTGTCCAGGTCGGCCCAGCTCGTGGTGGGGTGGCGAACGAACTTCACCACCTTGGAGAGGAAGCCGCCGCTGGATTCGTCCTTGGACATTGGAACCGGGCTGTGGATCGGGTCGGTGCCGGTCGAACTCAGTCGCCGAACATCTTCTGCTTGAGCTCGCGGCGCTGCTGCGCCTCGAGCGAGAGGCTGGCCGTGGGCCGCGCGATGAGCCGGCCCACGCCGATGGGCTCGCCGGTTTCCTCGCAATAGCCATAGTCGCCGGCCTCGATGCGGGCGATGGCCTGCTCGATCTTTTTGAGCAGCTTGCGCTCGCGGTCGCGCGTGCGCAGCTCCAGGGCGTGCTCTTCCTCGATGGTGGCGCGGTCGGCCGGATCGGGCACGACGACGGTGTCCTCGCGCAGGTGTTCGGTGGTTTCACCCGCGTTGTTGAGCATGTCGGTCTTCAGGCCCTTGAGCTTGGTCTTGAAGAACGCCAGTTGCACGTCGTTCATGTACTCGCTGTCGGGCATGGCCAGCACGTCCGCGTCGGTGAGCTGTTCGACCTTGAGGGTCTTCCAGTTGTTGGCCCGCTTGGGGTCCTTCTGCAGGGATGGGGGGGCGGGGGACGTCATGACGGTTCGTTCATTCACGGGAGAGAAAGTCGCCTTGGGAGCGTCTGGGGCATGGCTGGGCGCGGAGGCCGGCTGGGACATCTGCGCCAGCATGGCCTTGCGCGCCTCGCGTTTGCCCATGGGCGCCGGCGAGGGTTCGGTCGCGGTGGGCGCCGCAGCGCTGGCCACCTTGGAAATGAGGTCGCTGGCCACGGCCGCGGCCTTGGCGGCGGGCGATGCCGCGACCTTGGCCTTGACCGGTGCCTTGGCGGCGGCTTTCACCACCGGCTTCTTGGCGGTCGGCGCTTTGGCCACGGGCTTTGCCACGGCCTTGACAACGGGTTTCACCGGCGGCTTGGCCACGGCCTTGGGCAGCGGTTTCGGCGCCGCCTTCTTGGCCACGGCCTTGGGCGCCTTCACGGGTGCCTTCGCCGGTGCCTTGGCCACGGCCTTCTTCGCCACCGGCGCCTTCTTGGCCACAGCCTTGACCGGGGAGGCCTTCTTGTGTGCCACCGGCTTGCCGGCACGCGCCGTGGCGCCCGAGGCGACGGACTTGCCTGCTTTCGCTGCCTTGGAAGCCGGGGCTTTCACAACGGGTCTCCTTGGGATGGCCGGCACGCCCCTTCACAGGGATCGCGCCCGGCTCGTGGACCGATGGCGACGGGCTCCAACCCGGGCCTGCCATCGGCAAAGGCGCTGTTATACCCCCTTGCCGTGTGACAAATGCCCTGGTTGATTCGGGGCGCGATTGTAGCCATGCGCGAAGCGCGGCCCGCGCCGGCCGGCAGACCGGGGCAGGCCGTGGTGAGACAAACGACACGGCCCGGCCCCCTGCGCTGAACGGCCCGACCCGCGCCCGGTTCAGGCCAGGCTCTGCTCGAGCCCCTGCTCGAGGATGTCGCGCGGCAGTTCGATGCCGATGAACACCATCTTGCTCACGCGCTTTTCGTCCGGCCCCCACTCGGGGCCCAGGTCACTGCCCATGAGCTGGTGCACGCCCTGGAAGATGACCTTGCGCTCGGTGCCTTGCATGTGCAGCACGCCCTTGTAGCGCAGCATGCGCGGGCCGTAGACCTGCACGATGGCGCCCAGGAAGTCCTCCAGCTTTTCGGGGCTGAAGGGGCGCTCGGCGCGGTAGACGAAGCTCTTGACGTCGTCGTCGTGGTGGTGGTGGTGCCCGTGGCCGTGCTGGTGCGAGGGGTGGTCGCAGTGCTCGCCATGGGCGTGGTCGTGGTGCCCATGGCCATGGTGGTCGTGGTCGTGGTCGTGGTCGTGGTCGTCGGCCTTGAGGAAGTCCGGGTCGATCTCGAGCTTGGCGTTGAGGTTGAAGCCGCGCAGGTCGAAGACCTCGTTGATGGCCACTTCGCCGAAGTGCGCGGGCCGCATGGCCGCGCGCGGGTTCATGTGCTTGAGGCGGTGCACCAGCGCATCGACCTCGTCGGCCGAGACCAGGTCGGCCTTGCTGATGAAGATCTGGTCGGCGAAACCCACCTGGCGACGCGCCTCCTGGCGGTCGTTGAGCTGCTGGGCGGCGTGCTTGGCGTCCACCAGGGTGACGATGGCGTCCAGCAGGTACTGCTCGGCCACCTCGTCGTCCATGAAGAAGGTCTGGGCCACGGGACCGGGGTCGGCCAGGCCGGTGGTTTCGATCACCACGCGCTCGAAGTCGAGTTCGCCCTTGCGCTTTTTCTGCGCCAGGTCGGCCAGCGTGGCGCGCAGGTCGTCGCGGATGGTGCAGCAGATGCAGCCATTGCTCATCTGGATGATGTTTTCGGTGGTGTCGGCCACCAGGATTTCGTTGTCGATGTTCTCTTCGCCGAACTCGTTCTCGACGACGGCGATCTTCTGGCCGTGGGCCTCGGTGAGCACGCGCTTGAGCAGGGTCGTCTTGCCCGAGCCGAGGAAGCCGGTGAGGATGGTGGCGGGGATCAGGGCCATGGTGCGTAGGGGGTGGGGAAAACGAAGGCGGAAGAGTGTAGGCCAGCCCGGTGCGAACCGGCTTCAGGGCCGGCGCATCACCACCAGGCCCTTGAGGTATTCGCCTTCGGGGAAGCTCACCGTCATCGGGTGGTCACGGGCACCGCCCAGGCGCTGCAGGAAAACGCCGTCCACGCCGGCTTCCAGGCCGGCCGAGGCCACGATTTTGTGGAACAGCTCCACCCCCACCCCGCCGGAGCAGGAGAAGGTGAACAACACGCCACCCGGGCGCAGCAGCTTGAAGCCCAGGCGGTTGAGGTCCTTGTAGGCGCGCGCGGCGCGCTCGGCGTGCGCCGCCGTGGGGGCCAGCTTGGGCGGGTCGAGCACGATGCCGTCGAATTGCCGGCCCTCGTCGATGAGGCGGCGCAGGGTGGCATTGACGTCGGCGTCCCGCCACTCGCAGCGGCCGGCGTCGAAGCCATTGAGGGCCACATTGGCCCGGGCCTGCTCCAGCGCGGGCCCCGAGGAGTCGACGGAGAGCACGCGCTCGGCACCGCCGGCGAGCGCGGCCACGGTGAAACCGCCGGTGTAGCAAAAGCCATTGAAAACCTCGGCCAGGCGGTGCCGCGCCACCAGTTCGCGGCAGGCGGCGCGGCTGTCGCGCTGGTCGAGGTAGTAGCCGGTCTTGTGGCCGCTGGCGATGTCCAGGCCCAGGCGCCAGCCGTGTTCCTGCAGCACCAGCGCCGTCTCGCCCTGCCCGCGCAGCCAGCCGGTGGCGTCGGCCAGACCTTCCAGGCGCCGGCTGCTGGTGTCGCTGCGCTCGTACAGGCGCTCGCAGCCGCTGAGCTCGAGCAGGGCGTCCGCGATCACGTCCTTCCAGCGCTCGACGCCGGCGGCGCCGAACTGGGCGACCAGGGTGTCGCCGTAGCGGTCCACCACCAGGCCGGGCAGGCCGTCGGACTCGGCGTGCACCAGGCGCACGCCATCGCTGTCGATCGCCAGGCGCTCACGCAGGGCCAGGGCGGCGCGCAAGCGCTCCTTGAAGAAGGCGGCGTCGATGCGCTGTCGTTGATCGAAGCTCCAGGCGCGCACGCGGATTTTCGAGGCGGGCGAGACGGCGCCCCAGGCGAGGAACTGGCCGTCGGCACCCTCCACGCGCACGGTTTCGCCGGGGTCGCCGCCACCCTTGGCGATGGCACCGTCGAACACCCAGGGGTGGTGGCGCTGCAGGGAGCGTTCCTTGCCGGGCCTGAGTCGGATGGATTTCATGCCCGGTCGTGTCCGTGGGGTGGGGTGGCCTTACTTGGCGCGTGGCTTGCGGGCCTGGGCGCGCGGGTGCGCGGCGTCGTAGACGCGCGCCAGGTGCTGGAAATCCAGCCGGGTGTACACCTGCGTGGTGCCGATGCTGGCGTGGCCCAGCAGTTCCTGCACGGCCCGCAGGTCGCCGCTGGACTGCAGCACATGGCTGGCGTAGGAATGGCGCAGCATGTGCGGGTGCACCGGCGTGGCCAGGCCGGCCTGGATGGAACGGCGCTTCAGCCGCACACGGATGTACTGCGGCGTGAGCCGCCCGCCGCGCTGGCCGATGAACAGCGCCGCGTCGTCCCGCGCGAAGGCGGGGCGCAGGTCCAGCCAGCGCCGCAGCGCGTCCAGCGCCGCGCGGCCCACGGGCACGCTGCGCCGCTTGCTGCCCTTGCCAAGCACGTGGGCCTCGGCGCCGCTCAGGTCGATCCAACCGCGCGCCGTGGCGCTGGCCGCCACGTCCAGCCCCACCAGCTCGCCGATGCGCAGGCCGCAGCCGTACAGCAGTTCGGCGATGCAGGCGTCGCGCGCCTCCAGCGCCGGGTCGTCCTCGGCGTCTGCGTGGCCCATCAGGCGCACGGCCTCGTCCACCGGCAGGGCCTTGGGCAGGGGCTTGCCGGCCTTGGGCGCGCGCACGTCGTTCACCGGGTGCTGCTGGATCAGGCCCTGGCGGCCCAGCCAGCCGTAGAAGCCGCGCCAGCCCGAGAGGATGAGCGCGATGCCGCGCGCGCTGCGCCCACCCGAGTGCATCTGCGCCACCCAACGCCGCACGTGCGCGGGCATCACGTCCGCCAGGGCCACGCCGGCCTCGCGCGCATTCGCCTGCAGCTTCTCCAGATCGCCCGTGTAGAGCGCCAGCGTGCGATCGGCCAGGCGCTTGTCCACGCGCACGTGGTCCAGGTAGGCCCGCACCAGGCCGGCGTCGTCGCTGCGGGCCGGCCCGGCGTGGCTCATTCCGTGGCCGCGGCCACCACCGGGCGCAGGCGCGAGAGCGCGGCGCTGGTGAGTTCGCCGATGCGTTCGAGGAAGTCGGTGCCCATGTCGGAGGCGAAGCGCTGCGGGTCGGGCGAAGCCAGCACCAGCAGGCCGAAGGCCTCGGGCGCGGCGCCCGCGCGCAGCGGGATCAGCGCCAGCGACTGGGCCGACGAGGGATCGACCAGCCACTGCGCGGCCTCCAGGCCCGGGTTGTGGCCGCAGTACGGCACCGCCAGCGAGCCCGCGAAAGCCTGGGCATCCTGGCTCGCGCCCTGGGCGTAGTCCTCGCCGGCGAACTCGGCCGACACGCCCCAGACCTTGATGCCCACCTGCGGCACCAGGAACTGCGCCGACAGCTCGGTCGCGGCCACGCGCGGCAGGTCGCGCGCCTCGCGCACCAGCAGCAGCTCGCGCATCCAGCGCTGCAGCTTGTCGGCGATGGCGGTGTTCTCCTTGCCGTGGCGCATCATCTCGGCGGCCTTGAGCTCCAGGCCGCGGATCTTCTCGCGCAGCATCTCGGCCTGGCGCTCCTGCAGGCTCACGGCGCGCCCGCCGTGCGGGCTGGTGAGCTGCACCGCCGCCAGCAGGCTGGCGTGGCGCTCGAAGAAGTCGGGGCTGTTGGCCAGGTACTGGGCGATGTCGTCCTCGGTGATGGGCGGGATCGGCTGGGTCATGGTGGTGGGCGAAAAAGACTACGGTTGGTTCAGCTCGTCGGGCACGGTGATCTCGCCCTCGAACACGGGGGTGGCGGGGCCGGTCATGAACACGGGGGCGTCGTGTTCGGGCGTGTCGACCCATTCGATGGTGAGCACGCCGCCACGGGTGTGCACGTCCACGCGCGAGCCCAGCCAGCCCAGGCGGATGCCCGCCACCACGGCGGCGCAGGCACCGGTGCCGCAGGCCAGGGTTTCGCCCGCACCGCGTTCGTACACGCGCAGCTTCACGGTGCGGGTGTCGATCACCTGCAGAAAGCCGGCGTTGACGCGCCGGGGAAAGCGCTCGTGGTTTTCGATCAGCGGGCCCCAGGCCGCCACCGGCGCGGTGTCGACGTCGTCGACCAGCAGCACCGCGTGCGGGTTGCCCATGGACAGCACCGCCACGTACTGGTCGCCCGCGTAGGGCACGGCCAGCGGCCAGCGCTCGAAGTTGCCGAGCTTCTCGGCCTTCAGGCCCTTGGCGTCGAAGGGCACCTGGGACAGCGCGAAGACCGGCGGGCCCATGTCCACGGTGACGCGGCCGTCGGGCAGGCGCTTGAGTTCCAACACGCCGTTCTTCACCTTCACGCGCAGCGGGTTTCGCTCGCTCAGGCCCTTGTCGTGCACGTAGCGCACGAAGCAGCGCGCGCCGTTGCCGCAGTGCTCCACCTCGCCGCCATCGGCGTTGTGGATGACGTATTCAAAGTCAAGGCCCGGCTCGGGGGCCTCGCGCACGGAGAGGATTTGGTCGGCGCCAACGCCGAAGTGGCGGTCGGCGAGAAAGCGGTACTGCGCCGTGCTGAGCCCGAGCCGTCCGCGCGTCTCGTCGAGCACGACGAAGTCGTTGCCCGCGCCTTGCATCTTGGTGAAGCGGATCCGCATGGAGGCGGATTATCCGCGTTGCCCGCGGCCCCTGACGCGCGCACGACGCAAGACCGTGCCGCCCTCCCCCACAATCCCGCCATGGTCCGCCCCACCCAACTCCTGCACCCGCCCCGCCCTGCCGCGCCGCTGCGCCCCGCCGCCACCGTGCTGCTGCTGCGCGACGGACCCGATGGTGTCGAGGTTCTGATGACCCGCCGCTCCATGACGGCCAGCTTCGCGCCCGGCGCCTACGTGTTCCCGGGTGGCGGCATCGACGCCGCCGACGCCCAGGCCTTCGGCGCCGCCGCGCGCCGCCCCACACAGACCGACCTGCGCCTGACCCAGGCCATCGCCGCCATCCGCGAGAGCTTCGAGGAGTTGGGCGTGCTGCTCGCGCGCCGCGCCGACGGCGGCTGGGCCACGGCCGAGGACATCGCCGCGCTCGACCGAAAAGCCCCCTTCGCGCCGCAATGCACCGCGCGCGGGCTCAAGCTGGCGGCCGACGAGGTCTTCGTGCTCGCCCACTGGATCACCGACCGCGACCTCTCGCGCCGCTTCGATGTGCCGTTCCTCATCGCGCGCATGCCCGAGGGCCAGGAGCCCGTGGCCGACGAGAGCGAGCAGTTCGAGCCCCTGTGGGTGCGCCCGGCCGACGCGCTGGCGCGCCACGCCGCCGGCCAGTTTTTCATCATCTTCCCGACCATCCGCACGCTGGAGCGCCTGCAGGCCCACGCCTCGGTGCAAGCGGTGCTGGACGCCTGCGCCGCGCACGACGAACCACTGTGGACCAGCTGCCCGCGCGCCGGCCTGGTCCGGGGCCGCGAGTCGCGCCACATGGAACACGAGCCGCCCTTCGGTGAGCTGGCCCTGGTCTGCCCCGACGGCCAGATCGTGCACCCGCTGGACTGGCAGCACGAACAGCCGGTGCCGCTGCTCAAGCAGGTGATGCGCCTGACCGCGCCCAACAGCGGCGTCATGACCGGCCCCGGCACCAACAGCTACATCGTGGGCGACCCGGCCAGCGGCTACATCGCCATCGACCCGGGCCCGGACGACGGCGCGCACATCGAACGCCTGTGGCGCGCCTGCGGCGCCGACCTGCGCGCCATCGTCTGCACGCACTCGCACCCCGACCACTCGCCCGGCGCCGCGCGCCTGCAGACCCTGTGCGTGCAGGCCGGCGCCACGCGCCCACCCATCCTCGGGCTGGCCAGCGCGGCCACCGCACGCGAGAACAGCCGCTTCACGCCCGACCGCGCGCTGGCCGACGGCGAGCGCCTGGCGCTGCAGGCGCCCGACGGCACCACGCACACGCTGATGGCCGTGCACACGCCCGGCCACGCGGCCAACCACCTGTGCCTGGTGCTGCTGGAAGACGGCCTGCTGTTCTCGGGCGACCACATCCTCAATGGCAGCACCACGGTGATCGACCCGCCCGACGGCGACATGAGCGCCTACCTGGCGTCGCTGGACCGCCTGGCCGCGCTGTGCGACGAACAGGGCATCGAATTCATCCTGCCCGCGCACGGCCACGTGCTGGGCGACCTGCGGCGCACGGCCGACAACCCCTCGGCGCCGGTGGAGGGCGGCGCGCGGCGCGCCATCGACCAGCTCAAGGCGCACCGGCTCGCGCGCGAGGCCAAGATCGCGCGCGCCATGCAGGTCCGCCCCGACGGCGGCCTGGACGACTGGGTGCCGCTGGCCTACGACGACGTGCCCGAGCGCCTGTGGCCGGTGGCGCGGCGCTCGCTGCTCGCCCACGTGGAGCGCATCCGCGCCCTGGGCGGCTTCAACGCCTGAGGACGGCGGCCAGGCCGCTGGCGGCCTGGCCTGCGCCGCGCGCTCAGAAGCGCCGGCCGTACACGATGCCCACGCCCTCGGCCTTGACGCCGTCCTTGTCGTGGTAGTTCATCCAGTTGGCCTGCAGGTAGGACACCGGGCTCAGGTGGACATTGACCCCCAGGCCGTAGGCCGTGTCGGTGCCGGTGTCGTCCCGGTTGATGCCGCCCGCCGACAGCTCCAGCTTGGTCCGCGCCACGCCCACGCGCCCGAACAGCTCGACCCGCTCGCCCAGCGGCAGCGTCGGCTTGAGGAACAGGCCGTAGGTGCTGGGCACCTTGGCATCGATGCCCGTGTTCACGCCATTGAGCTTGATCTCGTCCTTCATCACGCCGCCGGCCACATGGCCTTCGACGGACAGAAACGGCCACAGGCGGTAGCCCAGCGTGCCCGTGAGCAGGCCGGGCTTGGCCTCGGCGCTCAGGGGGCCGTCCTTGGCGGTGATCTTCAGCTGCGACAAGCCGATCTCGCCGTACAGCTTCGGGTCGGACGGGGACTGGACCTGCTGGGCGGAGGCGGCGCTGGCCAGCCCCGCCGCGAGCAGGGAAACGAGCATGGTTCTGCTGAGGTGCGTCATGTGCGGTCCTTTCGGTCAAAAACCCTCCGGGACCGATAGGGCAAACGCCGTACCTGGCCGCTGGCGCGGCCGGCACATGACGGCAGGAAGAAAAGTGTGAAGCGCGCCGGTACGCCGGATTCTGTGCGCCCCGGTTGCCCGGAACGTGACCGCCATTCCTCTGGGCCGCCGGTCACCCGAACGGCTCGATGCCACCTACCCGCCAGCTCCGCGGAGCCACATCAACGCTGGCCTATTTGGTGTTGCTGCGCGTAGAGATTGCCCGTTTCACCCGGTCCGGGTTGCCCCGGACCGACTCGTCTCTGTTGCTCTGATCCTCACCTTAGGGCCCCGCGGGCGAACCCTCGGGGCTTGTCGGTGGAGAGGTGTTACCTCCTACGCTGCCCTGCGCAGTCCGGACGTTCCTCCAGCACACCCTTTCGGGTCTTGTGCCAGCGGCGGTCTGGCGCGCTTCACGGGCGCGATTATCCCGCGTCCTCAGATCAGCCGCTCGATGCGGCGGTGCCGCCAGACAAAGCGGTAGAACGCCGTCTGCAGCAGCAGCATCGCCACGTAGGCCACGGGGAAAGCCAGCCAGATGCCCGGCAGGCCGAGCCGCGCGTCCAGCAGCCAGGCGGCGGGTAGCTGCACGCCCAGGATGCAGAAGATGGAGATCGCCATGGGCACCATCACCACGCCACTGGCGCGCATCAACCCGCCGACGATGGCCTGGAAACCAAAGACCAGGATGCTCCACAGCATGATGTGCAGCAGGTGCTCGGCCTGCAGCCGCACCTCGGCCTGCGTGAGAAACAGCCCCAGCAGGTGGTGCGACAGCCCGTAGCCGAGCAGCACCAAGGCGCCGGTGAGCACCAGGTTGAGCCACAAGCCGGTGCGCAGGATGGCGCCGAGCCGGTCGACCCGGCCCGCACCGATGGACTGCGCCGCCAGGATGGAGGTGGTGATGGCGATGGACAGCGCCGGGAACTGCACGTAGTTCACCACCTGCGTGACCGCGCCGTAGGCCGCCGTGGCCTGCGATCCGTGGCCGTTGACCAGCGCCAGGATGACCAGCTCCGAGACGGAGATCACCACCATCTGCACGCCCGTGGGCAGGCCGATGCGCATCACCTTGCCGAGGATGGCGCGGTCCAGCCGCAGCGCGGCCCGCATCTCGGCGTCGAAGGCCATCACGCTGCCCTGGCGCGCCAGGCGCCAGCCCAGGAACACCAGCGCCAGCGCGTAGGACACCAGGCCCGCGTAGGCCGCGCTTTGAATGCCCAGCGGCGGCAGGCCCAGCCAGCCCTTGATGAGCGCCGGCGTGAGCAACAGCCCCAGCACCGTGGACATCAGCAGCGCCAGCAGCGGCGAGACCGTGTCGCTGATGCCGCGCAGCAACTGCGTGAACAGGATGAACACCAGCAGCAGCGGCATGATCAGCAGCATCACGCGCGCGTAGGCCACGGCGTCGTCCAACACGTCCAGCGGCGTGCCCAGGGCCTGCATGGCGGGCCGCGCGAACGCCACGCCCAGCGCGGCGGCCACCAGACCGATCAGCGCCCCCAGCATCAGCGCCGTGCCGGCGATGGCCTTCACCTTGTGCGGCTCGCGCGCGCCCCAGGCTTGGCCGATCAGCACCGAGGCGCCCGCGCCCAGGCCGATCACCAGCGAGATGAAAAAGAACACGATGGGGAACATGCCCGAGACGGCCGCCAGCGCGTGCGTGCCGAGCATCTGCCCAATGAAGATGCCGTTGAGCGTGCCCGACAGCCCTTGCAGGATGTTGGACAGCACCATGGGCACGAGGAACACGAGATAGACCCGCCAGAGCGGGCCTTGTGTGGAGGGAGGCATGGGAAGGGTCCGGAAAGGGTGGATCAGTCGTTGGGGTCGGCGTCGGGATCGGCGGGGCCGGTGGCCATGAAGGCCTCGCGCGCCAGCCAGCTGGCGTGCGCCTGCACGTCCGGCGGCCAGGGCGCGATCTGGCGGGCGAAGGCCTCGGCGTCGTGCGCGAACAGCGCGCGCGCGGCCTCCTCGAAGCCGGGAAAGCCGCCTGCGATGGCGCTCATGAAGCGGTAGGCGCGTTCGGTGGCCTCGCGCCGCGCGTCGCGGCCGGCGTGCACGCGACGCGCTTCGTCGACCAGCCGGCGCAGCGCGGCCGAGGCGCCGCCGGGCTGGCGGGCCAGCCAGTCCCAGTGGCGGGGCAGCAGCGTCACCTCGCGCGCCACCACGCCCAGGCGCGGCCGGCCCACCTGCGGCGCGGCGGCGACAGGGGCATCGGGCGGCGGGGCCGGGAAAGGGTAGTCGACGAGCGCACCACTGGCGTCGTCGAACACCAGCAGGCCACCAGCCGACAGGTCCAGCGCGCCCAAGGCGCGGGCGACCTCGTCGCATGCGCCGAAAGCCACGCGCCGCGCGCCCAGGAAGGCGGTGCACCGGGAGGGAGATTTTGCAGACATGGTCGAAATTATACCCGGGTATTTTTATTTTGCCCGGATCAATTCAAAACCGGGTCGGGCGCGGGATTGGGGACAATGCGCGGCTTCGTCTGCTTGATCGCCACAAGCCCCACGACCCATGATCCGCATCGCCGAACTCAAACTCCCCCTGGCCGAGGTGCCGGCCGAAGCGCGCCGCGCCGCCGACGCGCCCAGCGAAACCGAGGCCGACCGCGCGCCGCCACCGCACCCGGTGCAGGCGCTCACCCGACTGGCCGCGCAGGCCCTGGGCATCGACCCCGCCGCCATCGCCGCGCTGACGGTCTTCAAGCGCAGCTTCGACGCCCGCAAGGCCGAGCTGCTGGCGGTCTACATCGTCGATGTGGCCCTCGCCGACGCCTCGGCGGAGCCGGGTTTGCTGTCGCGCCACGCCCAAAACCCGCATGTGCGTGCT
This sequence comes from Hydrogenophaga sp. PML113, assembly GCF_001777155.1. Lineage (NCBI taxonomy): Bacteria > Pseudomonadati > Pseudomonadota > Betaproteobacteria > Burkholderiales > Comamonadaceae > Hydrogenophaga > Hydrogenophaga sp. PML113. The sequence goes on along the minus strand of NZ_MIYM01000001.1, from coordinate 152,428 downwards.
ACGCCCGACATGTCGTGGACCGCGCCCGGCCACGCGCCCGAGGGGTTTCCGCGCACCGGGGACGAGCGCCCCGTGGTGGTGGGCCTCGGCCCCTGCGGTCTGTTCGCGGCGCTCGCCCTGGCGCAGATGGGCTTGCGGCCCATCGTGCTGGAGCGCGGCAAGCCCGTGCGCGAGCGCACCCGGGACACCTGGGGCCTGTGGCGCCGCCGCGTGCTGAACCCGCAGAGCAACGTGCAGTTCGGCGAAGGCGGCGCGGGCCTGTTCTCCGACGGCAAGCTCTACAGCCAGATCAAAGACCCGCGTTTCTTCGGCCGCAAGGTGATGAACGAGTTTGTCGACGCGGGCGCGCCGGGCGAAATCCTCTACACCGCGCACCCGCACATCGGCACCTTCAAGCTCGTGAAGGTGGTGGAGGCCATGCGCGAAAAAATCATCGCCCTGGGCGGCGAGATCCGTTTCCAGCACCAGCTCACGGGCCTGGTCACCGAGGGCGATGGCGCCGCGCGGCGCGTGCGCGCCCTGCGCGTGCACCGGCTCGACACGGACGAGCACCTGGAGTTGCCCGCGCGGCGCTTGGTGCTGGCGCTGGGCCACAGCTCGCGCGACACCTTTGCCTGGCTCTGGGACCAGGGCGTGGCCATGGAAGCCAAGCCTTTCTCGGTGGGTTTCCGCATCGAACACCCGCAAAGCCTGATCGACCGCGCCCGCTGGGGCCGCCACGCCGGCCACCCGCTGCTCGGCGCGGCCGACTACAAGCTCGTGCACCACGCGAAAAACGGCCGCGCGGTCTACAGCTTCTGCATGTGCCCGGGCGGCACGGTGGTGGCGGCCACGTCCGAGCCCGGGCGCGTGGTCACCAACGGCATGAGCCAATACTCACGCGCCGAGCGCAACGCCAATTCGGGCCTGGTGGTCGGCATCGAGCCCAACGACTACCCGCAGCGCTTTCCGCAGGACACGCCGCTGTGGACCGCCGCCTTCGGCGAAGCCGACGGCGCGCGCTACGCCGCCCAGGCCGAGACCCTGCGCGCCCAAGGCCGTCACCACCCACTGGCCGGCGTGGTGCTGCAGCGCCAGCTGGAGAGCCGCGCCTACGAACTCGGCGGCAGCGACTACAGCGCGCCCGGCCAGCGCGTGGGCGACTTCCTCGCCGCGCGGCCCAGCACCGCGCTGGGCGAGGTCGAACCCTCCTACAAGCCCGGCCTGCACCTCACCGACCTCGCGCCCTCGCTGCCGGCCTACGCCATCGAGGCCATCCGCGAAGCCCTGCCCGCCTTCGGCCGCCAGATCCGCGGCTACGACCTGCCGGACGCCCTGCTCACCGGCGTGGAAACACGCACCTCTGCGCCGCTGCGCATTCACCGCGACGAAGGCCTGCAAAGCCCGAACACGCGCGGCCTGTACCCGGCGGGCGAAGGCGCGGGTTACGCCGGCGGCATCCTGTCGGCCGGCGTGGACGGCCTGAAAGTGGCCGAGGCCCTGGCCCGGGACCTGCTCGGCCTGCCGCCCGTCGGGGGCTTTACAAAAAATGACAAGCTTGGCGCGCCGGCTTGACGTCCCAGGCGCAGCATGCAGCTTCCCCATTCCTCTTTCAGGAGCCTTCCGTGAACACCCCCCGATCGCTCGTCTGGCTTCCCCTGGCGGCCGCGCTGGCCGCCGCCACCGGCGCGGCCCACGCCCAGGAAGCGCAAGGCCGCGTCATCAGCAGCACACCCATCATCCAGCAGGTGGCCGTGCCGCGCGATGTCTGCTCCGATCAGCAGGTGACCTACCCGGGCCGCAAGTCGGGCGCCGGCGCGGTGCTGGGCGCCATCGCGGGCGGCGCGGCGGGCAACGCCATCGGTGATGGCAGCGGCCGCGCCGCGGCCACCGTCATCGGCCTCATCGGCGGCGCCATGCTGGGCAACCGCATCGAAGGCTCCAGCCCGCCGCAGACCGAGATCGTGCGCAACTGCGGCACGCAGACGTTCTACGAGCCCCGCACCGTGGCCTACGACGTGGTCTACGAGTACGCCGGTCAGCAGTACCGCACCCAGATGGCGCAAGACCCGGGCCGTTACGTGCGCCTGAACGTCACGCCCGTGGACGCCATGCCCCCGCCGCCCCCCGCCTACCCTTCGCGCCCGCAGGTGCGCTACGAAACGCCGGAGCCGCCCGTGGTGTACAGCGACGGCTACGCGCCGGGCTACTCCAACATCTCCACCGAGGTCGTGATCATTGGCGGCCAGCGCTACTTCCGGCCCCCGGGCTGGCGCGGCCACCCCGGTCCGGGCTACCACGACCACGGCTACCCCCGCTTCGAGCGCAACCGCTGAGTTCTTCCGCCACCCGGCGGCTCAAGAAAAAGGCCACCCCAGGGTGGCCTTTTTTGCCGGGCGCTCGCGGCGCGATCAGCCTTGCTGCAGCGCGGCGATGCGCTCTTCGATCGGCGGGTGGGTGCTGAACAGCTTGCCCAGGCCACCGGTGATGCCCAGGGCCTGCATGGTCTTGGGCAGTTCGCCGGGCGTGAGGCCACCCAGGCGGGCCAGGGCATTGATCATGGGCTGCTTGCGGCCCATCAGCTGCGCGGCGCCGGCGTCGGCCCGGAACTCGCGCTGGCGGCTGAACCAGGCCACGATGATGGCGGCCAGGAAGCCCAGCACGATGTCCATCACGATGGTGGTGACCATGTAACCGATGCCGGGGCCCGAGTTGCTGTCGCTGCCGCGGCGCAGGAAGCTGTCCACCGCGTAGCCGATGACACGCGACAGGAACACCACGAAGGTGTTCATCACGCCCTGGATCAGCGTCATGGTGACCATGTCGCCGTTGGCCACGTGCGCGACCTCGTGGCCGATCACGGCCTCGACCTCTTCGCGCGTCATGTTCTGCAGCAGGCCGGTGGACACGGCGACCAGCGCGCTGTTCTTGAAGGCGCCGGTGGCAAAGGCGTTGGGCGCGCCCTCGAAGATGGCCACCTCGGGCATGCCGATGCCCGCCTTGTCGGCGAATTTCTGCACCGTCTGCACGATCCAGGCTTCGTCGGCCGTCTGCGGTTGGTTGATCACGCGCGCGCCGGTGCTGAACTTGGCCATGGGCTTGCTGATGAGCAGCGAGATGATCGCGCCGCCGAAGCCGATGACGAGCGAGAAGCCCGCCAGCGCCGTCATGTTCAGGCCGTTGGCGGTGAGGAAACGGTCCACGCCGAGGATGCGCGTGGTGATGAGCAACACCGCCATCACGGCGACGTTGGTCAGGACGAACAGCAGGATGCGTTTCATGTGTGCTCCGTTAGGCGCCGGCGCGTGGGGGCCGGCTGCGCCACTGACCCGGTTTCGGGCCTTCAGGTTCCCGGTGCCAGGTCAAGGGCAGCGGATGATACCGGCACCGAAAGTGGGGTTGATGGCGCCGGTTTCAAGCCGCGCGCGGCGGACGGAACACCGCCGCATCGGCGTAGAACGCGGGGTCGGCGTTGCCGTCCCACCAGCCCGGCACGCCCAGCACGGGCAGCGGCGTGAAGGGTTTGGCGCGCAGCCGCGCGGCGTCCAGTTGCGCGGCCAGCCAGGCGTCCCAGGCCGCGAGGTCGTCGCCCAGCGACTGGGGCACGGGCAGCGCCAACACGTGCGCGGTGATGGATTTGTAAGGCCGGGCCAGCTTTTCCAGCAGCGCATGCCCGAAGGGCAGCAGCCGCGCGCGCGCCCAAGCCCCCCGCTGCGCGACGAACAGCTCGGTCCAGTCGCGCGCCCGCAGGGCCCGCCACAGCGGCTCGGGGGCCTGCAGCAGGGCTGCGTTCTCGTCGAACAGGGTGATGGCGTCGCGCAGCGGCCCGCGCACCGCGCCCACGCCGTCGGCCGCGATGGCCTGGGCCTGCAGGCGGTTGAGTTGGCGCTTGCTCGCGGGAAAGCGGTGCCAGATCAGCCCATTGAACAGGTCGTGAAGGTTCTCGCGCGTGGGCACGCTGGCCGTGGCGGCGATGAAGGCCTCATAGGCCTGGCCCTCGGGCAAGGCCGATTGGGACACGGCGCGCAGCGGACCCGGCGCATGCCGGTTCAGGGCCTCGGGCAGGGGCAGGCCCTGCGCCTGCGCGGCCTGCACCGCACGGCCCGCCTCGGCCACGGAGGCGAACCACGGGGCCGACCAGTGAATGGCCATGCCGTCGCCAGCGTTCAGGCCAGCAGCCGCCAGCGCAGCGCCTCGCCCGCGCGCAGGGGCTTGAGTTCGGCCTCGCCGAAGGCATAGGACTCGGGCGGCGTCCAGGTCTCGCGCCGCAGCGTGACCGTGCCGGCGTTGCGCGGCAGGCCATAGAAGTCGGGCCCGTGGAAGCTGGCGAAGCCCTCGAGCTTGTCCAGCGCGCCGGCGGCTTCGAAGGCTTCGGCGTACAGCTCCATGGCCGCGTGCGCCGTGTAGCAGCCCGCGCAGCCCACCGCGTGCTCCTTCAGGTGCGCGGGGTGCGGCGCGCTGTCGGTGCCCAGGAAAAAGCGGTCGCTGCCACTGGTGGCGGCCTGCACCAGGGCCACGCGGTGCGTCTCGCGCTTGAGCACGGGCAGGCAGTAGTAGTGCGGACGGATGCCGCCCAGGAAGATGGCGTTGCGGTTGTAGAGCAGGTGGTGCGCGGTGATGGTGGCCGCCGTGTGCGGACCCGCACCGGCCACGTACTGCGCGGCTTCCTTGGTGGTGATGTGCTCCATCACGATCTTCAGTTCGGGGAAGTCGCGGCGCAGGGGGATCAGCACCTGGTCGATGAACACCGCCTCGCGGTCGAACAGGTCGATGTCGGCGGACGTGACCTCGCCATGCACCAGCAGCTTGAGGCCTTCGCGCTGCATGGCCTCCAGGGTCTTGTGGGTCTTGCGGATGTCGGTCACGCCCGCGTCGCTGTTGGTGGTGGCGCCGGCGGGGTACAGCTTGAGGGCCACGACACCGGCCGCCCGGGCGCGCGCGATTTCCTCGGGCGGCAGGTTGTCGGTGAGGTAGAGCGTCATCAGCGGCTCGAAGGCCACGCCGGCGGGCACGGCCGCCAGGATGCGCTCGCGGTAGGCCTGCGCCTGCGCCGCCGTGGTCACCGGCGGCTTGAGGTTGGGCATGATGATCGCGCGGCCGAACTGGGCGGCGGTGTGGGGCACCACGGCCTGCAGGGCGATGCCATCGCGCACGTGCAGGTGCCAGTCGTCGGGGCGGGTGAGGGTCAGGGAGTCGGGGGTGGCGGCGCTCATGGTGCCGCGATTGTCGCAGCCACCACGGATGGCTTCGGCCGGCCTCAGGGCACCTGGTCGGTGGGGTACTTCCAGAAGTCGCGCAGCAGGTAGCTGATGGGCAGGTTCATCGGCAGGTTGTTCGGCGGGATCGGCTGCTCGAACCAGCGCTGGTAGATGGCGTGGATTTCGTGGCTGTAGATCAGGCGGCGCATTTCATCGTCGATGATTTTCTTGAACGCCGGATCGCCCTTGGGCAGCATGATGGCCAGCGGCTCGGTGGTGATGAAGCGGCCCACCACCTTGAGCGCCTTGGGGTCGGGCCGGGTGGACGCCAGTCCATAGAGCAGCACGTCGTCCATCACGAAGGCCTGCGCCTCGCCGCGCTCCACCATCTGCACGGCTTTCTCGTGGTCCTCGGTCTCGACGATCTCGAAGCGCAGGCCCCGCTCGGCCTGGATGCGCCGCACCGCGGCCAGCGGCGTGGTGTTGCGGGTCACGGCCACGCGCTTGACCTCGGGCTGGTCGATGCGGTCGATGCCGCTGTTCGCCTTGACCAGCATGCGCGCGCCGGTGATGAAGTGGGGAATGGTGAAGGCCACCTTCTCGCGCCGTTGCGCGTTGTTGGTGGTGGAACCGCATTCCAGCTGGGCCTTGCCGGTCTCGATCATCTCGATGCGGTTGGCCGGGGTGAGCTGCAGGTACTCGATCGGCAAGGCCGGCAGCGCCAGCCGGGCCTGCACGGCGGCGGCCAGGCGGCGACAGACGTCCACCGCGTAGCCGATGGGCCGCTTGTCGGGGCCCAGGTAGGAAAACGGCACCGAGGATTCGCGGTGGCCGATCACGAGGCGCCCCTGTGCGCGGATCTGCTCGATCACGGGACCCGAATCGCTGGCCGGCGCGGGCCCGGCCCACGCCAGGAGGACCAGCGCGGCCAGCGCCGCGCGCAGGGCAAGCAACAAGGGGGGCTGGGGCATGGCGGGCGTCCTCACGGTGTGTCCTGCGTCCACGAAGGGCGGGACGATACGTCGCGCCGGCAGGTCGGCCGCTACCGCGAATGCGGTATTTCTTCTGAGGAACGTGCCAACGGAAGCGCCGCCCCGATCGGCGGCACCCGGGGGAAGCCTCAACCGAGCAGGTCGCTCAGCCGGTTCCAAAAACCGATGGCGGCCCGCTTGCCCTTGCTGGTGTCCATGGGGCGCGTGCGGTACAGGCGGATATCCAGCGTCAGCGTGAGGCCGTCGGCCGCCGGCACCAGGCGCCGGCCCGCCACCTCGTTGCGCACCGCGCTGGCGGGCAGGAAGGCGATGCCATGCCCCTCGACGGCCATGGCCTTCAGGCCCTCGGCCATGTCGGTTTCATAGACGCGCTCGAGCTGGCTGGCCAGTGAGGTGTCCTTGAGCAGGTGCTCGACAGCGCGGCCCAGGTAAGCCCCGGGCGCGTAGCCCAGGAAGGGCTGCGCCTGGCCACCGGGCGAGGGCAGCGCGTACAGCGGCCCGCCCTGGGCGTTGGGTCGGCTGTAGGGCGCCAGCACCTCGGTGCCCAGGGGCAACATCTCATAGCGCGAGGTGTCCAGCTGGATGGGGTGCGCCGCGTGGTGGTACGCGATCAACAGGTCGCAGCTGCCCTCCACCAGGCGCATGACGGCGTCGTGCACGTTGAGCGCGATCAGCCGGCTTTTCACCGGGCCGACCGTCTCGCGCAGGCCGGACAGCCATTGCGGGAAAAAGGTGAAGGCCAGGGTGTGCGGCACGGCGAACTCGATGACGTCCTGCGCCGCCGCCGTGTGCGCGCGCAGCATGGCGCGCGTGGTGTTGAGGGTCTGCAGCAGGTCCAGCGCCTGCTCGTACAGGGTCTGGCCGGCCGGCGTGAGCCGCGTGGGGTAGGAGGAGCGATCGACGAGGTCGGTGCCGGCCCAGGCCTCCAGCGACTGGATGCGGCGGGAAAACGCCGGCTGGGTGACGTGCCGCAGCTGGGCCGAACGGCTGAAGCTGCGGGTCTCGGCAAGACTGACGAAGTCTTCCAGCCACTTGGTTTCCATGGCGCGCGATTATGGTGGTGTGGCGGGCCGACACCCGCTGGGGTTTTCTCGATCCGGGGCTCAGTCGTTGCCGGCTTGCTGCAGCGCCCACATCCGGGCGTAGGCGCCGCCCCGCGCCACCAGGTCGGCGTGGCGCCCGCGTTCGACGATCCGGCCGTTCTCCAGCACCAGGATTTCGTGGGCGTCGACCACCGTGGACAGGCGGTGCGCGATGACGAGCGCGGTTTTGTGGCGCGCGGCCTGGCGCAGTTCCGCCTGGATCGCCCGCTCGTTGGCCGAGTCCAGCGCGCTGGTCGCCTCGTCGAAGATCATGATCGGCGGGTTCTTCAGCAGGGTGCGGGCGATCGCCACGCGCTGCTTCTCGCCGCCCGACAGCTTGAGCCCGCGCTCGCCCACCATGGTGCGCCAGCCCTGGGGCAAGCGCTCGATGAAGCCACGGATGTGCGCCGCCTCGGCCGCCGCCACCGCCGCCTCGTGCCCGGCCTCGGGCCGGCCGTAGAGGATGTTGTATTCGATGGTGTCGTTGAAGAGCACCGTGTCCTGCGGAACGATGCCGATGGCCTCGCGCACGCTGGACTGCGTGACCTCGGCGATGTCCTGGCCGTTGATCGTGATGCGGCCTTCCCCATTGGCCCGGTTGCTGGTGTCGTAGAAGCGGTAGAGCAGGCGCGCCAGCGTGCTTTTGCCCGAACCCGAGGGGCCCACCACCGCCACCGTCTTGCCGGCCGGGATGTCAAAGCTCAGGCCGTGCAGGATCTCGCGCGCGGGCTCGTAGGAGAAATGCACGTTCTCGAAGCGCACGGTGGGCGGCCCGTCGAGCACGAGCGGCTTCGCGCCGGGCGCGTCGGCCACCTCGCGCTCCTTCTCGAGCAGCGAGAACATCTTCTCCAGGTCGGTCAGGCTCTGCTTGATCTCGCGGTAGAGCACGCCCAGGAAACCCAGCGGGATGTAGAGCTGGATCATGAAGGCGTTGATCATCACGAGGTCGCCCAGCGTGAGCTTGCCGGCCACCACGCCGTTCGTGGCGCGCCACAGCATGAACACCAGCGCCACCGCAATGACCAGCTGCTGTCCCGCGTTCAGCAGCGACAGCGTGCGCTGGCTCACCAGGCGCGCGCGGCGCAGCTTCTGCAGGGCCTCGTCGTAGCGCGTGGCCTCGTAGTGTTCGTTGTTGAAGTACTTGACCGTTTCGTAGTTCAGCAGCGAATCGATGGCGCGCGTCTGGCCGGCCGATTCCAGTTCGTTCATGCGGCGGCGAAACTGGGTGCGCCACTCGGTCACCACCACGGTGAAGCCGACGTACAGCACCAGGGCCGCCAGCGTGATCCACACGTAGCCCATGTCGAACTGCGTGCCCAGCAGCGTGAGCACCAGCGCCACCTCGATCAGCGTGGGCACGATGCTGTAGAGCGAGTACGAGATCAGCGATTGCACGCCGCGCGTGCCGCGCTCGATGTCGCGCGTCATGCCGCCGGTCTGGCGCTCCAGGTGGAAACGCAGGCTCAGGCTGTGCAGGTGGCCGAACACCTGCAGCGCGATGTGGCGCGTGGCACCCTCGGTGGCCTTGGCGAAGACGAGTTCACGCAGCTCGGTGAACAGGCTGGTGCACAGGCGCAGGCCGCCGTAGGCCAGCAACAGGCCCAGCGGCACCACCAGCAGGGCCTGGGCGCTGCCCGGCGGGATGTTCATGGCGTCCACCAGCTGCTTGAGCAGCACCGGCACGCCCACGTTGGCGAGCTTGGCCGCCACCATGAAGGCCAGCGCGGCGATCACGCGCCATTTGTATTGCCACAGGTAGGGCAGCAGGCGCCGCAGGGTGGCCCAGTCGGAGCGGCGGGCGGGCGCCGCGGCGGACTCGCCGGGCGCGGACGGCAAGGCCACACGGCCTTGGGTGGGGGTATCGGGACGCATGCAAGACAATCGTGGGAGTCAGCCGGAGATTGTGCCCATGCCCACCGATTCAAGCGCCGCCCACGCGCCTTTGCCCTCTTTGCCCTCGGACCACCGCGAACTGGTGCTCAAGGTGATCCCCATGCCGGCGGACTGCAACGCCAACGGCGACATCTTCGGCGGCTGGGTCATGGCCCAGGTCGACCTGGCCGGCGCTGTGCTGCCGGCGCGCTTCGTGCGTGGGCGCATGGCCACGGTGGCGGTGAACCAGTTCATCTTCAAGCAGCCGGTGCGCGTGGGCGACATCCTCAGCTTCTATTCGCAGGTCACGCGCATCGGGCGCACCTCCATCACCGTGATGGTGGAGGTGTTCGCCGAGCGCATTTCCTCGCAGGGCCAGTACCTGAAGGTGACCGAGGCCAGCCTGACTTATGTCGCCATCGACCTGGAGGGCCGGCCCCGGCCGATTCCCGCCGACGCCAAGTCGGCCTGGACGGCGCCGGCCTGAGCGCGGGCGGGGGCGCTCAGCCGCCCCAGCGGCGCACGCGCCCGGTGTCGATGTGCACGAACTGCTCGCGTGGGTAGAAGCCCACGCCGCCGGCCTGCAGCGACAGCGCGGCATCGCGCAGGTCGGCCAGCGGCACGCCGGGCAGGCGCACGTCGATGGCGCGCCCGTCCATGTGCAGGCTGCGGGTGGCCACACCGCCGCCCCGCGTGGCCTTGAGGTGTGCGTTGGTGAGCGGCGAGCGGTAGCCCGATACCACCTGGTACGGCCGCTCGGTGCCCAGCACCCGGCGCAGGGCGTGCAGCACGTCGTGCAGGCCGGGGTCGATGTGGCCGACATCGCCCGAGTAGTGGTCGCGCAGGAAATGGTCGAGCCGGCCCAGGGCCTCGGGCAGGTAGTCGGCACCCGTGGCGTAGACCAGGTCGATGCGCTCGTGCGTGTGCAGGTGGTCGAAGGCCAGCGCGCGCTGGGGCGCGGCCCACACGTGCCGGGGCAGGGCGAGCAGCGGCGCGGCCACCGCGGCGCCCAGGCCTTGGCGCAGGAAACGGCGGCGAGAGGCAGGGAAGAAGGGACGGTCGTTCATCGGGATGGCTGCGGTTGGGGCCGGGGGCGGGCGTCGAGGGCGGCCTGCAGCCGCGCGTCGTGACCATACACGTCGGCGAAGAAGTGGGGGCGGCCCTGCTTGACGAGCACCGTGCCGTAGGCGATGAGCACCGGCAGCGGGTCGCGCAGGGCGACGTGGGTGGACGTGCCGGCGGCCATCTGCTCGCGGATGCGCGCTTCGTCCCAGCCGGGCATGCCCGCCATCACGAAGCGCGCCAGCGCCACCGGGTCCTCCACGCGGATGCAGCCGTGGCTGAAGTCGCGCCGTTCGCGCGCGAACAGGCCGACCGAGGGCGTGTGGTGAAGGTAGATGTTGTCGCGGTTGGGGAAGACAAACTTGATGTCGCCCAGCGCATTGGCCGGCCCCGGGCGCTGGCGGATGCGCAGCCGGCCGGCCAGCACCGCGTCGAGCTTGGCCGGGCTCAGCACGGTGTCCACGCTGCCGTCGCCGCCGACGAACTCGAAGCCCTGGCGCACCCAATGGCCCGGGTCGCGGCGCAGGCGCGGCACCGTCTCCTGGCGCGCGATCGATGGCGGCACGTTCCAGTAAGGGCTGAACTCGATGCTGCGCAGGCGTTCGTCGAACAGCGGGGTCTCGTGGCCCACGGCCTTGCCCACGATCACGCGCATGCTCAGGCGCACCTCGATGCGGCCGTCCACCACTTCGTAGGCGCGCAGCACGTACTCGGGGATGTTGACCACGATCATGCGCGGCCCTTGCAGCAGGGGTGTCCAGCGCAGGCGCTCCAGGGTCAGCGCCGTCTGGCGCGCGCGCGCCGCTGGCGGCACCTCCAAGGCCGCCAGCGTGGCGGCGCCGAGCACGCCATCGTCCGTCAGGCCATGGCGCCGCTGGAAGGCCCGCAGGGCCTCGAGCGCGGCGCCATCGAGGCGGTCGGACAGCGGCGCGCCGCCAGCCAGGTCGCCCAGCAACGCCAGGCGCTGGGCCATCGCGGGCAGGCCCGCCCAGCTGCCGCCCGGTTCGAGTTTGGGCGAGCGCGCACCCGCCGGCCGCGGCAAGGGCGGCAGGCGCCGCGACCAGGCGGGGTGGCCGGCCAGCGCGTCCATGTCGCGCAGGACCTTCTGCAGCTGGCCATAGATTGGCAGCGGGGGAACCGCCGCCCGCACCGCCGCGTCGAGCCGTCCCTGGGCCAGGGCGTCGGCCAGCGCCTTCGCCGGGTCGAAGGCCCTCGGCGCCACGCTGAAGCGCTGGTGCACGGCGCGGGGATCGACGCGGCCGAAGGCCAGGTCGTGCAGGTAGCGGCGCATGGCGGCGCCCAACTCGGTGGCGAACCGGGCGCCGGCCGCCCCGTCCGGGCGGGCCAGCGCCTCGCCCAGCTGCCGCTGGAGCGCCTCGGCCTGGTAATCGCCCGGATCGAGGCCGTTCGCCCCCGCGCCGGCCAGCAGGGCCAGGGCCTGGCGGGCCAGCGGCTCGTTCCAGGCCTGGCCGCTGCCGGCCTCGACCCAGGTGGCGGCCGCGGCGGGGTCCAGCCACCAGGGCCAGGCGCCCAGGGCGAGCAGCCAGTGGCGGCGGCGCCAGGAAAACGAAGCCAGGTGCATGGCGGCATTGTCCCCGACCGGGCGGCCGCGCCCGGGCCGCGGGTCAGAACCGGCCGTGGCGCCCTTCGCCCGCCGCGAAGCGCTGCGCGCCTTCCAGCGCGTCGGGGATGCGCGCCTGGCCGCGCCGCCATTCCTGCTGCAGGGCCTCGCCCAGGGGCAGGTCCCACTGCGCGTAGGCGCTCTCGCGGTCCGCGAGCATCGTGGCCTGCGGGAAGCCCGCGAGCTGGCGCGCCAGCGCGATGGCCGCCTCGCGCGCCTGGCCGCTCGGCACCACCCGGTTGGCCAGGCCGATGCGCAAGGCCTCGTCGGCCTCGACCTTGCGGCCGGTCAGGATCAGGTCCATGGCGTGACCCATGCCGATCAGGCGCGGCAGGCGCACGGTGCCGCCATCGATCAGCGGCACGCCGAAGCGGCGGCAGTAGACGCCGAAGTAGGCGTCGGCCTCCATCACGCGCAGGTCGCACCACAGCGCCAGCTCCATGCCACCGGCCACGGCCGCGCCGCTCACGGCGGCGATCACGGGCTTGGACAGGCGCAGGCGCGAGGGTCCCATGGGGCCGAGGGCGCGCGCGTCGGCGCTGTCGAAGTCCAGATCGGCCAGGGCACCGCCCTCGCCGGCCCGCGCGGCGCGCGCGCCGAACTGCAGGTCCCAGCCGGCGCAGAAGTGGCCGTGCGCGCCGTGAAAGACCGCGACCCGTGCCGCGGCGTCGTCCTCGAAGGCCAGGAAGGCCGCGTGCAGTTCGCGCGCGGTGGCGCTGTCCACCGCGTTGCGCACCTCGGGGCGGTCCAGGGTGACGACGCGGATGCCGTCGTCGAGGGATTCGAGGCGGACGGTCATGCGATCCGGCGCCGGGCCGCCCCAAGCCGGATCAGCCCCCTCGGGGGGCAGCGACCCGCGCAGCGGTGGAGCGTGGGGGTCATGCCTCGCCCCACCAGCCCACGCGCGGCTGCTGCAAGGCGGCTTCCAGTTCGGCCGCCTCCACCTCGATCTCCAGCCGCAGCAGCGCCGCCGCCATGGCCTTGCCCAGGTTGTCCAGGCGCAGGTTGCGGGCGCCGCCGCCCTGCAGCGCCCCCTTCAGCACGAACTTGAGCGCCAGGATGTTCGGCAGCGCCCAGGCCTCCACCGCGCCCGGCAGCCAAGGCGCGAAGTGCGCGCGCACGCGTTCGGCCGTGACCTCCCGCGCCAGCAGGGCGTAGCCCGCCGGGTTCCAGGCGAACAGGCCAAAGTCCACCCAATCGGCTTTGTCGCCGCTGCGCGCGTGGGCGATGCGCGCCAGCGGAATGCGGACCCGGCTCATGCGGCTTCTCCCATGAACGCCACCTGGACACCCGCCTCCACCTCGCCCCGGTCCACCAGCGTGGGCCAAATGCCCAGCAGCTCGCTCACGTTGTGCAGCCCGGTGAAGCCGCAGGTGTAGGCCGGGCCGCTGAGACCCATCCAGGGGAACAGGCGCCCGAAGCCCTCGGCCGCGGCCTTCTCGGGCGTGCGCAGCACCAGCCGCGTCCAGATTTCGTTGAGCTGGTTGAGCGCGTCCACCGCCGGCAGCGGCGCCAGCGGCCCATGGGCGGAGTTCAGGCCGGGGTACTCCACGTACAGCTCGTCGTGCGGCACGCGCCGCTCCTTCAGCTGGGCGCGGATGGTCGCCTGCGCCTGCTGCGACTTGTCCCAGGCGTCGGGCCAGGAGAAGCCCCAGGTCACCTCGGCCTTGTAGCCGTCGCGGAAACCCGCCACCACCTTCAGCCGCTCGCTGGGCGCGCGGCCACGCGCGCCGGTCAGCCGCACGCGGTCCTGCCCGAGGTCTTCCAGGTGGATACCGCTCATGTCCAGCACCACGTCGGGGCTGTGGTAGGCGTGCGGGTCGTGCACCTCGTACAGCAGCTGCTGGCGCACGGTGTCGAAGTTCACCCGCCCGCCGGTGCCCGGCGCCTTGGTGATGAGCGCGCGGCCATCGGCCCAGACCTCGGCGATGGGGTAGCCGATGTGCGCCAGATCGGGAATGGACTGCCAATGGCCCTGCGCGCCGAAGTTGCCGCCGCTGCCCTGCCCCGAGCACTCCAGCAGGTGGCCCACGGTGAGGCCCTGCGCCAGGCGGTCGAGCGTCTCGCCCTCGCCCTCGCGCGCGCCGTCCAGGCGCCAGCCGTGCGCGTGCGCGATCGGGCCCAGGAACAGCGCCGCGTCCGCCACCCGGCCGGTGATGACGATCTGCGCGCCCCCGTCCAGCGCGCGCACGATGGGCGCGGCGCCCAGGTAGGCGTTGGCGAACACCAGCCGCTCCCGCACCGACGCCACCGGCGCGCCGGTGAACAGGTGCTCGAAGGCGCCGCCGGCCGGGTCGGCCAGGCGCGGCAGCACGTCGTCGCCGCTGACCACCGCCACGCGCGCCTTCAGGCCCTTGGCGGCGAAGGCGGCCAGCACCGCCTGCGCCGCGCCCTGCGGGTTCAGGCCGCCGGCGTTGCAGACGAAGCGCACGCCCTGGCGCTGCATCAGCGGCCACAGGCGCAGCAGCAGCGGCACCACGTCGCGCGCGTAGCCCAGGCCGGGGTCGCGCTGGCGGTCCTTCTGCAGGATGGCGAGCGTGAGTTCGGCCAGATGGTCGCTGGCGATGAACTGCACGCCACCGCGTTCGATGCTCGCGGCGATGGGCTCCCAGGCGTCGCCGTAGAAGCCCAGGCCGGCGCCGATGCGGACTGATTTCATAAAAGATGTTCGTGAACCGGGTGCCATCCAGAGGCGCCGAGGAACCGGCTTTGCCGCGCCTCAGGTGCCGCCCCTTGAGGGGTCGCGCGAAGCGCGGCGGGGTGGTTGTCATCTTCATGGCGCCTGCGCGACTGCCGATGGGGGAGAACCCCTAGCGGCAGTCCCGGGGAGGACAGCTATAAATCTTCGACCCCTGCGGTGCGGCCCGCTCCCAAGCTTGCAGCAAGCTGCGCACCAGCCCCGGGGCAATACAAGACAGGAGACGGTTCCGTGCAACTGCTGCAACTGCTGATCAGCGGGGCGGCCCAGGGATGCATCTACGGCCTCATCGCGCTGGGCTTCGTGCTCATTTACAAGGCGACCGAGACCGTGAGCTTCGCGCAGGGCGACCTCATGATGGTGGGCGCCTTCGGCGGCCTGCTCACCATGACGCTGCTGGGTTTCCCGTTCTGGCTGTCCGTCGTCGCCGCCGTCGTGGGCATGGGCCTGTTCGGCATCGTGCTCGAGCGCCTGGTGATCCGCCCCATCCTGGGGCAACCCGCCTTCTCCATCGTCATGCTCACCATCGGGGTGGGCTACCTGCTGCGCGGGCTCATCACCATGATCCCCAACATCGGCACCGAGACACACACCCTGCCGGTGCCCTACGCGGGCCAGGTGCTCAAGCTGGGCACGCTGGTCATCTCGGCCGAGCAGATCGTGGTGATCGGCGCCACCGCCGTGCTGTGCGCGCTGCTGTTCGCCATGTTCCGCTACAGCAAGCTGGGCGTCGCCATGCAGGCCTCGTCGCAGAACCAGCTGGCGGCCTACTACATGGGCATTCCGGTCAAGCGCCTCAACGGCCTGGTGTGGGGCCTGGCGGCGGGCGTGGCGGCCATCGCGGGCCTGCTGCTGGCGCCCATCACCTTCGTGCACGCCAACATGGGCTTCATCGGCCTCAAGGCCTTCCCGGCGGCGGTGGTGGGCGGCTTCGGCAGCCTGCCCGGCGCCATCGTGGGCGGACTCATCATCGGCATCGTCGAGGCCATCGCGGGCTTCTACCTGCCCGAGGGTTTCAAGGACATCGCGCCCTACCTCGTGGTGCTGATCATGCTGGTGCTCAAGCCCAACGGGCTGTTCGGCGAGAAGCTGCGCAAGAAAGTCTGAGGCCGAACGATGCGATTCCTCTTCAAGACGAACTACGACCAGGACATCCGGCTCGCCAAGCACGGCGGCCACGTGTTCTGGTACGGCCTGCTGTGCCTGTTCCTGCTGGCCGCGCCCTGGGTGATCGACGAGTACTGGCTGGCGCAGCTCACCTTCGTGCTGATCTACGGCATCGTGGGCCTGGGGCTGATGCTGCTGGCCGGCTTCACCGGCCTGTTCTCGCTCGGCCACGCGGCCTTCCTGGGCGTGGGCGCGTACACGCAGGCCGCCCTGGTCAACGCGGGCGTGCCTTTCCCCATCGCCCTGGCCTGCGCGGGCCTGCTGGCGGCGGCGGTGGGCGTGGTGGTGGGCCTGCCGGCGCTGCGCGTCAAGGGCATCTACCTGGGCATGGCCACGCTGGCCTTCGGCTTCATCGTGGAAGAAGGCATCGCGCGCTGGGAGTCGGTCACCGGTGGCAACAAGGGCCTGATGGTCAACCCGCCCCAGCTCTTCGACTGGGCGCTGGACTCCACCAACGAGTTCTACTTCCTCTGCCTGGTGGTGTGCGTGCTCAGCACCCTGGCGATCGTGAACCTGATGCGTTCCTCCACCGGCCGCGCCTTCGTCGCCATCCGCGACTCGGAGATATCGGCCCAGAGCATGGGCATCCACCTGGCGCGCTACAAGACCCTGTCCTTCGCGCTGTCGGCCGCGCTGGCGGGCCTGGGCGGCGCGCTCTACGCGCACAAGATCCAGTTCCTATCGCCCGAGCAGTTCTCCATCATCCAGTCGATCGACCTGCTGCTCATGGTGGTGATCGGCGGGCTGGGCTCCATCCACGGCGCTTTCCTCGGCGCCATCTTCCTCATCGTCATGCCGCAGCTCATCGCGCTGGGCAAGGACACCCTGCCCGAGGCCATCGGCCAGTCCGCCGGCCTGCAGGGTGCGGTCTACGGCGCGGTGCTGATCGCCTTCGTGCTGTTCGAGCCCATGGGGCTGTACGGGCGCTGGCTCAAGGTGCGCGCCTACTTCCAGCTCTTCCCGTTCTACCGCCAGGGCATGTTCAAGCGGCAGAAGTCGTTCCAAAAGTCGGACCGCCTGAAATGAGGACCACCCCCGCAGCGCCTTCGGCGCTTCCCCCCTCAAGGGGGCGGCGCCCGCGGCCCGGCAAAGCCGGTTCCGCGGCACCTCCCGATTCCGCGCCTGCGCGCGTTGCGTTGTCGGCAAGAAGAACCGTATGAGCAATGTGCTTCTCTCCGCCAAGAACCTCAGCGTGCGCTTCGGCGGCGTGCTGGCGGTCAACAACGTCAGCTTCGACGTGAAGAAGGGCGAGGTCTTCACCCTGATCGGCCCCAACGGCGCGGGCAAGACCACGGTGTTCAACCTCATCAGCCGCATCTACACGCCCACCACCGGCGGCATCGACTACGACGGTCCCGCCGGCCCGGTGCGCCTGACGGACCAGGCGCCGCACAGCATCGCCCGCCTGGGCATCGCGCGCACCTTCCAGAACATCGAGCTGTTCGAGCACGCCACCGTGCTGCAGAACCTGCTGATCGGGCGCCACACGCACCGCCGCACCGGCCTGTGGAGCGAGATCTTCTTCACCGGCAAGACCCGCGCGGCCGAGGTCGAGGCGCGCGAGAAGGCCGAGCAGGTGATCGACCTGCTGGACCTGCAGCACCACCGCGAGAGCCTGGTGGCCGGCCTGCCCTACGGCGTGCGCAAGGTGGTGGAGCTGGCGCGCGCCCTGTGCACCGAGCCGCGCCTGCTGCTGCTGGACGAGCCCTCCTCCGGCCTGAACGTGGAAGAGACCGAGGACATGGCCTTCTGGATCACCGACATCAAGAACGAGCTCGGCATCACGGTGCTGATGGTCGAACACGACATGAGCCTGGTGTCCAAGGTGTCCGACCGCGTGCTGGCCATGAGCATGGGCACGGAACTCGCCACCGGCACGCCGGCCGAGGTGCAGAGCCACCCGGGCGTGATCGAGGCCTACCTGGGCAGCGTGGACGACGTGTCCAGCCTGCGCCGCGAGAACCACAAGGTGACGTCATGAGCGTGCCCACCAGCGACGCGCCGGTTCTCAAGCTGTCCAACGTGGAGAGCGCCTACGGGCCCATCAAGGCCATCCGCGGCGTGAGCCTGCAGGTGCGCCGCGGCGAGATCGCCACCGTGCTGGGCAGCAACGGCGCGGGCAAGACCACCATCCTCAAGACCATCAGCGGCATCATCGACCCGCGCAAGGGCACGGTGGAATTCAAGGGCCAGGACATCACCGCGCAGGACCCGGCGCTGATCGTTCAGCAAGGCCTGCTGCACGTGCCCGAGGGGCGCGAGGTGTTCCCGCTGCTGAGCGTGCGCGACAACCTGCTGATGGGCGCTTACACCCGCAAGGACCGCGACGGCGTGGCGCGCGACATGGAAATGGTCTTCGGCTACTTCCCCATCCTGAAGGAGCGCGCCGCGCAGGACGCCGGCCTGCTCTCGGGCGGCCAGCAGCAGATGCTGGCCATCAGCCGGGCGCTCATGGCCAACCCCGATCTGGTGCTGCTCGACGAGCCCAGCCTGGGCCTGTCGCCCAAGCTCACCAAGGAGATCTTCGAGATCGTGGTGCGCATCAACCGCGAGCGCGGCACCACCATCCTGCTGGTGGAGCAGAACGCCAACATGGCGCTCAACGCCTCCGACTACGGCTACGTGCTGGAGAACGGACGGATCGTGATGGAAGACACCTGCGCCCACCTGCGCGAGAAGGACGACATCAAGGAGTTCTACCTCGGCATGAAAGAAGCCGGCGTGCGCGCCGACCGCCGCTGGAAGAAGAAGAAGAACTGGCGCTGAGCGGCGACGAAGGGGACACGACATGAGCTACCTCTGGGACCTCTCCCACATCCAGCCCCAGACGGCCAGCGTGCTGGACGGCGACACCATTCCCGCGATGTTCTGGAACGCCGTGCGCGCGCGCGGCCCGAACGTGTGGATGCGCCAGAAGGACCTGGGCCTGTGGCGCAGCTGGACCTGGACGCAGACCGGCCAGGCCGTGCGCGAGATCGCCCACGGCCTCATGGCCCTGGGCTTCGCGCCCAAGGAAACCGCGTCCATCCTGTCCAACACCACCATCGAGTGGGTGCTGGCCGACCTGGCCGTGCTGAGCGCGGGCGGCGTGGCCAACGGCATCTACCCCACGGACGCGCCCGAGCAGGTGCACTACCTCTGCGAGGACTCGCGCACCACCGTGCTGTTCGTGGAGGACGAGGAGCAGCTCGACAAGGCCCTGGCCGTGCGCGCCCAGCTGCCACTGCTGCGCAAGATCGTGGTGGTCGACATGGAAGGCCTGCGCGACTTCCACGACGACCAGGTGATCAGTCTGGACGCCCTGCGCGCCCTGGGCCGCAACCACCTGGCGCAGCACCCGCAGATGCTGGAACAGCGCGTGGCCGGCGTGGGCCCGGACGACCTCGCCATCCTGGTCTACACCTCGGGCACCACGGGCAAGCCCAAGGGTGCCATGCACTCGCACAAAGGCCTCGTCTACACCGTGCGCGGCTACAACGCCATCCTGCCGCGCTACGACAGCGACGAGTGCATGTGCTTCCTGCCGCTGTGCCACATCGCCGAGCGCATGGGCGGCGAGTACTTCTCGCTCTACACCGGCGCGCGGCTGAACTTCGTCGAGAACCCCGAGACCGTGCCCGAGAACGTGCGCGAGATCGCGCCCACGGTCTTCACCGCCGTGCCGCGCGTGTGGGAGAAGTTCTACTCGGGCGTGATGATCGCCCTGAAGGAAGCGAGCCGGCTGCAGCAGGCCGCCTACGCCTGGGCCATCGGCGTCGGCCAGCGCGTGGCCGATCACGTGCTCAAGGGCGAGGCCGTGCCGGGTGGCCTCAAGCTGCGCTTTCGGCTCGCGCGCCTGCTGGTGCTCGACAACGTGCGCAAGCTCATCGGCATCCACCGCTCGCGCTTCCTCGTCACGGGCGCGGCGCCCATCTCACCCGACCTGGTGCGCTGGTACCTCGCGCTGGGCGTGCCCATGCTCGAGGTCTGGGGCATGACGGAGACCTGCGGCGCCTCCACCGGCGTGCCGGCGCAGCGCATCAAGCCCGGCAGCATCGGCCCGGCGGCGCAGTACAACGAGGTCCGGCTCGACGCCGCCACCGGCGAGATCCTGGTGCGCGGGCCCAACGTCTTCATGGGCTACCTCAACCTGCCCGAGAAAACCGCCGAGACCATCGACGCCGAGGGCTGGCTGCACACCGGCGACGTGGGCGTGGTGGACGAGGAAGGCTTCTTCCGCATCACCGACCGCATGAAGGACATCATCATCACGGCCGGCGGCAAGAACATCACGCCCAGCGAGATCGAGAACGAGCTGAAGTTCTCGCCCTACGTCACCGACGCGGTCGTCATCGGCGATCAGCGCCCCTACCTCACGGTGATCATCATGATCGACCAGGAGAACGTCGAGAAGTTCGCGCAGGACAACGACGTGCCCTTCTCCAACTACGCCAGCCTCACGCGAACGGCCGAGGTGCAGCAGCTCATCCAGGGGCTCATCGACGCCACCAACCGCAAGTTCGCGCGCGTCGAGCAGATCAAGAAGTTCTGGCTGCTCGACACCCAGCTCACCGCCGAGGACGAAGAGCTCACGCCGACCATGAAGCTCAAGCGCAAGCTCGTGCAGAAGAAGTACGCCGAGCAGATCGAGGCCATGTACCACTGACGCCGCCCCGCGCGGCACCACCCGAGGAGACCCGCGCCGTGAAGACCCGCAACACCCTGACCGCTTTCGCGCTGGCGCTGTCGGCCAGCGCCGCCCTGGCCCAGTCGCAGGGCGTGAGCAAGGACGAGATCGTCCTCGGCTCCATCCAGGACCTCTCCGGCCCGCTGGCCGGCTTCGGCAAGTCCGTGCGGCTGGGCATGGTGCTGCGGGTGGACGAGATCAACGAGCAGGGCGGCATCAACGGCCGCAAGATCCGGCTGCTCGTCGAGGACTCCAAGTACGACCCGCGCAACGCCGTGCTCGCGGCGCAGAAGCTGGTCAACCAGGACAAGATCTTCGCCATGGTGGCCCACATCGGCACCGCGCAGAACATGGCCGCCATGCCGGTGCAGTTCCAGAAGAACGTCATCAACTTCCTGCCCGTGACGGCCGCGCGCGAGATGTACGAGCCCTTCCACCGGCTCAAGTTCGCCAACATCGGCCCGTACTACGAGCAGATGCGCACCTTCCTGCCCCGCATGGTGCAGGAGAAGAAGCCCAAGGCGGTCTGCGCCATCTACCAGGACGACGAGTTCGGCCTGGAGGTGCTGCGCGGCGCCGAAGAAGGCCTCAAGGCGGTCAACCTGCAGATGGTCGAGAAGACCTCGTTCAAGCGCGGCGCCACCGACTTCTCCTCGCAGGTGGCGAAGATGAAGTCCGCCAACTGCGACTTCATCGTGCTCGGCACCATCATCCGCGAGACCATCGGCACCATCGCCACGGCGCGCAAGCTGGACTACAACCCCACCTTCTTCGGCTCGCAGGCGGCTTACACCGACCTCATCCACAAGCTCGGCGGCCCGGCCATGAACGGCCTGTACGCCACCATGACGACCCAGCACCCCTACCTGGACGAGGCCTCCCAGCCCATCCGCTTCTGGGCCAACAAGTACAAGACCAAGTTCAACGAAGACCCCAATGTCTTCTCGGTCTACGGCTACAACGCCATCGACATCTTCGCCCGCGCCGCGGGCAAGGCCGGCGCCAACCTCAACACCGACAGCTTCGTCAAGACCATGGACAGCCTGAGCGTGCCGACCGACATCTTCGGCTCGCCGCCGCTCAGCTTCAGCCCGCAGCGCCGCTACGGCAGCATGGCGATGCGCCTGTCGCAGATCCAGGACGGCCGCTGGAAGGTCGTCTCGGACTATGTGAACAACTGAGCGCTCGCCTCGGGCCGGTGCGGCGGGAAGGGTTTTTCCGCATCACCAGCCCGGTCAAAGACCCCATCATCCCCGCAGAAACGACAACCCACCGGAGACGACAGCGATGAAAACGACACTGAGTCTGATCGGCGCGGCCATCGCGCTGAGCACCGGCGCCGCCATGGCGCAATCACAGGGTGTGAGCAAGAACGAGATCGTGCTCGGCTCCATCCAGGACCTCTCCGGTCCCATCGCCGGCTTCGGCAAGCAGGTGCGCCTGGGCATGATGCTGCGCGTGGACGAGGCCAACGAGCAGGGCGGCGTCAACGGCCGCAAGATCAAGCTCATCGTCGAGGACTCCAAGTACGACCCGCGCAACGCCGTGCTCGCGGCGCAGAAGCTGGTCAACCAGGACAAGATCTTCGCCATGGTGGGCCACATCGGCACCGCGCAGAACATGGCCGCCATGCCGGTGCAGTTCCAGAAGAACGTCATCAACTTCTTCCCCGTGACGGCCGCGCGCGAGATGTACGAGCCCTTCCACAAGCTCAAGTACAGCTTCGCCGCCACCTACTACGACCAGATGCGCGTCGCGGTGCCCAAGCTGGCCAAGGAGAAGAACGCCAAGAAGGTCTGCACCATGTACCAGGACGACGAGTTCGGCCTGGAGGTCAAGCGCGGCGCGGAAGACGGCCTCAAGGCCAACGGCATGACGCTCGCGGTGGAGACCACCTACAAGCGCGGCGCCACCGACTTCGCCTCGCAAATGCAGAAGCTGGCCTCGGAGCAGTGCGACATGGTCGTGCTGGGCACCATCATCCGCGAGACCATCGGCGCCATCGCCACGGCCAAGCGCCTGGGCTTCAACCCCACCTTCATCGGCTCCAGCGCGGCTTACACCGACCTCATCCACAAGCTCGGCGGCCCGGCCATGAACGGCCTGTACGCCACCATGACGGTGCAGCACCCCTACCTGGACGCGGCCTCGCAGCCCATCCGCTTCTGGGCCAACAAGTACCAGACCAAGTTCAACGAAGAGCCCACGGTGTTCTCGGTCTACGGCTACCTGGCCATCGACGCCTTCATCCGCGCCGCCACCAAGGCCGGCCCCAACCTCAGCACCGACAGCTTCATCAAGGCCATGGACACCATGACCATTCCGCCCGACATCTTCGGCAGCGCCGAGCAGACCTTCGGCCCCACCAAGCGCCTGGGCAGCAACGCCACCCGCATCTCGATGCTGGACAACAACCGCTGGAAGGTGGTCACGGAGTACATCAACACCACCACCGGCAAGTGAGTCCCGGCTGACGGTTTCCTGAGCATTCGCGCCGCCCGCTCGACGGGCCATGCGCGGCAGCCGCCGGTGTCGCAAGCCCCGGTGGCTTTTTTTTGCCGGGGCCACGCCGCCGCTCAGGCGGCGGGCAGCGTCCACCAGAAGCGCGCGCCCTCGCCCACCCGGCCGCAGGCGCCCACCTCGCCACCGTGCTGCTGCACCACGCGGCGCACCACCGTCAGGCCCAGGCCGGTGCCGGGCACCGCCTCGCCGGCCAGGCGGCTGAAGGGCTTGAACAGCTCGCCGGCGCGCGCCTCGTCGAAACCCGGGCCGTTGTCGCTGACGGCGAAACGCCAGGCCTGGTCCTCGCGCTGCGCGCCCACGTCCACCGCCAGCCCGGGCCGGCCCTGCCCGTACTTGAGCGCGTTGCCCACCAGGTTGGTCACCACGTGCGCCATCAGCCCGCGGTCCACCGCCACCACGGGCAGCGGCCCCACGCGCACCGCCTGGCGCGCGCTCGGGTATTCCATGGCCAGCTGCTCCACGCATTCGCGCACCAGCTCGCCGAAGTCGACCTGCGCCTTGTGCAGCGCCTGCTGCTCCACGCACGCCAGGTCCAGCAGGTCGCTCACCATGCGGCTGGCGCGCAGGGACTCGTGGCCCAGCTTGCGCACCAGGGGCAGGGCCTGGGCCGGCTGGCCTTCTTCGATGGCCTCGCGCGCCATCTCGCTCAGGCCGTGGATGTTGCGCAGCGGGCCGCGAAGGTCGTGCGAAACCATGCCCGAGAAGGCGCGCAGGCCCTGGTTGATCGCCTCTAGCTGGGCCGTGCGCTCGTGCACCGTGCGGTCCAGACCATCGGCCAGGCGCTGCAGCGCGGCCTCGGCCTGTTCGCTGCGGCGCAGTTCGCTCGCCAGCCGGCGCGCGTCGCGCTGCAGGATCAGCGTCAGCACGAAGAAGTACACCAGCACGATGGGCAGCGGCGTGATCTCCCGAAACGTCCGCACGTCCAGGCCCACGCGGATGGCCAGCAACAGCAGCAGCGGCTGCACCAGCAGCGCCGCCGCCAGGGCGAACTGCCCGCTCCAGCGGTCGTGCCACCAGCGCCACAGCAGCCACAGCGAGGCCGCCACGAGCACCCCCGATGAAGCCAGCGGGCCGCGGAAGGGGTTGTCGCCCAGCGCCCTCACCAGCCCCACCACCCAGACCAGGCCCAGCGCACTCAGCCAGGCAAAACGCCACCCCTGGCGGCGGGCGCCAGGCGTCAGGTAGGTGTGCAGCCCCACCAGCAGGGCGGTCAGCGCGAACACCACCACCGCGGCGGCCGGGCCGCCGATGCCCTCGGCCCGCACGCCGAAATGCAGCTGGGCCACCCGAAAACCGAGCTGCGCGAGCCCGAACAGCACGGCCGAGCCCGCCAGCCAGCGCACGTAGGGCCAGGACGCCCGGTTGGCGTAGGCGATGAAGATCACCCCCAGCAAGGCGACCATCGCCCCGGTCATGAACCGCAGGTCGCCAAAGAGTGAAAGCCAGCCCATGCGTGCTCCGAAACCGCAACGCCGCGAGTGTGACAGACGGATACATCTCCGCCAGCGGGTTCTCACCGAACGGGCGGTGCAAGCGGCCGCCGGTGCATCGCACAATGCCCAGGATGGCCCCCGACACCGCCCTCCGGCTCGCCGACGCCCTGCTCGCGCTGCACGTGGGGGTGGTGCTGTTCGTGGTGGGCCTGCTGCCCCTGGTGCTGCTGGGCGGCGCCCTGGGCTGGCGCTGGGTGCGCCACGCCGGCCTGCGCGCCGCGCACCTGGGGCTGATGCTCTTCATCGCGGTCCAGGCCTGGCTGGGCCGACTCTGCCCCCTCACGGTCTGGGAGCAGGACCTGCGGCGATCGGCCGGCGAGACCGGCCACCGCGAGAGCTTCATCGGGCACTGGCTCTCGCGGCTGCTCTACTGGGAGGCGCCGTGGTGGGTGTTCGTGGCCGCCTACACGGCCTTCGCGGCGCTGGTGGGGCTGGCGTGGTGGTGGGTGCGGCCGTTCAGAGGCCGAACACCCTGAGCGCGTTGCCCCCACGCACCGCCTCGCGCTGGTCGGCCGCCAGGGTGTCGATCTTGCCCAGCGCGCCCTTCACGTCGTGCACCTGGTGCGGCCAGTCGGTGCCCAGCATGACCTGCGAGGCGCCCACGATGGACACCAGGTACTGCAGCGAGCGCGGGTCGTAGGTGATGCTGTCGTAGTAAATGTGGCGCAGGTAGTCGGTCGGCTTGCGCTGCATGCGCCGGCGCTGGGGGATCTCCACCTCGTCGCCCTTCTCGAAGCGGCCCACCAGGTAGGGCAGCGTGCCGCCGCCGTGCGAGGCAATGAGCTTCATGTTCGGGAAGCGGTCGAAGAAGCCGTCGAAGATCATGCGCGTGAAGGCCAGCGTGGTGTCGAACATGAAGCCCACGGACCAGCTCAGGTCGTACTTCGTCATGTCCATCAGGTCCACGCCCGGCGGGTCGGTGGGGTGCACCAGCACCGGCAGGCCGCGCCGGTCGATGGCGGCCCACACGGGCTCGAAGAAGGGGTCGGTGAGGCTGCGGCCCGAGATGTTGGCCAGCACCATCACGCCCACCGCGCCATTGGCGCAGGAGCGCTCCAGCTCCTGCACGGCGCGCTCGGGGTACTCCCAGGGCAGCGAGGTGAACCAGCGGATGCGGTCCGGGTACTGCGCCTGGGCGCGCGCCATGGCGTCGTTCGACTCCACCGCCGCCTGGCGGCTCGTGGCCTCGTCGCCCCAGTACACGTTGGGGCAGGTCAGCGAGACGATGGAGATGTCGATGCCCGCCGCGTCCATCTGCCGGATGCGCAGCGCGTAGTCGAAGTGGCCGGGCTGCGGAATGGCCACCGGCGTGTCGCCGCGGAAGATCTCGTCCTGCCCGTCGGGACGGCGCTGGATGTTGTAGGCCCCGCCCTTGGCCTTGAGCAGCTCCAGCCAGGCGGGCGTGTACATGTGGGTGTGAACGTCGATGACGGGCATGTGGTGTCTCCGGTGTTGTCCTTGTTTGTCGCGCGCCCGCGCCGTCGCGCGGGACCGTTAGCAAGCATACCTTTTCGGGAAAACACGCATGCGTCCATCGGGTGCGCCCTCCCAGAATCGGTGCTCCACACAACGAGGAGACACGCATGCGACGCCGACACTTCCATGCCCTGGCGGGCGCTGGCCTGCTGGCCGCGGCCCAACTGGGCCTGCCGGGCCTGGCCCAGGCGCAAGACAGCGGCACGCTGCGCGTGTGGGTGGGCTTTCCGCCCGGGGGATCGGTGGACACGGTGGCGCGCATCGTGGCCGAGAAGATGCGGGGCACGCTCAACCAGAACGTGATCGTCGAGAACAAGCCCGGCGCGGGCGGGCGGCTGGCCCTGGGCGAGCTGCGGCGCATCGCGCCGGACGGCAACACCATCATCCTGGCGCCCAGCGGGGCCCTGGTCATCTCGCCCTACCTGTACCCCAACGTGGGCTACGACCCCATCAAGGACTTCAGCCCCATCGCGCGCGCCACGGTGTTCGACTTCGCCGTGACGGCCGGCCCGGGCGCGCCGCAGGGCAAGCTGAAGGACGTGCTCGACTGGATGAAGGCCAACCCCGCCAAGGCCAGCTACGGCACCTCCGGCGCCGGCACGGTGCCGCATTTCGCGGGCCTGCTCATCGGCCAGGCCACGGGCATCCCCCTCACGCACGTGGCCTACCGCGGCGGCGCGCCGGCCGCGCAGGACCTGCTGGGCGGGCAGATCCCGCTGATGGTGGACACCGCGTCCGAGACCATCGAACACCACCGCGCGGGCCGCCTGCGCATCCTGGCCGTGACGGGCGAACAGCGCTCGGCCGCGCTGCCCGAGGTGCCCACGCTGAAAGAGCAAGGCATCAACCTGGCGGCCGACGCCTTCTTCGCCTACTTCGGCCCGGCCGGCATGAACCCGCAGGCGGCGGAGCGCCTCAGCAAGGCCGTCGCGGTGGCGCTGGCGGACCCGGGCATCCAGGAAAAAATCCGCGGCTACGGCCTGGTGCCCAGCCACGCCGGGCCGGCCGAGACGGGCGCGATGGTGGTGGAGCACCTCAAGCGCTGGGAAGCGCCGGTCAAGGCCTCGGGCTTCAAGCCGGAGTGAGGCGCTGCCCGCTCAGGGCTGGCGCCCGTACTGGCTGAGGCGCCGCGTCCGTTGTTTGCGCGCCCGGCGCCGCTCCTCGGCCGCCGTCGACGGCGCCCCGCGCCGCAGCAGTTCGGCGGCGACGCGGGCGTCGGGATCCTCGGCCAGACGGGCCGTCAGCAGGCGGCTGAAAAAATCGGTGATGCCCATCCGCAGGCGGACCTGGGCATCGTCCGGGGTCGGCGGCTGGCTCACGCCGGGCTTCGTGAACAGGGCCTTGCCCTCCTTCGTCGAGGTGTCGGGCGGCACAGGCTGGGCGGCGCGCGTCGGCAGCGGCGCGGGGCGCGTCTTCGAGGACGGGGCGGGAGAAACGCGGCGGGCGGCTGAAACGGTCATGCGGTGACTGGGGCAAGGGGCGCTCTGGTGGGCACCGGAGAACGGCCATGAGTGGTGAATCGCCCACCCTGGTTTCCACCATCGGCCGTCTGGCCAGGGCCACGCGGCGCCGGCTTGAGCCAGCGCAAGGTGCGACAGGGCCGGCCAGGCCACCATCGGCGGGCCCGCTTCGCCCTCGCCGTGGCGCGCGTGCCGCATGGACACCCCCCGACACCCCCACCGCCCCGCGCGCCCGCCGGACGCCAGCGCCCCCGACTGGAGCCTGCCCGAGGCCGAGCTGCTGGCCCGCCACGCCAGCGGCCCCCAGGGCCTGGGCCAGGCCGAGGCCCTGGCCCGCCTGCAGCGGCACGGCCCCAACGCCGTGGCCGAGCAGGCCGCCGCCACGGCGTGGCGCTTGGTGCTGCGCCAGTTCGCCAGCCCGCTGGTGCTCATCCTCGTGGCGGGCGCCCTGGTGTCCGCCGCGCTCAAGAGCTGGGCCGAAGCCACCACCATTCTCGCCATCGTGCTGTGCAGCGCGGGCCTCGGCTGGTGGCAGGAGTGGCGGGCCTCGGACGCGGTGGCGCGCCTGCGCCAGCGGCTGGCGCTCAACGCGCGCGTGCGGCGCGACGGCGCCTGGCGCCCGCTGCCCGCGCGCGAACTGGTGCCGGGCGACCTGATCGAGCTGAGCGCGGGCAAGCTGGTGCCGGCCGACGGCGTGGTGCTGCAGGCGCGCGACTTCCTCGTCACCGAGGCCAGCCTGACCGGCGAGTCCTTCCCGGTGGAAAAACGCCCCGGCCCCGTGGCGGCCAACGCGCCGCTGCGCGAGCGCGGCAACAGCGTTTTCCTGGGCAGTTCGGTGCGCAGCGGCACCGCCACCGTGCTCATCACCCGCACCGGCGCGGCCACGGTGTTCGGCGAACTGGCGGCCGAGCTGAAGCAGCGTCCGCCGCAAACCCGCTTCGCCCAGGGCGTGCGCCGCTTCGGCGACATGCTGCTGCGCCTGATGCTGGCCGTGGTGCTGGCGGTGCTGGTGGTCAACCAGTGGCTGGGCCGCCCCCTGATCGATTCGCTGATGTTCTCCGTGGCGCTGGCGGTGGGCCTGTCGCCCGAGCTGCTGCCCGCCATCGTGAGCGTGATGCTGGCGCGCGCCACGCGGGCCATGGCCGCCCAGGGCGTGCTGGTGCGCCGGCTCGAGGCCATCGAGGACCTGGGCGGCATGAACGTGCTGTGCACCGACAAGACCGGCACCCTCACGCAGGGCGTGATGACGCTGGACGCCGCGGTGGACCCCGACGGCCAGCCCGACGCGGGCGTGCTGCGCTGGGCGCACCTGAACGCGGCTTTCGAGAGCGGCATCGAGAACCCGCTGGACCAGGCCCTGGTGGCCGCGGGCGAGCGCGCGGGCCTGACGCTCGAGGGCTGGCGCAAGGTGGACGAGATTCCCTACGACTTCGTGCGCAAGCGCCTCACCATCGTGGCGCAGCGCGGCGCCGATGGCGAACGCCTGCTGGTGACCAAGGGCGCGGTGCCACAGACCCTGGCGGTGTGCGATCGCGTGCGCCAGGCTGGCGGCGAGGCCCCGCTGGACGCGGCGCGGCGCACCCGCATCGACGAGCACGTGCGCGAACTCGGCGGGCAGGGGCTGCGCGTGCTGGCGGTGGCCACCCGCGCGGTGCGGGCCGACCGGGTGGGCCTGGCCGACGAAGCCGGCCTCTGCCTGGAGGGCTTCCTGGCCTTCACCGACCCGCCCAAGCCCGGCGCGGCGCAGGCGGTGCGGGCGCTGCGCGCGCACAAGGTGCGTGTGAAGATGGTCACCGGCGACAGCCGCCATGTGGCCGCGCACGTGGCCCGGCAGGTGGGCCTGGACCCCTCGGCCCTGCTCACCGGCGCCGAGATCGCCGCCATGCGCGACGAAGCGCTGTGGCACCACGCGCCGCGCACCGACCTGTTCGTCGAGGTCGATCCCTCGCAGAAGGAACGCATCGTGCGCGCGCTGCAGCGCACGCGGCACGCCGTGGGCTACCTGGGCGACGGCATCAACGACGCGCCCGCGCTGCTGGCGGCCGACGTCGGCCTGTCGGTGGACCAGGCCGTCGACGTGGCGCGCGAAAGCGCCGACGTGGTGCTGCTCCAGCCCGACCTCGACGTGCTGTGCCGCGGCGCGGAGGAGGGCCGGCGCACCTTCGCCAACACGCTCAAGTACATCGCGCTGAGCATCAGCGCGAACTTCGGCAACATGGTCAGCATGGCCATCGCGGCGCCCTTCCTGCCCTTCCTGCCGCTCACGCCCACCCAGATCCTGCTGAACAACTTCCTGTCGGACCTGCCCTCCATGGCCTTGTCCACGGACCGCGTGGACGCCGCGGTGCTGGGGCGGCCACTGCGCTGGGACCTGCACGGCCTGCGGCGCTTCATGATGGGCTTCGGCCTGATCAGCTCGCTGTTCGACCTGCTCTGCTTCGCCTGGCTGCTGTGGGTGCTGCGCGCCGACGAAGCGGTGTTCCGCACAGCCTGGTTCCAGGTGTCGCTGCTGACCGAACTCGCCGCGGTGCTGGTGCTGCGCACGCACGGTCCGGTGTGGCGCAGCCGCCCGGGCGAACTGCTGTCGGGCGCGCTGATCGCGATGGCCGCGCTGGCCCTGGCCCTGCCCTACAGCGGCCCGCCGGCCGCGCTGCTGGGCTTCGTGCCGCTGGGCTGGGCGGCCACCGCCGTGGTGCTGGCGCTGGTGTTGGCGTACGCGGCGGCGATCGAAGCGGCCAAGCGCTGGGCGCGCTGAGGCCCGGCCTGCCGCCGGCGGTCAGGGCTCGATGCGCGTCTGCGACTGCTCCCGCATGTACTGCGGCAGGTAGTGGAACGACGCCAGCGCCTTGCCCGTGCTCCCCGAGCCCTTCCATCCCCCGAACGGCTGGTAGCCCGGCCAGGCGCCCGTGGTCGCGCCCAGCGGGCGGTTCACGTAGGTCACCCCGGCCTCGATGTGGTCGAGGAACCAGGCCACCTCGTCCTCCGCGCCGAAGAAGCCCGCCGTGAGGCCGAAGTCGCTGGCGTTCGCTTCTGCCATGGCCTGCTCGGCGCTGTCCACGCGGCCCAGCATCACCAGCGGCGCGAACATTTCCTTGCGCCACAGCGGGTGGTCCAGCGGGGCCTCGGCCACCAGGGGCGCGCAATAGAAGCCCGCGTCGGCATCGGCCGGCAGCGGGCCCGCCGCGACGATGCGCGCACCCCCGCCGTCCAGCTGGCGCCGGCAGTCGGCGTGCCGCAGCTGGGCCGCGCGCGTGGCCACGGGACCGGTCCAGCTGGACTCGAGCTGCGGCTCGCCCACGGCGATCGCGCCCACCGCCACGCGCAGGCGCTCGATCAGCGCATCGGCCACCGAGCGGTCCACGTACACGCGCGACAGCGCCGAGCACTTCTGCCCCGACATGCCGAAGGCCGAGCGCACGATGCCCTGGGCCGCCGCGTCCAGGTTGGCGCGCGCGGTGACGATGGCCGCGTTCTTGCCGCCCATCTCGGCGATGCAGGGACGCGGCCAGCGCCGGTTCACCTGCGCGCGCAGGATGCGCATGCCCACCTCGTAGGAGCCGGTGAAGGTCACGCCGCCGATGCCGTCGTGCTGGATCAGCGCCTCGCCCACGGTCGCACCATCGCCCACCAGGCAGTTGAAGGCGCCGTCGGGCAGGCCCGCGTCCTTCAGGCATTGCGCCAGCAGCAGGCCGGACCAGGGCGTCTCCACCGATCCCTTGAGCACCACCGTGTTGCCCGTGACCAGCGCCGCCGCCGTGGGACCACCCGCCAGCGCGAAGGGGAAATTGAACGGCGCGATGACGGCCCACACGCCGTAGGGCTTCATCACGCTGCGGTTGCGGCTCTTCATGTGGGGCAGCGGGTCGTCGGGCAGGGCATGGTCGTAGCCCCCGTTCTCTTCCATCTGCCGCGCGTAGATGTCGAAGAAGGCGCTGACCTCGGCCACCTCGCCCAGGGCCTCCATGCGGGTCTTGCCCACTTCCAGCGACACGATGGCCGCCATCTCGTAGAGGCGTTCGTCCACCAGGCGCGCGGCGCGGCGCAGCAAGGCCACGCGCTCGCGCCAGGGGGTGCGGCGCCAGGCGGGCAGCGCGCGCCGCGCGGCGGCCACGGCCTGCTCCACGTCGTCCACCGAGGCCTGGGCGAAACGGCCCAGCCGCTCGCTCTGGCGCGCGGGGTTGTGCTTGTCCAGCGTCGCCGCGCGCGCGACGAAAGCACCGTCGATGAACAGGCCATGGTCCTGGCCCAGCCGCTGGCGCACGCGCGCGAGCGCGGCGTCGAAACGCTCGTGCAGCGCGCGCGGCGGCGCGAACATCGTGGAATAGGTCAGTTGAAAATCGCTCATGCCCAGGTCTCCTTCTGGTCTCGATGGGTCCGCGCCGCGCGCCTCAGGACACGATATAGGCCGCCGACCCTACCGCCAGCAGCGTGCCATCGGCGCCGTGAAATTCCATGCGCGTGCTGGCCACGCGCGAGCCCAGGCGCAGCGTTTCAGCGCCAATGCGAAAGCGCGCGCTGCCCACGGCCGGGCGCAGGTAGTCCACGCGCAGGTCGATGGTGCCCAGCTTGGCGAAGCGGAGCATGCGCTGCTCCACGCTGTCGTCCATGTGGCGCGCGGCCATGGCGGCCAGCACGGCCAGACCGCCCATGGAATCCATGGCGGCGCTGATGACCCCGCCGTGCAGGCGGTGGTGCGCGTAGTGGCCGATCAGCTCGGGCCGCAGGTCGAGGTGGCCGTTCACGCGTTCGGGCCGGACCTCGTCGATCTTGAGGCCGATGTGCTGGTTGAAGACGATCTTCTGCTCGAAGAGCTCGACGATGGCCTGCAGGAACTCGGGTTCGAAACACACGGCGGATGGGGTTTTGGCGGTGCTCATGGTGTCCTCCGGAAGGTGCTGCCGGCTCAGGCGCCGAACTGCCGCGCCGCCAGGTCTTTCATGATCTCCTCGGCGCCGCCGCCGATCATCATGACCTTCACCTCGCGGTAGAGGCGCTCGCTGGCGGTACCCCGCATGTAGCCCATGCCGCCCAGTATCTGCACGGCCGCGTCGGCGTTGGCCTGCATGGCCTGGGTGCTGTGGTTCTTGAGCAGGCAGACGTGGCCCACCCAGTCGGGGCCCTCGTCGCCCGCGTCGATGCGATCGCCCAGCGCGTCCAGCCAGGCCTGGGTGGAGCCGATGCGCATGCGCATGTCCATGAGCTTGTGGCGGATCGCCTGGCGCTGAATCAGCGCTTCGCCAAAGGTCTGGCGCTCGCGCGCCCAGGCCAGCGCCTCGTCGTGGCAGGCCTCGGCAAAGCCCAGGGCCAGCGCGCTCATGGCCAGGCGCTCGCCGTTGAAGTTGCCCATGATGCAGCGAAAGCCCTTGTTCTCCTCGCCGATCAGGTAGCGCGCCGGCACGCGCACGCCGTCGAAGCGCAGGTGGCCGGTGTCGCTGCAGTGCCAACCCATCTTGTGCAGCGGCGTGCGGCTGAGGCCTTTGGCGTCGCAGGGCACGGCGATCAGGCTGATGCCGCTGGCGCCCTTGTTGTTCGGATCGGTTCGAACGGCCAGGGTGATCCAGTCGCAGCGCAGGCCGGAGGTGATGAAGACCTTCTCGCCGTCGATGACGTAGTCGCCGCCCTCGCGGCGCGCGCTGGTGCGCAGGCTGGCCACGTCGCTGCCCGCGCCGGGTTCCGTGATGCCGAGCGCGGCGATCCGCTCGCCCTGCAGCACCGGCGGCACGACCTCGGCCTGCAACTCGGGCGAGCCATGCTTGAGCACCGGCGGCAGACCGATGTTGTGGCTGAACAGGCTGGCCAGCAGGCCGCCGCTGGCGGTGCGCCGCGCCAGCAGCTGCGACACGGCATTGCGCGCGCGCCAGGGCGCGGGCGTGCCGCCCAGCGCCTCGGGGTAGCCCAGGCCCAGCAGGCCGATGCGCGCGGCCTCGCGGTAGAGCCCGCGCGGGAACGTGGCCTGGGCGTCCCAGTCGTTCACGAGCGGCACCAGCGCGTCGCGCGCGAAGCGGTCCACCGTGTCGAGCAGGGCCTGGGTGTCGGCGGGGTCCCAGTTCATGCCGTTGCCTCTGCCGCAAAGCTGACGAGCAGTTGCCCCGGCGCCACCTGCTGTCCGGCCGACACGGACACGGCCTGCACCGTGGCGTCGCGCGGCGCGGCGATCAGGTGCTCGATCTTCATGCTCTCGATGGCGAACAGCGCCTCGCCCTTGGCCACGCGCGCGCCGGGCCGGGCGTGCACGGCCACGAGCTTGCCGTTGAAGGGCGCGCGCAGCTCGCCCACCGCGCCAGCGGCGCCGGCACGGGTTCGCGCGCGGTGGCTCAGGTCGCTGAGCGTGAGCGTGTGCGGGCCCACCTGCACCTGCCAGTGGCCGTCGCCCAGCGCGACGGCGGTGGTGGCGTGGCGCACGCCGTCGATGGCGACGCCCTGGGGCTGCAGAAGGGCCTCGTGCGTGCGATCGCCCAGCGCGACGCTCTGGCGGCCGTGGCCGTGTTCCAGCACGGCGAGGTCGAGCACCGCGTCGCCGTGCCGCCAGCGCAGCGGCCGCGCGAAGGGGCACGGCAGCGCGCCGGGCGCGGGCCGATCCGCGCAGGCCGCGACCAGCACCCCGGCCAGCACCGCCTCGGCCGGCGGCCGCAAGGCATCGCGCAGGCCCTCACCCTGCTCCGCCAGAAAGGGGATGAGCGCCTCGCCCGCGCCGAACACCGGGTGGCGCAGGCAGGCCGCCAGCAAGGCGCGGTTGGTGGGCAGGCCCAGGAGCACGGTCGCGTCCAGCGCGTGCGCGAGGCGTTCGATGGCCTGCGCGCGCGTGGGCGCGTGGGCGATGAGCTTGCCCAGCAGGGCGTCGTAGTGCGGCGTCACCTCCGTGCCGGTCTCGATGGCGTGGTCGAAGCGCAGGCCCTCGCCCAGCGGGGGTTCGGCGAAGGCGCGCACGGTGCCGGTGTGGGGCGCGAAGCGCTCGTCCTCGGCGCACAGGCGCACCTCGATGGCGTGGCCTTGCAAGCGCACCTGGTCCTGCGCCAGCGGCA
This sequence comes from Hydrogenophaga sp. PML113, assembly GCF_001777155.1. Lineage (NCBI taxonomy): Bacteria > Pseudomonadati > Pseudomonadota > Betaproteobacteria > Burkholderiales > Comamonadaceae > Hydrogenophaga > Hydrogenophaga sp. PML113. The sequence continues at coordinate 118,117 of NZ_MIYM01000001.1, read as the reverse complement.
GCGGCTCGCCGCGCGCCACGCGGATCTGCCACTCCACCAGGTCCAGGCCGGTGAGCATCTCCGTCACCGGGTGCTCCACCTGCAGGCGGGTGTTCATCTCCATCAAAAAGAACCGGTTGCCGTCCAGCAGGAACTCCACCGTGCCCGCGCCCACGTAGCCCGCCGCGCGCGCCAGCGCCACCGCGGCCTCGCCCAGGCGCTCGCGCAGTTCCGGCGTGACCGCCGGGCTCGGCGCTTCCTCGACGATCTTCTGGTGGCGCCGCTGCACCGAGCAGTCGCGCTCGCCCAGGTGGATGCAGCGCCCCTGCGCGTCGGCGAAGACCTGCACTTCCACGTGGCGCGGGCGCCGCACGGCCGACTCGATCAGCAGGTCCGCGCTGCCGAAGCCGGCCAGCGCCTCGGCGCGCGCGCTGGCCAGCGCGGCGGGCAGCTGCGCGGCCTCGGTGACGAGGCGCATGCCGCGCCCGCCGCCCCCCGCCACGGCCTTCACCATCACCGGGTAGCCGATGCGCTCGGCCTCGGCGGCGAAGGTCCCGTCGCCTTGGTCGGCGCCGAAGTAGCCCGGCAGCACCGGCACGCCATGCGCTTGCGCCAGGGCCTTGGCGGCCGACTTGCTGCCCAGCGCGCGGATGGCCTCGGGCGGCGGACCCACCCAGGTGAGGCCGGCGTCGATCACGGCCTGCGCGAAGTCGGCGTTCTCGCTGAGGAAACCGTAGCCGGGGTGCAGCGCGTCGGCGCCGGTGGCGCGCGCGGCGGCGATCAGGCGATCGATGCGCAGGTAGGACTCGGCCGAGCCCGCGCCGCCGAGCGCGAAGGCCATGCCGGCCTCACGCACGTGCGGCGCGCGCGCGTCGGGCTCGCTGAACACCGCCACGGTGGCGATGCCCATGCGGTGCGCGGTGCGGATCACGCGGCGCGCGATCTCGCCGCGGTTGGCGATGAGCAGGCGCTTCAAGACGCGTCTCCCCTGGCCCAGGGTGCGGGCTGTTTTTGCGCGAACGCGGCCAGACCGGCGGCGGCCTCGGGGCTGCGCAGCGCATTCGCGAAGGCGATGGCCGCCTCGTCGCGCAGGTCGGGCAGGTGCTGGTGCAGGCGGTGCAGCAGCTGCTTGGTGGCCGCCAGCGCGCCGGGCGCGGCGCGGCCCAGGGCCTTGGCGGCGTAGGCCACGGCGGCGTCCAGCGCGTCGTCGGCCACCACGGTGTTCACCAGGCCCACGGCCTGCGCCTCGCGCGCGGTCCAGCGCGTGCCGCTCAAGAGGCACTGGCGCGCGGTGGCGTCGCCCAGGCGCCGCCACACGAAGGGCGCGATCTGCGCCGGTGGCAGGCCCAGCGTGACCTCGGGCGTGGCGAAGGCCGATCGCTCGGTGGCGATCACCACGTCGGCGCAGCACACCAGGCCGAAGCCACCGCCCATGGCCGGGCCGTCGACGGCGCACATCAGCCACTGCGGCAGGCCGATCAACGCGTGCAACAGATCGCCGAAACCGCGGTTCATGGCGATCAGCGGATCGGGCTCGCCGGGGGGCAAGGCCTGGCCAATGGCGCTGGCGAAACCGCCCAGGCTGCCGCCCGCGCAGAAGGCGCCGTCCGCGCCCGTCAGCACCACGCCGCGCAAGGAAGCATCGGCCTTGGCGCGCAGGCAGGCCTCGAACAGGGCCAGCACCATCGCGTCGCTCAGCGCGTTGCGCGCGGCGGGTTCGTTCAGCGTCCAGGTTTCCACGTCGTGCCGACGATCGATGAGCAAACTGGCCATGGTCACTTTCTGCAGAGTTGAGCGAGCGAAGGGCTGATGTCGCGGGCCACCGTCGAACCGGCTTGGCCGGGCCACGGGTGGCGTCCCCCTTGGGGGAAGCGGCGTCAGCCGCGCAGGGGGGTTTTCTTGATCCCCATGATCTTGCTGAGGATGCCCAGCATCACCTCGTCGGCCCCGCCGCCGATGGACGCCAGGCGCCCGTCGCGGTACATGCGAGAGACCTTGTTCTCCAGCGTGAACCCCATGCCGCCCCAGAACTGCAGGCAGGTGTCGGGCACCTGGCGGTTGAGCCGGCCGGCCTTGAGCTTGGCCATGGTGGCCCACTCGGTCACGTCCTCGCCGGCCACGTAGCGGTCGCACGAGAGGTAGGTGAGCGCGCGCAGGGCCTCGACCTCGGTCTTGAGCTCGGCCAGCTTGAACTGAACCCACTGCTGGTCGGCCAGCTGGGCGCCGAACAGCTTGCGCTCCTGCGCCCACTCGATGGTCCATTCGATGCAGTTGTTCAGGCTTTGCAAGGTGCTGGCCGCGCACCACAGGCGCTCTTCCTGGAACTGCTGCATCTGGTAGACGAAGCCCGCGCCCTCCTGGCCGATGCGGTAGCGCTGCGGCACGCGCACCTCGTCGAAGTACAGCAGGCCGGTGTCGCTGCTGTGCATGCCGATCTTGCGGATCTTCTTGCCGACCTCGAAGCCTTTCACGGTCTTGCCGTTCTCGCGCAGCGGCACCATGACCAGGCTCTTGTTCTTGTGCGCGGGGCCGTCGCTGGTATTGACCAGCAGGCAGATCCAGTCGGCCTGCAGGCTGTTGGTGATCCACATCTTCTGGCCGCTGATGACGTAGTCGTCGCCGTCCTTGCGGGCGGTGGTCTTGATGGCGGCCACGTCGCTGCCGGCGCCCGGCTCGCTCACGCCGATGGCGCCCACCGCCTCGCCGCGGATCGCGGGCGCCAGGAACTGCGCCTTCAGTTCCTCGCTGCCGAAGCGCGCCAGCGCCGGCGTGGCCATGTCGGTCTGCACACCGATGGCCATGGGCACGCCGCCGCAGTGGATGTGGCCCAGGGTCTCGGCCATGGCCACGCTGTAGCTGTAGTCCAGGCCGGCGCCGCCGTGCGCCTCGGGCTTGGTCAGGCCCAGCAGGCCCAATTGCCCCAGGCCCTTGAAGACCTCGTGCGCGGGAAACATCTCGGCCGCTTCCCACTCGTCCACGTGGGGGTTGATGTGGTCGTCGATGAAGCGCTTGAGCGTTTTCTGTATTTCGCGGTGCTCGTGCGTGAACTGCATGGGGGGTCTCCTCGGGGTGGGTATGTGAGGGGTCTACATGCGCGCCACGCCGAACGGCAAGGGGCGCGGGTGGCGCTGTTCGGCCTCGGCGCAGGTGTCCAGGCAGAAGGCCAGCACGGCGCGCGTGTCGCGCGGATCGATCACGCCGTCGTCCAGCAGCAGGCCGCTGGTGTGGAAGGCGTCGGCCTGGCTCTCGAAGACCTGCACGATCTGCTCGAACTGCTGCTGCATCTGCGCCGGGTCGGGCGCGATGCCTTTGCGGGCCAGCCCGGCCTCGGCCACGATCTGCATGGTGCGCGCGGCCTGCTCGCCGCCCATCACGGCCGTGCGTGCGTTGGGCCAGCTGAACAGGAAACGCGGCCCGAAGCCGCGCCCGCACATGCCGTAGTTGCCGGCGCCGAAGGAGGCGCCGCACTGGATGGTGATCTGCGGCACGGTGGCGCCCGTCACGGCCTGGATCATCTTGCTGCCGTGCTTGATCATGCCGCCCTGCTCGCTGTCCTTGCCCACCATGTAGCCGGTGGTGTTCTGCAGGTAGATGAGGGGGTGGCCCAGCTGGCACATCCACTGGATGAAGTGCGTGGCCTTGTTGGCGCCGGCCACGTCGATGGGTCCGTTGTTGCTGATGAGGCCCACCGCGTGGCCGCCGATGCGGGCCTGCGCGCACACCGTGGCCGCGCCGTAAAGCGGCTTGAATTCCAGCAGGTCGGAGCCGTCGGCCAGGCGGGCCATCACCTCGCGCATGTCCACCGGCTCGCGGTGGTGCGTGGGCATGAGGCTGAGCAGGTCGTCGCTGGGCAGCAGCGGCTCGGCCACCACCGGCGCCACCGGGCGCGCGACACCGTCGCGCAACTGGTCGACGATGCGCCGCGCCAGCCCCAGCGCCTCGCGGTCGTCCTCCGCCAGGTACTCGCCCAGGCCCGACACGCCGGTGTGCATCTCGGCCCCGCCCAGCTCCTCTTCGGTGGCCACCTCGCCCGTGGCGGCCATGAGCAGCGGCGGCCCCGCCAGGAAGGCGCGCGAACGCCCGCGCACCATCACCACGGTGTCCGACAGCCCCGGCATGTACGCCCCCCCCGCCGTGCCCGAGCCGTGCTGCACCGTGATCACCGGCAGGCCCGCGGCCGAGTGCCGGGCGAGGTTGCGGAACAGCGAGCCGCCGTGCACGAAGCCCTCGACCTTGTACTTGGTGAGGTTGGCGCCCGCGCTCTCCACCAGGTGAACGAAGGGCAGCTTGTTCTCCAGCGCGATGTCCTGCACCCGCAGAATCTTTTCCAGCCCACGGGGCTGGATGGCGCCGGCCTCAATGCCCGAGTCACTGGCCACCACCATGCAGCGCACGCCGCTGACGAAGCCGATGCCCGCGACCACGCCGCCGCCGGCCACCGACTTCGCGGGGTCCTTGGTGTCCTGCAGAAAGCCCGCGAGCGAGCACAGCGGCAGCCAGGGCGCGCCCGGGTCCAGCAGCAGCGCGATGCGCTCGCGCGGCAACAACTGGCCGCGCTTGTCGAACACGGGCTTGGCCTGGGCCGAGGCGGTGGCCGCGCGCTGCTCGAGCGCGCGCAGCTGCGCGATGCGCTCGAGCATGGCCACCCGGCGCAGCTGCGCGGCTTCGGTGTGGGGGTTGAAGCAGGACGCGAAGCTCATGGCTGGAACACCTGGGGCACCACGTAGCGGTGGAAACCATCGAAAGGCTTTACGGCGTCGCGCGACTGCGCCTCGGCCGGCGCCGCGACCTGGCCCCAGCCCAGGCGTACCTGGGGCCGCGCGCCGTCCACGCGCAGCACGCTGCCGCTGATGAAGCTGGCGGCCGGCGACAGCAGGAAGGCGATGGCCGCGCTGGTTTCGGCCTCGTTACCGAAGCGGCCCAGGGGCACCGTTTCGCGCATCTCGCGCAGCATGGGACCGGCCTCCGGCGGGTAGTGGTCCATGCCGCTGGAGGCGATGTAGCCCGGCGCCACCGCGTTCACGCGCACGCCGCTGCGGGCCCATTCCAGCGCGGCGGTCTCGGTGAAGCTCACCATGCCCGCGCGCGCCGCGCCGCTGTGGCCCATGCCGGGCATGCTGCCCCACATGTCGGCCACGATGTTGACGATGGCGCCGCCGTGCGCCTGCAGGCTTTGCAGGTAGCACTCGCGCGCCACCAGGAAGCCGCCCATGAGGTTGGTGTCCAGCACGGCCTGCCAGCCCTTGGCACCGATCTTTTCCAAGGGGCTGATGTACTGGCCGCCCGCGTTGTTCACCAGGCCGTGCACGCGGCCGTGCGCGGTCACGATGTCCGCCACCAGGGCGCGCACCGCGTCTTCCTGGCGGATGTCGCCGGCGTGGCAGCTCGCGCGCCCGCCATCGGCCGCGATCTCCTCGGCCACGGCCCGCAGCTTCTCGGGCTTGCGGCCCACCAGGGCCACGTGCGCGCCCAGCGCGGCCAGTTCGTGCGCGGTGCAGCGGCCGATGCCCGAGCCACCGCCCGTGACCACGATGACCTGGCCCGCGAACAGGCCGGGCCGGAAGACGGAGCGGTAGCGGTCCGCCGCGGGGCCGCCCCCCGCCGGATCAGCCCCCTCGGGAGGCAGCGACCCGCGCAGCGGCGGAGCGTGGGGGCCTGGGTTCATTCCATGTCCTTGACGAAGAGTTGCAGCGCGGCCTCGGTGAGGCCGTCCAGCGTGGTCGGCCCCTCGGGGTCGTACCACTGCGCGGTCCAGTTGAGCGCGCCGAAGATCAGCAGCCGCGCCAGCGCGGTGTCGCCCCGCAGCGCGCCTTCGCGTCGCAGGGCCTGCAGCACCGGCACCCACACGGCCTCGTACTCGGCCATCAGCTCGCTCACCACGCGCTTGGGCTGCGGCGCGAGCCAGCGCCACTCGTACAGCATCACGGGGATGTGGTCGCTCTCGGGGCCCAGCAGGTTGTCGAAGTGGCCGCGCACCAGTACGCGCAGGCACTCGCTGGCCGACAGCGGCCCAGGCGCGGCGGCCACGGCCGCGTCCATGCGCTCGCGCTGGTGCCGCAGGGCGCGCTGCATGCCCTCCTCCATCACGGCGGCGAGCAGGGCTTCCTTGTTCTCGAAGTGGTAGAAGGGCGAGCCCGAGCGCATGCCCACGGCGGCGGCGATGTCGCGCGTGCTGGTGGCCGCGAAACCCTTCTGGCGAAACAGGCGCGCGGCCGCGCGCAGCAGGGCCTGGCGGCGGTTGCCGTCGTCGCGCTCATCGGCGGTCTTGCGGGGGCGTCCGCGGCTGCGGCGTTCGGGCGCGGGGGTGGCCTGGGGATCCATGGCGCGCCACGTTAGCAGCGCCGTTCATTTATAGCAAGCGGATGCTTGGTGAAAATACCAATGCCCGCTGTCGCCGGCCCGACAGCGGCGGCGCGGCGCCTCAGCCCGTGGCGTGGCAGGCCACAAGGGCGTAGGGCAGCGCCGGGTCCTCGAACCAGGCCCGCAGCTCGAAGCCGGTGTCGGCGGCCATGGCCTCCACGCCCGCGCGCTCGTACTTCTGCGACTGCTCGGTGTAGATGAACTCGCCGGGCCCGAAGTGAAACTCGCGCCGCAGCAGCGCGCTGCGCACAGTCTGGCGCGCCTGGCTCACCAGGAAACTGCGCGCCACGCCCTGCAGCGGGCAGTAGCTCGCGTAGTGGCGGAAGCGCTCGAGATCGAAGTCCATGCCCAGCTCGCGGTTGAGGCGGCGCAGCAGGTTCAGGTTGAAGGCGGCCGTCACGCCCGCGGGGTCGTCGTAGGCGGCCCGCACGGTGTGCGGGTCCTTGCGCAGGTCCAGGCCGAGCAGCAGGCTGTCGCCCCGGCGCAGGTGGGCGCGCACGCGGCGCAGGAAGCGCCGGGCCTCCTCGTCGGTGAAGTTGCCGAGGTTGCTGCCCAGGAACAGCGCCACCTGGCGGCGCCGCGCGCTGGGAATGGGCCAGGTCTGGAAGTAGTCGCCGCACAGCGGGTGCACCGCCAGCGCGGGCAACTGGCGCGCCATGCGCGCGCTCAACTGGTCCAGCGCCTGGGCGGAGATGTCCATGGGCCGGTAAACCAGCTCGGCGCCGGCCTTGAGCCAGGCGCGGCACAGCGCCAGCGTCTTGCGCCCGTCGCCGCTGCCGAGCTCGAGCATCTCGATCGGCGAGCCGCCGGTGTCCAGCGCGCCCAGCAGGTCCCTGGCGTGGCGGCGCAGCAGGGCGGCCTCCACCCGCGTGGGGTAGTAACTGGGCAGGCGCATGATGCGTTCGAACAGGCGCGAACCGCGGTCGTCATAGAAGTACTTGGACGACAGCCGCTTGGGACTGCCCGACAGGCCCGCCAGCACGTCGGCGGCCAGGCCGCGCGGCGCGGCGGCCCCGGCTTCGGGTGGTGCGGTGTCGCGCGCGGGTTGGATGGCGGATGCGGGGTCGCGGCCTCGGGTCATTCTGCAAACCTTGCTCGGTGCCCGCCGGCGCTCATGGCCGGGCCAGGCGGATGCCGGTGTATTGCCAGCGCAGCGGCGGCTGAAAGAAGTTGCGGTACGTCAGGCGTTCATGCCCCGGCGGTGTGGCAAACGACGCGCCACGCAGCACCTGCTGGTTCACCATGAACTTGCCGTTGTATTCGCCCACCGAGCCTTCGGCGCGCCGAAAGCCCGGGTAAGGCGCGTAGGCGCTGGCGGTCCACTCCCAGCGGTCGCCCCAGGCCATGCCCCGGCCAGCGGCGGCCTCCCATTCGAACTCGGTGGGCAGGCGCGCGCCAGCCCAGTCGGCGTAGGCGCTCGCTTCGTACCAGCTCACATGCGTCACCGGCGCCTGCGGTGGCAGGGGCAAGGGGCCGGCCAGGGTCTGGTGCCACCAGTCGCCGCCCTCGCCGCGGAACCAGTACATCGGCGCCGCGATGGCGTTCTGGCGCAGCCAGTCCCAGCCGTCGGCGTGCCAGTGGCGCGGGTCCTGGTAGCCGCCGGCGCCGATGAAGGCGGCGTACTCCGCGTTGCTCACCAGCCGGTCGCTGAGCGCGAAGGGCGCGAGCAGCCATTCGTGGCGCGCGCCCTCGTTGTCGAAGGCGAAACCATCGCCCGCGTGCCCGATGGCGACCACACCGCCAGGGTGCTCGAGCCATCCCATCGGGGCGGCTTGAGGCAGGTGTTCGCCGGCCAGGCTCACCACGGCGGTGTCGGCGCAGGCATAGGCGGGGCGCAGGGGGTTGTGGCCCAGGATGGCCTTGATGTCGGTGAGCAGCAGTTCCTGGTGCTGCTGCTCATGCTGCAGGCCCAGCGCCAGGCGGTCCAGCCACCGGGCCGGTGGCTGCGTGGCCAGCCAGGCCATCACGGCGGCGTCCACGTGCGCGCGGTAGGCCAGCACCTCGGCCACGGTCGGCCGGCTCAGGTGGCCGCGCTGGGCGCGCGGCACGCGCTCCCCCTCGCCCTCGTAGTAGCTGTTGAAGAGGTAGCCGTAGGCCGGGTGGAACGGTGCGTAGCCCGGCGAGGCGTGCGCGAGCAGCATGGCCTCGAAGAACCAGCTGGTGTGCGCCAGGTGCCACTTGGGCGGGCTCACGTCCACCACGGGCTGGACCACGTGGTCCTCGATGGCCAGCGGCGCGCACAGCGCCTCGCTGCGCGCGCGCACCTCGGCGTAGCGCGCGGCGGCGTCGGCGGTGGCGTCGCGCCGCATGCTCAGTCCACCACCTGCACGCCGCGCCAGAAGGCCACGCGGTCGCGCACCATGTCGGCCTCGGGCTTGGGGTCGGGGTAGAACCAGGCGGCGTCGCGATTGAGTTCGCCGTCGATGAGCAGGCTGTGGTAGCTGGCCTGGCCCTTCCAGGGGCAGTAGGTGTGGTGGTTGCTGTGCTGCAGGTACTCGCGGCGCAACGCGCTCGCAGGGAAGTAGGCATTGCCCTCGACGAGCACGATGTCGTCGCTTTCGGCAATCACCGTGCCGTTCCAGATCGCCTTCATGGGCGCTCCTCGGGTGTGTTGGGATGGGGATGTGTCGCATCCTGGGCGCATTTGCGGCTCATTGCAAGCCTGTGGCGATCGGGAATGACCGCATGGGGTCATTGACTTGTCATCGGCGCCGTTTCTCCCTGTGCGGCGCGCGCCCGTTGCCGCCTCGACCTAGCGCTGAGGCATGTTCCTGGTCCCGTAACCCTGCCTCACGCGGGCGTCCTCCGGGATGGGGGGCATGGTGCGGTTCCACGCTTCCCATGCCTCCCGCATGTCGCTCATCCGCTGTGGGTCCCGCGCGGCCAGATTCGCGCGCTCGCGCGCATCCGAGGCGATATCGAACAGGTAGTCGATTCCATCCACGCGCAGGTACTTCCAGTCACCGTTGCGGTGCGCCCGCTGCTCTCGGTGCTTCATCCGCCAGAACAGCGGACGATCGAAGTGGGCCTGGGGCGCGTGCAGAACCGGCAGGAGCGACAACCCATCCAGCGGGTAGTCCGGATCCGGACGCGCGCCCGCCGCCTCCAGAACGGTGGCGGACCAGTCCATGGTCATGCAGTGTTGCGCGGTCACGGCACCGCGCGGAATCACGGCCGGCCAGTGCGCGATCCATGGCACGCGGATGCCACCTTCGGTCAGGTCCATCTTGCCGCCCACGAGCGGCCAGTTGTCCGAGAACCGTTCGCCGCCGTTGTCGCTGGTGAAGACGACCAGCGTGTTGTCGGCGATGGCGTTCCGGCGCAGCGCCTCCATCACCCAGCCGATGCCCTCGTCCATGTGGTGGATCATCCGCTGGTAGGTGTGGACGCTGCCACCATGCAGATGGAAGAGGTTCTGCATGACGTCTGGCGCGAGGTGTTCGTCATCCCGCGTCTCCCAAGGCCAATGGGGGGCGGTGTAATGGAGGCTGAGAAAGAACGGTTCTTTCTTTCCAGCCATGCGATCGATGCAGTCGACGGCGCGTCGCGAGAGAAGGTCCGTGAGGTAGCCCTCTTCGTGCCTCTCCTGCTCGCCGAGGTACAGGTCGTGGTCGCCGTTGCCGCTGCAGTGAGAGAAGTAGTCCACCCCACCCGACAGGGGGCCGAAGAATTCGTCGTACCCCGACTTGAGGGGACCAAAATGCGGCGGGTACCCGAGATGCCATTTGCCGATCAAGGCGGTCTGGTAACCCGCCCGCTTCAACAGCGAGGGAACGCTGGGGTGTCCCGGGGGCATACCGAGCGTCGCGCTGCCCTTGCTGTCCGCGTGAATCGGCTCCTCGGCCGCCCCTCGCAGTCTGTACTGGTAACGTCCCGTGATCAGTGCAAAGCGCGTCGGCGAGCAGAGCGATGAGTTCGCGTAGCCATCGGTGAAGCGGATGCCGTTCTCGGCCAGCGCATCGAGAACCGGTGAAACGCGGCCGAAGGCCGCCTCGCGCCCACCGTAGCAACCCAGGTCGGCGAACCCAAGGTCGTCGGCAACGATGAAGATCACATTGGGTTGCATGGCAAGGGGTGTTGCAGGATCCACGGGAGCGCTGGGGGCCACGGCGCGTGCGGTCAGTCCAGCGTCAGATTCAACCGCTTCACCACTGGCGCCCATCGCGCCGTATCGGCCTGCACCTGCGCCTCGGCCACCTGGCGCGTGCTGCCCACGCCACGCAAATCCAGCGCTTGCAGGCGGGTTTGCACATCGGGGGTCGTCATGATGGCGCCGGCGGCCTGCTCCAGTGCGCTGGCGACCGCCGCGGGCAGGCCTTTGGGCGCCTGCAGCAGCAGCTTGAAGCTGATGTCCAGGGTCGGCTTGTGGAGTGCCTCGGCCAGCGTCGGCACCTGCGGCGCCAGCGCGGAAGGTTCGGCGGACGAGACGGCCAGCGCCACCAAGCGGCCGGTTTTCACATGCGGCAGCACCGTGGGCGTTGCCAGAAAGCCGCAGCTCACCTCGCCGGCCAGAACGGCGGTGGTGGCTGGCGCGGGGCCGCGGTAGGCGATGTGCTCCATGCCGACGCCGGCCTCGCGCAAGAACATTTCAGCGGCCAGATGGCCCGGCACGCCAGCGCCACCCGACGCGTAGATCATTCGGTTCGCATTCGCTCGGGCCACCAGCTCGGCCGCGGTCTTCACGCCCGTGCCTGGGTGGCACACCAGCATCTGGGTGAAGTTCGCCAGCACGGAGAGGTTCATCAGGTCTTTGCGCGCATCGAACGTGAGCTTGGGGTACACGAGCGGGTTCACGGTCACCACGGTGTCCGGGCTGACCCCCAGGGTGTAGCCATCGGGCTCGGCAGCCGCCACCACACCGGCGGCCAGGCTGGTGCCGGCGCCCGGGCGGTTCTCGACCACCACGCTCTGTCCCAAGCGCTGCGACAACCGTTCGGCGAAGAGACGGGCCGTGATGTCGGAGGGCGCGCCCGGCGGCGATCCGACGAGCAGGCGAATGGTCTTGCTCGGGTAGGCGGGCGCCTGCGCCTGCGCGTTGCCGGCGCTCAGCACGGCCAGCGCAAGGCCGGCCAGCAGGGAGGGAAGAAGTCGCTGGGTCATGGCTGTCTCCTGGTAGAGGTCGAACGAAAGGTGTGCCCGTGCGCTGCGGGCCTCAGCCCCCGGTGAAGCGCGGTGCGCGCTTGTCCAGCCGCGCGCGCATGCCTTCGTGCTGGTCGTGCGTGGAAAAAAGCGTCTGAAAGGAGCGCCGCTCGAACCGCAGCCCGCTCTCCAGCCCGCTGCTCATGCCTTCCAGCACGGCTTCCTTGATCAGGCGCAGCGCCAGCACGGGCAGTGCGGCCAGCTCGCAGGCGATCTGCAGCGCGCGCGCTTCCACTTCGTCGTCGTTCACCACTTCGCTGGCCAAGCCCATGGCCAGGGCCGCGTCGGCGCCGAAGGGTTCGCCCCGCAGCAGGATGTGCATGGCAGCGAATTTGCCCACCACCTGGGTGAGACGTTGCGTGCCCCCACCCCCGGGCATGATCCCGAGCTTCACCTCCGGTTGGCCGAAGCGCGCGCCCTGGCCCGCGACGAGGATGTCGGCGTGCATCGAGAGTTCACAGCCTCCGCCAAGCGCGTGGCCCCGCACGGCGGCGATCACCGGTTTGCGGCAGTTGGCGATGGCGCCCCACAGCCGGTCCATCTGGCGCGCCATGATCTGCGCCGGCGTGGCGTCCACGTACTCGTTGAGATCGGCCCCGGCGCAGAACGCGCGCTCACCGCCCGCCAGCACGATGGCGCGAACCCGGTCGTCGGCGTCGAGTCGCAGAAAGGCCTCGGCGAGTGCATGGCGCAGCTCGAGGTTGAGCGCATTGAGCACGGCCGGGCGGTTCAGGCGCAGCAGCGCCACGCCATCCATGGGGTTCGCCTGCAACAAGCAGTCGCTCGCGGTGCTCATGTGGCTGCGCCCTGAAAGCGCGGCGCGCGTTTCTCGAAGAAGGCGGCAACGGCTTCGGCGTGGTCGGCCGTGTGGTGCGCCAGGCCCTGCAGGCGACCCGCGCTGCCCAGAGCCTCGTCCAGCGTTGCGGTGCGTGCCTGCTGCAGCAGCTGGCGCGTCCATCGAAGCACCTGGGGCGGGTTGGCCGCGATGCGGGCGGCCAGTTGCAAGGCCTCGTCGAGCAGCGCCTCGGGCGCCACCACCCGCGAGACCAGGCCGATGCGCAGGGCCTCCTCGGCATCGATCGCATCGCCGGTGAGCGCCATCTCGGCCGCGCGCGCGTAGCCGACAACACGCGGCAGCAGCCAGCAGCCTCCGTCGCCGGGCACGATGCCGACCTTGACGAAGCTCTCGGCGAAGCGCGCCTGGCGGGAGGCGATGCGCAGGTCGCACATGCAAGCCAGGTCGTTGCCGGCGCCGATGGCCGGGCCGTTGACCGCGGCGATGATGGGCACTTGCAGCGCCTCGAAGGCGCGTGGGATGCGCTGGATGCCGTCGCGGTAGGCCTGCGCGATCTGCTCGGGCGTGCCAGCGAACATGCCACGGCGCTCGCGCATCTCGGCCACGTTGCCGCCGGAGCAAAAGGCTGTTCCCGCGCCGGTCAGGATGGCGACGCGCACGTTGAGGTCCGCGTTGAGCGCGGCGAAGGTCTGTTCGAAGGCCGCGAACATCGCTTCGCCGCTAAGGGCGTTTCGGGTGTCGGGACGGTTGAGGGTGAGCAGCGCGACATGGCCGCGCCGCTCGATCAGGATGGGTTCGCTCATCGGGGGTCTCCCACGCGTTCGATGGCCATGGCCACGCCCTGCCCCACGCCCACGCACATCGTCACGAGGCCGTAACGCCCGCCGCTGCGTTGCAGCTGCCGCGCGGCGGCCAGCACCAGGCGCGCGCCGCTCATGCCCAGCGGGTGACCGAAGGCGATGGCCCCGCCGTGGGGGTTCACCTGCGGTGCGTCGTCACTCAGGCCGAGCGCGCGCATCACAGCCAGGCCCTGGGCCGCGAAGGCCTCGTTGAGCTCGATGACATCGAAGTCGCCGATGCGCAGGCCGGTGTGTGCCAGCAGGCGCCGCACCGCCGGCACCGGGCCGAAACCCATCACACGCGGGGCTATGCCCGCGCTCGCGTAGCCGAGCACACGGACCAGGGGCCGCAGGCCGTGGCGCTGCGCCCCGGCTTCGCTGGCCAGCAACAGTGCGGCGGCGCCATCGTTCACGCCCGATGAATTGCCGGCGGTGACCGTGCCGCCCGGGCGAAACGCCGGTTTGAGCGCGGCCAGGCTCTGGGCCGTGGCGTCGGCGCGCGGGTGCTCGTCCTCGCTCACCCGCACGACGGCGCCTCGGCGGCCCGGCACCTCCACGGGCACGATCTCCTGCGCCAGCACTCCGGCCCGCGCGGCGGCCGCCGCGCGTTGCTGGCTGCGCAGGGCGAAGGCGTCCTGGTCGGCGCGCGAGATGCCGTGTTCCTGCGCCACGTTCTCCGCCGTGTCGCCCATGCTGTCCACGCCGTGCAGCGTTTCCATGCGCGGATTCACGAAGCGCCAGCCGATGGTGCTGTCGTGCACCTCGGCGTGGCGCGAGAAGGCCGCCGTGGGCTTGGGCATCACCAACGGCGCGCGGCTCATGCTTTCCACGCCCCCCGCGATGGCGATCTGCGCCTGGCCCGCGTGCAGCGCGCGCGCCACCTGGGCCACGGCCTCAAGGCCCGAGCCGCACAGCCGGTTGACGGTGAGCGCCGGCACCTCGACCGGCAACCCCGCCAGCAGCGCGCTCATGCGCGCCACGTTGCGGTTGTCCTCGCCGGCCTGGTTCACGCAGCCAAAGACCAGTTCGTCGATCAGCGCCGGCTCGAGGCCGGGGTGACGCGCCATCAGCGCGCGGATCGGGATGGCGCCCAGGTCGTCGGTGCGCACGCCCGAGAGCGCGCCGCCGTAGCGCCCGATCGGCGTGCGCACGCCGTCGCAGAGGAAGGCGTCCATGCTCACAACCCCAGCACGCGCTCGGCGTTGCCGTGCATGATCTTTTCCATGATCTCCGGCGTGTAGCCGAGCCCGTCCCACTCCCGCAGGATGCGCTCATAGGGCAGGCTGGGGTAGTCGCTGCCGAACATGATCTTGTCCTGCAGGCGGCCGCGGATGTCCACCTTCAGGTTGCCCGGGAAGTGCTTGGGCGCCCAGCCCGACATCTCCCAGAACACATTGCCCTTGTGCAGGGCCACGGCGGTGGTTTCGTCCACCCAGGGCCAGCCGGGGTGGGCCATGATGATCTTCAGCGTCGGGAAATCGGCCGCGAGCTGATCGATGTGTTGGGGGTGGGCGTGGCGGATCACCGCACCGTGCCCACCCGGCATGCCCGCGCCCATGCCGGTGGTGCCGACGTCGATCATCACCGCGGCGCCCATGGCGTCGATCTCCTCGAACAGCGGGTAGTAGCGCCGGTCGCTGACACCGAAGTGCTGCATGATGGGGTGGAAGTGAAAGCCGATGAAGCCCAGCTCGCGCACGGCCTTGCGGGCCTGGATCATGGCGATCTCGCCTTTGGCCGGCTCCACCGCGCCCCAGCACTGGATGATCCGTTTCGGGTGGCGCTTCCACATGCCGTGCACGTACTCGTTGGTGCAGGGCGGCGCGGCAATGGTGGTCTCCAGGTCCAGCGCCACCAGGCAGGCCTCGACGCCCGCGCCGGCGAACTCGGCGATCACCTCGTCTTCGCTCTTGCCCACCCAGTCCCGCTTCCAGTAGCGGGCGAGCTCGGCGGGATAGGGACCCTGGGAATCGGTCCAGGTGGACGTACCCGGGTAGCAGTGCAGGTCGATGATGCGCATGGGGTCTCTCGGGGGTTCGGTCAGTGGGGGATGCGGCGCGCGGCCTCTTCTTCTGCCAGCCGCTGGCCGATGAGTTCGCCCAGCGCCTTCTTGGATACCTTGCCAAAGGTGGAGACGGGAAAGTCCGGCAAGACCTCCAGCCGCTCGGGCAACTTGAACTTGGCGATTTCCTTGGTCAGCAGAAAACCCACGAGCTCCTTCAGGTGCAACTCGTGTCCGGCCTTGAGGATCACGAAGGCGCACATGCGCTCGCCCAGGTTGGCGTCGGGCATGGGCACGCAAGCCACGTTCTGCACCGCGGGGTGCATCAGGATCAGGTTTTCCACCTCCTCGGCACTGATCTTTTCGCCGCCGCGGTTGATCAGGTCTTTCTTGCGGCCCTCGACGATGTAGTTGCCGCTGGGGTGCTTGCGCATCAGGTCGCCGGAACGGTAGAACCCGTCGGGCGTGAACTGGCGCGCGTTGTACTCAGGCACACCGAAGTAGCCGCGCAAGGTGTAGGGGCCGCGCACGGTGAACTCGCCGACCTCGCCGTCGGGCACCACGCGGCCCTCGTCGTCGAGCAGCAGAACCTCGTCGTCCTCGCACACGGGACGGCCGCAGGTCTCGAGCTTGACGTCCTCCGGGTCGCTGGCGCGCACGAACATCAAGGTGCCTTCCGACATGCCGAAGTTCTCCTGCACGAACACGCCGGGTATCAGCGCGCGTGTCTTCGCGCGCACTTCGGGCTGCATGCGTTGTCCGCCGCTCTGGATCAGCCTGAGGCTGGACAGGTCGTAGGCGCTGGCGGCCTCGTCGTTGATCAGGCGGATCAGCAGCGCGGGCACCACCTTGAGGTGCGTGACCCGGTGCTTCTGGATCAGCGCGAACATGTCCGTCGGGCGCGTGTTGGCGTGCAGGACCACCTTGGCTCCCTTGAACAGAAAGCCCTGGATGCCCGGGCAGGCCAGCGGCAGGTTGTGGGCGATCGGCAGCACCAGCAGCAGCACCGATTCCGCGTCGATCTCGGTCACCTCGGCGGCCACCTTCGAGTTGTAGGCGTAGTCGTTGTTGGTTCGCGGGATCAGCTTGGGGATGCCGGTGGTGCCACCCGAGAGCTGGAAGATGCAGGGGTCTTCGGGGTCGATGCGGATCTCGGCCAGGCGCGAGGCCGGCAGCTTGGCCGGCGTGTCGATCAGCGCACGCAGTGAGACCTCGCCCGGCCCCGCGTTGCCCAGCACCAGACGAAATTTCAGCGAGGCGTTCTCGGCCTGCACGCGTTCGATCATCGGCGCGAAAGTGAAGTCACCTGCGGTGCCGGGGTAGACACAAGTGGTCGCGCCCGAGAGCCGAACGAACTGGCTGATCTCGGCGTAACGGTGCGTGACCAGCGCAGCGATCGGGATGCAGCCGATCTTCTGCAGTGCGAAGTACAGCAGCACGAACTCGTGCACGTTGGGCAGCGTGGGCACCACGCGGTCCAGCGGGCGCAGGCCGAGCTCGAGCAGGTTGAGCGCCAGGTTGGTGGTGACGCGGTCGAGTTCGGCGTAGGTGAAAGACACGTCGCCGTCAATCAGCGCGACGCGGTCCGCGAAGCGCTTGAACACGGCGTCGAACTCCTGCGCCAGCGAGCGGTCCTGCCAGTAGCCCTTGGCGCGGTAGCGCGCGGCGCAGTCGGGCGGAAAGGGAACGAATCCTTCAAGCATGGGAAGTCTCCGGAGGATCAAGGGGGATGGGGCAACGCGGGCGCGGCCTCAGGTCGAACTCGTGAAGCCGCCGTCGATGACGACCACCTCGCCGGTGACGAAGCGCATGCCCTGGATCAGGTTGAGCATCACCTCGGCCACGTCGTCGGCGGTGACGCAGCGCTTCAGCGGCGTGGCCTTGGCGCGCGCGCCCATGAGCGTTTCGTACTTGTCGCCCAGCATGCGCTGCATCCAGTCGCCTTCCATCCAGCCCGGCGCCACCGCGTTCACGCGGATGTCCGGGCCCAGGTTCCAGGCCAACATCTTGGTCAGGCTCACCACGGCGGCCTTGCTGGCCGCGTACGGTGGCGGCTGCGGGCCGGGGCGCAGACCCACGATGCTCGCGGTATTGACGATGCAGGGCTCGCCTCCTTGTGCCCTGCTCTTGCGCAGCAGCGGCACCGAGGCGCGGCTCACCTGGAAGTTGCCGCGCACGTTGACCGCGAAGGTGCGGTCCCAGGCGTCCATGTCCAGGCTGTCGAGGTCTTTCACCTTCCAGGTGGCGGTGGTGCCGGCGTTGTTGACCAGCGCGTCCAGGTGGCCGAAGGCGCTACCCACCTCGGCCAGCATCTGGCGCACGGCACTGTCGTCGCTCACGTCGCAGGGCAGCACCAGGGTCTGGGCGCCCAGAGTCCGGGCTTCTTCGGCCACCGCTTGCGCGGCCTTGGCGCTCGAGGCGTAGTTGATGGCCACGTCGTAGCCGGCTTTCGCCAGCGCCAGCACGGCGCTGCGGCCGATGCCGGTGCCACCGCCGGTGACGAGGGCCTTCTTGCGGGGGGTCATGTTGGGAGGCTCCTGTTTCGGTTGTGAAAGCTTGAGTCGGCCCAGGGCGCCAGCTGCGCCGGCGCCATCGGGTCTGGAAAACGTTGCGGCGAGTGCTACTGGGGCTGCACGCCGAGTGCGGTCACCAGGCGCCTCATTGCGCCTTGCTGCTGCACGAAGAACGCGTGCGCGGCGCTCACGCTGTCCTGTCGCGGGTACACCCCCATGTCGGCCAGCCGACGGGTGACTTCGGACGAGGCGGTGATGCGGTTGACGTCGGCGTTGATGCGTTCGATGACGCCGGGCGGTGTGCCCGCCGGCGCGATGATCTGGAACCAGCCGATGGCCTCGTAACCGGGATAGGTGTCCGCCACCGGCGGCGCATCGATGCCGGGCAGGCGCTGCGCCGAGGTGACGCCCACGGCGCGCAGGCGGCCCGACTTCACATGCTCCAGCAGTCCCGGCACACCATCCACCGTGAGCACGGCGTCGCCCGCCAGCACGGCCGCCACCGCGTCGGGCGGCGTGCGGTAGGGCACGGTGAACAGGCCCATGCCCCCGGCCTTGCTGACCATCTCGCCGGCCAGGTGCGGCAGCGAGTTGAGCTGCGGCGCGGCGAAGTTCACCTTGCCCGGATGGGCCTTGGCGTGCTGGGCTAGGTCCGCCATGGATCGGATGCCGCTGCTGGCCGGAACCGCCAGCATCAGCGGGCTGATGCCCACCGTGGCCACGGGGGCGAGGTCGGTGTCCGGGTTGAACTGCGGGTTCTTGAACACGAGCGGAGTGATCGTGCCCATGGCGGCCGGGACGAAGCCAATGGTGTAGCCATCGGGCGCCGAGCGCACCAGCGCCGACATACCTGGAATGCCGCCTGCACCGGGGCGGTTGTCCACCACAACGCCTTGGCCCCAGGCGTTGGCAAGCCGCTCGCCAACGATGCGCGCAATCACGTCTGGCGCAGAACCCGCGCCCACCGGAACGATCATGCGCACGGGCCGGCTGGGCCAGTCCTGTGCCGCGGCGCTGCCCAGTGTGGACAGCAGACAGGCCGCTGCCAGCAGGCGCCTTCTGGAAATGGGGTTCATGGCGTGTCTCCGTCTCGTTGTCTGTGTTCCCGGCGCGGGATGGGGCGGACTGTAGGCAGGCCTAAAGATTCAAATAAGATGGAAATATTCGAAAAGTGATTCGAATCTGATATCTCCCCGAATGAACAACAGGTAAGTCAAGGCATGAAGCTCGATCAGCTACAGCACCTGATGGCCATCGTCGAACACGGCAGCCTGCGCGCGGCCGCCAGGCGCTTGGACATGCCCCAGCCCGCGCTGACGCGCAGCGTGCGGGCACTGGAGCGGGAACTGGGTGTGAGCTTGTTTGCGCGGGAGACCACGGGCATGGTCCTGACCGCCGAAGGCGTGCGCTTTCATCGCCGGGCCTGCGTCATCACCAGCGAGGCTCAGCGCGCGCGGGAAGAGGTGCAGCACCCGGGGCCGGCCTACGAGGGAACGGTATCGGTGGCCTTGTCGATCATGCCCCACCTGGGCATGCTGCCCGATGCGCTGCCGGTGTTCCGCCATGCCTATCCGAAGGTCAGGCTCAACATCACCGAGAGCCTGATGCCCGGCGTGGAAAGCGCATTGCGCGACGGCGGGCTGGAGTTCTACCTTGGCGCTGCGCCATCGCAGAAGCTGGCGCCGGGCCTGGCGATGCGGCACCTGTGCGACAACACGCGCGTGGTGGTTTGCCGCAAAGGCCACCCGCTGGCGCGCGTGCGCAGCCTCAAGGCGCTGGCCGGCGCCGAGTGGGCCAGCACCACCATCGACCACAACGCCGAGCAGGACCTGGCGCGGCTGTTTGCCTCCCACGGTCGGGCCGCGCCGCGCGTGATGCTGAGCGCGCACTCCGCGCTGTCGGTGCAGGTGGCCCTGGTGCGTACCGACCTGCTGGCCATGTTGCCTCGGCAGTGGTTGGACTTCGTCATGACGCGTGACCTGCTGGACGTCATCCCCGTGCGCGAGCGCCTGCCGGCGCCCGCCATCGTGCTGGTGCGCCGACCCGATCTGCCGCTGTCGCCGCCAGCGGAGTTTTTGTGCGACGTGCTGATGCGCCGTCTTCCATCAGCCTGACTGGGCCACCCGGCCGGCGGTGCCTGAGGCCGGCGCCAGCGAAGCCGCGATGTGCCCGGCCACCCGCTCGGCCTGCATCGCGATCGTGCGCAGCAGCCCGCCCGGCTGGCGGATGTCGTAACCCACGAAGTGCAGCCCCGCCAATGCGCCTTCACCGTGCAGCACCGTGGGCAGGCCGCGTTCATCCAGCGGCAGCGGGTGGTTCGGGAACAGTCCCTGCACCAGGGGCTGGTAGCCGGTGGCGAGCACGATGCTGTCGAAGCCCTGCCCCCGTCCGTCGGTGAAGCGCACGCCACCGCGCATGAGCGTGGCGATGCCGGGGTAGACGGTGATCTCGCCGCGCCGGATGCGCGCGAGGGTGCCGACGTCGATCACCGGCGTCTTGCCCTCGCGGCGCAACTGGCGCAGCGGCGAGGCGGCCGGCGTGCGCAGGCCCCAGCGCGACAGGTCGCCCACGGTGAGCCGGCGCAGCAGCGTGGCGCAGGCGTCGCCCATGGGTTCGGGCAGGCGGGCCAGCGCGATGCTGGAGAGCTGCGTGGGCCGGCCCAGCACGTCGCGCTTGACGATGTTGACCGGCGAGCGCACCGACAGCGCCACCGCCACGCCCTGCTCGGCCAGGTCCAGCGCGATCTCCGCGCCCGTGTTGCCCATGCCCACCACGAGCACGCACTGGTCTTTGAACGGCTGGGCGTTGCGGTAGTCGTGGCTGTGCAGCACGCGGCCGGTGAAGGCGTCCTGCCCCGGCAGCACCGGCCTGCGCGGCTCCCGGTTGGCGCCGGTGGCCAGCACCAGCTGCGCGGCGTCCAGGACCCGGCCGCCAGCGGTGTGCACGCGCCAGCGCGCGCCGGGGTCGGCGGCGGCGCCGGCGGTGATGCGCACCACCGTCTGCCCGCCCACGGGTTCGATGCGGTGGTGGCGGGCGTAGGCCTCCAGGTAGTCCACCACCCCCTGGCGCGGCACGTAGCGCGGCGCCTCGTCGGGGAACGGCAGGCCCGGCAAGGCCGAGTGCGACTTGACCGTGTGCAGGTGCAGCCGCTCGTAGTGCTCGCGCCAGGACGAGCCCAGTTGCGCGGCCTCGTCGATGACCGTGGCGTCCCGCCCCAGCAGGCGAAGGCCGCCGGCCACCGCCAGGCCCGCGGGCCCGGCACCGACGATGAGGACAGCGTGGCGATCGTTGGGGGCGGCGGACTCGGTCATGGTGGACGCGAGTGTGAGGGTGCGCTTCGTCGCACGCCATCGGTGTTCGCCCGTGGCGGGCACCCGAAGGACCGCGCACCGCCCTCCCCCACCTGGGGGAGCCGCCTGTACCCCGCCCGTGTATCTCCGCCGCAGTGCACACCCTATCGTGCCCAGCCCGGCGCCGGCCGGCCCCGCGGCCCACCCCCATGGAGAAACCAACGTATGGCATCCCTCATTGAATGCGCCCATCTCGCGTGGGCCGTCGGCATCGGCCCCTTGTCCGGGGGGGCGCACCGCACCCCCTTGCTGCCGGGCTGGAAGGCCTTGCAAGCGCCGCCCCTGGCGGCGCAGGCTGAGCAAGCCCTGCACGGCGGCGGCTTCGGCGCCAGGGCGTATCTCAACCCGTCCACGGGGGACATGGTGGTGGCCTACCGAGGCCGGGACTTGCCTTCGGCGCTGCCGGGCCCTGCGCGGCAGGACTTGCCCGAGCTGTTGCTGGGGCTGAGCCTGGTGCTCGGCCGCCAAGGAGTCGAGATCGGCACTGAGCTGCGGCGCCAGGCGATAACGCACTGCCTCGCGGTGGTGGCGTCGGCCCAGCGGCAGGGACAGGACCCTGGCCGCCTGTTCTTCACCGGTCACGGCATGGGCGCGGCCCTGGCCGCCAGCATGGCCGTCTGGCTGGGGCGCCCCGCCACGCTGTTCGCCGCCGCCCCCTTCACGGTGGCCGGCGGAGGCCAGGACTGCCACGACGCCCTCAGCCACGTGTCGGTGCAAGGCGAACCGATGGGCTACGCGCGCCACGCCATGCCCTTCGCCGTGAGCGCCGAGCGCGACCGGGCGATCGAGGCTGGCCAGGCGCCGGTGTCGAAGGCCCTCGCCCTGCACCGCATGGACCTGCACCTGGCGCTGCTGCTGGACGAGCGCCTGCCCGCCCTGATGCAGCGCCTGCCGGAACTGCTGCCCGCGCTGTGCGGCGGTTCACCCGACCCGGCGCACGATCTGATCGGCCCGCTGATCGAAGACCAGCTGCGCCAGGGCACGGGCGCCCCCAGCGCCCTTCGGCGCTTCATCGACGATGTCGAGAAGCTTCCCCTGCTGAGCGCGTTCGACACGCCGCCCGGCGGGCGCCAGGCGCTGATCGCCCTGCTGGCCATCCTCCATGGGTCGCAGGCCGGCCGGGGCACCCGTCCGTCACGGTGGCCGGCGGACGAGGCGCCGCCAGGGCCAGCGAGCGGGACCCAGCACCAGCACCGCCCCGGCATCGGGGTCAGGGAACCGGCCTGAGCGGGCCATCACGTCGGCAGCACGAGCCCGAAGGCCAGGCCGCTCGCCAGGCCCAGGGCCAGGCCCGCGAGCACGTCGAGCGGGAAGTGCGCGCCGGTGTGCACGCGCGCCCAGCCGGTGGCCAAGGCCACGGCCGCCATGGCGGTGATCAGCGCCCCGCTGCCGGTGTGTGGCAGCAGCGCACCCAACACGGCGCCCATCACCAGGGCATGGCTGCTCGGGAAGCCCGCGCGGCCGCCGTGGCCCAAGTGGTTGGGGCACAAGCCCAATGCAAAGGGCCGCTGCGCCTGCCAGCGGCGCGCCAGGCGCTTGCCCGCCAGCTGCACCAGCCCGGCCCAGGACAGGCACAGCAGGGCCAGGGCCGGCCCCAGCGGGTGCGGCAGCGACACCAGCACCACGAGCGCCAGCAGCGGCAGCCAGCTCCAGCGCGCGACCAGCCGCGCCAGCACCAGCGCGGCGACCGGGCCGCGCCCCGCGCCGAGGCGGCGGAACAGCCAGATGTCGACCCGCAGCCAGGGGCTGGCGGGCGCGAAGGGAAGCGTCTGGTCGGCCATCCGCGCACTGTGCGGCGCGCAGATGACAGGCGCGTTAAGCGCGTTAAGCGCGGTCGGCTCGGGGCGGTTGTGCCGGGGTGTCGCGCAGCGCCTCGGCGCGCTCGCGCATCAGGGCCTGGTCGGCCTCGTTCTGGGTGAGGCTGGCGGCGCGCTCGAAGGCCTCGCGCGCTTGCGCCCGGCGACCCAGCTGTTGCAGCAGGTCGCCGCACACCGCGCTGAGCCAGGGGTAGCGCGCCAGCGCGGGCTCTTGCAACAGCGGCGCGAGCACGGCCAGGCCAGCGGCCGGGCCAGCGTGGCGCGACACCGCCACCGCGCGGTTGAGCTCCACCACGGGCGAGGGCGCCAGGCGCGCCAGCTCGGCGTACAGCGCGGCCATGCGCGCCCAGTCGGTGGACTCCACCGAGGCGGCGCTCGCATGGCAGGCGGCGATGGCCGCCTGCAACTGGTAGGGGCCGGGCGATTCGGTGATGAGGTCGGCGCGCGACAGCGCGTCCAGCCCGCGGCGGATGAGCAGGCGGTCCCAGCGCGCGCGGTCCTGCTGCTCCAGCAGCACGGGGCGGCCCTGCGCGTCGGTGCGCGCGGCGCTGCGCGAGGCCTGGATCTCCAGCAGCGCCTGCAGGCCCAACGCCTCGGGCTCTCGCGGCATCAGATCGGCCAGCACGCGCGCCAGGCGCAGCGCCTCGTCGCACAGCGCGGGGCGCATCCAGTCGCTGCCCCGCGTGGCCGTGTAGCCCTCGTTGAAGATGAGGTAGATGACCTCCAGCACCGAGCCCAGGCGCTCGGCCAGCGCGGGGCCGTGCGGCAGTTCGAAGGGCACGCCCGCGTCGCGCAGGGTGCGCTGCGCGCGCACGATGCGCTGCGCCACGGTGGACTCGGTCTGCAGCACGGCGCGCGCGATCTCGTGCGTGCTCAGGCCGCCCAGCAGCTTGAGCGTGAGCGCGACACGCGCGTCGGCCGAGAGCACGGGGTGGCAGGCGGTGAAGATCAGGCGCAGCAGGTCGTCGCCGATCGGGTCGCGGCGTGCGGCGTCCACCAGCTCGGCCACGTCGGGCGCGCGGTCGGCCTGCAGGGCCACCAGGTCGGCGGCGATGTCGGCCTCGTGCCCCTCGCGCGTGGCGCGCTGGCGCAGGTGGTCGAGCGCGCGGTTGAGCGCGGTGCGCATCAGCCAGGCCCCGGGCTTGTCGGGGATGCCGTCCTTCGGCCAGTGCTCCAGGGCCGCCACCAGCGCGTCCTGTGCGATGTCCTCGGCCACGCCGAGGTCGCGCACGCGGCGCATGACGGCCGCCACCACCTGGGCCGACTCCAGTCGCCAGGTGGCGGCGATGCGCTGGTGGATGGCACTGTGCATCGGTCGCCGCGCCTCAGGCCTGCTGCGCCTGCTGGGCGAACGCCGCCTCGTCCATGTAGAACACCTCCCACTGGTGGCCGTCCGGGTCGGCGAAACCGTGCTGGTACATGAAGCCGTGGTCCTTGGCCGGGTTGGGCGTGCTGCCGCCGGCGGCCAGGGCCTTGGCGACGAAGGACTCGACCTCGGCGCGGTTCTCGCACGACAGCGCGTTGAGCACGGCCGTGGCCTTGGCCGGCTCGGCCACCGGCAGGTGGGTGAAGGTCTGGAAGTAGGGGCGCACGAGCAGCATCACGTAGACGTGTTCGCTGATGACGATGCAGGCGCCCTGGTCGTTGCTGAACTGCGGGTTGAGCGTGAAGCCCAGGCCGGTGTAGAAGGCGCGGGCGCGCGGCAGGTCGGCGACGGGCAGGTTGACGAAGATCTGGCGGGACATGGGAGGCTCCTGGGTCGGGGGTGGATGGTGGGGGCGGCGGGATCAGGCTTGCAACATCTGGCGGAAAGCCTCCACGCTGGGACCGTCGGCCTGGATTTCGTCGAGCTCGATGAGCTGGCGCACCTCGACCACGGCGGGCTTGCCTTCGCCCACCGGGTTGGGGAAGCGGCGCGACCACTCGATGGCCTCGTCGCGGCTGCGCACCTGGATCAGGGTGTAGCCGGCGATGAGCTCCTTGGCCTCGGCGAAGGGGCCGTCGACGACGCGCGGCGCGCCGGGGCCGTGCTGCACCCGCCAGCCCTTGCGACTGGGGTGCAGGCCCGAGGCGTCGAGCAGCACACCCGCCCGGGCCAGCTCCTCGTGGAAGCGCAGCATGGCGTCGAACACGGCGGGGTCGGGGCTGGGTGTGGTCTCGGCCTCGAACTCGGGGATGGAGCGCACGATGATCATGAATCGCATGGGACTCTCCTGGACGGCGCGGGCAACCGTTTCGCCCGCTTCATCCCCACGACGGTTCATCGCCCCGGGTTTCGACGGGGTGACTCTAGGTAAAAACCCTAGGCTCGACTCTCGTCGAAGCAGGGCGCCAGGCCGCGCACCTCGACCGTGGCCCACTCGGCCGCCGGGCACTGGCGGGCCAGCTCGATGGCCTCCTCGCGCGTCACGCCGTCGAGCAGGAAGAAGCCGCCCACCATTTCCTTGGCTTCGGCAAAGGGTCCGTCGAGCCGGCGCGCCGCACCGGGCGCCTGGCTCACGCGCACCGCGTCGCCCAGGCCGGCGAGCGACTCCACCGCCCTGAGCTTGCCCTGCGCGCGCAGCGCGTCGCCGAAGGCCTGCATGCGGGCATAGACCTCACGGCCCTGCGCCTCGGTGCGCTCGGCGCGCTGGCCGGCGGGTTCGATGATGAGCAGCATGTAAGACACCTGCGTGTTCTCCCGGTAGGCAAAGCGCGCATCCTAGACGCACAATGCGCCGCCATGAACACCCCACCGTTCGATGCGTTCCGTGACCAGGCCCTGGCCGAGGGCTTCGATGAGGTGTTGGAGCGCCGCTGGGCGCCGAACACGGTGCTGGGCACCCACACCCACCCGTTCTCGGTGAAGGCCTTCGTCGCCGAGGGCGAGATGTGGCTCTCCTGCGGCGAAGACACGCAGCACCTGCGGGCGGGTGCGCCCTTCTCCCTGGGCCACGAGGTGCCGCACGCCGAACGCTACGGCGAGGCCGGCGCGGTGATCTGGGTGGCGCGGCGCCGCGCGGGCTAGGCGGCGCGGCGCAGCCAGGCGTACCAGCCCATCACGGGCCGGCCCTGCTCTTCCCGTATCGGCCCGGCCTCGATGGCCTGCACCGCGAAACCGTGAGCGGCGGCCAGGCGCTCGATCTGTTCGCGCGAATGCGCGTAGCGCAGGCTGGGGCGCAGCTGCAGGTCGCGCCCGGGATCGGCTCGCTCAACGCTGAAGGCAAAGCGGCCACCACTGGCCAGGCGGGCGGCGACGGCGGCGAAGACCGCGTCGAGCGGCCCCACGTAGATGAACACGTCGGCGGCGACGATGAGATCGGCCGGGACGTTGCTGGCGCGCAGGAAGCCGAGCAGGTCGCCGTGCACCACCCCGCGGTACGCGCCGCTGGCGCGGGCGCGTTCCACCATGGCGTGCGAGGCGTCCACGCCCTCGACGGCGTCGGCGATCGGCGCGATCAAGCGGCCGCACAGGCCGGTGCCGCAACCCAGGTCCAGCACCAGGCCGATCCGCCGACCCTCGGCCAGCAGCGGCTTGAGCAGGGTATCGGGCGCGGCGTACCGCAGCTGCGCGAGCAGGTGGTCCTGAAAGTCGTCCGCGTACTGGTCGAACAGCGCGCCCGCGTACACCGGCGGCGGGGGCGGCGGATCGCGCAGGTCCTGCACCGAAGCGAGGTAGTGGCGGTGCAGCGCGGGCTCGGCACCGTGCTGCAGGGCCTGTTCGTAGGAGCGCGCGGCCTCCTTGAGCTGACCGCTCTCGCGCAGCAAGTGGCCGCGCTGGCTCCAAACCTCGGGCTCGCGCGGGTCGATCTCCAGCGCGTCGTCGAGCGCCTGCAGAGCCTCGCGCCAGCGCTCCTGGCGCAGCTCGCAATGCGACAGCGCGAGGTACAGACTCGGCAGGAGGGCACCCAGCGCGATGGCCTGGCGCAGCGCGTGCGCCGCACCAGCCCACTGGTTCAGCGCTTCGCGGCTGAGGCCCAGGGCCGCCCAGGCGTCGCGGTGCGTCGGGTCGGCGAGCAGCGCGGCGTCCAGGCGCTCGATGGCGGCGTCCCATTGGCCCAGCCGGCACAGCGTGACGCCCAGGTTGGCCAGCACCGACGGCCGGCCCGGCACGAGCGCCTGCGCCGCCTCGTAGTCGGCGCGCGCGGCGTCCAGGCGGCCGGCTTCGAAGTGCGCGTTGCCGGCAAAAAAATGCGCCTTGGCGCGTTCGGTGGTGTCGTCTGACATGTCGGCGGGCAAGGAAGCGACGAAGACGCGCATCCTACCCAGGCGCGAGGGGCGCATGGCGCTTTCGCCACCGCCTTGCGTGCCAAACAATCGCGCACCAGGCAACAAGCCCACGTCCATCGGCATTGCGGCGCCTCAGCGGCAGCGGCCCCTCTGGGCCTAGACGCCGAGGTAGCGCTGAAGAAGATCGGGCTGTGCCTTGAGCTCGGCGGCGGGCGCTTCGTGCACGATGTGGCCGTTGCCGATGATGTACACGCGGTTAGCCAATGCCAGCGTGGCGGCCAGGTTCTGCTCGACCAGCACAATGGTCTGCCCAGCCCGCGCCAGTTCGTGGCAGATGCGCACCAGGTCCTCCACGATGACCGGCGCGAGCCCCTCGAACGGCTCGTCGAGCAACACGATCTTCGGATTTCGCACCAGCGCGCGCGCGATCGCCAGCATCTGCTGCTCGCCCCCCGAGAGGTCGGTGCCCCGGCTGGCGCGTCGCTCCTTGAGCCGTGGAAACATGTCGTAGATGCGCTCCAGCGGCCATCGGCTGTCGGCGGTCAGCCCGGCAAGGACGATGTTCTCCTCGACATTGAGGCTGCCGAAGATGCGGCGGTCTTCGTGAACCAGCTGCACGCCGCCCCGCGCAATGTCGTGCGCGGGCCGGCCGACCAGCTCCGCGCCGTCGAGTCTGACGCTCCCGGATGTCGGCCGAACCACGCCCATGAGGCTCTTGAGCGTGGTGGACTTGCCCGCGCCGTTGCGGCCCAGCAGCGCCACCACCTCGTGCTTTTTCACCTGGAGCGCGACATCGAACAGGATGTGGCTATCGCCGTAGTGGCTGTTCAGCCCAGTGACTTCGAGCAAGTTCATGAGGTGCCCTCCGCCCTCGGGATGGCGGCGCAAGCCCTCTGCGGATCTGCGGATCGGTGTCTCATGCGTTCAATGCCTCTTCCTGGGCATGCAGCCCGCCAAGGTAGGCCTCCTGGACCTTCACGTTGGTCTTGATCTCATCGGCCGTGCCTTCCACCAGCACGCGACCTTCCTGCAGCACAGTGACTTTCTGCACCAGCTCGAACAGCGAATCCATGTCGTGGTCGATAACGATCATCGTGCGACCCAACGCGATCGACTTGAGCAGCGCCACGGTCTCGACGCGCTCCTGCGGACTCATGCCGGCGAGCGGCTCGTCCAACAGCAGCAGGCTGGGGGACGTGGCCAGTGCCAGCCCGATCTCAAGCCGCCGCTTCTCGCCATAGGCGAGCTCTGACACGGGCGTGTCGAGCCGGTCGCTCAGATGAACCAGCGCCGCGGTGTCGTGCACCAGCGCGTCCAGGCCCGGCACCTTCCACAGGCTGCGGAACAGGTCCAGCCTGAATTTGCCGCGAACCTCGCCGAGCGCGGCGATGCTGAGGTTCTGCTGCACGGTCAGCCGCTCGAAGAGCTGGTTGATCTGGTAGCTCTTGGTGAGCCCGAGCTGGCAGGCATCGGTAACGCCCAGGCTGGTGATGTCTCGCCCATCGAACACGATCTTGCCGGCGGTCGGC
Organism: Hydrogenophaga sp. PML113; assembly: GCF_001777155.1. Classification (NCBI taxonomy): domain Bacteria; kingdom Pseudomonadati; phylum Pseudomonadota; class Betaproteobacteria; order Burkholderiales; family Comamonadaceae; genus Hydrogenophaga; species Hydrogenophaga sp. PML113. Next base: position 89,584 of record NZ_MIYM01000001.1, on the reverse strand, counting down.
GTGACCTCGCAGGTGAGCATCTTGAAGAAGGTGCTCTTGCCCGCGCCGTTCGGTCCGATGATCCCGCGGATCTCGCCGTGATCGACGGTGAAGTCGATGTCGCTGTTGGCCATCAGTCCCCCATAGCGCTTGCTCAGACCAGTCACCTGCAGCACGGGGCCGCTGCGGCTGGTGGTCGGCTTGTGGCGGCTGGTGGTGGCCGTGCTGGCGAACGCCGACCCGGATGCCATGGGCGCCGCGCCATTTGACCGCCGCGCCGCCGGCCCGCGGCCACGCGTGACGATCCGATAGGCGTCGACGAGGGCTCCCACGATCCCGCGGCGAAGAAACACCACGAGCAACACGAACACCAGGCCCAGCACCAGCTTCCAGGTGGCGCCCAGGTGCAGCGTCGTCTGCAGGAAATCGCTCAGCAGCAGCCAGGTCGCCGCGCCCACCAGCGGGCCGAACAGGGTGCCTGCACCGCCGATGGCGGTCATCATGACGATCTCTCCCGAGGTGTGGAACATGAACGCATCGGGCGGCATGAAGCCTTGCATGAGTCCGAGCAGGCCACCAGCGAATCCCGCGTACATCGCGGCGACGACGAAGATGGTGAGCTTGTAGCCGTGAATGTTGTGACCGAGCGCCTGCGCGCGCTGCGGGTTGTCGCGGATGGCGCGCAACAGCAGGCCCACCGGCGAGCGCACGATGCGCAGCGCCAGCACCAGCGCGACGAAGTACCAGAACGCGAAGAACACGTACATCGCCTGGTTGCTCTCGAAGCCGAGTGTCGTGAAGCCCAGCTTCAGATTCGGTGGCGGCACGCCCGGCAGACCGTTCTCGCCGCCCGTGAAGGCCGAGAGCGGGTTGAACTCGACGAAGAAGAAGACCTCGGCGATCGCCACGGTGATCATGGCGAAGTAGATGCCGGTGCGCCGCAGGGCGATCAGCCCGATCACGTAACCGATGGCCCCTGCGACGAGCGTTCCGAGTACCACTGCGACGACCGTGTTGTCGAACGTCGTCTGCGTGAGCAGGTAGGCGGCGAACATGCCGCCGGTGCCGAAGAACGCCGACTGGCCGAACGACAGCAGTCCCGTGTAGCCGAACAACAGGTCGAAGCCGATGCCGACCAGCCCCATGATGAGGATCCGGTTGATGGTGGTGGGCGAGAAGCCCAGCAGGGGTAGGACGAAGGGGGCGGCGATCAGCGCGAGCAGCGTCAGTGCTTCGACGAGAAAGGGGCGTTGTCTGTGCATCGGGAGACCGGTGTTACTCGCGACTTGCCGTGCCGAGCAGCCCGTGAGGACGCAGCACCAGCACCAGCGTCATCGCCACGAACAGCATGACGTAGGAATAGGCGGGATTGAACATGGAGGTGATGGAGATGATCTCGCCAGCGATCAGGCCTCCCAGGACGGCCCCGGGGAAAGATCCGACGCCACCGATGACCACGACGACGAAGGTCTGCACCAGGATGGCGTCGCCGACGTCTGGCGCGATTGCGACGACCGGGGCATTGACCACGCCAGCGAAGCCAGCCGCCATCGCGCCGATGCCGAACACCAGCATGAATATCCTGTAGACGTTGATGCCGAGCGAGCTGACCATGGTCGCGTCCTCGATGCCCGCGCGAACGATCATGCCGATGCGCGTTCGATAGAGCACGAAATACAGCAACACCAGCGCCGCGGCCACAATGCCCAGCAGGGCCAGCCGGTAGGTCGGGTACATCATGAAACCCAGCGGCGTGATGCCCACCAGCGCGTCGGGCGGCGGCAGCCGTTTCGACAGGCTGCCGAAGAAAAAGCGCACGGCCTCGACGAACACGATGCCCAGCCCGAAGGTCACGAGCAACTGGTCTTCGGGAGGACGCGCATAGAAATACCGGATGATCAGCCGCTCGGTCAACAGGCCCACCAGCATGACGAACAACGAGCCGGCGAGGATGGCCACGAGGAAAGAGCCCGAGTAGCTCCAGGCCACCCAGCCCGCGTAGCCGCCCAGCATGAACATGGCGCCGTGCGCGAGGTTGAGTACGCCCAGCGTGCCATAAATGATCGTCAGGCCGGAGGAGATGAGCGCCAGCAATGCGCCCAGCACCAGCCCGTTGAAGCATTGCGAGATGAAATTGGCCCAGTTGATCACGCGGTACAGCCCTGTTCGTCGATGGATCGACCCGCAGGCCGATGCGCAGCGCTGCGTCCGGCGAAGCGGACGCAGCGACCCTCAGGTGTAGTCACCCGGCTTGCAGCCGAACGCATCGGGTGGCTGGATCACTGTGTCGCCGGGCACGATCTCGACCACTTCCCAGAAGTCCTCGTTGTTCTTCATGTCCTTCTTGGCCTTGCCGCGCACGATGACCACGGGGCGCACGCACTGGTGGTCCTGCGGCCGGTAGTGGACATCGCCCAGCAGAGAAGGAATCGTTTCCCCCTTCTCGAACTGCCGGATGACGTCGGGCGGGTAGAAGCTGCCGGCCTGCGTGACCATGCGCGCCCAGTGCGCGAAGCTGACGTAGGCGTTCTCGGCGCCCCACTCGGGTCGGTAGCCGTGCTTCTGGCGGAAGGCGTCCACGAACATCTTCGCCAGCGGGTACTTGTCTTCCAGCGTCCACCAGAAGTCGGTCGCGGCGAAAACGCCAGCGGTGAGGTCCGGTCCCGCCTCCTTGGCGATGAAGGGAATCTGGTAGGGCAGAACGAGTGTCATCTTGGGGATGAGACCGAACTGCTTGGCCTGCTGCGTCGACAGCACGGCGTCTCGACCCCAGTTGACGTTGATCAGGAACTCGGCATCCGAATTCATGATGTTGGTGAGGTATTGGCTGAAGTCCTGCGTGCCCAGCGGTGATACCTGGTTCGTGACGACGGTCCAGCCGGCGTTCTTGGTCAGGTAGTCCTCAACCGATTTCGTGGTGGTGTGGCCGTACGTGTAGTCCGGCGTCATGAACGCCGCCTTGCGGTTCTTCCCGAATGTCTTGACCAGGATGGGGCCGATCGCGTTGGCCGCCATTTCGCCGTAGAAGCCTTGCCGGAAGCCATACCGCACGCAGTCCTTGCCGGTGGTGTCGTTGGACCCCGAGATGCCCGGCATATAGAGAATTTTCTCGCGCTGCGCAAACTTGTTGAGCGCCACCGCCACCGCCGACGAGGTGGAGCCGGTCATCAGAATGATCTTCTTCTGGTTGATGAAGGTCTGCTGCACCTGCACGCCCTGGTTGGGCTTGGCAGCAGAGTCGGCCGAGAGCAGTTCGACCTTCTTGCCGAGCACGCCCTTGTCGATCTTCGGCGCGAGCTTCTTCATCAACTCGTGGTTGGTGTTGATGTGTTCGACCGCGAGCTGCCAACCCTTGAGCTCGTCCTCACCTTGCGCCGCGTAGGTGCCGGTGAGCGGCACCGCAGCACCGATGTAGACCGTGTCGCCCTGCGAGCCGGCCGGCCAGGTGCCGATGGCCGACTTGTCCTCGGCGTAGGCCCATTGCACGCCAGCGAAGTTGCCGAGCAAGGCCGTTCCGGCGATGCCTGCGCCTCGGTACAGCACGTCGCGGCGCGAGATGGGGGGCGTCGTTTCCTGGGGGAGCGTGAACTTGGACACTGCTTTCCTTTCGTGGAGAGGGGTCTGGTTTCGGCCCAGGCCATTGCCGCGGAGGCCGGCGCCTTGCGCGTGGCGGCTGCCTGTCTGAATGCAGGATCGCAGTTGCCCATGCGCCCCGCAACAGCGGTTGGAGCATGGCCGCCGATTTGGTGAAGAAACGAAAATCGCTTGTCAAAGCGCTGTCAACAATTGACACTGCGACGCAGCAAATTCGCCCCGCCCGCGCCCCGATGCCCCGCACCCTCGTCGGCCCCAAGATCCGCGATCGCCGCAAGGCGCTCGGCCTGACCCAGGCGGGGCTGGCGCACAGCATCGGCATATCGGCTTCCTACCTGAACCTGATCGAGAGCAGCCGCCGGCCGATTGCCGGCGCCTTGCTCAAGCGCGTGGCCGACGCGCTGTCGGTGCCGGTGGACGACTTCGACCGTGCGGCCGAGCGCCGGCTCATCGACGACCTGGGCGAGGCGGCGGCCGACCCCGCCATCGCCTCGCGCGCGCCCGACCCGGCCAGCGCGGCCGACCTCGCCGCCGGGCACCCCGAATGGGCCCAGGCGCTGGTGTCGCTCCATCGCAGCCTGCGCGACAGCCGACAGGCCGCCGCCGCGCTGTCCGACCGGCTGAACCAAGACCCCTTCCTGGGCGACGCCGTGCATCGCCTGCTGACGCGGGTGACTGCGATCCGCTCGGCCTGCGAAATCATGGCCGACCAGGGGGAACTTGACGCGGCGCAACGCTCGCGCTTCCTGGCCATCATCGGCGACGACAGCCGACGACTGGCGGAGGTGGCAAGCGCGCTCGCGGATTTCTTCGAGCCCTCTCGCATCAGCGCGCGCTCGCTCACGCCGATGGACGACGTGGACGACTTCATCGCAGAACACGACAGCCACTTCCCGGCGTTGGAAGACGCTGCGCTGGCGCTGCGCGCCGCCGTCGGCGGCCCCGACAGCGACATCGAACGGCGGCTGGTGCGCTACCTGCAGCGCATGCACGGCGTGCAGGTGGTGTTCGCGGCCGAGCCACCAGCGAACGCCGCGCACGCGCGGCATGGCACCTGGTTCGATGCCCACGCCCGACGCTGCACGCTGCTGGAGGTGCTGCCCGGCACCACGCGCCGCTTCGAGTTGGCGCGCCTGGCGGCCCAACTGGCGTCGGGAGAAGCCATCGATGCGCTGCTCGACGCCTCGCTGCAAACCGATGCCGCGCGACGGGGTGCCCGGCGCGCGCTCGGCGCCTACACGGCCGCCGCGGTGCTCATGCCCTACGACGCCTTTCTGGCCGCCGCCCGCCGCACGCGCTACGACATCGACCACCTGTGCCGCCGCTTCGATGCCAGCTTCGAGCAGGTATGCCACCGGCTGGTCACGCTGCGGCGGCCCGGTGCACAAGGCGTGCGCTTCGGCTTTATGCGCGCCGATCCGGCCGGCCACATGACCAAGCGCTTCCCCCTGCCCGGCATGCCGCTGCCGCGCTACGGCAACGCTTGCCCGCTGTGGGCGGTCTACAAAGCCTTCCAGACCCCAGGCGTTCTGGAACGCCAGCTGGTTGAATTTCCGAACGCCCAGCGCTTCCTGCTGCTGGCGCGGGCGGTGGAAAAGCCGCGCCTGACCTGGCAGGTGCCTCGGCGTTTCGTCTCGGTGATGCTGTCTTGCGACGCCCTGCAAGCCGACCAGATGGTGTACGCCGACGGGCTGAACCTCTCCTCGGCCGCGCCGGCCGTCCCCGTGGGCCAGACCTGCCGGCTGTGCCTGCGCCCCGGTTGCGACTGGCGCGAGGAAGAACCCATCATCCACGCAGGGATTGACTCGATATCCACCGACGCCGGGTCGGCATAGACTTTGCTGCACGGCCGGCAAGCGCCCCGGTCGACGGAGACATCGATGACCATGCGCGTTTTGATCGCCGAGGACGAGGCGAACATCACCGAATCCCTGCGCTTCATCCTGGGCCGAGAGGGCTTCCAGGTCACCTGCGTGGCGGACGGCGAGAGCGCGCTGCGCCGCCTGCGCGCCGACCCGCCGCAGGTCCTGGTGCTCGACGTGATGCTGCCCGGCGTCAACGGCTTCGAAGTGCTCAAACAGGTGCGCGCTGACCCGGCGCTGCAGGGGCTGCCGGTGCTGGTCTTGACGGCCAAGACGCAGGCGTCCGATCGGCGCATCGCCGAGGAAGTTGGCGCCAGTGCCTACATGACCAAGCCGTTCTCCAATCGGGACGTTGTCGAGCAGTTGCGGCGCATGGCCGAGGCCGCCTAGACACCGCAGGCCCCGCCATGGATTCGCGCTTCGCCGCCCGGGCCCGCCTCAAAGACGCGGCCGTGCTGCTGCCGTTCACCGGCCTGTTCCTGCTCATGCCTCCGTTCATCGGGCTGTTTCCGCCCGACGCGCGGCTGGCCGGCATCCCGGTCATGGTCCTCTACGTGTTCGGTGTGTGGGGCCTGCTGATCGCCCTGGCCGCGCTGCTGGCGCGCCGCCTGAGCGCCTCCGAGCGCCGGCCGCCCGAGCCACCGCCTGGCTGATGCTGTCCGGCGACGTCGTCCTCGCCGCGGCGCTCATCTACGTCGCGCTTCTGTTCGCCGTCGCTTTCTTCGGTGACTGGCGGGCCGGCCAGGGGCGCCTGGGGTGGCTGAGCTCACCGGTCGTCTACACGCTGTCGATTTCGATCTACTGCACGTCGTGGACCTACTACGGCATGGTCGGATCGGCCACGCGCGACGGCATCGAGTTCGCCGCGGTCTACATCGGCCCGATGCTGGTGTTTATCGGCTGGTGGCTGCTGCTGCGCAAGCTGGTTCGCATCGGCCGGGTACACCGCATCACGTCCATCGCCGACATGGTGTCCTCGCGCTACGGCAAGAGCACGGCGCTGGCGGCGCTAGTGACGGTCATCGCCGTGGTGGCGTCCACGCCCTATATCGCACTTCAGCTCAAGGCAGTGGTCGCCAGCTTCGAGGTGATCAGCGGCGCGCACGCCGATGGCGGCATGTTTGGCCCGCGGGGCGACTCGACGCTGGCGCTCGGGGTCGCCGTCGGCATGGCGGTGTTCGCCATCCTGTTTGGCACGCGCAACATCGACGTCGACGAGCGCCACCACGGCGTGGTCGCGGCCATCGCGCTCGAAGCGATGGTCAAGCTGGTGGCGATGCTCGGGGTCGGGCTGCTGGTGGTGTTCGGCATCGCCGACGGTCCGGGCGAGATCTTCGCGCACATGCCGGCGCAGCTGCTGCGCAGCGAGCAGGTGCTCGGCCCACGCTGGGTCACGGTGGTCTTCCTGTCGGCCGCGGCGGTGGTGTGCCTGCCGCGCCAGTTCCAGGTCACGGTGGTGGAAATCGGCAACGAGCGCCACCTGCGCACCGCCTCGTGGTTGTTCCCGCTGTACCTGTTCCTGATCACCCTGTTCGTGCTGCCGATCGCGATCGCCGGGCTGACATGGCTGCCGGCCGGCGCCAATCCGGACATGTTCATGCTCACGCTGCCCCTGTGGGCCCAGCGCCCCGAGATCGCGCTGTTGGCGTTCCTGGGCGGCTTCTCGGCGGCGACCTCGATGGTCATCGTCGCCGCGATCGCGCTGTCGACGATGGTGTCGAACCACCTGATCCTTCCGGTGGCGCTTCGGCTGCCGCGGCTGTCGCTGGCCGCCAGCGGCGACATGCGCCGCCTGCTGCTGCGCAGCCGACGCATCAGCATCTGCCTGATCCTGCTGCTGGGCTTTCTCTACCTCAGGCTGAACGCGCGCTTCAACCCCATCGCATCCATCGGACTGACCTCTTTCGCCGGCATCGTTCAGCTCCTGCCCGCCCTGCTCGGCGGCTTGTTCTGGCGCCAGGCCACCGGGCGCGGCGCGGCCGCAGGGCTCTGCGCTGGCGCCGCTGTGTGGGCCTATACCCTGCTGCTGCCCAGCTTCAAAGGCGACTGGCTGCTGTCGGCGGCCACCATGGCCGACGGGCCCTTCGGCCTGCACTGGCTGCGCCCCTATGCGCTGTTCGGCCTCGATGGACTGGACCCGCTGGTCCATTCGGTGTTCTGGAGCTTCACGTTGAACGTGCTGCTGTTCGTCGGCGTGTCGCTGCTGCGCGATCCCAAGCCGCTGGAGCGGCTGCAAAGCGCCCTGTTCATCGACGTGTTCCGCGACCCGCTGGGCGACACCTCGCGCTTCGTCAGTCGCTCGGCCACCACCTCCGATCTGAACATCCTGGCCCAGCGCCTGATGGGGGTGGACGAGGCGCGCCAGCTGCTGGAAGGCGGCGCGGGCAGCGACGCGGGAGCCAACGAGCCGATCGCCGACGAAACGCTGATCGCCGAGCTGGAACGCAAGCTCGCCGGCAGCGTGGGCGCCGCTTCGGCGCGCGCCATGATCTCTCAGGTGGTGACCGGCGAGACCATCAGCCTGTCGGCGCTGCTGCGCATCGCCGACGAGACCGAGCGCATCCGCGCCTACAACCTGCAACTGGAGAACCAGTCGCGCCAGCTCGCCGAGGCGGCCGCGGAACTGCGCCTGGCCAACGAACGGCTGACGCAGCTGGACCGCCAGAAGGACGACTTCCTCAGCCACGTCAGCCACGAAGTGCGCACGCCCATGACCTCGATCCGCTCGTTCGCCGAGATCCTGCTCGACAGCGGCGACCTGGAGCGCGCCCAGGTGCAGCGCTTCCTGGGCATCATCCACGAGCAGAGCCTGCGCATGACACGCCTGCTCGACGGCATCCTCGATCTCAACGTGCTGGAAGACGGCGCCGCTTCCTGGATGCTGACGCCGGTGGACCCCGAGGTCGCGCTGGACAATGCGCTCAGCCTGTGCGAGGGCCTGGGCAGCGCCAGCGGCGTGCGGCCGCGGCGCCTGGCGCGCCTGGACGGCGTTCGGGTGATGGCCGACGTCGATTACCTGACCCAGGTATTCATCAATCTGATCGCCAATGCCATCCAGCACAACACCAGCGATGCGCCGCGGGTTCTTGTCAGCAGCGCGGTGCGCGAGGGCATGTACGTCGCGCTGATCGAGGACAACGGACCGGGCATCCACCCGAGCGAGCGCGAGCGCATCTTCTCCAAGTTCTCGCGCGGCTGGGCGCACACGCGCTCGGCGACCCAGGGCGCCGGGCTGGGCCTGGCCATCAGCTGGCAGATCATGCAGCGGCTGGGCGGCTCGCTGAAGCTGCTGCCGGCACGGCCCGGTGGCCAAGCCGGCAATTGCTTCCAGGTGCGGCTCGCGTGCTGCCCCCCCACGGCGACGCCCATGAGCACCCGTGCGCCATCGCCCCTGGCCGATTGACGTCCGCCGCCAAGGGCCCGCCACCGGCGGGGCGCTCGGTTCAGAGCGCGGAAAAATCCGGCTTGCGGCGCTCCATGAACGCCCCGAAGGCCTCCTTCGCCGCCGGCTCGCGCAGCATGCGGCCGAAGCTCTCGCCCTCTTCGGCGATGGTGCGCAGAACGCGCTCTTCCTGGCCCTTCTTCATGAGCCGCTTGGTCTCGATCAGCGAGCTCAGCGGCTTGGCCGCGAGCTTCTTCGCCACCGACTGCGCGTAGCCGTTCGCTTCGGTGGGCGGTAGCACGCGGTTGACCAGGCCCACCTCCAGCGCGGCCTCGGCCATGAAGGGCTCGCCCAGCAGCAAGGCCTCGGCCGCGCGGTGGTAACCCAGCATTTGCGGCACCAGCAGGCTGCTGGCGGCCTCGGGGCACAGGCCCAGGTTGACGAAGGGCATGGAGAAGGCGGCGTTGTCGCCCGCGTAAACCAGGTCGCAATGGAACAGCAGCGTGGTGCCCACGCCCACCGCCGGGCCGCAGACCGCCGCCAACAGCGGCTTGGGAAAGGTGGCGATGCCCTGGAGGAAACGGAACACCGGCGAGTCCAGCCCGGCCGGCGGGTTGTTCAGGAAGTCGCCGATGTCGTTGCCGGCGGAGAACACGGTCTCGTGACCCTGCAGCAGCACCACGCGCACGCCGGGGTCGTCCACGGCCGAGGCCAGGGCCTCGGCCATGGCGCCGTACATGGCCGAAGTGAAGGAGTTCTTCTTGTCGACGCGGTTGAAGGTGATGGTGCGGATGCCGGCTTCGGTGTGGACGAGGATGTCGCTCATGGTCGTTGGCGGGAAAGGGTTGGAAACAGCAGCCGGGCAAGTTAACACGAAGGCCACCGGGTGGCCCACCTAAACTTCGGCGTTTCCCCCGCCCGTGCCGCCCGCCATGTTGACCCGCCTGCTGCTGACCTGCCTTGCCGCGTGCCTTGCACTGCCCTTGGCCGCGCAGACCCCGCCCACGTCCGCGCCCGCGGCCGAGCCCCTGCCCCCGCAGCCCCGGCCGCGCGTGGCGCTGGTGCTCTCGGGCGGCGGCGCGCGCGGCTTCGCGCACGTGGGCGTGATCAAGGCGCTGGAGGCCGCGCGCGTGCCGGTGGACCTGATCGTCGGCACCTCCATGGGCGCCATCATCGGCGGCCTGTACGCCAGCGGCATGACCGGCGAACAGCTCGAGCGCGAGATCCTGACCGTGGAATGGAGCGGCCTCTTCAATACGCGCCAGCCGCGCCAGGTGCTGTCGCAGCGCCGCAAGGAAGAGGACTTCGAGCTCTCGCCCGTGTTGCTGGTGGGCTTTCGCGACGGCGAGTTCCGCCTGCCCACGGGCGCGGTGTCCTCGCGCTCGCTGGAAATGCTGCTGCGCCGCTACACCCTGCCCACGCGCCACCTGAGCAGCTTCGACGCCCTGCCCACGCGTTTCCGCGCCGTGGCCACCGACATGGAGACCGGCCAGGAGGTGGTGATGGACCGCGGCGACCTCGCTGCCGCGCTGCGCGGCAGCATGTCGGTGCCGGGCGTGTTCTCTCCACTCGGCATGGACGGCCGTATCCTGGGCGACGGCGGGCTGGTGAACAACCTGCCGGTGAACGTGGCGCGCGCGCTCGGCGCGGACGTGGTCATCGCCGTCAACATCGGCACGCCGCTGGCCGGGCGCGAAACCCTGGGCTCGCTGGTGGGCATCACCACGCAGATGGTGAACATCCTGACCGAGCAGAACGTAAAGGCCAGCATCGCCCTGCTCACCCCGCGCGACCTGCTGCTCACGCCGCCGCTGGGCACGCTCAGCTCGTCCGACTTCGACCAGGCCAAGGAACTGGTGCGCCTGGGCAATGCATACGGGCGCACCGTGAACGCGGCGCTGGAGCGCTTCTCGGTCGGCGAGCGCGAGTACGCCGCCTGGACCGGGGCACGGCGCACGCAGGCCGAGCTCAACGCCACGCGCGTGGGCACCATTTCGGGCATCCGCTTCGAGGGCGTGGACGAGACGCGCGCCCAGCGCCTGGGCGTGGGCCTGGAGCACCTGAAAGGCCAGCGCGCCGACGTGCAGCTGATCGAGAACGACATGGAGGCCCTGGCCGCCACCGGCGACTACGAGCGCGTGGACTACCGCCTGGTGCGCAACACCGACAGCGGCGGCGAAGACCTGGTGGTGGGCCTGCGCGAGAACAGCTGGGGGCCGAACTACCTGCGCGTGGGCCTGGACCTGCGCACCGACTTCCGCGGCGAAGGCGCGTTCAACCTGCGCATCAGCCACAACCGCCACTGGCTCACGCCCAGCGGCACCGAGTGGCGCAACCGCGTGCAGCTGGGTGAGACCCTGGGCCTGTACTCCGAGATCTACCAGCCCCTGGACCCGCTGGCCAACACCTTCGTATCGGCCTATGGCGACCTGAGCGTGCGCAAGGTCGACCTCTACGGCGAGGAAAGCCGCCCGCTGGCGCGCATCCAGCGCGAGTCGCTGCGCGTGGGCGCGGACATCGGCTGGCCGATCGGGCGCCAGGGTTCGGTGGGCGACATGCGCCTGGGCGTGGTGGCCAGTTCACGGCGTTCGTCGCTGGAGCTGGTGCAGCCGGGCCTCAACCTGCAGCCCGACGTGCTGGACGTGCACTGGCGCGAAGCCGGCCTGCGCGCGGCCGTGATGGCCGACCAGCTCGACTATGCGAACTTCCCGTCGCGCGGCTACCGGGCCTTCGGCGAGGTGGTGGTGGGCAAGCGCCACGTGCGCGGCGGCGAGCGCAGCAGCTTCGCGCGGCTCGAGGGCTCGTACACCGGCGTGCGCAGTTTCGGCGAGCACACCTTCAACCTGGGCCTGCGCTTCGCGCACGCCAACAACATCCCCATCGGGGCGATCGACGAGTACTCGCTGGGCGGGTTCCAGAACCTCTCGGGCTTCCGCTCGGGACAGGTGGCTGGCAACTACCTGGCCTTCGGCCGCCTCACCTACTACCGCCGCCTGCCCTGGGACATCGGCATCGCGCGCGCGATGTTCGCGGGCGGCTCCATCGAGGCGGGCAACGCCTGGCTGGACCGGCGCGACGTGTCCTTTCGCCACCTGCTCGCCGGCGGCAGCCTGTTCGTGGGGGCGGACACGGGGATCGGGCCCCTGTACCTGAGCGTGGTGAGCGCGCCCAAGGGCTTCACGGGGCTGTACCTGTTCCTCGGCCGGCCCTGAACGCCCGACGCCCCGGGTCGCTGGCGAAGCGCCTCACTCCTTGAAGTACACCACCTGGTGGGTGGTGGCCAGCAGCGCCCCCGCCTGGCTCCACACCTGCGCGCGCTGATCGAAGTAGCCGTTGCGAAAGGCGCTGGCCTGCGCCTGGCCCAGCAGCCAGCCCTCGCCCACCGCCGCCAGCTCGGCGGCCCCGGCGTGGAAGTACACCGTCATCGACACCGTGCCCGCCGGCACGCGCGTGGCGCGGCGCAGCCACACGCGCGGGTAGAAGACGTCGCACAGCGCCGCGAGGGCTGGGAAGTCCAGCGGGCGCGGCGGCTCGTCGCGCATCCACACCGTGGTGCGGCTGGACTCGCCCGTGCCGTCCCACACGCGCGGCATGGCGCCTTCGGGAAAGCGCAGGTCGTAGCGCTTGACCCATTCCACCGGCGCCATCATCGAGGGCTTGCCCAGCGCCGCTGGCGACAGCACCGGCGGCAGGGGCTCTTCCTGCGCGCCCCAGGTGTCGCGCCGCACCGCGGTGAGCGCGGTGGCGCTCAGCACGGTCTCGCCGCCCTGCTCGATGCTCACCGCCCAGTGCTGCGTGGAGCGGTTGGTGCGCACCGTCTGCGCCTCCACCTCGAAAGCGCCGTCGTTCAGCGCGGCGCAGAAGTTGACGGTGAGCGCCACCGGCTCGCCCAGGCGATCGGGGTGCAGAAGGAGGGCGTTGAGCGCGGTGGCCGCCGTGATGCCACCGAAGGGGCCGACCATGTTGGCCCAGGCCGGATCGGTGCGGCCGCTGTAACGGCCATCGGCCATGGCGTCGAGGGCAATGGCCCGGTCAAAAAGGTGCGGATTCATCCGGGGCAGTGTGCACCAGCGGCGTGCACCCACCCCCCGACTGTCCGCCGACCGACAGTCCGGCTGTTGCCTGCGCGACAAGCGCATGACGGGCGGCGGGCGTTCCGCCGAAATCCATAGCAGCGCCGCCGCGCCGCGTGGGGTTTCCCCTCATTCTTGATATGGGTCGCGTGCTCACAATGCCCCTCCTACATGGCACCGAACACCCCCAACGACTGCATTCTCGAAGCGCGCGGACTGGTCAAGGAGTTCAAGGGCTTCGTCGCCGTGAACGACGTCAACCTGCGCGTGCGGCGCGGCCACATCCACGCGCTCATCGGGCCCAACGGCGCGGGCAAGACCACGGTCTTCAACCTGCTCACCAAGTTCCTCATCCCCACGCGCGGGCAAATCCTCTACAACGGCGAGGACATCACGCCGCAAAAGCCCGCCCAGGTGGCGCGCCGGGGCATGGTGCGCTCGTTCCAGATTTCGGCCACCTTCCCGCACCTGAGCGTGCGCGAGAACGTGCGCATCGGCCTGCAGCGCGCCACCGGCCAGTCCTTCCACTTCTGGAAAAGCAAGAAGGTGCTCGACCGGCTGGACGAGCGCGCGATGGCGCTGCTCGACACCGTGGGCCTGTCCGAGTTCGCCGACTGGGTCACGGTGGAGCTGTCCTATGGCCGCAAGCGCGCGCTGGAGATCGCCACCACGCTGGCCACCGAGCCCGAGCTGATGCTGCTCGACGAGCCCACGCAGGGCATGGGCCACGAAGACGTGGAGCGCGTGACGCAGCTCATCAAGAAGGTGTCGGCCAACCGCACGGTGCTGATGGTGGAGCACAACATGAACGTGGTGTCGAGCATCGCCGACACCATCAGCGTGCTGCAGCGCGGCCAGGTGATCGCCGAGGGCGACTACGCCACCGTATCGGCCAACCCGCAGGTGCTGGAGGCCTACATGGGCAGCGCCGACGCGCAGCTGCAAGGGGCGCATTGATGGCCGCTGAAGAACTGCTCCGCCTCAGCGGCGTGAACGCCTGGTATGGCGAGTCGCACATCCTGCACGGCGTCGACCTGCAAGTGAACCGCGGCGAGGTCGTGACCTTGCTCGGCCGCAACGGCGCGGGCCGCACCACCACGCTCAAGGCCATCATGGGCATGGTGGGCAAGCGCGCGGGCTCGATCCGGCTCTTCGGGCAGGAGACCGTGAACATGGCGACGCACCAGGTGGCGCGCCTGGGCCTGGGCTACTGCCCCGAGGAACGCGGCATCTTCGCCAGCCTGAGCTGCGAGGAGAACCTGCTGCTGCCGCCCGTGGTGGCCGACGGCGGCATGCCACTCGACGAACTCTACGAGCTGTTCCCCAACCTCAAGGAGCGCCGCCACAGCCCGGGAACGCGCCTGTCGGGCGGCGAACAGCAGATGCTCGCGGTGGCGCGCATCCTGCGCACGGGTGCCAAGCTGCTGCTGCTCGACGAAATTTCCGAAGGCCTGGCGCCGGTCATCGTTCAGACGCTGGCGCGCACCATCCGCACGCTGCGCGAGCGCGGCTTCACCATCGTGATGGTCGAGCAGAACTTCCGTTTCGCGGCGCCGCTGGCCGACCGCTTCTACGTCATGGAACATGGCCGCATCGTGGAGGGCTTCGGCGCCGCCGATCTCGACGCGAAGATGGGCATGTTGCACGAGTACCTCGGCGTCTGACCCTGGTCGCCGGGTTTGGGTCTTTCCACGTTCACACACCGATGAAGGAGACGACGACATGAAGACGACGAAGAAATTGCTGGCCACCGCGGCGGCGGCCATGCTGACGGCGGGGGTTGCGCAGGCGCAGATCTCCGATGGCGTGATCAAGATCGGCGTGATGAACGACATGTCGGGCCTGTACGCCGACATCGGCGGACCGGGCTCGGTGCTCGCCGCGCGCATGGCGGTCGAGGACTTCGCGCCCGAGAAGAAGGGCATGAAGGTCGAGGTCGTCTCGGCCGACCACCAGAACAAGCCCGACGTGGGCTCGACCGTGGCCCGCACCTGGTACGACGTGGACAAGGTGGACGCCATCTTCGACGTGCCCACCTCGTCGGTGGCGCTGGCCATCAATCAGATCACCAAGGAAAAGGGCAAGGCCTTCATCAACACCGGCGCGGCGACCTCCGACCTGACCGGCAAGCAGTGCAGCCCCAACACCGTGCACTGGCTGTACGACACCTGGATGCTGGCCAACGGCACCGGCGGGGCGATCGTGAAAACCGGCGGCGACACCTGGTTCTTCCTGACCGCCGACTACGCCTTCGGCCACGCGCTGGAACGCGACACCGAGGCCGTGGTGCTGAAGAACGGCGGCAAGGTGCTGGGCAAGGTGCGCACGCCCTTCCCGGGCAGCGACTTCAGCTCCTTCCTGCTGCAGGCCCAGGCCTCCAAGGCCAAGATCATCGGCCTGGCCAACGCCGGCGGCGACACCATCAACAGCATCAAGCAGGCGGCCGAGTTCGGCATCACCAAGGGTGGCCAGAACCTGGCCGGTCTGCTGGTGTTCCTGCCCGACGTGCACGGCCTGGGCCTGGCCACCGCGCAGGGCCTGATCTTCACCGAGACCTTCTACTGGGACCTGAACGACCAGACCCGCGCCTGGAGCAAGCGCTTCGCCGAGCGCAACGGCGGCAAGTACCCCAGCTCCGACCACGCGGGCGTATACGCCTCGGTGCTGCACTACCTGAAGGCGGTGGAGGCCGGCAAGACCGACGACGGCACCAAGGTGGTGGCCAAGATGAAGGACATGCCGACCGACGATCCGCTGTTCGGCAAGGGCACGATCCGCGCCGACGGCCGCAAGATCCACCCGGCCTACCTGTTCGAGGTCAAGAAGCCCTCGGAGTCGAAAGGCCCTTACGACTACTACAAGGTCCGCGCCACCATCCCCGCCGACCAGGCCTTCCGTCCCCTCAAGGACGGCGAGTGCCCGCTCGTGAAGTAAGCACCGGAGCGTTCTGAGCATGACCGAGATCTTCGGCGTCCCCACCGCGGCCCTGTTCGGGCAATTGCTGATCGGGCTGATCAACGGCTCGTTCTATGCCCTGCTGTCGCTGGGGCTGGCCGTGATCTTCGGTCTGCTCAACATCATCAACTTCACGCACGGCGCCCAGTACATGATGGGCGCCTTCGTGGCCTGGCTGCTGCTCAACAAGCTGGGCATCGGCTACTGGTGGTCGCTGCTGATCGCGCCCGTCGTGGTCGGGGCCACCGGGGTGCTGATCGAGCGCTTCATGCTCAAGCGGCTCTACCAGCTCGACCACCTCTACGGCCTGCTGCTGACCTTCGGCATCGCGCTCATCATCCAGGGCCTGTTCCGCCACGAGTACGGCTCCTCGGGGCAGCCCTACGCGATCCCGCCGCAGCTCATGGGCGCGCAGAACCTGGGCTTCATGTTTCTGCCCAACTACCGCGGCTGGGTCGTGGCCGCCTCGCTGGTTGTCTGCCTGAGCACCTGGTTCGTCATCGAGCGCACCAAGCTCGGCGCCTACCTGCGTGCGGCCACAGAGAATCCCACGCTGGTGCAGGGCTTTGGCGTGAACGTGCCGCGCATGATCACGCTCACCTATGGCTTCGGCGTGGGCCTGGCCGCACTGGCCGGCGTCATGGCCGCCCCCATCTACCAGGTGAGCCCGCAGATGGGCTCGGACCTGATCATCGTGGTGTTCGCGGTGGTGGTGATCGGCGGCATGGGCTCCATCATGGGCGCCATCCTCACGGGCTTCGGCCTGGGCATCATCGAAGGCCTCACCAAGGTCTTCTACCCCGAGGCCTCCAGCACGGTGATCTTCGTCATCATGGCCATCGTGCTGCTGATCAGGCCCGCGGGGCTGTTCGGAACCCAGAAATGAAACACCCCCGCCGCGCTTCGCGCGACCCCCTCAAGGGGCCGGCGCCTACGGCCCGGCACAGCCGGTTCCCTGGCACCCCTGGCCGCACAGCCCCGCGTGCCGCGCGATGGGCCATCGACGGAAATTCCTGATGAGCACCTCGACCACCACCATCGCCCACGCGGGCAGCGCCCACAAGGCCCCTGCCGGCACCTCGTCCCTGGTCATCGCCTTCGCCATCATGGCCGCGTTCTTCCTGATCGCGCCGGTGGTCGTGTACCCCGTGTTCCTGATGAAGGTGATGTGCTTCGCGCTCTTCGCCTGCGCCTTCAACTTGCTCATCGGCTTCAGCGGCCTGCTGTCCTTCGGCCACGCCATGTTCCTCGGTGGGGCGGGCTATGCCTCGGCGCACGCCGCCAAGGTCTGGGGCTTCACGCCCGAGCTGGCCATCCTCTTCGGCACCTGCTGCGCGGTGCTGCTGGGCGTGGTGGTGGGCGCACTGGCCATCCGCCGCCAGGGCATCTACTTCGCCATGATCACCCTCGCGCTGGCGCAGATGGTGTTCTTCTTCAGCCTGCAGGCCCGGTTCACCGGCGGTGAAGACGGCATCCAGGCGGTGCCGCGCGGCCAGCTCTTCGGCCTGGTCGACCTGAGCCAGCCCATGGCCATGTACGCCGTGGTGTTCGTGATCTTTTTCGCCGGCTTCCTGCTGATCTGGCGTGTGGTGCACTCGCCCTTCGGCCAGGTGCTGCAGGCCATCCGCGAGAACGAGGCGCGCGCCACCTCGCTGGGCTACGACACCGACCGCTACAAGCACCTGGCCTTCGTGCTCTCGGCCGGCCTGGCCGGCGCGGCCGGTGCCACCAAGGCCATCGTGTTCCAGCTCGCCTCGCTCACCGACGTGCACTGGAGCATGTCGGGCGAGGTGGTGCTGATGACGCTGCTCGGCGGCATGGGCACGCTGTTCGGCCCGGTGGTGGGCGCGGCCATCATCGTCTCGATGCAGAACTACCTGGCCCAGCTCGGCGCCTGGGTGACGGTGGTGCAGGGCGTGATCTTCGTGATCTGCGTGCTGGCCTTCCGCCGCGGCGTGGTGGGCGAGATCGCGAACCTGATCAAGAAACCGCTGTAAAGCAGCCGCCCTCAGGCGGCGCGTGGGTGGGCCTTCGGGTGGGGCGGGGGTGACGGCTCAGACCGTGCCTGGCGCCTTGACCGGCACCGCCACCGGCCGATCGGCCACGGGCCAGTCGCGCGCGATGGCCTGGGGACCGTCGAGCTTGCCTTCCCACTGGGCGATCACCGCCGTCGCGATGCTGTTGCCGATCACGTTGGTGCCGGTGCGCCCCATGTCCAGCAGCACGTCCACGCCCAAGATCAGCAGCAGACCGGCCTCGGGCACGCCGAACATCGGCAGCGTGGCGGCGATGACGACCAGCGAGGCCCGGGACACGCCAGCCATGCCTTTGCTGCTCAGCATCAGGAACAGCAGCAGCGTCAGCTGGGTGGCGAGGGGCATCTGGATGCCGTAGACCTGGGCCACGAAGAGCACCGCGAACGTCAGGTACATCATTGAGCCGTCGAGGTTGAAGGCGTAGCCCAAGGGCAATACGAAGCCACTCACCTCGCGGCGCACGCCGAACCTCTGCAACTGCTCCAGGGTCTTGGGGTAGGCGGCCTCGCTGCTGGCCGTGGAGAAACCAATGAGGGCGGGCTCCTTCAGCAGCTTCAAGAGATGGAACACGCGCCCCCGCAACACCAGGTAGCCGGCGGCGATCAGCACCAGCCACAGGGAGCCCAGCGCGACGAAGAAACTGAGGATGAACCTGGCATAGGACCCCAGCACGTCCAGCCCCTGCACCGCGATGGCGGCGGCGACCGCGGCGAAGACGCCCGCCGGGGCGAACAGCATGACGAAGTCGGTGACCTTGATCATCACGAGCACCAAGGCGTCGATGGCCGAGACGAGCGCGGGGTCCACATGGGACTTGACCGCCCGCAGCCCGAAGCCGAAGAAGAGCGAGAACACCACGATCTGCAGTACCGAGTTGGTGGCCATCGCGCTCACGATGCTCGTCGGGAACACGTTGAGGAGGAAGTCCTTGACGTTCAGCGAGCTGGTCTTCAGGTGGGTGGTGGCCTGGGCGTCGGGCAGCGGCAGGCGCAGGCCCGCGCCCGGCTGCAGGGCGTTGGCCCACAACAGGCCCAGCAGCAGCGACACGAAGGACGCCCCGATGAACCAGGCCATGGCGCGAGCGCCCATGCGGCCCACGCGGCTCTCGTCGTCCATGCCCGCGATGCCCGCGACCAGGGTGGCGAACACCAGGGGCGCGATGATCATCTTGACCAGGTGCAGGAAGATGCCCGCCACCACGCTGAAGTGGTCGCCCCACTCCTTGGCGGCGGCCGCGTTCGGGGCCATGGCATGGCACACGTAGCCGGTCGCCACGCCGAGCACCAACGCGAGCGCGATCCAGGCGGTGAGTCTGTTGAAGTGCAAGTGGGTCTCCTGGGGAAAGGGATGGCGGCCGGCTGAAACGCCCGCAGCCTCAGTGGACAGCCGCCCGGCGACGTTCCCCCAACCATCCATATGGCCGGGCCGCCGACGCGCCGGCCCGGCGTGCCAGCCCCACCGGCGCGGCGCAGCCCCCCAAAAGCAAAGGCGCCCCGAGGGGCGCCTTTGTCATGGCGGCAGCGGTCCTTACACCCGCTCGAAAATCCCCGCCGCGCCCTGCCCCATGCCCACGCACATGGTGACCATGCCGTACCGCTTCTGGTGGCGCTGAAGTGCGTGCACCACGGTGGCCGAGCGGATGGCGCCGGTGGCGCCCAGCGGGTGGCCCAGGGCGATCGCGCCGCCCATGGGATTGACCTTGGCCGGGTCCAGGCCCAGGGTGTTGATGACCGCCAGCGACTGGGCCGCGAAGGCCTCGTTGAGCTCGATCCAGTCCATGTCGTCCTGCTTCAGGCCGGCGTAGCGCAGCGCGGCGGGAATCGCCTCCACCGGGCCAATGCCCATGATGTGCGGCGGCACGCCGCGGCTGGCGTAGCTCACGAAGCGCGCCAGCGGCGTGAGGCCGAAGCGCTTGACCGCGGCCTCGCTGGCCAGGATCAGCGCGCCCGCGCCGTCGCTGGTCTGCGAGCTGTTGCCCGCCGTGACCGAGCCACGCGCCGCGAACACGGTGCGCAGCTTGGCCAGGCCTTCCAGGCTGGTGTCGGGGCGCGCGCCTTCGTCCAGGTTCACCGTGCGCGTGCGCTTGTTCACCTCGGCCGTGTCCAGGTTCACCGCGCGCTCGGTCACCTCCACCGGCGTGATCTCGTTGGCGAATTCACCGTTTTTCATGGCGATGAGCGCGCGCTGGTGCGACTGCAGAGCGAACGCGTCCTGCGCCTCGCGCGAGACCTTCCACTGCTGCGCCACCTTCTCGGCCGTGAGGCCCATGCCGTAGGCAATGCCGTACTGCTCCACGTCCTGGGTGTTGGCGAAGATGGCGGGCGACAGGCTGGGCGAATTGCCCATCATGGGCACCATGCTCATGCTTTCGGTACCGGCGGCGACCATCACGTCGGCCTCGCCCACGCGGATGCGGTCGGCCGCCATGGCCACGGCCGATAGGCCCGAGGCGCAGAAGCGGTTGACCGTGATGCCGCCCACGCTGTTGGGCAAGCCGGCGAGGATGGCGCCGATGCGCGCCACGTTCAGGCCCTGCTGCGCCTCGGGAATGGCGCAGCCGCAGATCACGTCTTCGATGGCCTTGGGGTCCAGCCCCGGCGCCTGCGCCAGCGCCGAGCGCAGCGCCAGGGCCAGCAGGTCGTCGGGCCGCAGGTGCTTGAACGCGCCCTTGTGCGAACGCCCGATGGGCGTGCGCGTGGCGGCGACGATGTAGGCGTCTTGGATTTGCTTCATTGGAGGAACTCCAGAGGTATTGGTCCAGAAACACCGCGGAACCGGCTTTGCCGGGCCGCTGGTGTTGCCCCCTCGAGGGGGTGACGGGCAAAGCCCGGCGCGGGGGTGTTCATCAGTTCCTCACCGGCTTGCCGGTGTTGAGCATCCCGAGGATGCGTTCCTGCGTCTTGGGGTGCGTGATGAGCGCGCAGAAAGCCTGGCGCTCCAGCGTCATAAGGTACTCCTCGCTGACCAGGGTGCCAGGGTCCACGTCGCCGCCGGTAACCACGTTCGCGATCAGGCTGGCGATGTGGAAGTCGTGCTGGCTGATGAAGCCGCCGTCGCGCATGTTCACGAGCTGGCCCAGGATGGTGGCCTTGCCGTCGCGTCCGGCCACGGGGAACAGGCGCTTGTGCGGCGCGCGGTAGCCGGCGCGGAACATCGCCTTCGCTTCGTTGAGCGCGACGAACAGCAGCTCGTCCTTGTGCGGCACGATCAGATCGGACTCGAGCAGGTAGCCGATGGCGCGCGACTCGATCGCGCTGGTGCCGACCTTGGCCATGGCGGCCGCCGTGAAGCCCTCGGTGAGGAACGGCAGCAGGTCCTTGCCGGTGGAGCTGGCCGCGTTCTCGGCCGCGCGGCGCGCCACGTAGGTGAGGCCGCCCGCGCCCGGGATCAGGCCCACGCCCACCTCCACCAAGCCGATGTAGCTCTCCATGTGCGCGACGCGCCGGCCGCTGTAGACGGCCAGCTCGCAGCCACCGCCCAGCGCCATGCCACGGATGGCCGAGACCACGGGCACGCTGGCGTAGCGCAGGCGCAGCATGGTCTGCTGCATGAAGCCCTCGGCGTCCTCGATGGCGGCCACGCCCACGGCCAGGAAGGCCGGCAGCATGGCCTGCAGGTCGGCGCCCACGCTGAAGGGCTCGTCGCCCGACCACACCACCAGGCCCTGGTACTGCGCCTCGGCGAGTTCCACCGCCTGCATCAGGCCCTCGCAAACCTCGGGGCTGATCGCGTGCATCTTGGTCTTGATGCTGGCGATCAGGACCTCGTTGTCGAGCGTCCAGAGCCGCACCGCGTCGGTTTCCTCGACGGTGGTGCCGGCATTGGCGAAACGCGGGCCCGCCTCGCCGAGCAGCAGCTCGGGGAAAGGCTGACGCTGGTAGACCGGCAGTTCACGGCGCGCCTCGAACACGCCCTTGGTGGGGTTCCACGAACCCTGGGCGGTGTGCACGCCGCCGGCCTCGGCCACCGGGCCCTTGAACACCCAGTCGGGCAGCGGCGCCGTCGACAGCGCTTTGCCGGCGTCGATGTCCTCCTGGACCATCTTCGCCACCTCCAGCCAGCCGGCTTCCTGCCACAGCTCGAAGGGACCCTGCTTCATGCCGAAGCCCCAGCGCATGGCCAGGTCCACGTCGCGCGCGGTGTCGGCGATGTTCGCCAGGTGCACGGCCGCGTAGTGGAAACCGTTGCGCAGGATGGCCCAGAGGAACCGGCCCTGAGGACCTGTGCTGTCCTTCAGCAGGCGCAGGCGCTCGGCCGCGGGCTTCTTGAGCATGCGGCCATAGACCTCGTCGGCCTTCTCGCCCGAGGGCACGTAGTCGCCGCTCGCCAGGTCGAAGCGCTGGATGTCGCGGCCCACCTTCCTGAAGAAGCCGGCCTTGGTCTTCTGGCCGAGGTGGCCCTTGTCGAGCAGGGCCTTGAGCACGGGCGGCGTGCCGAAGCTGCCGTAGAACGGGTCGCTCTCGGCGCTCAGGTTGTCCTGCAGGGTCTTGATGACGTGGGCCATGGTGTCCAGGCCCACCACGTCGGCGGTGCGGAAGGTGCCGCTGCTGGCGCGGCCCAGGCGCTTGCCGGTGAGGTCGTCCACGACGTCGAACGTCAGGCCGTGGTTTTCCACCTCCTTCATCGTGGCCAGCATGCCGGCAATGCCGATGCGGTTGGCGATGAAGTTGGGCGTGTCCTTGGCGCGCACCACGCCCTTGCCCAGGCCGCTGGTCACGAAGGTTTCGAGCTGGTCCAGGATCAGCGGCTGCGTCGCCGGCGTGGCGATCAGCTCCACCAGCACCATGTAGCGCGGCGGGTTGAAGAAGTGGATGCCGCAGAAGCGCGGCTGGATGGCCTCGGGCAGCGCCTCGCTCAGCGCCGTGATCGACAGGCCCGAGGTGTTGGACGCCACGATGGCGTGCGGGGCGACGTGCGGCGCGATCTTCTGGTACAGGTCGCGCTTCCAGTCCATGCGCTCGGCTATGGCCTCGATGACCAGGTCGCACTCGCCCAGCAGGGGCATGTGATCCTCGTAGTTGGCCGCGACGATGAGGTCGGCGTCGGCGGCCACGCCGAGGGGCGAGGGCTTGAGCTTCTTCAGGTTCTCGATCGCCCGGGTGACGATGCCGTTCTTCGGGCCTTCCTTCGCGGGAAGATCGAAGAGCACGACAGGCACCTTGGCGTTGACGAGATGGGCGGCGATCTGCGCGCCCATCACGCCCGCGCCGAGCACGGCGACTTTTCTGACGTTGAATCGGTTCATTGAGAGTACTTTCCTTGGCGGGCTAGCTGTTGCGCCTCGCACGAGGGGGAGTGGTCGAGGGACACCGAGGAACCGGCTGTGCCGGACCTCTGGTGTCGCCCCCTTGAGGGGGTCGCGCGAAGCGCGGCAGGGGTGTCATTCCATTCTTTGCCAGACCTGGGTTCGGAAGAAGGGGCCGATGTAGCCGCGCATCTCAAGTTGCGCGCCGCCATTGACGGGCTTGAGGCGCGCGCGGTAGCTCTTGCCGTTGTTCGGGTCGACGATGCTGCCGCCCTCGAACACGGTCTTGTCGCTCTCGCCGGCCTTGATGCCGCGCAGGATCTCCAGGCCCACGATGGGTTTGTCCTTGCGGTCGTCGGTGCACTTGTCGCACACGCCCTTGGGGTCGCTGGCCGGGTCGAGCAACTTCTCGATGCGGCCGCTGAAGACGCCATTGTTCTCGGTGATGCGCACCAGCGACTTCTCCTTCTTGGTGTCGTCGTCGATGGTCTTCCACAGGCCCGCGGGCGTCATCTGCGCGTGGGCCAGGCCGGCCAGGGCCAGCAGGGAAACGGCGATCGTGGTCTTGAGCAACATGGCGGTCTCCTGGTTGAACGGCGATCGATCAGGCGAGGGCTTCGTTGGTGTCCATCAGGACCCGGCTGCCCGATCGCGCCAGTCGCATCAGCGTGGCCGTCTCGGGGAACAGCTTGGCGAAGTAGAAGCGCGCGGTCTGCAGCTTGGCGGCGTAGAACGGGTCGCTGCTGCCGCCGTCGATGGCGCGTTGCGCGGCCTGGGCCATGCGCGCGAAGAAGTAGGCGAACACCAGGTGGCCGGCCACGCGCAGGTAAGGCACGGCGGCCGCGCCCACCTCATCGGGGTTCTGCAGGCCCTTGAAGCCGATCTCGGTGGTGAACTTGGTCATCTGCTCGCCCAGGTAGGCCAGCGGGTTGATGAACTCGGCCATCTTCTCGTTCACGCCCTCCTCTTCCACCAGCGCGGCCACGAGCTTGCCGAACTTCTTGAGCGTGGCCCCGTTGTTGCCCAGCACCTTGCGGCCCAGCAGGTCCAGGCTCTGGACCGTGTTGGTGCCCTCGTAGATCATGTTGATGCGGGCATCGCGCACGAACTGCTCCATGCCCCATTCCTTGATGTAGCCGTGCCCGCCGAACACCTGCATGCAGTGGTTGGTGGCCTCGAAGCCGTTGTCGGTGAGGAAGGCCTTGGCGATGGGCGTGAGCAGCGCGGCGAGGTCGGCGCTGTCCTTGCGCACCTTCTCGTCGGGGTGGTGCAGCTCCTTGTCGAGCAGCAGGGTGCAGAACATCAGCAGCGCGCGGCCGCCTTCGGCGTAGGCCTTGGCCGTGAGCAGCATCTTGCGCACGTCGGGGTGCACGATGATGGGGTCGGCCGGCTTGTCCTTGGCCTTCACACCCGAGAGGCTGCGCATCTGGATGCGGTCCTTGGCGTAGGCCAGGGCGTTCTGGTAGGCCACTTCGGTCAGGCCCAGGCTCTGGTTGCCCACGCCCAGGCGGGCGGCGTTCATCATCACGAACATGGCGGGCAAGCCCTTGTTGGGTTCACCCACCAGGGTGCCCACGGCGCCGTCGAGCACCATCTGAGCGGTGGCGTTGCCATGGATGCCCATCTTGTGCTCCAGGCCGCCGCAGTGGATGGCGTTGCGCTCGCCCAGGGTGCCGTCGGCCTTCACCAGGTGTTTGGGCACCAGGAACAGGCTGATGCCCTTGCTGCCCGCGGGCGCGTCCGGCAGCCGCGCGAGCACCAGGTGCAGGATGTTCTCGGCCAGGTCGTGCTCGCCCGCGCTGATGAAGATCTTCTGGCCCGTGAGCTTGTAGGTGCCGTCGGCCTGGGGTTCGGCCTTGGTGCGCAGCAGGCCCAGGTCGGTGCCGCAATGCGGCTCGGTCAGGCACATGGTGCCGGTCCATTCGCCGCTGGTGAGCTTGGGCAGGTAGCGCTGCTTCTGCTCGGGCGAGCCATGGGCGTGCAGGCATTCGTAGGCGCCGTGCGACAGGCCGGGGTACATGGTCCAGGCCTGGTTGGCGCTGTTGAGCATCTCGTAGAAGCACTGGTTCACGATCAGGGGCAGCCCCTGGCCGCCGAACGCCGGGTCGCAGGAGAGCGCGGGCCAGCCGCCTTGCACGTATTGCGCGTAGGCCTCCTTGAAGCCCTTGGGCGCCTTCACCTCGTGCGTGGACTGGTCCAGCACGCAACCTTCCGCGTCGCCGCTGACGTTGAGCGGGAAGGTCACCTCGGCCGCGAACTTGCCACCCTCTTCCAGCACCGCGTTGATGGTGTCGGCGTCGATGTCGGCGTGCGGCGGGCAGGCCTTGAGCTCCTCCACGGCATTGAAGACCTCGTGCATCACGAACTGCATGTCGCGCAGCGGGGGGGAGTAGACGGGCATGGGTGGGTTCTCCTGTGGTTTCGTCGAGATGAAAAGGGGGCGTTCAGGCCTTGCGGCCGGCGGACTGGCGCGCGCCGTTGCGCTCAAGGATGGCGCCGAAGCCGCGCCAGGCGCGGTCGAGGCAGCCGGGGCTGCGCAGGAAGCGCGCCTCGTAGTGCAGGGCAAGAATCAGACCGTGGATTTCGAAGGCCACCTGTGACGCGTCGGTGTCGGCCGACAGGTGGCCCTCCTCTGCGGCGATCTCGATCGCGCGCCGCAGGGCCTCCTGCCAGGTGCTGACCGAGCTCGCGAGCGCGTCGCGCACGGGGCCGGGGCGGTCGTCGAACTCGACGGCGCCGCTGATGTAGATGCACCCCGAGTCGATCTCGACCGAGGTGCGCTTCATCCAGTTGTCGAACATCGCGCGCAGGCGCGGCAGGCCGCGCGGGGCGCTCATGGCGGGGTAGAAAACCTCGTCCTCGAAGCGCGTGTGGTACTCGCGCACCACCGAGATCTGCAGCTCCTCGCGCGAGCCGAAGTGCGCGAAGACACCGGACTTGCTCATCTGCATGACCTCGGCGAGCGCGCCGATGGACAGGCCCTCGAGCCCGATCTGCGTGGCCAGACCCAAGGCGGCGTCGACGATGGCGGCCTTGGTCTGCTGGCCCTTGGCTTGGGGCTTGGCCGAGCGGCCATTGGCGGGCGCGGCGCGGCGGGGACGGCTGGCGGTGGTGTCGCTCATGCGGGGCCTGGGTGGATCGGCCGAGGGGTGTCGGCCGAAAGAAACGAACGGTCGTTCTATTTTTACCCAGATTCCGGCGCAGCTGGCAAGCCCGAGGGCATTTGCGCGGGTTTGATTTAGAGCCAGCTGCCTAAGGCGGCGGGGTTGCTGCGACCGAAGGACTGGCCGCGCGGTCGCCCGCCCCGGGCTGGCCGGGACGCGATGCCGGCGCCCAAGGCGCCTGCCGCCTGAAGCGGCGGATCAGCCCCGCCCGCCGGGCAGCAGCAGCGCCAGGCTGTGCTCCAGGCTTTCGTTGGGCGAGCGTTTGAAGCCGCTGCGCGCGAAGCGCTGCAGGCGCCCGACGCAGAAGGCCGTGATGACCGAGGCGTCGGCCTGCGCGTCCACCGTGGGCGTGGCGGCGCCGCCGAGCGTGGCGGCCTCGCGCAGGTTCTGGCGCAGCGTGGCCTCGATCTTGTCGAAGAACAGGTTCATGCGCTGCTGCAGGCGTTCGTTCTCGAACACCAGGGCGTCGCCGACCATCACGCGCGTCATGCCGGGATTCTTTTCGCCGAACTGCAGCAGCAGGGCCACGAGCTTGCGGCAGCGCGCCTGGGCATCGGGCTCGCGCTCGTCGAGCTGGTTGATGAGGCCGAAGACGGTTTGTTCGATGAACTCGATCAGGCCCTCGAACATCTGGGCCTTGCTCGCGAAGTGGCGGTACAGCGCCGCCTCGCTCACCTCCAGCCGCGCCGCCAGGGCCGCGGTGGTGATGCGCTCGGCACCGGGCTGCTCGAGCATGGTGGCCAGGGCCTGCAGGATCTGCACGCGGCGCTCGCCCGGCTTGGGCCGCTTGCGGCCGGTGGCTTCGACCGCTTCCGTGGCGGACGCGGCGTCCAGCGTGTCGTCGTCGGGCGAGGGCCTGTCGGGCGCGGCAGCAGGGGTCATGGTCGGTGGTCCGTGAGGTGGCTGTCAGTCCGGTGGACGCGGCCCCCGAGGGGGCTCGGGGGTATTCGCGCGGCATTCTCGCACAGCCGGCTACATCTGGTTACCCAGCATCGGCGCGGTCTGCGCAGCTAGTGGGCAACCGCATCGAAAACCACGCGCACGCACAGGCCATGCCCCGCGGCACCGCTGCCCAGCCGCAGCTGCGTGTGGTGTACGCGCGCGATGCCATCGGCAATCGCCAGGCCCAGGCCGTGCCCGCTGCCGCCGGTACCGGGCACGCGGTAAAAGCGCTGCAGGACGCGCGCACGCTCGGCCGGCGCGATGCCGGGGCCGTCGTCCTCCACCTCGATCCAAGCCGCGCCCGCCCCGCCATCGCCCTGACCGCAGCGCAGGGTGACGGCGCCACCCACGGGGGTGTATTTGATGGCGTTGTCCACCAGGTTGATCAGCAGTTCGCGCAGCAGCCAGGCGTGGCCTTGCACGCGCGCGGGCGCCGCCTCCAGCCCCAGGTCGATGCGGCGCGCGCCGGCAGCGTCCAGGAAATGCGCGAGCACGGTCTCGCAGAGCTCGGCCAGGTCCACCGTCTCGCGGGCCGCATCGTCGTCGCGCAGCGCGTCGGCCCGCGACAAGGCCAGCAGCTGGTTGGCGAGCTGGGTGGTGTTGCGCGTGGCGTCGCGCAGGCGCAGCACCTGCTCGGCGCGCAGGCTCAGCAGGTCGCCCGCGCCCATGCTGCGCGCCGCCTGGGCCCAGGCCTCCACCTGGGCCTGCAGTCCGGCCAGCGGCGTGCGCAGCTGGTGCGCGGCGTCGGCCACGAAGCGCCGCTGGGTGTCGCTTTGCTCGTTGACACGCGCGAACAGGCGGTTGAGGGCGTTGACCAGCGGGCGCACCTCGGCCGGCGTCTGGCGCTCGTCGATCGGACTCAGGTCGCGCGGCGAGCGCCGCTCCACCGCCTGCCTCAGGTCCATGAGCGGCTGCAGCGCGCGCGTGACGCCCCAGCCCAGCACGCCCGCGGCCACAGCGAACAGGGCCAGGTTGGGCAGGAGCACGCGCAGCAGCACGTTGCGCAGCCAGTGCTGGCGCGCGTCGCTGCCGTCGGCCAGCACCAGGATGAGCTCGCCCGCCTCGGTGACCGCGCGCTGGGCGACCACGCGGTGCGTGACGCCGGCATCGACCACGCTCACGAACTCGGGGGCCTCGGTGGTGGGCAGCAGCACCGGCAGCCAGTCGGCGCCGACCAGGCGCTCGCCCTGCGGGCTGAACACGCCCACGGCGGTGTGGCCGTCGCGGTCGGCCAGGAACTCCTGGATCGGGGGCGCCATCAGCAGGGTGAGGTCGGTGCCATCGGTGGGGGCAACACCGCGCGGCACCACCACCGAATCGGCCAGCATGGGCACCAGGCGCAGCAGGCGCTGGTCCTGCTGCAGCGCGGCGGTGCCCGCGCCCTGGTAGTGGAAGGCCACCGTGGCCGCGCCGATGGCCCCGATGGTGGCCAGCAGCATGACCATGAGGCGGCGCCGCAGGCCGCCGATCAGGTCGCGCGGTGCGCCGGGATCAGGCGTCGGCACGACCCGCGGCATCGGCGCACTCCAGGCGGTAGCCGAAACCGCGGATGGCGCGCACCGCGATGCCCGCCGGCTCCAGCTTGGCGCGCAGCCGCGAGACGTAGACCTCGATCGCGTTGGGCGTGATTTCCTTGTCCCAGCCGGTGAGCGCGGCCAGCAGCTTGTCCTTGGCCACGGGCTTGGGGGTCTGCATCAGCATGTACTCGAGCACGGTCCATTCGCGCGGGCCCAGCTCCAGCGGCTGGCCCGCGAGCGTGACGCGCCGGTGCGCGGTGTCCATCTCCAGCGCGCCGAAGCCCAGCACGGCCGAGGTGGCGGCCTGGGAGCGGCGCAGCAGCGCGCGCAGGCGGGCCAGCAGCTCGGGCAGCTCGAAGGGCTTGACCATGTAGTCGTCGGCGCCGAGGTCCAGGCCCTGCACGCGGTCGTGCAGCGCGTCGCGCGCGGTGAGGATCAGCACGGGCAGCGCCAGGCCCTGCGCGCGGATGTGGCGCGTGAGCGCCAGGCCGTCGCCACCGGGCAGGCCGATGTCGAGGATGGCGGCGTCGAAGCCCTCGCGCGCCAGCACCTGCTCGGCGCGCTCGGCGCTGCCCACCCAGTCGACGGTGTAGCCCGCGTCGGCCAGGCCCAGCTTGATGCCGCTGGCGACCATGACGTCGTCCTCGACCAGCAGCAGGCGCATGGGATCAGTGGCTTTTGATCATGGTGCCGAAGGGCTCGTTGCCCAGCACCTCGAGCAGCAGCGCGTGCGGCACGCGGCCGTCGATGATGTGCACCGCGTTCACGCCGCTCTTGGCGGCGTCCAGCGCCCCGGCGATCTTGGGGATCATGCCGCCGGAGATGGTGCCGTCGGCCACCAGCTCGTCGATGCGGCGCGGCGTGAGCTCGGTGAGCAGCTGGCCGTCCTTGTCGAGCACGCCGCGGATGTTGGTGAGCATGAGCAGCTTCTCGGCCTGCAGCACGGTGGCCAGCTTGGCGGCCACCACGTCGGCGTTGATGTTGTAGCTCTCGTTGTGCTCGCCGAAGCCGATCGGGCTCACCACCGGGATGAACTGGTCGTCCTGCAGGGCCTTCACCACCGCCGGGTCGATGCCCACGATGTCGCCGACCTGGCCGACGTCGTGCTCGCGCGAGGGGTCGGCCTGGTCGGCCATGCGCAGCTTGCGCGCGCGGATCATGGCGCCGTCGCGGCCGGTCAGGCCCACCGCCTTGCCGCCGGCCTGGTTGATCAGGCCCACGATGTCCTGCTGCACTTCGCCGGCCAGCACCCACTCGACGACTTCCATGGTCTCGGCATCGGTGACGCGCATGCCCTGGATGAACTCGCCCTTCTTGCCCAGGCGCTTGAGCAGGGTCTCGATCTGCGGGCCGCCGCCGTGCACCACCACCGGGTTGATGCCCACCAGCTTGAGCAGCACCACGTCCTCGGCGAAATCCTGCTGCAGGGCCGGATCGGTCATGGCGTTGCCGCCGTACTTGATGACCATGGTCTTGCCGTGGAACTGCCGGATGTAGGGCAGCGCCTGGGCGAGGATTTCCGCGCGGTCGCGCGGTGCGATGGTGGTGATGTCGGGGGCGGTGGACATGCGCGAGGTTCTTCCGAGAGGAGCAAAACCGCGATTTTAGAGAGGCACCGAACGCCAGGCCCTCAACCCCGAAACACCGCGGAACCGGCTTCGCCGCGCCGCAGGTGTTGCCCCTTCGGCGGGTGGTTCAAGGCGCCGCGGGGGGACTTCAAAAATGGATGCCCCGCATCATCTGCTGCATGGCGATCGCCTCGGGCGACAGCTGCGCCTTCGCGCCCTTCTCGCCCTTGGCCGCCGCCGAGTCCGGGAACATGCGAAAGCTGGTGTTCATCACGATCTGCGCGATGCGCGGCACCAGCGCGTGCATCACCTGGCCGGTCACGCCCAGGCGGGTGGCGATGCGCACCGGCTTGTCGATACAGGCCTGGGCGATCATGTCGGCGGCCTCCTCGGGGCTCAGCGTGGGCACGTTGTTGTAGATCTTGGTGGGCGCGATCATGGGCGTGCGCACCAGGGGCATGTTGATGGTGGTGAAGGTGATGCCCTGGTCGGCGAACTCGCTGCTGGCGCAGCGCGTCCAGGCGTCCAGCGCGGCCTTGCTGGCCACGTAGGCCGAGAAGCGCGGCGCGTTGGTGAGCACGCCGATCGAGCTGATGTTGACCACATGCCCCCGGCGCCGCTGCACCATGCCCGGCAGCAGGCCCATGGTCACGCGCAGGCAGCCGAAGTAGTTGAGCTGCATGGTGCGCTCGAAGTCGTGAAAGCGGTCGTAGCTGCCCTCGATGGCGCGGCGAATGGAGCGGCCGGCGTTGTTGATGAGGAAGTCCACGCCGCCGTGCTGCTGCACCAGCAGCTGCACGAAGCGGTCGCAATCGGCCATGTCGGCGATGTCGGCCGGGTAGGCGATGAACTGGTATCCCTTGGCCTTGGCCTCCTTGCAGGCCTCGTCGAGCTTGTCCTGGTCACGGCCGCAAATGATGGTGGTGGCACCGGCCTCGGCGAAGGTGTGCGCCGCCGCCAGGCCGATGCCGGAACTACCGCCCGTGACCAGGACCACCTTTCCCGCGACGGTCCCCCTGAGGCTGCGGTCGCGGTGCAGGTCGGGGTCGAGGTGGCGCTCCCAGTAGTCCCACAGGCGCCAGGCGTAGTCCTTCAGGTTCGGGCACTCCACGCCGCTGCCCTTGAGCGCGGCCAGGGTGCCGCGGCAGTCGAAGCGTGTGGGGTAGTTGACGAAGGTGAGCATGTCCTCGGGCAGGCCCAGGTCCTTCATCACCGCGTCGCGCACGCGGCGCACCGGCGCCAGGGCCATCAGGCCCTTCTTGACGCTCTTCGGGATAAAGCCCAGCAGCGCCGCGTTGACGAACAGGTTCATCTTGGGCGCGTGCGCGGCCTTGCTGAAGATGTCGAGCACATCGCCCACGCGGTAGCCCACCGGGTCCACCAGGTGGAAGCACTCGCCGCCCTGGCGCGGGCCATGGGCGATGTGGTCGAGCGCATTGACCACGAAGTCCACTGGCACGATGTTGATGCGCCCGCCCTCGAGGCCGATGCTGGGCATCCACGGCGGCAGGATCTGGCGCATGCGCTGGATCAGCTTGAAGAAGTAGTAGGGGCCGTCGATCTTGTCCATCTCGCCGGTCTGGCTGTCGCCCACCACCATCGCCGGGCGGTACACGGTCCAGGCCAGCTTGCTCTCGGCGCGCACCAGCTTCTCGCTCTCGTGCTTGGTCATGAAATAGGGGTGGTCGATGTTCTCGGCCTCCTCGAACATGTCCTCGCGGAACACGCCCTCGTACAAGCCCGCCGCGGCGATGGACGAAACGTGGTGGAAGTGGCCCGCACCGATGGCCTTGGCCAGCTCCAGCGTGTGGCGCGTGCCGTCGATGTTGACGGCCACCTGGCTCTCCTCGTCGGCGCCCAGGTCGTACACCGCGGCCAGGTGAAAGAAGTGGTCGATCTGCCCCTTGAGGGCCTTCACGTCGTCGGCCGAGACGCCGAGCTTCTTCTCGGTGAGGTCGCCGAACACCGGCACGGCGCGCGCCGGCCCCACGCCCCAGTACTCGCGCAGCGCCGCCACCTTGCCTTCGCTTTCGCGCCGGATCAGGAAGTGCACCACCGCCCCCTTTCGCTGCAGCAGCCGGCGAACGAGGCGCTTGCCGATGAAGCCGGTGGCTCCGGTCACGAAGTACTGCATGGGGGGCTCCTGTGTGTTGTTGCTGGGGTGCCGCCAAGGGCATTGCTCGCGATTCTGTTGCACGCGATCGGGCGGCCCATTCCGCAGAAACCCGTGGCCGATTTAGTCGCATGCCCCTACACAGGCCCGGCGCGGGCCGCCACCATGCGCGGCATGGCGACGCCCCGCAGGCCGCCAGCGCATCCGCAGCAACCACCATTCAGGAGCCCGAAGCATGGTCAAGAAGATCCAGAAGAAGGGCGGCAGCGCCCGCACCAATGGCGGCGACGAGAAGGGCAGCGGCGCCTCGCCGCTGGCCGGCGCCATCAAGGAATCGGCCCAGCAGATCTGGCTGGCCGGCCTCGGCGCCTTCGCCAAGGCGCAGGCGGAAGGCGGCAAGGCCTTCGAGACCCTGGTCAAGGAAGGCATCAACATCCAGCGCAAAACCCAGACCGCGGCCGAGGAGCGCATCAGCGAGGCCACCAGCCGCGTGAGCAGCATGGCCAACGACATCCAGAGCAAGGCCGCCGGCCAGTGGGACAAGCTGGAGAGCCTGTTCGAGGAGCGCGTGGCCAAGGCCCTGGGCAAGCTGGGCGTGCCCTCGGCGCGCGACGTCGAGGCGCTGATGGAGCGCATCGAGGCGCTCAACCAGCAGGTGCTCAAGCTCGGCGGCGTGGACGTGGCCACCAAGCCCGCGCGCAAGGCCTCGGCCAGCGCCAAGGCCGCGCCCCGCAAGGCGCCCGCCAAGCGCAGCCCCGCCCGCAAAGCCGCGGCGAAGAAGGCCGCCACCTGAGCCGCGCTGCTGCAGCGCAGCACGCTTGAGCCGGGGCGCCCCCTACACTCGCTCGCATGAGCCGTACCCCCCCGCGTACCCGTACCGGCCCACGTCCGCCGCGCATCGGGCTGGCCCTGGCCGGTGGCGGCCCGCTCGGTGCCATCTACGAGATCGGCGCCCTGTGCGCGCTCGACGACTCGCTCGACGGCCTGGACCTCAACGCCTGCGACCACTACGTGGGCGTGTCGGCGGGCGGCTTCATCGCCGCCGCGCTGGCCAATGGCATCACGCCGCGCGAACTGTGCGAGACCTTCATCGAGGACCGGCCCCGGCTCGACGGCTTTGACCCGGCCTGGCTGATGCAGCCGGCCTGGGGCGAGTTCGCCCAGCGGCTGCGCACGCTGCCGCGCCTGGCGGGCGAGGCCGCCTGGTCCTGGCTGGTCCAGGGCAAGGCCTTGAGCCAGGCACTGGAGCGACTGGGGGCCGCGCTGCCCGCCGGCGTGCTCGACAACGACACCATCCACCGCGAGATCGCCCGGCTGTTCAGCCGGCCCGGCCGCAGCAACCGCTTCAGCGACCTGCGCGCGCGCCTGACCCTGGTGGCCACCGACCTGGACACCGGCGAGGCGGCGCCCTTCGGCCAGCCGGGTTGGGACCACGTGCCGATCTCGCGCGCCATCCAGGCCAGCGCCGCCCTGCCTGGCCTGTTCCCGCCGGTGCAGATCGGCGGGCGCCACTACGTGGACGGCGCGCTCAAGAAGACCATGCACGCCTCGGTCGCCCTGGACGACGGCGTGGACCTGCTGCTGTGCCTCAATCCCCTGGTGCCTTACCACGCCACCCCGGAATCGACGCACGGCGGCCGCATTCCCGCGCTGGTGGAGGGTGGGCTGCCGGTGGTGATGAGCCAGACCTTCCGCTCCATGATCCATTCGCGCCTGGTGCTGGCCTTCGAGCGCTACGAGCGCATCTACCCCCACACCGACATCGTGCTGATCGAGCCCGACCAGCGCGATGCCGAGCTGTTCTTCGCCAACACCTTCAGCTACCGCCAGCGCCGCGAAATGGCCGAACACGCCTTCCAGCGCACGCGCGCGCTGCTGCGGCTGCGCGCGGGCCGCCTGGCGCCGCAGCTGGCGCGCCACGGCATCACCATCGACCACGCCGCGCTCGCCGACCCGGAACGCCGCCTGATCGACACGCGCTACCGGCCCGCCGACAGCGCCGTGGCCACGCGGCTGCACCGCGTGCTCGACGAACTGCAGCGCCGCCTGCCGGCCACCGCAGAGAGCGCCGCCGGGCCGCTCCCAAGGCGCTCAGCCCCGCGGCGGGCATTCCACTGAACCCCGCGCGCATGCCCAAGAAAGCCCCGCGCCGCACGGCCGAACGCATCCTGGAAACCACGCTGGCGCTGTTCAACCGCTTCGGCGAGCCCAACGTCTCCACCACGCTGATCTCGGCCGAACTGGGCATCAGCCCCGGCAACCTGTACTACCACTACCCGGCCAAGGACGAGCTCATCAACTCGCTGTTCGAGCGCTACGAGCGGTCCCTGAACGAGTTGCTGGGTGCGGCCGAGGGCGTGCGCCACGTGGAAGACGCCTGGTTCTTCCTGCACTCGCTGTTCGAGCGCATCTGGGAGTACCGCTTCCTCTACCGCGACCTGAACGACCTGCTGTCCAAGAACCGCCTGCTGGAGACGCGTTTCCAGGGCCTGCTGGCGGCCAAGACGCGCGCCATCCGCCAGCTGCTGGGCGGCCTGGGCCGCTCGGGCGCGGTCCAGATCGACAGCCGCGAACTCGACCCCACGGCCGATGGCATGGTGGCCCTGCTCACGTTCTGGCTGAGCTTCGAGTACGTGCGCGACCCGCGCCACGCCCTGGAGCCCGACCACGCGCAGGCGGCGCTGCTGCGCGGCGCGCAGCACGTGCTGCACCAGCTCGCCCCCTACCTGGAGCCGGCGCAGCGCCAGCACCTCATGGCGCTGTCGTCGGCGTACCAGCGCTGAGCGAAAAGCCCAGGAAGCGCGCCGCGCCGCGCGCCGCTGGCGCCATGTCGGCCAGGTGCAGCCACAGGTAGAAGTTGGCGGCGTCGAAGGGGCTGGTAAACACCGAGGGGCGCCAGCGGCGCCCCCCTTCGGCGTAGTAGACCACCCAGACCGGGCCCTCCGGGTGGATGCACCAGCCGCCCGCGCCGAACGCGTCGGCCACACCCAGCAGCCTGGGGTTGACGCCGCCCACCCTCAGGCGCATCAACTCGTCGGCCAGCTCTTCCAGGGCCCAGGCGGCCGGCAGCTCGGGCCGCGGCGGCGGCAACTCGTAGCGCGAACCCCATTCGATCTCCATCGGTGCTCCTTGCACGCGGCGCCCCGGTGGCGCGCGGGCCGGCATTTGACGTCGGGAGAACCGGGCCGCGGCGCGGCGGCCCGGTGGAATTCACGCCTCGATCACAGGGCCTTCAGCCCTTCAGGCCGTCGACCGCCTGGAACATGGCCTGGCGCGCCTGGCTCACGATCTGGCCGCGCCAGACGTCGGTGTCGGTGTAGAAGGCGTCCTTGACGCGCTGCTTGATGGCCGCCTGCAGCTCGGCCGGCGCATCGGGGTGCTGGTGCAACCAGTGGTCGCCGCGCAGCGCATCGATCACCTCGGGAATGGGGACCGTGCCGTACTCCAGCGCGATGCCGGTGTACTCCGCCTG
Organism: Hydrogenophaga sp. PML113; assembly: GCF_001777155.1. NCBI lineage: Bacteria > Pseudomonadati > Pseudomonadota > Betaproteobacteria > Burkholderiales > Comamonadaceae > Hydrogenophaga > Hydrogenophaga sp. PML113. The sequence goes on along the minus strand of NZ_MIYM01000001.1, from coordinate 53,682 downwards.
CGGGCATTCCTGGTAGATAGACACCCACATCAGGCCGGTGAGCAGGGCCGAGGTGGACGAGCCGTCGTAGATGGAGGTGATGGGGGTGGCGCCGTCGCCGCCCCACCAGGCCTTGGCGCGCGCGAAGGCGGCCGCGTCGTCGCGGCAGGCGAAGATGCGCTCGCCCAGGCCGCTGGGACCCAGGCCGGTGTGCAGGTCGATCCAGGCCACGCGGCGCGCGCGCCCGGCCTGCTCGCGCAGCACCCGGCGCACCGTGTCGTTGTTCCAGGTGGGCGCGGTGCCGCCGAAGAACAGGCCGTCGGCGAAGCGGTGCTGGCCCATGGTGATGGCGGCCTGGAAGGCGGTCATGCCGCGCCGGGCGATCCAGCCGCGCACGGCCGCTTCGTTCTCGGCCGTGGGCGGCCACTCGTCCGGCAGCAGCAGGTGGTGCAGATCGGCGTAGTCCTCGTTCACCGGCAGGGGGCCGGAGAAGTCCTGGAAGTTGCGGTTCAGGTCCACGTTCTCGTGCGTCACGCGGCGCAGCCAGGAAAAGCCGTGCGGGTTGAGCGCGTGGATGTAGAGCACCGCCACGCCGGCGTCGCGCGCCTTGGCGCGCCACTCGGCGTCGTGCAGGGCGTGCACCTGCACGCCGGAGCCGCAGAAGCCTTCGGCGCCATGGCAGGCGCTGCTCACGATGAGCAACTGCTCGGCGTCGGGCGAGCCATCGAGGGCGGTGTCCATGGCCAGGGTTTCGCCCTCGCGGCCCTTGAGCGGGTGCTCGTGGCTGCGGATGGCCAGGCCCGCCGCGGCGGCGGCCTCGAGGAACTTGACCCGGGCCTTGGCGTAGGTCGGAGAGAACGCGTCGCGGATCTCGATCACGCCGCACCCCCGTTCGCGCGCGGCTGGGCCAGCCATTTCTCGGCCAGGCGCACCCAGTAGGTGGCGCCCAGGGGGATCAGGTCGTCGTTGAAGTCGTAGTTCGGGTTGTGCAGCACGCAGGGCCCTTCTCCATGGCCGACCTCGCGGTGGGCGCCGTCGCCGTTGGCGATGAACACGTAGCAGCCCGGCTTGGCCTGCAGCATGTAGGCGAAGTCCTCGGCGCCCATGGTGGGCTCCTGCGCCAGCACGCGCTCGGGACCGACGATCTCGGCCAGCACCTCGCGCGCGAAGGCGGTCTCGGCCGGGTGGTTCACGGTGGGCGGGTAATTGCGCTTGAACTCGAATTCGCAAGCGGTGCCATAAGCCGCGCAGGTGTGCTCGGCGATTTCCTTCATGCGCTTTTCGATCAGGTCGAGCACCTCGTAGGTGAAGGTGCGCACAGTGCCTTGCAGCTCGGCGTGGTCGGGCACCACGTTGGTGGCCTCGCCGGTGTGAATCATGGTGACCGAGATCACGCCCGCGTCCACCGGCTTCTTGTTGCGCGTGATGATCGTCTGCAAGCCCATGACCATCTGGCAGGCCACCGGCACTGGGTCGATGCCGGTGTGGGGCAGCGCGGCGTGTCCGCCCTTGCCGCGGATGGTGATCTTGAATTCGCTGGTGGACGCCATGACCGGCCCGGCGCTGGCCGCGAAGCTGCCTGTGGGCAGGCCGGGCCAGTTGTGCATGCCGAACACCGCTTCCATCGGAAACTCGCTGAACAGGCCGTCCTTGATCATTTCGCGCGCGCCGCCGCCGCCCTCTTCGGCCGGCTGGAAGATCAGGTAAACCGTGCCGTCGAAGTGGCGGTGCTTGGCGAAGTGCTGGGCCGCGGCCAGCAGCATGGCGGTGTGTCCGTCGTGGCCGCAGGCGTGCATCTTGCCGGCGTGCTGGCTGGCGTGGGCGAAGCGGTTGTGCTCCTGCATGGGCAGGGCGTCCATGTCGGCGCGCAGGCCGATGGCGCGGCCACTGGCGCCGCCGTCGCGACCGTGCACGATGCCCACCACGCCGGTGGTGCCCATGCCGCGGTGGATCGGGATGCCCCATTCGGTGAGCTTGGCGGCGACGAGGTCGGCGGTGCGCACCTCCTCGAAGCAGAGTTCGGGGTGTGCGTGGATGTCGCGCCGCACGGCCGCGATGCCCGCGGCCTGGGTAACGATGGAATCGATGAGCTTCATGTCCGGTCTCCGAAACCGGGCATGGTAGCGGTAGCAGGCGCCGCCGCGCGTGCCCGCGGCGACAGCCCCGCGCGGCCGTCGGGCAAGGCCTCGGGGGCCCGCGCTTCAGCGCCGCACGCGCCCGTCCTCGGTCAGCAGGGTGAGCTCCACGAACCGGGAGCCCGTGTGCTTGTTGGGCCCGAAGTCCACCGGGAAACCACCCAGGTCCAGGCCCCGGATGCCTTCGATGGCGTTGATGAAGCCCTCGCGGCTGAGGCCACGGCCCGCGCGGCTGAGCGCCTCGGTGAACACCTTGGCGGCCACGTAGCCCTCGATGCCCGAGTAGTTGGGCGCGCGGCCCTGCTTGGCGCGCACGGCGGCCAGGTACTCGCCCGACAGGGGGGTGGCCGGGCTGTACGGAAACGGCATGACCTGGCTCACCGCCACGCCGCGCGCGTCCTTGCCGAGCTCGTCGAGCAGGGCCTGGGTGCCCACGAAGGACACGTTGTAGAGGTTGCCGGCGAAACCGGCCTTGCGCGCCGCGCGGATGAAGGCGGCGCAGGACTTGTAGGCGCTGATCTGCACGATCGCCTCGGGCCGCCCGGCCAGGATGGACTTGAGCGACTCGGCCACGTCCACCGTGTTGCGCTCCACCGTGCCGGTGGACGCGGGCTCCATGTTGAGGGCCTTGAGCGCGCGCGTGACGCCTTCCAGGCCGGTCTTGCCGTAGGCGTCGTTCTGGTAGAAGACCGAAATGCGCTTGATGCCCACCTGCGTGAGCTGGCGCACGATGGCCGCCGTCTCGTCGAAGTACGAGGCCCGCACGTGGATGGCGTAGCGATTGAAGGGCGTGCGCAGGGCCTCGGCGCCCGAAAAGGGCGCGAAGAACGGGACCTTGGCCTCGGTGGCCAGTGGCAGCGCCACCACGCTGGTGGGCGTGCCGATGTAGCCGAACAGCGCGAACACGCCCTCGCCGATGAACTGGCGGGTGTTGGCCACGCAGCGGTCGGGCTCGTAGCCGTCGTCCAGGCGCTTGAGGTCGATGCGCCGGCCGTGCACGCCTCCCTTGGCATTGAGCTGCTCGAAGAAGAGCTGGGCGCCCAGGTGGAACTGCAGGCCCAGCTGCTCCGCCGCACCGCTGAAGGGGGCCGACTGGCCCAGCACAAGCGTGGTGTCGTTCAGGCCGGCGGAGGCCCCCTGGGCGCTGGCGCGGGCGGGCAGCAGGGCCAGGCCGGGCAGCAGGGCGGCGGAACCGGTGGCGGTCAGCAGGCGGCGACGTCTCATGGCAGGCTCCTGGGGGGGCGGAACGGGCTCGGACAGCCGCAAGGGTATAAACAAGCGTTCATATGCCTGCAGGGGCATCCGCCAGGCGGCGCCCCGGAACGGGCGGACGCGGCGGCCTATGATCGCTTGGCCACACCCCCATTCCGCCATGACAGAAGCATCACTTGTTGTCCGCGGCGCCTGTCCGCACGACTGCCCCGACACCTGCGCCCTGCTGACCACGGTGGAGAATGGCCGCGCCGTGCGGGTGCAGGGCAACCCCGCGCACCGCCACACCGACGGCGTGCTCTGCACCAAGGTCTCGCGCTACGCCGAGCGCACCCACCACCCCGAGCGCCTGCTGCAGCCCCTGCGCCGCACGGGCCCCAAGGGCAGCGGGCGCTTCGAGCCGGTGGGCTGGGACGAGGCGCTGGACGATATCGCCGCCCGCCTGAAGGCCATCGCCGCACGCGACCCGCAGGCCATCCTGCCCTACAGCTACGCCGGCACCATGGGCCTGGTGCAGGGCGAGGGCATGGCCGCGCGCTTCTTCCACCGCCTGGGCGCCTCGTTCCTGGACCGCACCATCTGCGCCTCGGCCGGCAGCGAGGGCCTGACCCAGACCCTGGGCGGCAAGGTCGGCATGAGGGTGGAGCACTTCGCCGAGGCCCGGCTGATCCTGATCTGGGGCAGCAACAGCATCGCCAGCAACCTGCACTTCTGGAGGCTCGCCCAGCAGGCCAAGCGCGACGGCGCGCGCCTGGTCTGCATCGACCCCCGGCGCAGCGAAACCGCCGAGAAGTGCCACGAGCACCTGGCCATCCGCCCCGGCACCGACGCCGCCCTGGCGCTGGCGCTGATGCACGAGCTGATCGTCCACGACTGGCTGGACCACGACTACATCGCCCGTCACACCCTGGGCTGGGAGGGCCTGCGCGCGCGCGCCCTGCAGTGGCCGCCCGCGCGCGCGGCCGAGGTCTGCGGCATTCCCGAACGGCAGATCACTGAGCTGGCCCGCGCCTACGGCACCACGAAGCCGGCCGCGATCCGCCTGAACTATGGCATGCAGCGCGTGCGCGGCGGCGGCAACGCCGCCCGCGCGGTGGCCTGCCTGCCGGCGCTGGTGGGCGCCTGGCGGCACCGCGCGGGCGGGCTGCTGCTGTCCAGTTCCGGCCTGTTCCCGGTGCGCCGCGCCGAGCTGCAGCGGCCCGAGCTGCTGGCCGGGCGCGCGCCGCGCACCATCAACATGAGCACCATCGGCGACGACCTGCTGCGCGAGGCCTCGCCCGCCTTCGGTCCGAAGGTCGAGGCGCTGATCGTCTACAACAGCAACCCAGTGGCGGTGGCGCCCGACTCGGGCCGGGTGGTCAAGGGCTTCGCGCGCGACGACCTGTTCACCGTGGTGCTGGAGCACTTCCAGACCGACACCGCCGACTTCGCCGACTACATCCTGCCGGCCACCACGCAGCACGAGCACTGGGACATCCACACCAGCTACGGCCACACCGACGTGCTGCTCAACCGCCCGGCCATCGCCCCGCAGGGCCAGGCGCGCCCCAACACCGAGGTCTTCCGCGCCCTGGCCGCGCGCCTGGGCTTCGACGACCCCTGCTTCGCCGACGACGACCTCACGCTGTGCCGCACGGCCTTCGGCGACCGGGTCGATTTCCAGCAGTTGCTGGACGTCGGCTGGGCCACGCTGCCGGAGCCCGAAGCGCCCTACGCCGAGGGCGGCTTCCCCACGCCGTCCGGCCGCTGCGAGTTCCACAGCGAGCGTCTGGCCGCCCAGGGCCTGGACCCGCTGCCCGACCACATCCCCAACGCCGAGCCCGGCGGCGCAAACCCCGACTACCCGCTGGCGATGATCTCGCCGCCCGCCCGCAACTTCCTCAACAGCAGCTTCGTCAACGTCGCCAGCCTGCGCGGCATCGAGGGCCAGCCGCGGCTGGAAATCCACGCCGACGACGCCGCGCCGCGCGGCATCGCCAGCGGTCAGATGGTGCGCGTGTTCAACCCGCGCGGGGAGTACCGCTGCGTGGCCGAGGTGTCCGAGCGCGCGCGCCCCGGCGTGGTCAACGGCCTGGGCATCTGGTGGCGCAAGCTCGGCCCCTTCGGCACCAACGTCAACGAGGTGACCAGCCAGCGCCTCACCGACATGGGCCGCGGCCCCACCTTCTACGACTGCCACGTGCAGGTGGCGCCGCTGGAGGCCTCGGCCTGATGCGCGCGGCCGCGCTGCTGCTGGCGGCGACGGCGCTGGTCTCGGGTTGCGCCCGCACGCAGGGCCTGGGCTACTACTGGCAGTCGCTCAGCGGCCACGTCGACCTGATGTGGCGCGCCCGCCCCATCGACGACTGGCTGGCCGACGCCGGCACGCCCGGGCCGCTGAAAGACCGCCTGCTGCTCGCCCAGCGCCTGCGCGCCTTCGCGGTGAGCGAACTGGGCCTGCCCGACAACGCCAGCTACCACCGCTACGCCGACCTGGGGCGCAACGCCGCCGTCTACAACGTGGTGGCCGCACCGGCGCTCTCGCTCAGCCTGCAGACCTGGTGCTTCCCCGTGGCCGGCTGCGTGGGCTACCGAGGCTACTACCGCGAGGCCGACGCGCGCGCCTTCGCCGCCGGCCTGGACCGGGGTCTGGAGGTGGCCGTGTACCCGGTGCCCGCCTACTCCACCCTGGGCTGGATGAACTGGGCCGGCGGCGACCCGCTGCTCAACACCTTCATTCGCCAGCCCGAGGGCGAACTCGCCCGCCTGCTGTTCCACGAGCTGGCGCACCAGGTGGTCTATGCCAAGGACGACACCACCTTCAACGAGTCCTTCGCCACGGCGGTGGAGCGGCTGGGCGTGCAGCGCTGGCTGGCGCAAGCGTCCACGCCCGGCGCGCGCGTGGCGTACGAAGCCTTCGACCAGCGCCGCCGCGCCTTCCGCGCCCTCACCGCCTCGGTGCGCGCGCGGCTGCAGGCGGTGTATGGCGACGCCTCGCTCGACGACGCGGCCAAGCTCGAGCGCAAAGCGCGGGTGATGGCCGACTTCCGCCGCGAGTACGAGGCGCTGAAGGCCTTCTGGGGCGGCTTCGCGGCCTACGACCCCTGGGTGGCGCGCGCCAACAACGCCCTGCTGGGCGCCCAAGGCGCCTACGACCAGCTGGTGCCCGGTTTCGAAGCCCTGTTCGCACGCGAGGGCCGCGACTTCGCGCGCTTCTATGATGCGGTGCGCACGCTCGCCGCCCTGCCCCAGGCCGAGCGCCACCAGCGCCTGCAGGCGCTGGCGATCACCCGCTGAACACCAGGAGACCCCGTCCCATGGCCGACATCCACATCGAACGCGAACACGCCCTGGGCCTGGCGGCCGCGCGGCAGCTGGCCTGGAAATGGGCCGAGCAGGCCGAGGAAGAGTTCGACATGAGCTGCACCTACGAAGAAGGCGCCCGCGAGGACGCCGTGCAGTTCACGCGCTCGGGCGTCAGCGGTTGCCTGCGGGTCGAGGGCGACCGCTTCGTGCTCGACGCCAAGCTCGGCTTCCTGCTCGGCGCCTTCAAGGAGCGCATCGAGGCCGAGATCGTGAAAAACCTGGACACCCTGCTGGCGGCGAAGAAGCCCGCCGCGAAGAAGGCGGCCGCCAAAAAGAAAACCACCTAGACGCCCAGGTGGCTTGACCCTGTGGCACCGAGGAACCGGCTTGGCCGGGCCTCAGGTGCCGCCCCCTGGCGGGGGTCGCGCGCAGCGCGGCGGGGGTGTCAGCTGAGGCTCTCGATGAGATCGATGTACTGCTGCATCGCGTCGTCGGACGAGGCGCCCTTGAAGCCGTTCCAGGCGTCCCATTTGGCGCGGCCCACCATGTCGCTGAAACCCGGCTTCTTTTCGGTGTTGTCGCCCGCGGTGGCCTGCTTGTAGAGGCCGTAGATCTTGAGCAGCGTGGCGTTGTCGGGGCGCTCGGCGAGCTTCTTGGAATTGGCGACGGCGGTCTCGAAACGGGCTTTGAGGTCGGACATGGGGTCTCCTGAAGGGGGGCGCCAAAGGGATGGCGGTTTGTCCCGGTATCTTACGGAGCCCGGCCTGCCCACAATAGAGAACCCACCCGAGGAGACACCATGGACCACCGCGTCGCGGCCGTCACGCAGGCGCTGAGCAGCACGCTGGGGCTCGAAGGCGAGCGCATGAGCAAGGTCGACACCGCCTGGCTGCGCATGGACTCGCCGGCCAACCTCATGATGATCGTGGGCGTGTGGGTGCTGCGGCCCGGCGTGACGCGCGAGGCGCTGGAACAGCGGGTGCGCGAGCGGCTGCTGCCCTACCGGCGTTTCCGGCAGATCGCCCGCGAGGACGCGGCCGGCGCCGCTTGGATCGACGACCCCGACTTCGATCTCGCCCGCCACGTCACCACGCACCGCCTGCGCCGCCGCCGCGGCCGGGGCGAGCGGGAGGCCTTGCAGGACCGGGTGGGCCAACTCGCCGTGCAGCGGCTCGATCCCCTCCACCCGCTCTGGCACTTCGAGCTGATCGAGCACTGCGCCGGCGGCTCGGCGCTGATCGCGCGCATCCACCACTGCATCGCCGACGGCATCGCGCTCATCGGCGTGATGATGAGCCTGGTGGACGGCGGTCAGGCGCCGGCGCCGCGCGCGCGGCGGGCCAGGCGCGCCAACGAGGGCGCCGAGGACTGGCTGGCCGACACCCTGATCCGCCCGCTGGGCGACCTCACCGCGCGCGCCCTGCAGGTGGCGGGCGGCGGCGCGGCGAAATCGCTCTCGCTCATGGCCGCGCCGCAGCAGACCCTGGCCGGCGCCGTGGACCAGGCCGTGGGCGCGGCGCACATCGGCGCCCAGCTCGCCAGCGACGTGGCCGCGCTCGCCCTCATGCCCGACGACTCGGCCACCCGGCTCAAGGGAACGCCCGGCGCCGTCAAGCGCGTGGCCTGGTGCGAGCCGATCCCGCTGGACGCGGTCAAGGCCATCGGGCGCGCCTTCGACGCCTCGGTCAACGATGTGCTGCTGTCCTGCGTGGCCGGTGCCATCGGCCAGTACCTGCGCGGCCACGGCGACGACACCGCGGGCCAGGAGATCCGCGCCATGGTGCCCATCAACCTGCGGCCGCTGGAAGACGCCTGGAAGCTGGGCAACCGCTTCGGCCTCGTGCCGCTGCTGCTGCCCATCGGCATGACCAACCCGGTGGAGCGGCTCTACGCCGTGCGCGAAGGCATGCGCCAGCTCAAAGGAAGCCTGCAACCGCTGCTCACTTTTGCCCTGCTGTCGGTGGCGGGCCTGCTCATCAAACCGGCGCAGGACGCGCTGCTCAATCTCTTCGGGCGCAAGACCACCGCCGTCATGACCAATGTGCCCGGACCGGGCAACAAGCTTCAGTTCTGCGGCAGCACCCTGGAGCAGACCATGTTCTGGGTGCCGCAGTCCGGCACCGTGGGCCTGGGCGTGTCGGTGCTGAGCTACGGCGGCGGGGTGCAGTTCGGCGTGATCGCCGACGCCGGGCTCTGCCCCGACCCGCAGGCCATCATCGACGGCTTCGAACCGGCCTTCCAGCAGTTGCTGGCCCTGACGCTGATGCTGCCCTGGGGCCCTGAATGACCGCCGGGGCCGCTCAGGCCACCGCCAGCCGCTGGCTGGCGATGTGCAGCAGCCCGTCGAAGATCAGGCTCTCCACCAGCTCGACCTCGGTGGACATGGACGGCGCCATCTTCCAGCCCGCACCACCCGTCATGTAGACCACGGGCGCCTCGCCGCAGTGGCGGCTCAGGTTCTCCACCATGCGCTGCACCGCGCCGGCAATGGCGAAGGTGCCACCGCTGGTGAGCGCGTCGCTGGTGTTGGTGGGAAAGTCGCGCACGTCGCCCGTGGGCACGTGCAGGCCGGCGGTGCCCGATTCGAGGGCGCGCAGCATGATGCCGTGCCCCGGCAGGATGAGGCCGCCCAGGAACTTGCCCCCGGCGTCGATGGCCTCGACCGTGACCGCCGTGCCCACCATCACCACCACGCACGGCCGCTGGCGGCCCTGGGCGAGCAGGCGCTGGCGCGCCCCGATCATGGCCACCCAGCGGTCGGAGCCGAGCCGCGCGGGGTGGTCGTAGCCGTTGACCACGCCGGCCTCGGCATTGCCCGACACCACCCACTGGGGGGTCACGTCCCACATCTCCAGCTGCTCCTCGACGCGGCGCTTGACCGCGTCGCCCGCCACGACGCAGCCCAGCACCCAGCGCGGCGTGGGCAGGCGGCTCCAATCGCCCTCTTCCAGGGTTTCGATGTTCTCGAGGAATTGCGCCCCGTGCGTGATCAGCCGGGCACCGACACGCGGCTCGTCGTACAGCGCCCATTTCAGGCGCGTGTTGCCGACATCCAGGGCGAGAAAAGCCATGGGGCGCGATTATGACAAGGGCCTGAACCCGGCGGGGATGGGCCTGTGGCGCGCGGGAACCGGTCCGACCGGGCTCCCCCTGGATAGGGTGGTGGGGGTCAAATCAGGCCGAGCCAGCAGGCCCGCTGCACGGCGCCGAGCTTGTTGTCGGTCTGCAGCTTGGCCATGGCGTTGGCCAGGTGGTAGTTCACGGTGCGCTCCGAGCAGTCCATGCGCAACGCGGTTTCGCGCGCGGTCAGGCCCTCGAAGGCCAGGTTGAGGCTTTCCAGCTCGCGCGGGCTCAGGCTCACGCGCTGCTCGGCCAGGGCGCGCTTGAGCATGGGCCAGACATTGAAGACCGACCAGGCCAGCGTGGCGGCCTCCAGGCGGCTGTCGTAGGCGCGCGGGCTGAACATGAAACACTCGAAGGCTCGGCCGGCCGGCAAGGGGAAGGCCACCCGCACCAGGCTCTGCTGGCCGTGGGCCAGAAACAGGCGCCGCCAGCGGCTGGAATGCTCGGCGGCCGACTTGGAAATATCCTGCCACGCCACCAGGGGTGCGTCGCTTTCACGCCAGCTCGCGCCAAAATCCACGCTGGCCGCCAAGGCCTCGGCGGGTGCGAGCATGCGGGGGGGATGCACGGCCAGCAACTCGCGGCGCTCGCGTGGGCCCAGGGGGTCCGGGCCCAGCACCAGCACCACCTCCACCCCCTGTTCGCGCAGCGCCATCAGCCAGTCGGCCAGGATGCTGTCGACGCCGACACTGTCAAAGTTGACAGGGAGTGTCATGGGCGCGAGGCCTCGCGAGGTTGCAGAATGCGCGCAACCCGGGCGTCGGAGGCGACGCCCGCGAGAGGCCAGTCAGGACAGGAGACCATATTGCGGCTGAACCGGTTGCAGTGGAAAAGCGGGTGGGCAAGGTGGCGGCAGTGGTTGCTCGACGAAGTCGTGCACACGCCGCTGGAGCCCATTTTGCACCCATCGCCGCGCCGGCTGGTGTGGATCGGCTTCTTCACGTTCAGCGGGCACCTGCTGATCTACTGGATCTGGGCGCACGCCGTGCCCCAGCCCTACGAGAACCCGCTGGCCCGGCTCCTGATGGCGTTCACGGCGCTCATCTACCTCATGCCCAGCCTGCGCCGCGACCCGACCTCGGCCGCCAGCGGGCGCCTGTTCAGCCTGGCCACCTGGATCCAGCTGCCGTGGTTCTTCACCTGGATGTACGCCATGAACGGCGGCAACCCCGCCTGGCTGGGCAGCGTTGCGGCCATGGTCCTCATCTATTACCACGCCACCGACTGGCGCCTGGCCACGCTGGGCCTGCTCACCGGCGGTGCGGCGGGGCTGTACTCGGCGCACCTCATGGGCGCCAGCCCCGTGGGTCCGGAGCAGCCCCTGGCCAACGTGGTCGTGATCGCCTTCGCCTGGACCATGGGCCTGATGCTGGGCATCTCCAGCGCCAACCTGCGCCGCGCCCGGCTGCTCAATACCCTCTCCACCATGGGCGTGATGGCGCATGAACTGCGCACCCCCCTGGCCACCGTGAACCTGATGGGCGACGTGCTGCGCAACCTCTCGCAGCACGACGTGAGCGACGCCAAGCGCAAGAAGTTCGAGGAACTGGCCACGCGGCTGCAAAACCTGGTGCGCAGCATGAACCGCCAGATCGACACCCAGATCTCCAACGCCCAGCTGCTGCGCCTGCCCCGCGAACAAAGCACCATCCAGGCGGCCGAGCTGGTGCAGGAGGTGGTGGCCAACTACCCCTACCGCAGCTCGCGCGAGCGCGACTGCGTGCGCGTGCAGGTGCAGCAGGACTTCTGCTTCCTCGGTTCGCGCTCGCTGTTCGCCCAGGTGGTGATCAACCTGCTGAAGAACGCCCTGCACGCCTTGGCGGCCGCCAGCCACGCGCCGCAACCGGGCGATTTGCGGGTCGACGTGGGCATCCATCACGGCAAGGGCCGCATCGCCGTCTCGGACGACGGCGTCGGCATCTCGCACGAGTTGCAGAATCGCATCTTCGAACCTTTTTATTCCTCGCAGGCCGGCGCAGGCAACGGACTGGGCCTCACCTTCTGCAAGAACGTGGTCGAGGCCGCGCGCGGCCGCCTCAGCGTGCACTCCGAACCCGGACTGGGCGCCGTCTTCATGATCGACCTGCCCCTGACCGCCACGGCGCCCGTTCGGCCCGCCGCCACCGCCCAATCCCAATGGCTCTGACCCTCTCCCTCTTCCAGCGCCCAGGCGGCGTCCTCTTCCTGGACGACGACCCGGACTACCTCGAAATGCTCGGCATGGTGGTGCCCGCCCAGACCCAGGTGGAGCTCTACTCCCGGCCGTCCGGGTTCCTGGCCCGCATGCAGGCCGAGCCCGCGCACTGGGAGGCCGACGCCGCCCTGCAATTGCAGATGATCGACCGCTGGCGCCAGGGACAGCCCCTCATTCCCCAGGTCCTGCGCTATTGGGCCAGCCGCCCCGAGCGCTACCACCTGGCCCAGGTCTGTGTGGTCGACTACGCCATGCCCGGCACCGACGGCCTGACGGTGCTCAACACCCTGCTCGACTGGCCGGGCGCGCGCGTGCTGCTGACCGGCCAGGCCGACGAGCAGATCGCCATCCAGGCCTTCAACAATGGCCTGATCGACCAGTTCGTGCCGAAACAGGCCACCGACATCACCCGCCACCTGCTGGGCGTGCTGCGCCGCCTGGCCCAAGCGCCCCACCCGCGGCTGAACACCCTGTGGCGCGGCGTGCTGCGGCCCAATCAGCTGTCGCTGCTGCAAATCCCTTCGGTGGCGCAGTGGCTACGCGACTACACCCACCACCACTGGGTGGAGTACGTGGTGATCGGCGAGCCCTTCGGCCTGATCGGCCTGGACATGGCCGGCCAGGTGCACTGGCTGCAGCTCGAACCCACCTCCAGCCTGCCCGACCTGGCCGATCTCGCCGCCTCGGCCGCCTTGGGTATGGAGGTGGTGCAGGCCATCCGCGCCGGCCAGCGGCTGGCGGCGGTGGAACTGCACCAGCAGCTCGCCCTGCCCGGGCGGGTGCGCACAGCGCCGGCCATCGCCATCGGCGAGGACGGCCTGCTCATGGCCGCGCCCTTCCAGCTCGAAGGGACCGAATTGCCCCAGCCCATTTACCCGTACCGCAACTTCCTGCAGTCCGAGAACCACCGCATGGTGCAGGACCACTGAGGCGCCGGGCGGCGCGAGTCCGCCCGTGCCCTCAGTCGACCGCGCCCGCCCGCGCGCGGCGGGCGATCGGCCACTCCCAGGGCTGCACGATGGGCGCCACCTCGCGCAGCACCGCCTCGATGTGCCCGATCTCGGCCTCGGTGAGCGCGGCATTCAGCGTCAGTCGCACCATGGCGCGGTTGCGGCTGGTGGCGGGGGCACAGAAGATGGCGCCGAACAGGCCGCGGGCTTCCAGCTCATCGCGCAGGCGCATGGTCCCGGGCTCGGTGCCGGCCTCCAGCGCAATGATCTGCTCGCTGCCCTGGTGGATGGGGTAACCCATGTCGCTGATGCTGGCGCGCAGGCGCTGGGTGATGGCCATGAGCCGCTCGCGCGCCGCGTCGGCGCGCTGCAGCACGCCCACGGTAGCGCGCAGGCCGGCCACCTCGTGCGGCAGCAGGCAGGAGCTGAAGATGTTCGGGAAACTGGAGCTCAGCACGTAGTAGCGCATGCTGGCCGGCATGGTGAAAAAGCCAGCGCGCCCGGCCATCGCCTTGGCCAGGCTGGCGGTAATGAAGTGCACCCGGTCGGTCAGGCCCAGTTCGGCGCACAGACCGGCGCCGCGCGGGCCATGGGTGCCCAGCGAATGCGATTCGTCGACCAGGATCATGGCGCCGTGCTTCTCCACCACCTCGACCATCTCGCGCAGCGGGCAGACGGCGCCGGTCGTGCTGTAGACCGAGTCCACCACCACCACCCCCGGGCCCTTCTTGGTCAACACCCGGTCCAGATGGTCCGGGTCGTTGTGGCGAAACGGAGAAGCGGGCGCCCGCGCCGCATGGGCGCCTTCCCACAGCGAGGTATGGGCCATGGTGTCGATGTAGACCGGCGTGTCGGCGTTGGCGATGGCCTGCAGCAGACCCACGTTGGCCGAGTAGCCCGATTGGCAAATCAGGCCGTCCTCCTTGCCCACCCAGTTCGCCATCTCCAACTCCAGCGCACGCGAGGGGTGCTGCGCCAGCAGAAACACGCCCGACTGCACCACGAATTCCGAGTTGCGGGTGAGGGCCGCGACCTGTGCCGAAACGATGTCCGGGTGGCCGGTCACGCTCAGGTAGTCGTTGCCGTCCAGGCGCACCGCGTTGGGACCGGGCTGGCTGCCGTGCAACACGAATTTGCCGCCCCAGTCCCCCTCCCAGCGGGGCAGAAAGTCCCGCTCCAGACGCGCGCGCAAAGCGGGGTTGAGCGGCGGATCTTTCGGCGCCGCGAGTTCGAGTGTTCCCAACGTTGTCATGGAGTTCCCTTTAAAGACCCAGGACTCCATTGAAAAAAGAAATGTGTGACGGATCGCACAAACCCTGTCAGGATTGACAGGGGGCTTGACGCTTTCGTCTCAACTTTGAGTTTGGAAAACCGACCAGTGGTCGGGCAGGCGCTTCTTTTTCGCAACATGTTGTGGCTGGCTCTCGCATTCGGTTACGCGTCCAGCCCGCCACTCCCACGCCTTTTCGGCTGCACTGCAGCAGCACCAGATCGGTGCCATTGGCGCCCGCGGGCCGACACCCGCCCTGAGACACACGCAGCGCCACAATTCACATTATGAAATTTTGAAGAATTTCATCGCCCGCTTCAAAAAAATTCACGCGGTTCACTGACCGCTGTCCCCTTCGCTGGCAGAAGGCGGACAAGAGGCTGACACCGTGCCACACGCTCCGTGAAAACCCTGTCTTGGTAAGCATGCACCCGGAAGGATGATGCCCGCTCCACCTGACCCTCACTGGAGACAAACCGATGTCCGAGAAGAAAACCGTCACGTCCCGTCGCGGCGTGCTCAAGGGTGCCGCCGTCGCCACCGGCGCCATGGCCGTGCCCATGGTGGCCACCGCGCAAACCACCACGCTTCGCTTCCAGTCCACTTGGCCCGCCAAGGACATCTTCCACGAGTACGCCAACGACTTCGCCAAGAAAGTCAACGACATGGCGGGCAACCGCCTCAAGATCGAGGTGCTGCCCGCTGGCGCGGTGGTGCCGGCCTTCCAGCTGCTGGAAGCGGTGTCCAAGGGCACGCTGGACGGCGGCCACGGCGTGATCGCCTACCACTACGGCAAGAACTCGGCCCTGGCCCTCTGGGGTTCCGGCCCCGCCTTCGGCATGGACCCGAACATGGTGCTGGCCTGGCACTACTACGGCGGCGGCAAGGACCTAGTGGACGAGATCTACAAGTCCCTGAACATGGACGTCGCGTCCTTCCTCTATGGCCCCATGCCCTGCCAGCCCCTGGGCTGGTTCAAGAAGCCGGTGGCCAAGGTCGAGGACATGAAAGGCCTGAAGTTCCGCACCGTGGGCCTGGCCGTGGACGTGTTCACCGCCATGGGCACCGCGGTCAACCCGCTGCCCGGCGGTGAGATCGTTCCCGCCCTGGACCGCGGCCTGATCGACGCGGCCGAGTTCAACAACGCCTCGTCCGACCGCGTACTGGGTTTCGCCGACGTGGCCAAGAACTGCATGCTGCAGAGCTTCCACCAGAGCGGCGAGCAGTTCGAGATCCTGTTCAACGGCGCCAAGTACAAGGCCCTCAACGGCGAACTCAAGGCCATCATCGACTACGCCGTGCAGGCCGCCAGCGCCGACATGAGCTGGAAGGCCATCCACCGCAACAGCGAGGACTACATCGAACTCAAGAAGGCCGGTGTCAAGTTCTTCAAGACGCCCGACCCGGTGCTGCGCGCGCAGCTCGCGGCCTGGGACGCGACCATCGCCAAGAAGTCCGGCGAGAACCCGCTGTTCAAGAAGGTGCTCGACTCGCAGAAGGCCTTTGCCGCCCGCGCGGGCCAGTGGCAGAACGACTACACGGTCGATTTCAAGATGGCCTACAACCACTACTTCGGCCGCGGCGCCAAGAAGAGCTGATCACCGACAGCCAGCCCAGGAAAGGGCGCCCCCTTGGGCGCCCTTTCTGTTTCCGGGGAACCCCATGCAAAAACTACTTCTCACGGTCGACGCCATATCGACCTGGTTCGGCAAGGCCTGCGCCTGGACGGTGGTGCTCCTGACGGCGCTGATCACCTGGGAGGTCTTCTCCCGCTACGTGCTCAACACCCCCCACGCCTGGGTGCTCGACGCCCAGATCATGCTGTACGGCGTGCTCTTCATGACCGCCGGCGCCTACACCCTGGCCAAGAACGGCCACGTGCGCGGCGACGTGCTCTATGGCTTCTTTCGCCCGCGCACGCAGGCCACGATCGACCTCGCGCTGTACATCCTGTTCTTTCTGCCGGGCGTCATCGCACTCACCTGGGCGGGCTGGACCTTCGCCAACGAATCGCTCGCGATCCGCGAGCAAACCTTCAACGCCGACCCGCTCCCGGTCTACCCCTTCAAGTTCTTCGTGCCCATCGCCGGCGCCTTCCTGCTGCTGCAGGGCATCGCCGAGATCATCCGTTGCGTGATCTGCCTGCGCACCGGCGCCTGGCCCAGCAAGGAAGAGGACGTCGAAGAGGTCGACGTCGACAAGCTCAAGGAAATGGTGCACGTGAAAGACGCCGACATCGAAGCCCTGGACCAGACGCTGGTCACCAAGAAAGGTGGTCAGTGATGGCGATCCGCAAGGAACTCTGGTTCGGCTTCACGCTGATGGGCATCATCGTGGCCGGCGTGCTGGCCATGGTGTTCAGCGTCGACACCATGACCAACGGCCACTACGGCCTGCTCATGCTCTCGCTGGTGGTGGTGGCCATCATGCTGGGCTTTCCCACCGCCTTCACGCTCATGGGCATGGGCATGATCTTCACCTTCTTTGCCTACCACTCGGGCAACCAGACCGCGGCCGGCGCGATCACGCAGACGCTGGATCTGATGGTGCAGCGCGCTTTCTCGGTGATGGCCAGCGACGTGCTGATCGCCATCCCCCTGTTCGTGTTCATGGGCTACCTGGTCGAGCGGGCGAACCTGATCGAGAAGCTGTTTCGCAGCCTGCACCTGTCGCTGGCGCGCGTGCCGGGCTCCCTGGCCGTGGCCACGCTGGTCACCTGCGCGGTGTTCGCCACGGCCACCGGCATCGTCGGGGCGGTGGTCACGCTCATGGGCCTGCTGGCACTGCCGCAGATGCTCAAGGGCGGCTACGACACGCGATTGGCCGCGGGCGCCATCACCGCAGGCGGCTGCCTGGGTATCCTGATCCCGCCGTCGGTGCTGCTCATCGTCTACGGCGCCACCGCCGGTGTCTCCGTGGTCAAGCTGTACGCTGGCGCGTTCTTCCCCGGACTCATGCTGGCGGGCCTGTACATCGTGTACGTGATCGTCATGGCCAAGCTCAAGCCGACCTGGGCACCGCCCCTGACGGCCGAGCAGCGGCGCGTGCCGCTGCCCGAACCGCTGCTGAAGCTGGGCGCCACCGCCGGCAAGTCGGCCCTGCTCGGCCTGCTGTCTGCGCTCAAGGGCCGCAACAACCAGGGCGTGTCCACCGGCTACCTGCTGCGCCAACTCGGCGTGGTGCTGTTGCCAGCGGTCCTGTTCGTGGCCGTGGCGGTGCTCAGCTACCCCAGCGCCAAGCCGCTGGCGGCCGATGTGCCGGCCGGTCTGGTGCCCCTGGGCCTGGGCGGCGGTGCGCCGGACAGCGGCGGCGGCCTCGCCGAGCCACCGGGCGCCGACGACCAGGGACTGGCCGAGCCCGATGGCGGACTGAGCGAGCCGCCCAGCAGCGAAGGCGGGGATGGACTCGCCGAGCCGCCTTCCGCGGACCAGCCCGAGGCGCTGGGCGAGCCCGCGACCGGCGGCCTCGCCGAGCCTTCGGCGACGCCGGCTGGCGCGGCTGACGGCACCTCGGGCGCCGACGCCGCTCAGGGCGGCGCGGGCAGTGGCTACTGGATCGGCGTGGCCGTGGGAGCGCTCGCGCTCGCCGTGTTCTACGCGCTGTTCAGCTACGCCAGGGTCGAGATCTTCAAGATGCTGCTCGCCAGCTTCTTCCCGCTGATGGTGCTCATCCTGGCCGTTCTCGGCTCCATCGTGTTCGGCCTGGCGACGCCCACCGAAGCGGCCGCTGTCGGCGCCTTCGGCGGTGTTCTCCTGGCGGCCGCCTATCGGCAGCTCACTTTCAGCGTGGTCAAGGAAAGCGTCTTCCTCACGGCCAAGACGAGTGCGATGGTGTGCTGGCTGTTCGTGGGCTCGGCCATCTTCTCGGCCGCCTTCGCGCTGCTGGGCGGACAGGAGCTGGTCGAGCAATGGGTGCTGGGCATGAACCTGTCCAAGACAGAGTTCCTGATCCTGTCGCAGGTGATCATCTTCATCCTGGGCTGGCCGCTCGAATGGACCGAGATCATCGTGATCTTCATGCCCATCTTCATCCCGCTGCTGGACAACTTCGGTGTCGACCCGCTGTTCTTCGGCCTGCTGGTGGCGCTGAACCTGCAGACCGCCTTCCTGAGCCCACCGGTGGCCATGAGCGCGTTCTACCTGAAGGGTGTCGCGCCGAAGCACGTGACGCTGAATCAGATCTTCGCCGGCATGATTCCCTTCATGGGCATACAGATCATCGCCATCGTTCTGCTGTATCTGTTCCCCGGGATCGGCCTGTGGCTGCCCTCGGTGCTCTACAACTGACCACCGCTCATCCCGCACAGGGGCGCTTCGGCGCCCCTTTTTTTCTGGTTTGCCGCTACCATTGACGTTTACGTTAACGTCAATTCAACCAAGCCCGGTTAGGGTACCCGTCGCGCCCCCGCCAAGACCCGCCATGCCCAGCCCCAGCGACCTCCGTCTGCCCTTCCCCGCGTCGGTGCTGCGCGCGCCCAAGGGCTCGGCCTGGCACCGCTGGCAGATCGACCCGGAGACCGCGCGGCCCCAGGTCTCGCTCAAGTCGCTCGATCCCGCCGAGAAGCCCTTTTCGGGCGGCGACAAGGCCGCCGACAAGGCCGCGGTGGAACGGCTGGCCGACGAGATCGACCAGTTGCAGAACGTGTTCCACCCCGACGCGCGCTACAAGCTGCTGGTGGTGCTGCAGGGCACCGACACCGCCGGCAAGGACGGCACCGTGCGCGGCGTGTTCGGCCGCACCAGCCCGCTGGGCGTGCGCACCGTGGGCTGGAAGGCGCCCAGCGAGGCCGAGCGCGCGCACGACTACCTCTGGCGCATCCACCAGGCCATGCCCGGCAACGGCGAGATCGTGGTCTTCAACCGCAGCCACTACGAGGACGTGCTGGTGCCCGTGGTCAATGGCTGGATCGACAAGGCCCAGACCCAGCAGCGCTACGCGCACATCAACGACTTCGAGCGCCTGCTGGCCGAGACCGGCACCGTGGTGCTGAAATTCATGCTGCACATCGGCTTCGACGAACAGCGCCAGCGCCTGCAGGACCGCATCGACGACCCCGAGAAGCACTGGAAGTTCAGCCTGGGCGACCTCGAGGTGCGCAAGCAGTGGGGCGCGTACCAGAAGGCCTACGAGGATTTTCTGGAAGGCACCAGCACGCCCTGGGCGCCCTGGACCGTGGTGCCCGCCAACAGCAAGACCCACCGCAACCTGATGGTCGCCACCATCGTGCGCGACACCCTGCAGCGGCTGGCGCTGCGCTTCCCGCCCGACGACCCCGCGCTGAAAAATCTGCGCGTCGAATGAATCCACCCCAGAGAGACGAGCCATGACCCAGCTGAGCGCCGACTACCAGGCCCTGACCCAGTACCGCCCCAAGCACAAGGTGCGCTTCGTCACCGCGGCCAGCCTGTTCGACGGGCACGACGCGGCCATCAACATCATGCGGCGCATCCTGCAGGGCATGGGCGCCGAGGTGATCCACCTCGGGCACAACCGCAGCGTGGACGAGGTGGTCACCGCCGCGCTGCAGGAAGACGTGCAGGGCATCGCCATCAGCAGCTACCAGGGCGGACACGTCGAGTACTTCAAGTACATGGTGGACCTGCTCAAGCAGCGCGGCGGCGCGCATATCCAGGTCTTCGGCGGTGGCGGCGGCGTGATCGTGCCGAGTGAAATCCAGGAACTGCAGGCCTACGGCGTGGCGCGCATCTACAGCCCCGAGGACGGCCAGCGCATGGGCCTGCAGGGCATGATCGGCGAGATGGTCATGCGCTGCGACCACGACCTCTCGGCGCACGCGCCCAAAGCCTTGAAGGCCATCCAGGGCCATGGCGAGATGCACTGGCGCGCGCTGGCCCAGCTCATCACCGTGATCGAGAACGGCCAGGCCGATGCCGCGCTGGTGCAGGCCGTGCGCGAGGCCGCCGCGCAGGTGAAGGTGCCGGTGCTCGGCATCACGGGCACCGGCGGCGCGGGCAAGTCCTCGCTCACCGACGAGCTCATCCGCCGCCTGCGCCTGGACCAGGGCGACGCCGCGCGCGCGGCCGTCATCAGCATCGACCCCTCGCGGCGCAAGAGCGGCGGCGCGCTGCTGGGCGACCGCATCCGCATGAACGCCATCGCGCCGTGGCAGAACGGTCCACGCGTCTTCATGCGCTCCCTGGCCACGCGCGACTTCGGCAGCGAGATCAGCGCCGCCCTGCCCGACGTGATCGCCGCCTGCAAGGCCGCGGGCTTCGACCTCGTGATCGTGGAGACCTCGGGCATCGGCCAGGGCGACGCGGCCATCGTGCCGCACGTGGATGTGCCGCTGTACGTGATGACGCCCGAGTTCGGCGCCGCCAGCCAGCTCGAGAAGATCGACATGCTGGACTTCGCCGAGTTCGTGGCCATCAACAAGTTCGACCGCAAGGGCGCGGCCGATGCCTTGCGCGACGTCGCCAAGCAGGTGCAGCGCAACAAGGAGGCCTGGGGCAAGCGAGCGGACGAGATGCCCGTCTTCGGCACCATGGCCGCGCGCTTCAACGACGACGGCGTGACCGCGCTGTACCAGGCGCTCAAGCCCCGCCTGGCCGGGCTGGGCCTGGCGCTGAAAGAAGGCAGCCTGCCCGTGGTGGACGTGCGCCACAGCACCAACCAGACCCCCGTGGTGCCGCCCGCGCGCACGCGCTACCTGGCCGAGATCGCCGACACCGTGCGCGGCTACAAGAAGTCCGTGCGCGAACAGGCGCGCCTGGCGCGTGAGATCCAGCAGCTGCAGGCCACGGCGGGCATGCTGCGCAAGGACAAGCCTGAGCGTGCCCGCGCCGCCGAAGCGGTGATCGACCTGGCCCAGGTGCGCGAACTCGACCAGGACCCGGGCGCGCGCAAGCTGCTGGCGCAGTGGCCCGACATGCAGAAGGCCTACGCGGGCGACGAGTACGTGGTGAAGATCCGCGACAAGGAGATCCGCACGGCGCTCACCACCAAAAGCCTGTCGGGCACAGTGATTCGCAAGGTCGCGCTGCCGCCCTACGAAGACCACGGCGAACTGCTCAAGTGGCTGATGCTGGAGAACGTGCCCGGCAGCTTCCCCTACACCGCCGGCACCTTCGCCTTCAAGCGCGAAGGGGAGGACCCCACGCGCATGTTCGCCGGCGAGGGCGACCCCTTCCGAACCAACCGGCGCTTCCGGCTGCTGTCCGAAGGCATGCCGGCCAAGCGCCTGTCCACCGCCTTCGACTCGGTCACGCTCTACGGCAACGACCCCGACCCGCGCCCGGACATCTACGGCAAGGTCGGCAACTCGGGCGTGAGCATCGCCACGCTGGACGACATGAAGGTGCTCTACGGCGGCTTCGACCTCTGCCACCCGGCCACCTCCGTGTCCATGACCATCAACGGCCCGGCCCCCACCATCCTGGCCATGTTCATGAACACGGCGATCGACCAGAACCTGGAGAAGTTCCAGGCCGACAACGGCCGCGAGCCCACCGCCACCGAGGCCGCCAAGATCCGCGAATGGGTGCTGGCCAATGTGCGCGGCACGGTGCAGGCCGACATCCTGAAGGAAGACCAGGGCCAGAACACCTGCATCTTCAGCACCGAGTTCAGCCTCAAGGTGATGGGCGACATCGCCAGCTACTTCGTGCACCACGACGTGCGCAACTTCTACTCGGTGTCCATCAGCGGCTACCACATCGCCGAGGCCGGGGCCAACCCGATCAGCCAGCTCGCCTTCACGCTATCGAACGGCTTCACCTTCGTGGAGGCCTACCTCGCGCGCGGCATGCACATCGACGACTTCGCGCCCAACCTGAGCTTCTTCTTCAGCAACGGCATGGACCCCGAGTACACCGTGATGGGCCGCGTGGCGAGGCGCATCTGGGCCGTGGCCATGCGCGACAAGTACGGCGCCAACGAGCGCAGCCAGAAGCTCAAGTACCACATCCAGACCAGCGGGCGCAGCCTGCACGCGCAGGAAATCCAGTTCAACGACATCCGCACCACCCTGCAGGCGCTGATCGCCATCTACGACAACTGCAACAGCCTGCACACCAACGCGTTCGACGAGGCCATCACCACGCCCACCGAAGACTCGGTGCGCCGCGCCATGGCGATCCAGCTCATCATCAACCGCGAGTGGGGTCTGGCCAAGAACGAGAACCCCAGCCAGGGCAGCTTCATCATCGAGGAGCTGACCGAACTGGTGGAGGAGGCGGTGCTGGCCGAGTTCGAGCGCATCGCCGAGCGCGGCGGCGTGCTCGGGGCCATGGAGACCGGCTACCAGCGCGGCCGCATCCAGGACGAGTCGATGCACTACGAGATGCTCAAGCACACCGGCGAGCTGCCCATCATCGGCGTGAACACCTTCCGCAACCCGCACGGCGACCCGATCCCGCAGTCGCTGGAGCTGGCGCGCTCCACCGAGGACGAAAAGCAAAGCCAGCTCAAGCGCCTGCAGGACTTCCATGCGCGCCACGCGGCCGAGTCGCCCGCGATGCTGGCGCGCCTCAAGCGCGCCGTGATCGAGAACGGCAACGTGTTCGAGGTGCTGATGGACGCGGTGCGCTGCTGTTCGCTGGGCCAGATCACCAGCGCGCTGTTCGAGGTGGGCGGCCAGTACCGGCGCAACATGTGACGGCGCCGCCTCCGTGCGTGCCGTCCTCTTCAACCCCGCCGCCCGCGCCGGCCGGGCCTCGGCCCTGCTGCCCGGGCTGCGCCGCGCCCTGCCCGCCGACGTGGCCCTGCACGTGCCCGACAGCGCCGAGGCGGCGCTCGCCGTGCTGCACGCCCTGCCCCCCGGCAGCCGCGTGGTGGCCGTGGGCGGCGATGGCACCCTGCACCGCTGGCTGCCCGCGCTCATCGCGCGCGACCACGAGCTGGGCCTGGTGCCCCTGGGCAGCGGCAACGACGTGGCGCGCGCGCTCGGCCTGGGGCGGGAGGCGCCGCTGGCCTGGCTGTCGCACGCGCTCAACGCCCCGCCCAGCTTCATGGACCTCGGCCTGGCCCTCTGGCACGACGGCCAGGGCCGCCCGCACGAGACACCTTTCATCTCCAGCCTGAGCGCGGGCTTCGACGCCGCCGTGGCGCGCCGTGCCATCGACGGCCCGCCCCGCCTGCGCGGCCTGCCGCGCTACCTCTGGGCCACGCTGCGCGAGCTCGCGGCCCTGCGCACCTGGGCGCTGGACATCACCGTGGACGGCGAGCACCTGCACAGCGGCCCCGCCCTGTTCGCGGCCAGCCTGAACACCCCCAGCTTCGGTGGCGGCATGCCCGCCACGCCAGGCGCGCGCACGCACGACGGCCTGCTCAACCTGTTGCTGGCCGGGCCTTTCACACGCGGTGGCGCGCTGCGCATGCTGCCGCGCCTGCTGCGCGGCCGCCACCTGGGCCACCCCCGCATCCACACCCAGGCCTTCGAGGCCCTGCTGATCCTCGCCCGGGGCGACCTGCCGCTGGCCGCCGACGGCGAATGGCTGGGCTTGGCCCGCTCCGTCCAGGTGGTGGTGCGACCCTCGGCGCTGCGCGTGGTGCGCAAGGGCTGATCAGGGCGCCGACTGCAGGGCCCCGGCCACCCGGCTTGCGCCGGTGATGGCGCGCAGCACGAAGGGGCTGGGCGTGTCGTTCACATAGGCCGCGTCCGGCACGCCCGACAGGCCGATGCGGGCCTGCAGCGTGGCGTTGGGCCAGAAGTTCGGCGCACCCACGTTGCTGGCGCCGGGGATGTTGGCCGCCGTGTCGAAGACGTTCTGGCTCTGGCCCACGCTGCCGCTGGAGAAGCCGCCGGCGATCAGCGTGGGGCTGCCCGTGCCCGCGAACAGGTTGGCGGTGAGGCTCACGGTGCTGGCGCCGCTGGCCACGTACAGGTAGCCGCCGCCCGATCGCGTGCTCACCAGGGTGTTGTGCACCAGCTGCAGCGAGCGCGAGGGGTTGGTGTAGCCCTCGAAGCCATAGGCGACGAGGTAGGCGTTGTCGGCGTTCGGGCCCTTCTGCATGAGGTTGCCGCGCAGGACGACCTGGCCACCGTTCGGGAAGTCGGTCTGGTAGCTGGCGGTGCCGCTGGGGCCATCCATGAAGTAGCTGTTCTCGATCAGGTTGTCGCGCGCGCGGCTCTTCAGGTTGTGCCCGATGCGGGCCTGGCGGAAGAAGCTGGCGCGCACCACCAGGCGGTCGATCTGGTTGACGTAGAGGTTGTGCGTGTAGCCGTCGCCGCGCCCGTTGCCCGCGAACTCGGTGTAGCTGATGTCGATGCTGCCGTTGCCCGGGTTGGCCAGCAGGCCGTTCTCGTTGTCGTAGAAGCCGCTGTTGAGGATGCGCAAGGTGCCGCTGGTGTGCTCGGCGCGGATGCCGGCGCCGTTCTGGTCGGGCACGGTGGCGTTGTGGAAGGAAATGCCGTCCACCGTGACGTTGGCGCCGCCGATGACCCAGATGCCCTTGCCGCGCGCGTTCTGGCCGTCGGCGTACATGCGCGCGGGGCCGCCCGCGCCGCAGATGGTCAGGTTGCCGGCCGTCCATTGCGCGACGGCGGCCGAGCCGCGGTAGTCGCCCGCGCTGATGCGGATGGTGTCGCCCGACTGGGCGGCGGCCGCGGCGGCGGCGGGCGAGGCATAGGTTTTGCCAGGGCCCACCTCAAGCACGCGGCCGGCCGGGCTGGCGCAGGCATTGCCCAGGCCAGGGCCCGCGCCCGGGGGCAAAGGCGTCACGCTGGAGGGCGGCAGAGGAGAAGACGGGGACTGGCCGGGGCCATCGGAGCCACCGCCACCGCCGCAAGCGGCCAGGCCGGCGAGCAGCGCGGGAATGCACAAGAGACGAAGGAGCATACGGGCGCGGGGCCGGGCGGTGGCCCGGCGCAGGAGATGGGACGGGGGAGTATCCGGTGTCGGATGGCCCCCTGCGCCCCGCGCAGGGTAGCGATTCGTAACAGTCGCGCGGAGAATGCCGAGCCATGCAAGCCCCCATCACGCTCATCGGCGCGCCCACCGACATCGGCGCTGGCGCGCGCGGCGCGTCCATGGGCCCCGAGGCCCTGCGCGTGGCCGGCCTCGTGGCCGTTCTGCAGGCCCAGGGCCTCAGGGTGCACGACCGCGGCAACCTGTCCGGCCCGGCCAACCCCTGGCGTCCGCCACAAGGCGGCTACCGTCACATCGAGGAGGTGGCGGCCTGGAACCAGAGCCTGCACGGCGCCGTGCTGGACGAGCTGCGCGCCGGCCACCTGCCCATCGTGCTGGGCGGCGACCACTGCCTGGGCCTGGGTTCTATCAGCGCGGTGGCCCGGCATTGCCGCGAAAGACACAAAAAGTTGCGTGTGCTGTGGCTGGACGCGCACGCCGACTTCAACACCGCCGCCCTCACGCCCAGCGGCAACCTGCACGGCATGCCGGTGGCCCTGCTGTGTGGCCTGGGCCCGCCCGAACTCACGGGCATCGGCGGCCACACGCCCGCGATCCGCCCGCAGGACATCCGCCAGATCGGCATCCGCAGCGTGGACGCGGGCGAGAAACGCCTGGTGCACGAGCACGGGCTGGAGGTGTTCGACATGCGCACC
This sequence comes from Hydrogenophaga sp. PML113, assembly GCF_001777155.1. Taxonomy (NCBI): domain Bacteria; kingdom Pseudomonadati; phylum Pseudomonadota; class Betaproteobacteria; order Burkholderiales; family Comamonadaceae; genus Hydrogenophaga; species Hydrogenophaga sp. PML113. The sequence goes on along the minus strand of NZ_MIYM01000001.1, from coordinate 28,010 downwards.
ATCGACGAGATGGGCATGCGCCGCACCATGGAGCTGGCGTTGGCCGGCGTCGACGGCGACACCCACCTGCACGTGAGTTTTGACGTCGATTTCCTGGACCCGGAGATCGCGCCCGGCGTGGGCACCACGGTGCGCGGCGGCCCCACCTACCGCGAGGCGCAGCTGTGCATGGAAATGATCGCGGACACCGGCCGGCTGGCCTCGCTCGACGTGATGGAGCTGAACCCGGCGCTGGACGTGCGCAACCGCACGGCCGAACTGGCGGTGGACCTGGTGGAGAGCCTGTTCGGCAAGTCCACCCTCATGAGAAAGCAAGCACCGGCGCGCGTGACTTGATCGAGGATGCCGCGGAACCGGCTCTGCCGGGCCGCGGCATCACCCCCTGGGGGGTGACGCGCGCAGCGCGGCGCAGGGGGGTCAACTCTTGCCCACCAGCTCCAGGTGCTCCACCACCGGCGGCTGCGCGAAGAACGGCCCGACGATGGCGCGCCATTCGGCGAAGGCCGGCGAGCCGCGGAAGCCCACGGTGTGGTCCTCCAGCGTGTCCCAGTAAATCATCAGCAGGTAGCGGCCCGGGCTCTCGATGCTGCGGTTGACCTTGAAGCCCTGGAAGCCCTTGGCCGTCGAGATGACGGTGCTCGCGCCGCGCAGGATGGCTTCCTCAAACGCCGAGGCCTTCGAGGGGTCGATGCGGATGTCCGCGTGTTCCAGGATCATGGGCTGTCTCCGTTGTTGACTCGGCCGCGGCGCGGCGCGCGGCGCGGATCATATCCACCGCCTTCTCGGCGATCATGATCACGGGGGCATTGGTGTTGCCGCCGACGATGCGCGGCATCACCGAGCCGTCGACCACGCGCAGGCCGCGCACGCCGTGCACGCGCAGCTGCGGGTCCACCACGGCGCCCTCGCCCGGTCCCCCGCTCGACCCACCCATCGGCCCCATCCGACAGGTGCCCACGGGGTGGTAAATGGTGTCGGCGTGGCCGCGCACGAACTGTTCGATCTGCGCCTCGCTCCGTGCATCGGCCGAGGCCCGCGACTCCACGCCGCCGAAGCGAGCCAGCGCGGGCTGGTTCAGCAGTTGCCGCATGCGCTGGAAGCCGCGCACCAGGCGTGCGGTGTCGTCCGGGTCGCTCAGGAAGGCCGGGTCGATCAGCGGCATCACCTGCGGGTCGCGGCTGGCCAGGCGCAGCGTGCCCCGGCTCTTGGGGCGCAACAGGCACACATGGCACGAGTAGCCGTGACCGAACACCGTCTTGCGCCCATGGTCCACCAGCTTGCCGATGACGAAGTGCAGCTGCAGGTCGGGAATGGCCTCGTCGGGCGAGCTGCGGATGAAGCCGCCCGCCTCGGCGAAGTTGGTCGTGAGCAAGCCGGTGCGCGTGCGCCGCCACTCGACGATGCCGCGCAGCGCCGCCAGCGCGCCCCGCAGCGACAGGCCGAACAGCTCGGTCGCGCGCGGCGCGCTGACCACCTGCACCACGTCCACGTGGTCGTGCAGGTGGGCGCCCACGTCGGGCAGGTGGTGCACCACGCGGATGCCCCGTTCGCGCAGGTGATCGCCCGGCCCGATGCCCGAGAGCATGAGCAGCTGCGGCGAGCCGAAGGCGCCGGCGCTGAGCACCACCTCGCCACCGTCGCGGCAGCGCGCCAACTGCAGGGGGCCGCGCCCGCCGCTGGCGCGGTACTCCACGGCCACGGCGCGCGGCGACTGGCCGGCCTCCTCGTCCAGCACCACGCGGCAGACCAGCGCGTCGGTGATGACCGTGAGGTTGGGCCGGCCCAGGTGCGGCGTGAGATAGGCCTTGGCCGCGCTGAAGCGCTCGCCGTGCTGGTGCGTGACCTGGTAGTGGCCGATGCCTTCCTGTTCGGCGCCGTTGAAGTCGGCGTTGATCGGGTAGCCCGCCTCGCGCCCGGCCGCGATGAAGTGCGGCACGAAGGGGTTGGGGCTGGTGAGGTCGCGCACGTTCAGCGGGCCGCCGGTGCCGTGGAAGGCGTCGGCGCCGCGCTCGTTGTGCTCGGCGCGCTTGAAGATCGGCAGCACGTCGGACCAGGCCCAGCCCGGGTTGCCCGCGGCGGCCCAGGCGTCGTAGTCGCTGGGGTGGCCGCGCGCGTAGATCATGGCATTCACCGAACTGGAGCCGCCCAGCACCTTGCCGCGCGGCTGGTAGCCGCGCCGCCCGTTCAGGCCGGGCTGGGGCACGGTCTCGTAGCACCAGTTGGCCTGCCCGTTCTTGGCCAGCACCGCCAGCCCGGCGGGGCAGTGGATGAGCACGCTGCGGTCGGGCGGCCCGGCCTCGATGAGGGCCACGCGCAGGGCCGGGTCCTCGCTGAGCCGGCCGGCCAGCACGCAGCCGGCCGATCCGCCGCCCACGATGATCACGTCGTACATGCTGTCTCCTGCATTGCCGCCGGGACCCGGGTGGGTACGCGACAATCGGCGGCCAAGGTAGCAGGCGCCCCCTTCGCGGTGTAGGCAGGCCTGCCTAGCCAAGACGCCCGCGCCACGCGGGTTTCCCCTGATCCCCACCCCTTTCTCTCCGAGGTTCTTCGCATGAGCAGCAACAGCATCCAGACGGTCGGCATCATCGGCTCGGGCACCATGGGCAACGGCATCGCCCAGGCCTGCGCCACCAGCGGCATCCGCGTGGTGATGGTCGACATCGCGCAGGCCGCGCTGGACAAAGGCCTGGCCACCGTGGCCGCCAGCCTGGACCGGCTGATCAAGAAGGAGAAGCTGACGGCCGAAGGCAAGGCCCAGGCGCTGTCGCTCATCCGGGCCAGCACGAACTACGAGGACCTCAAGGGCGCGCAGCTCGTGATCGAGGCCGCCACCGAGAACGAAGGCCTCAAGCTCAAGATCCTGCAGCAGCTCGACGCGCTGCTCGCGCCCGAGGTGATCGTCGCCACCAACACCAGTTCGATCAGCATCACCAAACTGGCCGCCGCCACGAAGCGCGCCGACCGCTTCATCGGCATGCACTTCTTCAACCCCGTGCCCATGATGGCGCTGGTGGAGATCATCCGCGGCCTGCAGACCAGCGACGCCACGCACGCCACGGTGAAGGCCCTGGCCGAGGCCCTGGGCAAAACGCCCATCACGGTGAAGAACGCGCCGGGCTTCGTGGTCAACCGCATCCTGGTGCCCATGATCAACGAAGCCTTCTTCGTGCTGGCCGAAGGACTGGCCACAGCCGAGGACATCGACGCCGGCATGAAGCTGGGCACCAACCAGCCCATCGGTCCGTTGGCGCTGGCCGACATGATCGGCCTGGACGTGTGCCTGGCGGTCATGAACGTCTACGTCGAGGAATACAACGACAGCAAGTACCGCCCCTGCCCGCTGCTCAAGGAAATGGTGGCCGCGGGCTACCTGGGGCGCAAGACGGGGCGCGGGGTGTACACGTACTGACGATGGCCCGGTGCGCGCCGGGCCTTTGATGGCGGCCTACCATCGCCCCCATGAGCGCATACGACTTCGATCTCTTCGTCATTGGCGGTGGCAGCGGCGGCGTGCGCGCCGCCCGCATGGCCGCGCAGCGCGGCCAGCGCGTGGCCCTGGCCGAGGTGCTGGGCACCGACGGCCTGGGCGGCACCTGCGTCAACGTGGGCTGCATACCCAAGAAGCTGTACAGCTACGCCGCGCACTACCACGAAGCCTTCGAGGAGGCGGCCGGCTTCGGCTGGCGCGTCGGAGAAGCCCATTTCGACTGGGCCACGCTGAAGGCCAACCGGGCCAAGGAGATCGCGCGCCTGAACGGCGTCTACGCCAACCTGCTCAGCGGCTCCGGCGTCACGCGGCTCGACGGCTTCGCGCGCCTGGCCGGCGACCATGAGATCGAACTCGCCACGCTGCACGCCGACGGCTCACCGGGCCACCAGCGCTTCAGCGCCGCCCACATCCTGATCGCCACCGGCGGCACGCCCCACGTGCCGCACTTCAGCGGGCGCGAGCACGTGATCACCAGCAACGAGGTGTTCGACCTCGACCCCTTCCCGCGGCGCCTGCTCATCGTCGGCGGCGGCTACATCGCCTGCGAGTTCGCCTCCATCTTCAACGGCCTGGGCGCGCGGGTGACGCAGCTCTACCGCGGCGAGCAGGTGCTGCGCGGCTTCGACGACGAGATCCGCCACTTCGCGGCGGGCGAGATGGCCAAGGCCGGCGTGGACCTGCGCCTCAATGCCGGCGTGGTGGACATCCGCAAGACCCCCGACGGCCTGGTGGTGCGCTGCGAGGACGGCAATACCTTCACCGTGGACGCCGCGCTCTACGCCACCGGCCGGGTCCCCAACACCCAGGGGCTCGGGCTGGACACCGCGGGCGTGGCCCAGGGCGCCAAGGGCGAGGTGCTCGTCAACGGGCGCTACCAGACCAACGTGCCGCACATCCGCGCTATCGGCGACGTGACCGACCGCGTGCAGCTCACGCCCGTGGCGCTGGGCGAGGCCATGGTGGTGGTGGACGACATCTGCGGCCCCGCGCCCGGCAAGGCCGCGCGCGAGATGAGCTACGACTTCGTGCCCACCGCCGTCTTCACGCACCCCAGCATCGGCACCGTGGGCCTCACAGAAGCCCAGGCGCGCGAGCGCTTTGGCGAAGTCACCGTCTTCCGCAGCGAATTCAAGGCCTTGAAGCACACCCTGTCGGGCCGCACCGAGCGCACGCTGATGAAGCTGGTGGTGGACACCCAGAGCGACCGCGTGGTCGGCCTGCACATGGTCGGCGCCGAAGCGGGCGAGATCGTGCAGGGCTTCGCCGTCGCGCTCAAGGCCGGCGCCACCAAGGCGGTGTTCGACAGCACCATCGGCATCCACCCGACGGCGGCCGAGGAGTTCGTCACCATGCGCGAGCCGGTGCGCCGCTGAGCGGACGGCGGGCCTCGCGTCCCCCTCGGCCCCCTCAGCCCCACCAGGCCAGCAGGGCCACGCCCAGCAGCGTGTGCAGCCACAGCCCCGGCGCCAGCCAGCGCAGGTAGGCCCAGCCGCCCGATGCGAACGCAGTGACCGACTTGCTGCCCGCGTGCACCAGCAGCACCAGCATCAGCGCGCGCCGAGACCCTTCAGCGGGCGCCGCGTCGCTGAACACCGCCGCCACCGAGGCGTGCAGATCGGCCAGGGCGCCCACCACGGCGCCGGCCATCAAGCCCGCCTGGCCCAGCCAGGCCTGCAGACCGTGCACCAGGGCCTGCACGGCCGCCAGCAGCGCCGCCACGGCCAGCGCGCCACCCAGGCTGAACATGCGGTCGTCGCGCGCGCTCGGTAAGGCCTCGGTGCGCGGGGTGGCGCCCGTCACCACCACGTCCTTGACCTCGCCACGCACGAGCCACCAGCCCCAGGCCAGCGCCAGCGTGGCGGCCACCAGCACAGGCAGCCACAGCACCGGCAGCCAGGCCGGGCGCACGGCGGCCGCCACCAGCAGCAGCTGCAACTGCGTCGACACGCAAGACAGCAGGCCACCGCCGGCCATGGCGCGCGCGGGGGCGCTGCCCTCGCGCGCCGCCAGGCCCATGCTGGCGATGGTGGCGGTGCTCGACACGAAGCCCGAGGCCAGCGCCGACAGCGCCACCGCGTGCCGCGTGGCCAGCAACCGGCGCGCCAGGTGGGCCGCCGACTGCAGGGTCAGCAGCAGGGCCAGCAAGGTGCCGATGGTGCGCGGGTTGAGCGCCTCGCCCCACAGCGGCCGATCGGGCAGCAGGGGCAGGCCCAACAGCACCAGCGCCACCAGCAATAGGCCGTCGCGCAGCTCGGCCGCCCGCAGCCAGTGGTTGACGAAACGGTGGGCGCGATCGCGCACCGCCAGCACCACGGTCAAGCCCACGGCCAGGCCCGCCGCCAGCGCGGCGCTGTGCGCGCTCAACACGCCGACCAGGTAGGTCAGCAGCAAGGCCACTTCGGTGGTCACGCCGGGGTCCTCGGAACGGTCCTTCAGGTAGGCCACCAGGCCCAGGCCCGCGACGAAGGCCGCGCCCGCCACCACAATGCCGCTGAGCCCGGTGAGCGCCGCGGCGGCGCCCGTGACGCAGGTGAGCGCAAAACTGCGCAGGCCGGCCAGGGCGCGCGTCGGCCCCGCGCCCTTGCGCCGCTCGCGCTCGATGCCCACCAGCAGGCCGCAGCCCAGCGCCACGGCCAGGGTGGCGGCCGCGTGGGACAAATCGGGGGAGTTCAGGCCGTTCACTTCACAATAGCCGCATGCAAAAAACGCCCGAATTTACCGCCCCCCAGCGCTTCGACGACCCGGACGCCGCGCTGGACCAGGTGCGCCGCATCTACCAGCACAGCGTCGAGTTCCTGCGCCAGGCCTTGCACGACTACGTCGGCGGCGCCGATTTCCACGGCGTGCGCGTGCGCGCCTGCTACCCCTACGCGCGGCTGGTGAGCCACAGCAACCTGCGCCTGGGCGAGGGGGCCGACGAACTCGGCCGCCAGCGCCTGAGCTACGGCTTCGTGGCCGGCCCAGGCCGCTACGAAACCACCCTCACCCGCCCCGACCTGTACGGCGACTACTACCGCGAACAGTTCCGCCTGCTGCTGGCCAACCACGGCGGCGAGATCGAGATCGGCACCAGCACCCAGCCCATCCCGATCCATTTCTCGTTCGCCGAGCACGACCATGTGGAGGGCCAGATGGGCGCCACGCGGCGCGCCTTCATGCGCGACGTCTTCGACCTGCCCGACCTCACGGCCATGGACGACGGCATCGCCAACGGTACGCACCAGCCCGGCCCGGGCGAGGCACAGCCGCTGGCGCTGTTCACCGCACCGCGCGTGGACTACTCGCTGCAGCGCATGCGCCACTACACCGGCACCTCGCCCGACTGGTTCCAGAACTTCGTGCTGTTCACCAACTACCAGTTCTACATCGACGAATTCATCAAGCTCGGCCACGCCGAGATGGACAAGCCCGACAGCCCGTACGTGGCCTTCGTCGAGCCGGGCAACGTGGTCACGCGGCGCAAGGGCCTGCAGGCGCGGCCCGGCGACGAGCTGGGCCACGCGCCGCCGCGCCTGCCGCAGATGCCCGGCTACCACCTGGTGCGCGAGGACCGCAGCGGCATCACCATGGTCAACATCGGCGTCGGCCCGGCCAACGCCAAGAACATCACCGACCACATCGCCGTGCTGCGACCGCACGCCTGGCTGATGCTGGGCCATTGCGCCGGCCTGCGCACCACGCAGCAGCTGGGCGACTACGTGCTGGCCCACGCCTACGTGCGCGAGGACCACGTGCTCGATGAAGAGTTGCCGCTGTGGGTGCCCATTCCCGCGCTGGCCGAGATCCAGCTCGCGCTGGAGGCCGCGGTGGCCGACGTGACCGGCGTGCCGCCGGCCGAGCTCAAGCGCATCATGCGCACGGGCACGGTGGCCAGCACCGACAACCGCAACTGGGAACTGCTGCCCGACAACATGCCGCAGCGGCGCTTTTCGCAGTCGCGTGCGGTGGCGCTGGACATGGAATCGGCCACCATCGCGGCCAACGGCTTTCGCTTCCGCGTGCCCTACGGCACCCTGCTGTGCGTGAGCGACAAGCCGCTGCACGGCGAGATCAAGCTGCCCGGCATGGCCAACCACTTCTACCGCGAGCGCGTGGACCAGCACCTGCGCATCGGCATCCGCGCGGTGGAGCTGCTGCGCGCGGGCGGCGTGGACCAACTGCACAGCCGCAAGCTCAGGAGCTTCGCGGAGGTGGCCTTCCAGTAAGGAGAAGCCGCATGGCGAGCACCCGACGCAAGTTCGTCCTCGGCACCCTGGGCATCGCCGGCGCCCTGGTGGTGGGCTGGGGCCTGATGCCACCGCGCCAGCGCCTCACCACGGCGCAGCCGCTGCCCACGGCCGAGGGCGAGGTGGCCTTCAACGGCTGGGTCCGGATCGCGCGCGACGGCACGGTCACCGTGGCGCTGGCCAAGAGCGAGATGGGCCAGGGCGTGGTCACCTCGTTGTGCATGCTGCTGGCCGAGGAGCTGGACGCCGACTGGTCGCGCGTGCGCTGGCAGCAGTCCCCCATCGACGGCATCTACAACAACATCGCCAGCGTGGTCGATGGCCTGCCGGTGCACCCCGACACCGACAACATCGCCGTCGACGCCGTGCGCTGGCTCACCGCCAAGGCCATGCGCGAGATCGGCGTGATGATGACCGGCGGCTCGTCCAGCGTGAAGGACCTGTGGCTGCCCATGCGCCAGGCCGGCGCGTCCGCGCGCCAGATGCTGGTGGCCGCCGCCGCCGCGCAATGGGGCGTTGCCGCGGCCGACTGCGGCACCGAGAACGGCGAGGTGATCGCGCCCGACGGCCGCCGCCTGGGCTACGGCGCCCTGGCCGCCGCGGCGGCTCAGCTGGCGCTGCCGCGCGACCCGCCACTCAAGGCACCCGAGCGCTTCAAGCGCATCGGCCAGCCCACGCGCCGCCTGGACACGCCCGGCAAAATCGATGGCAGCGCGCGCTTCGGCATCGACGCCCTGCCCGATGGCCTGCTGTACGCCAGCGTGCGCCTGTGCCCCGCCCTGGGCGGCCGCGCGCACAGCCACGACGACGCCGCGGCGCGCGCGGTGCGCGGCGTCAAGGCCGTGCTGGCCGTGGAACCCCTGCGCGGTGGTACCGGCGGCGTGGCGGTGATCGCCGACCACCCCTGGCGCGCCCGCCAGGCGGCCGACAAGCTGGACGTGAACTGGGACCACGGCGCGCTCGCCAGCTTCTCCAGCGCGCAGGCCATCGAGGGTTTCGCCGCCGCCGCGCGCACCGAAAGGGGCTTCGCCTTCTACGAAACCGGCGAGGTGGACGCCGCGCTCGCGGGCGCCACGACGCGCATCGAGGCCGAGTACCGCGCGCCCTACCTGGCCCATGAGGCCCTGGAGCCCATCAACTGCACCGTGCTGTTCGAGGGCAACAAGGCCACGGTGTGGGTGTCCACCCAGGTGCCCGGGCTGGCGCGCCAGGCCGCGGCCGGGGCCCTGGGCCTGCCCGACGAGGCCGTGGCCGTGCAGGTGCTGATGCTGGGCGGCGGCTTCGGCCGCCGGCTGGAGGTGGACTTCATCGCCCAGGCCGCCGCCATCGCCAAGGCGGTGCCGGGGCATCCGGTGCAGACGATGTGGAGCCGCGAGCAGGACATCCGCCACGACCTGTACCGCCCGGCCTGCGCGGCGCGTTTCGAGGCCGGCTTCGACGCCGACAAGCGGCTCGTCGCCTGGAAGAACACCAGCGCGGGCCAGGCCATCGTGCCGCAGGTGCTCACGCGCGCCTTCGGCCTGCCCGGCGGCGGGCCCGACAAGACCACCAGCGAGGGCGCTTTCGACCAGGCCTACGAATGGCCGGCCGCGCGCATCGCGCACGTCAAGGTGGACGCGCCGCTGCAGGTCGGCTTCTGGCGCTCCGTGGGGCATTCGCACCAGGCCTTCTTCAAAGAGGGCTTCGTCGACGAGTGCGCGCACGCGGCGGGCCAGGACCCGCTGGCCTTTCGCGAATCGCTGTTGCGCCGGCACCCGAAACAGCTGGCCGTGCTGCGGGCCGCCGCCCACGCCGCGGGCTGGGGCACGCCCTCGCCGCCCGCGCCGGACGGCGCCAAGACCGCGCGCGGGCTGGCGCTGCACGACTCCTTCGGCTCCACGGTCGCGCAGGTGGCCGAGGTCTCGCTCGGCCCCGACAAGGCGATCCGCGTGCACCGCGTGTGGTGCGCCATCGATTGCGGCTTCGCCGTCAACCCAGCTGGCATCCGCCAGCAGCTGGAGGGCGGCGTGGTGTTCGGCCTGTCGGCCGCGCTGCACGGCGGCGTGGAGATCGTCGACGGCCAGGTGCAACAGAGCAACTTCCACGACCAGCCCATCCTGCGCCTGAACGAGGCGCCGCGCGTGGACTGCCTGATCCTGCCGGGCGACGGCCACCCCGAGGGTGTGGGCGAACCTGGTGTGCCGCCGATCGCGCCCGCCGTGGCCAACGCGCTGTTCGCGCTCACCGGGCAGCGCCTGCGCAGCCTGCCCCTGACACTTGCCTGAGGAACCGACCATGACCACCACGCTCAAGGTCAACGGCCGCGAGGTCAGCGTCGATGCCGACGCCGACACGCCGCTGCTGTGGGTGCTGCGCGCCGACCTGAAACTCACCGGCACCAAGTTCGGCTGCGGCATGGCCCTGTGCGGCGCCTGCACGGTGCACGCCGACGGGCAGCCCATCCGCGCCTGCGTCACGCCGGTCTCCGCGGTCGCGGGGCAGGCCATCACCACCATCGAAGGCATCACCGGCCCCGAGATCGCCGCCCTGCGCGCGGCCTGGACGGCGGTGGACGTGGTGCAGTGTGGTTACTGCCAGGGCGGCCAGCTCATGAGCGCCTGCGCGCTGCTCAAGAGCAACCCCCGGCCCGACGAGGCCGCCATCGACGCGGCCATGAGCGGCAACCTGTGCCGCTGCGGCACCTACCAGCGCATCAAGGAAGCGGTGGCGCTCGCGGCGCAGCAGGTCAAGGGCTGAGTCAGGCGGCCCGGTGCGGCTTCACCGTCGAGGCCGCGAGCTTGGCGTTCTCGCGCGCGCGCTGCACGTCGGCCTCGCGCGCCAGCGCGACACCCATGCGCCGCTTCTGAAAGCTCTCGGGCTTGCCGAACAGGCGCAGCTCGGTGCCCGGCACGCGCAAGGCCTCGTCCACGCCGTCGAAGGCGATGCCCTGGGCCTCCACGCCGCCGTAGATGACGGCGCTGGCGCCCGGGCTCTTGAGCGCGGTGTCCACCGGCAACCCCAGGATGGCGCGCGCGTGCAGCTCGAACTCGTTCTGCCACTGCGTGACCATGGTCACCATGCCGGTGTCGTGCGGGCGTGGGCTGACCTCGCTGAACCACACCTGGTCGCCGGCCACGAACAGCTCCACGCCGAACAGGCCTTGGCCGCCCAGGTTGTCGGTGATGGCCTTGGCGATCTCGCGGCTCTTGCGCAGGGCCTCGGCGCTCATGGGGTGCGGCTGCCAGCTCTCGACGTAGTCGCCGCCCACCTGCACATGCCCGATGGGCTCGCAGAAATGCGTCTCGGCCTGGCCGCCGGCGCCCAGCGCGCGCACCGTGAGCAGGGTGATCTCGTAGTCGAAGCGGATGAAACCCTCGACGATGACCCGCCCGTGGCTCACCCGGCCGCCGGCCATGGCGAAGTCCCAGGCCTTCTGCACGTCGGCAGGGCCGTCGATCTTGCTCTGGCCCTTGCCGCTGCTGCTCATCACGGGCTTGACGATGCAGGGATAGCCGATGCCGCTGTCGATGGCCGCCTGCAGCTCCTGCAGCGAATCGCAGAACTGGTAGGGGCTGGTCGGCAGGCGCAGCGTCTCGGCCGCCAGGCGGCGGATGCCCTCGCGGTCCATGGTGAGCCGGGCGGCGCGCGCGGTGGGGATCACGCGCACCACGCCCGCGGCCTCGAGTTCCTGCAGCATGGGCGTGGCGATGGCCTCGATCTCGGGCACCACCAGGTGCGGGCGCTCGCGCTCGATCAGCGCCTTGAGCTGGGCCGGGTCGCTCATGGCGATGGTGTGCGCGCGGTGCGCCACCTGATGGCCGGGCGCGTTCTCGTAGCGGTCGACCGCGATGGTCTCCACGCCCAGGCGCTGCAGGGCGATCAGCACCTCCTTGCCGAGTTCGCCGCTGCCCAGCAGCATGACTTTGGTGGCCGAGGGCGACAGCGGCGTGCCGAGCGTGGTCATGGTGATGTCCTGAGGAAAGAAAGATTCAGAGCGCGCCGCCCATGGCCTCGCCCAGGCGCACGGGGCGCGCGGCGGTCCAGTCGGGGCTGAAGGCGATGGTGTCCGGCGGCCACAGCAGCACCACCGTGGAGCCGAGCAGGAAGCGGCCCATCTCGGCGCCTTTGTCCAGCCGCAGCGGCGTGTCGTCGTAGCGCCATTCGCGCACGGTGCCCGGACGCGGCGGGTTGACCACCCCATGCCAGGTGGTGGCCATGCTGCCCACGATGGTGGCGCCCACCAGCACCAGCGCGAAGGGCACGGTGCGTTCGCCCACAGGCATATCGAACAGGCAGACCACGCGCTCGTTGCGCGCGAACAGGCCCGGCACGCCCGCGGCCGTGGCCGGGTTCACCGAGAACAGTTCGCCCGGCACGTGCAGCATGCGCCGCAGCGTGGCCGCCGCCGGCATGTGGATGCGGTGGTAGTCGCGCGGGCTCAGGTAGATGGTGGCGAAGCTGCCGCCCTGGAAGGCCTGGGCCAGCGCCGCGTCGCCGCCCAGCAGCGCGCGCGTGTCGTAGTGGTGGCCCTTGGCCTGGAAGATGCGGTCGCCTTCGATGCGGCCCAGCTGGCTGATCGCCCCGTCCACCGGGCAGACGAAGGCCGCGTCGGCCAGCGGGCGCGCGCCGGGTTTCAGGGCACGCGTGAAGAACGCGTTGAAGGTGTCGTAGGCGGTGGGATCGGGGTTCGCCGCCTCGGCCATGTTCACCTGGTAGCGCGCGATGAAGCGGCGGATGGCCCACTGGGTGAGCGCGCCGGCGCGCGCGCCGGCGAAGGCGCCCGCCAGGCGGGTGAGCGCCCCCTTGGGCAAAAGGTATTGGAGTTGGACGGCCAGCGACATGGGTGGCGGATTGTAAAAGTGGAACCCGTGGGGGTTTGAGGCGGCAGGCACAATGCCTCGGATGAGCACACCCCTGTTCGAAGCCGCCGAGCTGGTCAAACGCTACGGCGAGAACACGGTGGTCAACGGCGTGAGCTTCGCCATCCACCCTGGCGAATGCCTTGGCGTGATCGGCCCCAACGGCGCCGGCAAGACCACCACCATCCGCATGTGTCTGGGCCTCACCGCGCCCGATGGCGGGCGCATCCACGCCTTTGGCAAGGACATGCCGCGCGACGCCATGGCCATCAAGGCGCAGCTCGGCGTGGTGGCCCAGATGGACACGCTGGACCCGGACTTCAACTGCGCGGAGAACCTGCTGGTCTATGGCCGCTACTTCGGCCTGAAGGACGCCGTCATCCGTGCGCGCATCCCGCGCCTGCTGGAGTTCGCCGCGCTCACGCACAAGGCCACGGCCCGCCCGGGCGAACTGTCGGGCGGCATGAAGCGCCGGCTGAGCCTGGCGCGCGCGCTGGTGAACGACCCGCGCCTGCTGATGCTCGACGAGCCCACCACCGGCCTGGACCCGCAGGCCCGCCACCTGATGTGGGAGCGCCTGCAGGTGCTGCTGCAGCAGGGCAAGAGCATCCTGCTCACCACGCACTTCATGGACGAGGCCGAGCGCCTGTGCTCGCGCCTGCTGGTGCTGGACCACGGCCGCAAGATCGCCGAAGGCCGGCCGCGCGCGCTCATCGCCGAGCACCTGGAGCCCGACGTGGTGGAGGTCTACGGCCCCGGCGCGCTGGACCTCGCCCAGCGCGAGGAACACGCCCCGCTGCGCGCCCTGGCCGCGCGCGTGGAGGTGAGCGGCGAGACCGTGTTCTTCTACACCGCGCAGGCGCAGCCGCTGCTGGCCGCGCTGGGCGAGCACCACCAGCTGCGCACGCTGCACCGGCCCGCCAATCTCGAGGACCTGTTCCTCAAGCTCACCGGACGACAAATCAGGGAAGACGGCTGATGACCACGACCACCCTCACCCCCATGAATCCCTGGGCCCCGCCGCGCCTGTCCTGGCGCTGGTGGCCGGTGTTCCTGCGCAACCTGCTGGTCTGGCGCAAGCTGGCCCTGCCCAGCGTGGTGGCCAACATCGCCGAACCGCTGATCTGGCTGGTGGCCTTCGGCTATGGCCTGGGCGCGCTGGTGGGCACGGTGAACATGGGCACGCCCGGCGGCTCGGTGGCGGTGCCCTACATCCTGTTCCTGGCCAGCGGCAGCATCTGCATGAGCGCCATGAACGCGGCCACCTTCGAGGCGCTGTACTCGGCCTTCTCGCGCATGCACGTGCAAAAGACCTGGGACGGCATCATGAACGCGCCCGTGCGCCTGGACGACGTGGTGCTGGCCGAGATGCTGTGGGCCGGCTTCAAGTCGCTGTTCACCGTGTCCGTGATCCTGCTGGTGATGCTGGGCCTGGGCATCACGCACTCGCCCAAGCTGCTGGTGGCCTGGCCGGTGCTGGGCCTCGTGGGCATCACCTTCTCTTGCATCGCGCTGGTGTTCAACGCGCTGGCCAAGGGCTACGACTTCTTCAGTTACTACTTCACGCTGGTGATCACGCCCATGATGTTCCTCTCGGGCGTGTTCTTCCCGCGCGAGCAGCTGCCGGCGCCGGTGCTGCTGTTCTCCGACCTGTTGCCGCTGACGCACGCGGTGCAGCTGGTGCGCCCGCTGTTCCTGGACCAATGGCCCACGGACGCGGCGCTGCACCTGCTCGTCCTGGTGGTCTACGCCATCGGAACGTTCTGGCTCGCGCTGGCCCTCACGCGCAAGCGCTTCGCGCGCTGAGGGCACAGCCCGGGGGCCCGTGGCCCAACGCCGGCATCGCCCGCCGGCCTGCTGGCCGGCACGCTTCGGCCCTGACCGGCGCCGCATCGTCCCGCTGACCTACGCCTTGGCGCATAGGCCTTTTCGGGCCGAACCGAAGCGAGGGTGTCGCCACCCATGGGGGCTTCACTTCCTTTGGAGTCCTCCATGCCAGGTTCTTGGCCGTTTGGAACGCAATCGATCAACGGACGCTGCACGGGCGAGCTGCAGCTGCCCGGCCACCGCGAATCCGTGGGCCCGCCATGGGCCGGCAACGGCCACCTCAGCCGAGCCTGAGCAAGGTCCCATGCGACACCTTCGTGCAGTCCTCGGCGCCTGGGCCTTGATCGGCCTGGTCGCCTGCGGGGGCAACGGCGCCATCGACGGTGCAGCCGCCCCCGACTCGCCACCCGCGCCGTCCACCGGCGCGGCGTCCGTGCATGCACTGGCTGGCGCCTGGACGGACAGCCGCGGCGACGGCCAGCTCTTCGTCGCCGCCGACGGCCAGGCCTATGGTCTGCTGAGCGACAGCGGCACGAACCGCCTCCTGCGCGGCACGCTCACGGCCCAGCACGGCCTGGTGTCGCCCAGTGGCTTCGACGCGGTGGATATGCGGGTGCCCGACTCTCGCCAGCGCTGGTCCCTGACGGGCAGCTACCAGCCCCAGTCGCAGCTGCTGCTGGCATCGGACAGCGGGGCGCCGGTGGTGAGCGCCGTGTACGACGCGCGCTCCGCGCATGGCGCCGACCTGGCGGCGCTCGCGGGCACCTATGAGGTCACCCTCTACGGCAATGGTCGGCCCACCATCACCTACTTGGCGACCCTGGGCGACAGCGGCGGCATCGATCTGGCCGGCTGGCAAGACGGCCAGGAGCAGTGCCGGCTCCGTGGTGCGCTGACGGCGGCCTCACCAGCCGTCAACATTCTGAATGCCCGCCTGCTCGCTTCCGGGGCGGGTTGCCAGTTCCCCGATGGCACGGGCATTCAGGGGCTGGCGCAATACGATGCCGACCACGCCCTGCTGGTCCTGTTCGGCATGAGCGGGAGCGGCGACGGGGCCCTCGTGCTCTACGCGAACCGGATCAGGGCCTGAGCGCGGGGGCACGCCCTGGGCCTTAGGGTCAATGGACCTGGTGCAGCCCTGGCTGGGCCTCGAGGTAGGCCTCGGAACCGCTGTCCATGAACGCTTCCTGGTCGATCGCGGCGTCGAACTCGCGGGTCGTGGTGTCGAACAGCTTGGGGATCAGCGGCTTGTCCAGCGGGCGGCAGACACGGCCGCGCAGGCCACGCAGCGGCTGGCTGCTCTCCATGGCGTTGATCACGGCCTCCGGGTCCAGCATCAGGACGAAGGGGTTGGTGCGGTTGGCGAACGAGTTCATGGCGGGCTTCCTGAGAGATACAGATGAGACAGCGGGCGTGTCCTTGGAAACAAACTGTATCGATGCCCTCCCGGGGCGTTAAGTCGGCGCCTCACCATCCCGCGTGTAGGAAGTTCCCCGACAGCTGTCGGGAATCCCCCCGCAGGCGATTCGTGATGCACATCACGCACCGGGCCATGAGCGGTCGCCCTTTGCGCCTGAGCGGCGCTCCACCCGGCGCCCCACCGTGCGACCCGTCACGGTTTCCCGGCGCGGTCGGCCGGGCGCTGTTCAAGGTCCGTGGCGCAGCGCCTCCACACTGGCGCGCACCACCGCCTCCACACTGCGGCTGTCCCGGTAGCGGTTGCGCAGGAAGCTCGCGTGGTTGCCGGCGTGGGCGGCCGTGCGCTCGATTTCGTCGAGCGCGGCCAGGCTGTTGAGCGCCAGCGCGTGCGGCGTGAGCTCGCGCAGCGTGGCCAGCACGTCCTCGCGGATGCTGATCTGTTCGCGTGTCTTGGGGTTGACCATCATGCCGTCGAGGCCGAAGCGGCAGGCCTGGAAACGGTTGTAGGTGTAGACGAGGTAGTCGTCTTCCTCGGGTGGTGGCTCGTTGCGCTCCAGCAGGTGGCGGCACAGGGCCTGCAGGTAGCAGGCCAGCGCGGCCGCGCGCTCCACCGTCAGGGGCGTGTCGCACACGCGCAGTTCGATGGTCCCGTACTCGGGCTTGGGCCGGATGTCCCAGTAAAAGTCCTTCATGGACTTGACCACGCCCGTGCTCTCCATCTTGGTGAAGTAGACGTTGGCGAACTCGTCCCACTTGAGCACGAAGGGCGCGCGCCCGCTCAGGGGGAAGGCGAACACCGAGTTCAGGCGCGCCGAATCGAACAGCGTGTCCACGCCCTGGGAGAACGGCGAGGACGCCGACAGCGCGATGAAGTGCGGCACGTAGCGGTTGAGCGAATGCAGCAGGAACAGCGCCTCGTCGGGCGAGGCGCAGCCGATGTGCACATGCTGACCGAACACGGTGAACTGCTTGGCGAGGTAGCCGTACAGGCCCGAGAGCTGGTGGAAGCGTGGTTTGGAGAAGATGCGCTGCTCAAACCAGCGCTGGAAGGGGTGGGTGCCGCCGCCCGCCAGCTCGATGTTGAGCCGGTCGCCCGCGGCCACCAGCGTGTCGCGGATCTGCTGCAGCTGCTGCAGCAAGGGCCCGTGCTGGGTGTGGATGCCGGTGGCGATCTCGATCATGCTCTGCGTCATCTCGGGCGTGACCACGCCCGGGAAGGGCTTGCGCGCGAGCAGGTCCAGCAGGTCGTTGGCGCTGCTGGAGAGGTCGTGGTCGTAGCTGTTGACGAGCTGCAGCTCCAGCTCCACGCCCATGGTCAGCGAGTCGGAGGCCTTGAAGGTTTCCAATGGCATGGCTTATTCCTTCGTGACGTGGGTCTCGCGCGCGGCCATCAGGGCGCGCTGCGTGACGATGGGGCCCAGCAATTCCTGCAGCAGCATCATGCCGGCCATGGCCGCGAGCACCTGCACCGCGGGCTCGAAGCCATAGAGCCGCGTTTCTTCGATGAGCAGGATCGCGAAGGCCGACATGGGCGTGAGCGCCAGGCCCGTGAGCAGGCCCTTGCGCTCGGAAATGCCCGACAGCCGCGCCGCCGAGACGTTGCAGAACACCTTGACGGCGGTGCGGACCAGGATCAGGGCCAGGCCCATGAACAAGGTGGTGGGCACGTCGGTCCAGGTCAGCAGCGAGGCGATGTAGACGAACAGGAACACCGAGAGCAGGTCGCCCGCGGTGCCGAAGTCGCGCTGCGCGCTGGTGAGGTGAACGCGACGCTCGCGCGCCACGATGCCGAAGGTCAGCGCCGCCAGCAGCGGCGACAGCTTGAGCCCGTAGGCCGCGGTGGTCAGCAGCAGCACGGCGAGTGCAAACACCACGGTCACGCCGTGCCCGTGCGTATTGCGCAGCCGCAGCAGCCAGGGAATGGCCATGCCCAGCACCGCGCCCACGGCAATCGACGTGCCCACCACGTGGATGCTGCCGAAGGCCGCGAGCGCGAAATCGCCCGAGGTGGACAGCGTCCAGTAGCCCACCACGAGCTTGAGCGCCAGCACCGCCATCAGGCAGTTGATGGCGCACAGGTGCAGCACGCGCTCGGTGGCCTGGCCCGAACTGCGCAGCTCGTGCGCCACGCGCAACACGCCCGCGGGCGAGGCCGCCATCGACACCGCGGCGATGATGAGGCGGTGGTCGGTGGGCAGCGCGAACCAGCCGGTGGCCCAGTACACCGCGCCGAAGGTGGCCAGCGATTCGACCACCCCCAGCAGCAGCACCCAGAAGTTGTGGCGGAACCAGCGCAGGTTGATGCGGTAACCGAGCTCGAACAGCACCAGCGACAGCGCCACCGTGGCCAGGAAGGGCAGGCCCGCGATGTCGGGCGTGAGGCCGGGCAGGTTGATCAGGCTGGCCAGCAGGCCCACGGCCACATAGCTGGTCACGCGCGGCAGTTGCCAGCGCTCATTGAGCCACTCGGCGAGGAACCAGGCCAGCAGCAGCACCAGGGGCCAGGCGATGGCCTGCAGCAGGAAGGCGATGTCGGAAGGAATCACGGAAAGGCTCTCCTCGGTGACGCCGTCGGACCGGCGCCGGCGCGGGCCGGTCGTCGTCGGGCGCCGTGACCCCGAGTGGGGGCCATCGGTTCATGGACTGGCGGCCCGTGGGGCCGCCGCGGCTCAGACCGCGAATCGGGTCTGCATGGCTTGCAGGCCGAACTGATCAAGCACCTGCAGCAATCGCTGGCGCGCGCGCTCCTGGCGGCCGTGGCGATCGTCGGCCATTCTACGGGCCAGGATGAGTTCGTTTTTCATGGAATGCTCCCATCCGACGAGCTCGGTGACGGTCACGTCATAGCCATGCGCTTCCAGGCGCAGGCAACGCAGCACGTTGGTGATCTGGCTGCCGAACTCGCGCGTGTGCAACGGGTGGCGCCACAGCTCCGCCAGCGGCGTCTGTTTGAGCGCGAAGGCCTTGTGCTGGCGCATCACGCCCGCCACCTCGGCCTGGCAACAGGGCACCAGCACCAGGTGCTGCGCTTCGCGCGCCAATGCGAAATCGATCGCGTCGTCGGTGGCCGTGTCGCAGGCGTGCAGCGCCGTCACCACGTCCACGCGCGCGGGCAACTCGCTGTGTTGCATGGCCTGCTGCACCGTCGCGGCCAGGAAGCGCATGCGCTCGAAGCCCAGGCGTTGCGCCAGCACCTGCGAGCGCTCCACCAGCTCCGCGCGCGCCTCCACGCCGATGACTGAGCCCTGGCCGCGCGGCTTGAGCACCAGGTCGTACAGGATGAAGCCCAGATAGGACTTGCCCGCGCCATGGTCGGCCAGCACCACGTCGCCGCGCTCGGCCAGCACCTGCGCCAGCAGGGGCTCAATGAACTGCACCAGGTGGTAGACCTGCTTGAGTTTGCGCCGCGTGTCCTGGTTGAGCCGCCCCTCGCGCGTGAGGATGTGCAACTCCTTGAGCAGCTCGATCGACTGCTCCGGCCGCAGCTCGGGCAGTTGCGCGTGAAGGTCTTGCGCCGGCTTGGGTCGCGCGGCGGAACGGGAAACGGAAGGCATGCGGCGATGATAGGTGAGCGCCGCGAACCGACCCTGGACAATCGCGCATGACCATGCCGACCCCGCACCCCTTCGACACCCTCACCCCCGACGCCGTGCTCGACGCGCTCGATGCCGTCGGCCTGCGCGGCGATGGCCGCCTGACCACGCTCAACAGCTTCGAGAACCGCGTCTACCAGGCGCACCTGGAGCGGCCGGTGGACGGCCACGAGGTGGTGGTGCTCAAGTTCTACCGGCCGGGCCGCTGGAGCGACGCGCAGATCACCGAGGAGCACGCCTTCGCAGCCGAGCTGGCCGCCGCCGAGGTACCGGCCGTGGCGCCGCTGGCCGTCGACGGCGCCACCCTGCACCACCACGCGGGCTTCGCCTGGGGCGCCTGGCCACGCCGCGGCGGGCGCCGGCCCGAGCTCGACGACCTCGAGGTGCTGGAGTGGATCGGCCGCTTCCTCGCGCGGCTGCACACCGTGGGCGCCGCGCGCCCTTTCGCGCACCGACCCGCGCTCGACAGCGCCAGCTTTGCGCGCGAGCCACGCGACTGGCTGCTGGAGCACGAAATGATCGCCCCCGAGGTGCGGCGCGAATGGTGCGCCGCGCTCGACGAGGCGCTCACGCTCATCGAGGCCCATCCCGTGCTGCGCGCCGGCGGCGACAGCGACCCGCAGGGCATCGCACGCCTGCGCCTGCACGGCGACTGCCACCCGGGCAACGTGCTCTGGACACCCGAAGGCCTGCCCGGCGCGGGCCCGCACTTCGTGGACCTGGACGACGCCCGCCTGGGCCCGGCCGTGCAGGACCTGTGGATGCTGCTGTCCGGCGACCGGCGCCAGCAGACCCTGCAGCTGTCCGCCCTGCTCGACGGCTACGAGCAGTTCCGCCCCTTCGACCGGCGCGAACTGGCGCTCATCGAGGCCCTGCGCACCCTGCGGCTGGTGCACTACAACGCCTGGATCGCGCGCCGCTGGGACGACCCGGCCTTCCCGATCAACTTCCCCTGGTTCGGCGGCCGCGACCACTGGCGCGGCCAGGTTGACCTGCTGCGCGAACAGATCGAGGCCATGCAGCAAGCGCCGCTGCAGGCCTGATGCCGGCCCCGGCGGGGCACACCCTCAGGGGTTAACACCAAAGCACTCGCATAAGCTCGGCCGCGCCGCGCGCGAAAGGCCCTGCTCTGGCAGTTGTCTTTTACTCAATTAAATTGCACACAATCTAATTTCAACCCACACTCTCGCCATGGCATCGACGCCCCCCTCCACCAGCGACCTGCTCAAGCTCGACCACCAGCTGTGTTTCGCGCTGTACTCGGCTTCGCTGGCCATGACCAAGCTGTACAAGCCCTGGCTGGACGAGCTGGGCCTGACCTACCCGCAGTACCTGGCCATGCTGGCGCTGTGGGAAGAGGACGGCCTGAGCGTCTCCGCCCTGGGCGAACGCCTCACCCTCGATTCCGGCACGCTCACCCCCCTGCTCAAACGCCTGGAAGCCATCGGCCTGGTCGCCCGGCTGCGCGACACGCAGGACGAACGCCGCGTGCTGGTTCGCCTCACAACCGCCGGCCGCCGGCTCAAGGCCCGCGCCGCGCGCATCCCCTCGTGCGTGCTGCAGGCCGCGCAATGCACCGTGCAGGAAGCCATCGCCCTCACGCGCGACGTGCGGCAGCTGCGCGACCGGCTCAGCGCCTGACCCCACCCCCATCCGTTCCACCCGCTGTCACCAGCACCCACCCAGGAGAAACCACCATGCCCACCACGCTCGACAAAGTCGTCTACACCGCGCGCGCCCACACCACCGGTGGCCGCGAAGGCACGTCCCGCTCCGACGATGGCCTGCTCGAGGTCAAGCTCGCGCCGCCCAAGGCCATGGGCGGCGCCGGCAACGGCACCAACCCCGAGCAGATGTTCGCCGCGGGCTATTCGGCCTGCTTCATGGGCGCCATGAAGCACGTGGCGGGCATGAAGAAGATCGCCGTGCCGGCCAACGCCGCCATCGACGCCGAGGTCGACATCGGCCCCATTCCGCAGGGCTTCGGCATCGCCGTGCGCATGACCATCCACCTGCCCGGCATGGACCGCGCCGTGGCCGAGGACCTGGTGAACACCGCGCACCAGGTCTGCCCCTACTCCAACGCCACGCGCGGCAACATCCCGGTCACGCTGACCGTGGCGTGAGCCCGTCCCCGCACCCATGAAAAAACCCGCCGGGCCCGGCGGGTTTTTTGTGGGCGCGCCAACCTCAGCGGTTGGGCCTGTTCGGGTCGTAGATCGTGGTGCCCGTGCCTACGCCGACACCCGCGCGCACGCCGCTGTTGCCGATCTCGGTGCTGGCGCCCACGCCCACGCCCGCGTTCACGCGGCCGCCCTGGTCCACGCCGACACCCACACCCACCGGCCCCACGCCCGCGCCCACGCCCAGGCTCACGCCGCTGTTGCTGGCACCCACACCGATGGTCACCGGCCCCACGGGGATGCCGAAACCCACGCCCACGCTGGCGCAGCCCCCCAGCAGGGCGGCAAGGGACAAGGCGGCAAGCGTGCGGGAGAGGCGGACGGTCACGGTGGGCTTTCGATCGGGAGACATGCGATTGTGAACCCGGCGCCGGCGCAAAGTGCCCCGCCCCGGCACCCGTTCGTCACACCAGCAGGGCATTGACGCGCCGCACGTAGGCCGCCGGGTCTTCGGGCAGGCCGCCCTCGGCCAGCAGGGCCTGGTCGAACAGCACGTGCGCGAGGTCGTCGAAACGCTCGTTGCCCTCCAGCTTCTTCACCAGCGGGTGGCCCGCGTTCACCTCCAGGATGGGCTTGACCTCGGGCGCCTTCTGGCCCGCCTGCTTGAGCAGGCGCGCGAGCTGCATGGAGTAGTCACCGTCCTCCACCACCAGACACGCCGGCGAATCCACCAGGCGCGAGGTCGCGCGCACGTCTTTCACGCGGTCCTTGAGCGCTTCCTTGAGCTTCTCCAGCACGGGCTTGAAACCTTCGGCGGCGGCTTCGGCGGCCTGCTTCTCGGCCTCGTCCTGCAGGTCGCCCAGGTCCACCGCGCCCTTGGCCACGCTCTGCAGCGGCGTGCCGTCGAACTCGGGCAGGAAAGACAGCGCCCACTCGTCCACGCGATCGGCCATCAGCAGCACCTCGATGCCCTTCTGGCGGAACACCTCCAGCTGCGGGCTGTTGCGCGCGGCGGCGATGGAGTCGGCGGTGATGTAGTAGATGGCCTTCTGGCCTTCTTTCATGCGCGACTTGTAGTCGGCCAGCGAGCCCGGCTCGGCCTGCGTGCTGCTGGCAAAGCGCAGCAGCTTGGCCAGCTTGTCGCGGTTGGTGAAGTCCTCGCCCAGGCCCTCCTTGAGCACGGCGCCGAACTCGGCGTAGAACGCCGCGTACTTCTCCGCATCCTTGCTCAGCTCGTCGAGCATGCCCAGCACGCGGCGGGTATTGCCCTCGCGGATGGCTTTCACGTCGCGGCTTTCCTGCAGCAGCTCGCGGCTCACGTTGAGCGGCAGGTCGCTCGAATCGACCACGCCCTTGACCCAGCGCAGGTAGGCGGGCATCAGCGCCTCGGCCTCGTCCATGATGAAGACGCGCCGCACGTAAAGCTTGATGCCGGCCTTGCGGTCGCGGTTCCACAGGTCCTGCGGCGCCTTGGCCGGCAGGTAGAGCAGCTGCGTGTACTCGGTGCTGCCCTCCACGCGGTGGTGGCTCCAGCTCAGCGGGGCCTCGCTGTCGTAGCTCAGGTTCTTGTAGAACTCGACGTACTGCTCATCGGTGATGTCCTTCTTCGGCCGCGCCCACAGCGCGTTGGCCGAGTTCACCGTGGTCCATTCGTCCTTGAGGCGGTACTCGCCTTTTTCGGCGTCCCACTCCTCTTCCTGCATGCGGATGGGCAAGCTGATGTGGTCGCTGTACTTGCCGACGATGGACTTGAGCTTCCAGTGGTTGAGGTACTCCGTCTTGTCCTCGCGCAGGTGCAGGATCACGCTGGTGCCGCGCGCGGCGCGCTCGATGGCCTCGACCTCGAAGTCGCCGCTGCCGCCACTGGTCCAGCGAACGCCCTCGCTGGCCGGCAGGCCCGCTCGCCGGCTCTCCACGACGATCTTGTCGGCCACGATGAAGCCCGAATAGAAGCCCACGCCGAACTGGCCGATGAGTTGGGCGTCGGACTTCTGATCGCCCGTGAGCCGACTCATGAAGTCGCGCGTGCCGCTCTTGGCGATGGTGCCCAGGTGGTCGATCGCCTCCGGCGCGCTCATGCCGATGCCGTTGTCGGTGATGGTGAGGGTGCGCGCGTCCTTGTCGAAGGCGATGCGGACCTCCAGCTCGGGCGCGTCCTCGTACAGGGCGCTGTTGTTCAGCGCCTCGAAGCGCAGCTTGTCGCAGGCATCGGAGGCGTTCGAGACCAGCTCGCGCAGGAAGATGTCGGGATTGGAGTACAGCGAGTGCGTGACGAGGTGCAGCAGCTGGGCCACCTCGGCCTGGAAGGAATGGGTCTGTTTGCTCATGGCGGGAATGATGAGGGAAACGGAAAACGCTCGCCGGCAGCGCGCCGGCGCGCACCGAGCGCCGCGCAACTGGGGGCGGTGGAAGGGCTTTTCAAGCCCCCCGTCTCAAGCGGCCGACAACGCTGGCGCGGCGCTCAGCCACTGCCGCAGCTGCTCGGCCACCAGCGGGCTGGACAACAGGTCGAGGTGCCCGGTGCGGTACACCACGCGCAGACTGCCGCGCGCGAAGGCCAGGCGGCGCGCGGGCTCGTCGTGTTCACCCAGGGCGCTGCGCAGGGGAACCAGGCCGTCGCCCACCAGGCGCTCCGCCAGCAGGCCCCGGCGCGGTGCCAGGCAGGCCGCCACGCCAAAGCAGGCCACGCCGTCGGGCAAAGGCAGCGGTTCATCCATGCGCCCCTCGTCCGGGTGCCGCAGGTGGCCATACCGCAGGTCGACGATGCCCGCGCTGCGCAGACGACCCAGTCGCGCCAGCGGAGCGGAAAACGGCGAGGAGCCGAGCAGCAGATCCGCGCCGTGTCCCGCCCGCTCCAGAGGGGCACCGTGGTGCGGCGTCCCCAGGAACACCAGGTGCTTGAGCAGGTCGGGCCAGCGGTATCCCGCGCGGCGTGCCTCGTGCACCGCGCTTCGCGCCACCAGTCCGCCCATGCTGTGGCCCACGATGGTGATGCCCTGCACGGGCAGCGGCCACAGGGTCAGCACGCGTTCCAGCTGGTGCGCCAGTTCGCGGCCGTTGGCCGCGATGCGCAGGCCGCTGTTGTAGCGCAGGCGCAAAGGGGTGGCCCGCAGCGCCTCGCTCAGCACCTCGGTGTGGTCATGTCCGCCGCGCCGCCATTGCGTGTCGTTCATGCACAGGCCGTGCACCATCAGCAGCAGGTGGGGCCTGGCCCCCTGCAGCGCCCGATCGAACCGTTCGTCCTGCCGCGTGGGCAACACCCGCTCGCCCTGGCGCCACTCCATCGGCTGGGCGAGCGCGTTGCCCATGGCCGCGAGGCGGTCCCCGAGCACCCCGTTGATCGCCGCCACCACGGCCTCACGACCGGGCGAGTCCTGCCCGGCCTCGGTGGGGTCGTCAAACAAGGGCAGAACGCTGTGCAACACACCGTCGATGCCTGCGCCCACGCCGTGCGCGACCCCACGAATGGCCCCATAGACTCGCCCGGTGAGGCCGCCGGCACGCTCCGGCGCCTCGCCCGCCGGCAGGCCAATGCGTTGGCGCACGGCCTGGTGCACGCCCTCGGCAATGCCGACCACGCCGAGCGTGGCCTGCGTGGCCAGCTGGGCGGCGGCCCGCAGATCGCTGGGACGCAGGTGCCGCTGGCGGGGGGTTGGCGGTGGGGAGGCGGCCATGCCCCATTGTGGACAGGCCCCGGGGCGCACATCGGCCGGGGGACCGGCGGCGTCAGAACACTTCGTCGGGAAGCAGGTAGCGCCACTGCCCCTGGGGCAGCTGGCCCAGGGCCACGCGGCCGATGCGCACGCGCTTGAGGCCCACCACATGCAGGCCCACCGCCTCGCACATGCGGCGGATCTGGCGCTTCTTGCCCTCGGTGAGCACAAAGCGCAGCTGCTCGGGGTTGAGCCAGTCCACGCCCGCGGGCCTGAGCGGCTGGCCATCGAGCGACAGGCCGTGGCGCAGCCGCGCCAGTCGTTCGGCGGGGAACACGGCCTGCACGTCCTGCTCGACCACGCCCGGCCCTTTCGGCCCGTGCGGCGCCCACACCACGCGCACCAGGTACTCCTTCTCCACCTCGCTGTCCTCGCCGATAAGGGCGCGGGCGACCCGCCCGTCCTGCGTGAGCACGAGCAGGCCGGTGGAGTCGATGTCGAGCCGGCCGGCCGGCGCCAGGCCCTTGAGCTGCGCGGGCGAGAAGCGGCGCGGGCTGCGGTCGTCCTTCCAGTGGGTCCTGGCGTTCAGCAGCACGACGGCGGCCTCGTGGCCGTCCTCGGGCTGGCCGCTCACATAGCCCACGGGCTTGTGCAGCAGGATGGTGACGCGCTCGCCCTGGGCCCTTTGCGCGGCGGGCAGCACCTCGATGCGGGCGCCGGGCCCCACCGCCTGTCCTATGGCGGCCACGGCGCCGTCGACGCTGACCCAGCCATTGGCGATCCACTCGTCGGCCTCGCGGCGCGAGCACAGGCCCAGCTCGGCCAGGCGCTTGTTGAGGCGCGTGCCGTCGCGGGGCGTGGCGGGCGCGGGAGGTGGGGCGGCGTCGCGGCGGGGCGCCTTGCCGGGCTCGCTGGCCCGGGGGGCCGTGGCGGTGGCCGCGGGCTGCACGGGCAGTTCGGGCCGCTGCGCGCTGCTCAGGGGGCGGGCGCGGGCCGGGCCGGGGGGCCGCACCGGCGGGCGGCGGGGCGCGCGCGGATCGGCCGGGGGCTTGGGAGCCGCGGGCTTGAGCTTGAGCGTTCGCTTGGGGGGATCGGATGCCATGGCAGCGATTGTCGCCAACCCCACCACCGACAAAAAAAGAAATCGCCCCGAAGGGCGATCTCCGTCGTCCGAGCCGCGGTCAGGCCTTGCCCTTGGCGGCCTTCAGGGCCCGTTCGTGCTCAGCCTTCGCGTCGGCCTTGCACACCTTCTGGGCGTCGCCGGTCTGGTCTTCGCACTTCTCCTTGGCGATGTCGTAGGCGCTGTCGGCCTTCGCCTTCTCGAGCTTGCGGGCGTTGTCCGGCGAAGCCTTGTACTGCTGCTCCAGGGCCGCCTTGTCGACGCGCTCCGTGCCCTTGGCTTCTTCCTGGCACACGTCCTTGGCGTTGTCCTTCATGGCATCACAGGCCTTCTTCGCGGTCTTGTAGTTCATCTCGATGCGCTCCTTGGCCGCGTCGTACTCCGCCTTGCTCATGGTCTGGGCGGTGGCAAAGGCGGAAACGGCGCACAGGGCGACGGCGGTGGCGATTTTGACGTTCATGGCTGACCTCCTTGGGGTTGGGATGCGCCATGTTCCGCCGGGGCGCGGGCGCGCGGCGTAGGAAAGGTGCGCCGCGGCGTGTAGGAGAAGGACGGCCCCGGCCACGCCGGCCGGCGGCCGGAAAGCGCTCAGCCCAGATCGCCCGAGCGCAATGCCTGGAGGTCCAGCACGCGCAGCCCCCCGTACTCGATGCGGATCCACCCCTTCGCCTGCAGCGCGCCCAGGGCCTCGTTCACGCGCTGGCGCGACAGGCCCACCAGGTAGGCCAGTTCCTGCTGCGTGATGCGCAGGATGCCACCCACGTTGGGCGACAGCAGCGGGTGGAACAGGGCCGCCAGGTTGCGCGCCACGCGCAAGTCGGGACTGCCCAGGCGGTCCACCTCGCGCGCGGCGATGAACTGGCCCAGGCGCTCGTTGAGCTGGTGCATCACGAAGCGGTTGAAACCGATGGAATGGTCCAGCAACCAGTCAAAGGTCTCCACCGGCAGGCCCGCGATCAGGCTCTTGCGCAAGGCCTGGATGTTGTAGCGGTACTGCTCGTGCTTGAGCACCGTGCCCTCGCCAAACCAGCCGCCGGGCGCCACCCCCGTGAAGGTGATCGCGGGGCCGCTGGAATCGTCGTTCGTCATCTTGAGCAGACCATCGACGAGGCCGAACCAGTAGGTCACTGGCCGCCCGATGCGGCAGACGTAGTCGCCGGCCTCGGCCTCCACCACCTGCAGCGCGTCCAGCGCGCGCTCGCGCGCCTCGCCCTGCAAGGGCGGCAACCAGGGAATGCCGGCGAGCTCGGCCTCGGTGGGGCGGCGTGCGCGCTCGCGGATGGCGCTGCGGCGGGCGGCAAGGTACATGGGGAAAGTCCTAGCAGGGTAGACCCTCAATTGTCGTCACACAGACAACATAACGTCAAACCCGGGCCTACCATGCGTTCCATACCCCCGCCCGGTGCCGCCAGCGAGCGCCCGCGTCGGGACCACAGGAGACGAGGCATGCAGACGACTTTTCCGCGGATGCTGCGGGACCACGCGACGCAGCGGCCCGACGCGCCCGCGATGCGAGAGAAGGCGTACGGGATCTGGCAGACGACGAGCTGGGGCGAGATGCTGCGGCTGGTGAGGTGTCTGGCGTGTGGTCTGCACGAGGCGGGCTTGAGGCGTGGGGAGCACCTGGTGGTGATAGGGGCGAACCGGCCGAGGCTGTACGCGACGATGCTGGCGGCGCAGTCGCTGGGGGCGATCGCGGTGCCGCTGTACCAGGACGC
>NZ_MIYM01000019.1:0-45978 GCF_001777155.1 Hydrogenophaga sp. PML113 | reverse complement strand
TGCCCGGCGACAACGTGTCGATCACCGTCAAGCTGATCGCGCCCATCGCCATGGAAGAAGGCCTGCGCTTTGCCATCCGCGAAGGCGGCCGCACCGTCGGCGCCGGCGTCGTGGCCAAGATCATCGAATAAGGAGCGGTGTCCATGGCTGCCACCAAACAGAAGATCCGCATCCGCCTCAAGGCCTTCGACTACCAGCTGATCGACGCATCGGCCGCCGAGATCGTCGAAACCGCCAAGCGCACCGGCGCCATCGTCCGGGGTCCCGTGCCCCTGCCGACGCGCATGCGCCGCTTCGACATCCTGCGTTCGCCGCACGTCAACAAGACCAGCCGCGACCAGCTCGAGATCCGCACCCATCAGCGCCTGATGGACATCGTGGACCCGACCGACAAGACGGTGGACGCGCTCATGAAGCTCGACCTGCCGGCCGGCGTGGACGTCGAGATCAAGCTGCAGTAAGGCCAGGGGCCCTGGTTTGCCGGGTT
The DNA here is from genome assembly GCF_001777155.1 of Hydrogenophaga sp. PML113. Taxonomy (NCBI): domain Bacteria; kingdom Pseudomonadati; phylum Pseudomonadota; class Betaproteobacteria; order Burkholderiales; family Comamonadaceae; genus Hydrogenophaga; species Hydrogenophaga sp. PML113. The sequence continues at coordinate 45,491 of NZ_MIYM01000019.1, read as the reverse complement.
TTCGCCCGGCGGACTTGCACAAGGAAAGCCCGCTGGCTATACTGGCGGGCTTTCCGGCTTTTGGGCCGGATATTTCGTGGCGTCGGCACCCTGGTGCTCGCCATTCAGGCGCGGCCTTCGGGTCGCGCACCATCAGCCCCGGCCAATTGAAGTCGGGAACGGAGAAAACAATGAGTCTGAGCAACTCCCTCGGGTTGTTGGGCCGCAAGGTGGGCATGATGCGCCTGTTCACCGATGACGGGGACGCAGTGCCTGTCACGGTGGTCGACGTGTCGAACAACCGCGTCACCCAGGTCAAAACCCAGGCCAACGACGGCTACGACGCGCTGCAAGTCACCTTCGGCAAGCGCCGCGCCTCCCGCGTCACCAAGCCGGTGGCCGGCCACCTGGCCAAGGCCGGCGTCGAAGCCGGTGAACTCATCATCGAATTCCGCGTGACCGCCGAGGTTGCCGCCCAGTACAAGCCGGGCGACGTGGTCGATGTCAACAAGCTGTTCTCGCAAGGCCAGAAGGTCGACGTGCAAGGCACCTCGATCGGCAAGGGCTTCGCGGGCACCATCAAGCGCCACAACTTCGCCTCGCAGCGCGCGTCGCACGGCAACAGCCGTTCGCACAACGTGCCGGGCTCGATCTCCATGGCGCAAGACCCGGGCCGCGTGTTCCCGGGCAAGAAGATGACGGGCCACCTCGGCGACGTCACCAAGACCATCCAGAACCTCGACATCGTGCGCATCGACGAAGCCCGTCAGCTGCTGCTGATCCGTGGTGCCGTGCCCGGTGCCAAGGGCGGTTTCGTCACCGTGCGTCCCGCCGTCAAGGCCAGCGCCGCCAAAGGAGCGAACTGATGCAAGTCGAACTCCTCAACGACCAGGGCCAGGCCGCGTCCAAGCTGGACGTGCCCGAGACCGTGTTTGGTCGTGACTACAACGAAGCCCTGATCCACCAGCTCGTGGTGGCGTACCAAGCGAACGCCCGTCAAGGCACGCGTGCTCAAAAAGACCGCCAGATGGTCAAGCACTCGACCAAGAAGCCGTTCAAGCAGAAGGGCACCGGCCGCGCTCGCGCCGGCATGACCTCCTCGCCGCTGTGGCGTGGGGGCGGTCGCATCTTCCCGAACAGCCCCGACGAGAACTTCACCCAGAAGCTCAACAAGAAGATGTACCGCGCCGGCATGGCGTCCATCTTCTCGCAGCTGGTCCGTGAAGGCCGTCTGTCCGTGGTCGAGTCGATCAAGGTCGATTCGCCCAAGACCAAGCAGCTGGCCGACAAGTTCAAGGCGATGAACCTGAAGTCGTCGGTGCTCGTGATCGCTGACGAAGTCGACGAGAACCTGTACCTGGCTTCGCGCAACCTGGTCAACGTGCTGGTGGTCGAGCCCCGTTACGCCGACCCGCTGTCGCTGGTGCACTACAAGCAAGTGATCGTCACCAAGGCGGCGATCGACCAGCTCAAGGAGATGTTCGCATGAGCACCGCCCAATTCGACGAAGGTCGCCTGATGCAGGTCCTCGTGGCACCGATCGTGTCCGAGAAGGCCACCCAGGCCGCCGAACAATCCAATGCCGTGCTCTTCAAGGTGCTGCGCGACGCCACCAAGCCCGAGATCAAAGCCGCCGTTGAGCTGATGTTCAAGGTGCAGGTCAAGGGTGTGTCGGTCGTGAACCAGAAGGGCAAGACCAAGCGCTTTGGCAAGACCATCGGCCGCCGCGACCATGTGCGCAAGGCCTATGTCACGCTGATGCCCGGTCAGGAACTCAACTTCGGTGGGGAGGCCGCGTAATCATGGCTGTCATCAAGATGAAACCGACCTCGCCAGGCCGTCGCGGCATGGTGAAGGTCACGCGCGAAAACCTGCACAAGGGTGCCGGTTACGCGCCGCTGCTGGAGCCCCAGTTCCAGAAGGCCGGCCGCAACAACAACGGCCACATCACGACGCGCCACAAGGGCGGTGGTGCCAAGCACCACTACCGCGTGGTCGACTTCCGCCGCAACAAGGACAACATCCCGGCGAAGGTCGAGCGCATCGAGTACGACCCGAACCGCACCGCGCACATCGCGCTGCTGTGCTACGCCGACGGCGAGCGCCGCTACATCATCGCGCCGCGCGGCGTCGAGGTGGGCGCCACGCTGCTGTCGGGCTCGGAGTCGCCGATCCGCGTGGGCAACACCCTGCCGATCCGCAACATCCCCGTGGGTTCGACGATCCACTGCATCGAGCTGCAGGTCGGCAAGGGCGCGCAGATGGCGCGTTCGGCCGGTGCCTCGGCCGTGCTGCTGGCCCGCGAAGGCATCTACGCCCAGGTGCGCATGCGCTCGGGCGAAGTGCGCAAGATCCACGTGGACTGCCGCGCCACCATCGGCGAGGTCTCCAACACCGAGCACAGCCTGCGCCAGATCGGCAAGGCCGGTGCCGTGCGCCACATGGGCATCCGCCCGACCGTTCGCGGCACCGCGATGAACCCGATCGACCACCCGCACGGTGGTGGTGAGGGCAAGACCGGCGAAGGCCGCGCTCCGGTGGATCCGTGGGGCAACCTCACCAAGGGTTACCGTACCCGCAACAACCGCCGCACGCAGTCGATGATCGTCTCGCGTCGCAAGAAGTAAGGGGTTGACCACATGACTCGTTCGCTCAAAAAGGGTCCTTTCGTGGACCACCACCTGATGGCCAAGGTCGAGAAGGCCCAGGCCACCAAGGACAAGAAGCCGGTCAAGACCTGGTCGCGCCGCTCGATGGTCCTGCCCGAGTTCATCGGCCTGACCATCGCCGTGCACAACGGCAAGCAGCACGTGCCCGTGTACATCACCGACCAGATGGTCGGTCACAAGCTCGGCGAGTTCTCCCTGACGCGCACCTTCAAGGGGCATCCGGGCGACAAGAAAGCCAAGAAGTAAGGAACCACCATGAGTACGGAAACCCGCTCTGTCGTCCGTGGCGTGCGCCTGTCGGTGGACAAAGGCCGCCTCGTGGCCGACCTGATTCGCGGCAAGAAGGTCGACCAGGCCCTGAACATCCTGACCTTCACCCAGAAGAAGGCCGCCGGCATCGTCAAGAAAGCCCTGGAGTCCGCCATCGCCAATGCCGAGCACAACGACGGTGCCGACATCGACGAGCTGCGCGTCAAGACGATCTACGTCGAACAAGGCACGACGCTCAAACGGTTCGAGGCTCGCGCCAAAGGCCGTGGCAACCGCATCAGCAAACCCACGTGTCACATCTACGTGACGGTCGGCAACTGAGAGGCACAGGAACATGGGACAGAAAATCAACCCGACCGGCTTCCGCCTGGCCGTCTCGCGCAACTGGGCCAGCCGCTGGTACGCCAGCAACCGCGACTTCGCGGGCATGCTGGCCGAAGACATCAAGGTGCGTGAGTACCTGAAGGCCAAGCTCAAGAACGCCGCTGTGTCGCGCGTGGTCATCGAGCGCCCCGCCAAGAACGCCCGCATCACCATCTACTCGGCGCGTCCGGGCGTGGTGATCGGCAAGAAGGGCGAGGACATCGAGAAGCTGAAGAAGGAACTGGCCGCCAAGCTCGGCGTGCCTGTGGCTGTGAACATCGAAGAAGTGCGCAAGCCCGAAATCGATGCCAAGCTGATCGCCGACTCGATCACCCAGCAGCTCGAGAAGCGCATCATGTTCCGCCGCGCCATGAAGCGCGCGATGCAGAACGCCATGCGCCTCGGTGCCCAGGGCATCAAGATCATGAGCGCCGGTCGCCTGAACGGCATCGAGATCGCCCGCACCGAGTGGTACCGCGAAGGCCGTGTGCCCCTGCACACCCTGCGCGCCGACATCGACTACGGCACCTCCGAAGCCAAGACGACCTATGGCGTCATCGGCGTGAAGGTGTGGGTCTACAAGGGCGACACCCTGGGCCGCAACGACGCCCCCGTGGTGGCCGAGCCGCGCGCCGAAGAAGAGCGCCGCCCGCGTGGTCCGCGCCGTGAGCGCAGCGAGCGCCCGGCCGGCCCGACCGCCCGCGCCGCCGTGCGCCGTGGCACCAACACCGCCCCGGCCGATGGCAGCGACAAGCCCGCCGAAGCCACGGGTGGTGATTCCAAACCCGCCGTTAAGCGCGTACGCAAAGACGCACCCGCACCTGCAGCTGCGGACGGCAAAGGAGAATAAACATGTTGCAACCCGCTCGTCGCAAGTACCGCAAGGAGCAGAAGGGCCGTAACACCGGCGTCGCCACCAGCGGCGCCACCGTTGCCTTCGGCGACTTCGGCCTGAAAGCCACCGACCGTGGCCGCATCACGGCCCGCCAGATCGAGGCCGCGCGCCGCGCGATCTCCCGTCACGTCAAGCGTGGTGGCCGCATCTGGATCCGTGTGTTCCCGGACAAGCCGATCTCGCAGAAACCCGCCGAAGTCCGTATGGGCAACGGCAAGGGTTCGGTCGAGTACTACGTGGCCGAGATCCAGCCCGGCAAGGTGCTGTACGAAATCGTGGGTGTGCCCGAAGCGCTCGCCCGCGAGGCCTTCGCTCTGGCCGCCGCCAAACTTCCGCTGCGCACCACGTTCGTGACGCGCCTGCTGGGCCAGTGATTCAGGAGAACACGTTATGAATACTGAAGAACTGCGCCAGAAGGACGCGGCCGGCCTCGAGGCCGAGATCAAGTCGCTGCAGAAGGCCCACTTCAATCTGCGCATGCAGAAGGCCACGCAACAACTCAACAACACCGCCACGCTGGGCGACACCCGCCGTGCGATCGCTCGCGCCAAGACCATCCTGGCCGAGAAGCAGCGCGCAGCCGCCAAGTAAGGAGCCAACCATGACCGAAGCCAAAACCGCCCTCAAGCGCACCCTGGTCGGCAAGGTGGTGAGCGACAAGCGCGCCAAGACCGTGACGGTCCTGGTCGAGCGCCGCGTCAAGCACCCGATCTACGACAAGATCGTGATCAAGTCCAGCAAGTACCACGCCCACGACGAAAAGGGCGAGTACAAGCTGGGTGACCTGATCGAGATCACCGAGAGCCGCCCGATTTCCAAGACCAAGAACTGGGTGGCCAGCCGTCTGGTGCAGAAAGCCGCCATCGTCTGAGTCCGTTTCCCGGACCTGCGCAGCGCGCATCAAAAAAGCGACCGACAATCCGGTCGCTTTTTTGTTTTCAGCCCCCAACCGAACAGGAGAAACCATGATCAAGGTCGGAGACAAGCTGCCCGCCGGCACGCTGATGGAGTACAGCGAGGTCGAAGGCAATGGCTGCAGCATCGGCCCGAACCCGGTCGACGTGCAGAAGGCCGCCGCGGGCAAGACCATTGCCATCTTCGCGCTGCCGGGCGCCTTCACGCCCACCTGCTCGGCCAAGCACGTGCCGGGCTTCGTGCAGCAGGCGGCCGACCTCAAGGCCGCCGGCGTGGACGAGATCTGGTGCATCAGCGTGAACGATGCCTTCGTGATGGGCGCCTGGGCGCGCGACCAGAAAACCACCGGCGTGGTGCGCATGCTGGGCGACGGCAGCGCCGACTACACCAAGGCCACGGGCCTGACGCTGGACCTGACCGCGCGCGGCATGGGCCTGCGCAGCAACCGCTATTCCATGCTCGTGAAGGACGGCGTGGTCAAGACGCTCAACATCGAGGCGCCGGGCAAGTTCGAGGTGAGCGACGCCGGCACGCTGCTGGCCCAGGCCAAGGCGGCCTGATTCAGAGATCGACCTTGAGGTAGTGCGCGCCCTGCAAGGGGTTGTGGTAGTACGGCGCGATCTCGACGAAGCCGCTGTCCTGGTAGAGCGCGCGCGCCGCCTCCATGTCCGACAGGGTGTCGAGCAGCATGGTGGCGTAGCCACCCATCTGTCCGAGCATCAGGATGCGGTCGACCAGCAGCCGCCCCAGACCGAAGCCGCGAAAGGCGGGGCGCACGAACAGGCGCTTCATCTCGCAGGCGTCGGGGTGGTCGGCGCTGGGCAGCGGGCGCAGGGCGCAGCAGCCGGCGGGCGCACCGTCCACCAGGGCCAACAGCAGCGCGCCGCCGGGTGGGGCGTAGTCGCCGGGCAGCTTCGCCAGTTCGTCCTGGAAGCCCTGGAAGCACAGGTCCACGTCCAGCGATGCCTGGTAGTCCAGGAACAAGGCGCGCACCGCCAGGATGTCGTCGGGGGATTCGGCCAGCCGCAGTTCAATGGCGGCTGAAGGCGTCTCGGGCATGGGTTCGGGGGGCGGCCGGCGGGGCCGCAGGGGGAGGGCGAACCGGCAATATAAGTCAATCCGCCCGAGCGGGGCCAGCCAGCGCCGCGGCGGGCCAGGTCGTCAGGGCGCGTAGCCCACGCTGACCAGCCAGGCCACGAAGGCCGAACACACCCCCAGCAAGGCACCGGCGAGCGCCCGGTCCCAACGGCCGTCGCGCGAGGGCGGCAGGGGCGCGGGCAACTGCTTGTCTCCCTTCAGCATGGGTTGGACCAGTGGCTGGCGCTTCACGAACAGGTACCAGGCGATGGCCAGCAGATGCAGCACCAGCAGGCCGATCACCAGGTACTGGCCCACGTCCTTGTGGAAGCCGGTGGCGGCCGAGACCGTCTCGCCCGAGACGAAGCGCGCCAGCGGCCCGAAGGTGGCGATCTCGTCGTCGCTCATGAGGCCGCTGCCCACCTGGGCCGCCAGGGCCAGCAGCAGGGCGAACACCGACAGCGCGCCCAGGGGCGTGTGGCCGGCGGTGTGCTCCAGGGGCGCGCGACCACGCAGGTAGCGCAGCAGCGAGCGCGGCGAGTAGACGAAGCTGGCGAAGCGCGACCAGCGCCCGCCCAGGAAGCCCCACACCAGCCGGAACAGCAGCAGCGCCAGCACGGCGTAGCCCAGCCGCAGATGCCACTCCATCCAGGCGCCACCGAGGGTGCCGGTGGTGATGAGCCCGATCACGCAGAGCGCGAGCAGCCAGTGGAACAGTCGGGTGGGCAGGTCCCAGATGCGGATGGTGTGCATGTTGGCGAAGCGTGGGTGACGACCGAGCGGTGGATCGGGAAATGCCGGATCGGTTCAACGGAACTTTACCCGTCGTGGCAACCTCAGCGAGCGCCGGCCTGCAGAGCCGGCGTTCAACATCCCCACAGGAGATTCAATGAAGACAGTCGCTCCGCTCGTCCTGGCGCTGGCCGCCAGCGCCCTGGCCGCCCCGGCCATGGCCCAGTTCCAGAAACCCGAGGACGCCGTGAAGTACCGCAAGGCCTCGTTCACGGTGCTGGCCGCGCACTTCGGCCGGGTCGGCGCCATGGCCAACGGCCGTGTGCCTTTCGACGCCAAGGTGGCGGCCGAGAGCGCGGCCATCGCGGAGACCATGAGCAAGCTGCCCTGGGAGGCCTTCGGCCCCGGCACCGACAGGGGCGACACACGGGCCGAGCCCGCCGTCTGGACCGAGCAGGCCAAGTTCAAGGCGGCGAGCGAGAAGATGATGGGCGAAGTCGCCAAGCTGAACGCGGCCGCCAAGACCGGCAACCTGGACCAGATCAAGGCCGCTTTCGGCGCAGCCGGTGCGAGCTGCAAGGCCTGCCACGACGACTTCCGCAAGAACTGAGCGCGGCGCCCCGCGCCCAGCAAAAAAGGCCGGGGGATCCCGGCCTTTCTTTTTGAGGACCCGCGCGCCGCGCTCAGGCCGCCAGCAGTTCCTCGATCAGCTTGTGAAGCGCGTCCATCTCGGGTTCGCCCACGTAGCGCTTGACGATGCGGCCCTGCTTGTCGAGCAGGTAGGTGGTGGGCGTGAGCTTCACGTCGCCCCAGGCCTTGGCGATTTCGCCGGTGTTGTCCAGCGCGACCTTGAACGGCAGCTGGCGCGACTGCACGAAGTTCACCACCCAGGCCGGCGGGTCGTAGCTCATGGCCACGGCCATGGTCTCGTAGCCGCGCGGCGCGTATTTCTGGTGGGTGGCCACGAGCGCGGGCATTTCCTTCACGCAGGTCACGCAGGTGGTGGCCCAGAAGTTCACCAGGGTGACCTTGCCCTGCAGGTCGGCCGTGCGGGCCTGGCTGCCGTCGAGCAGCACGAAGGTGGAATCCGGCGCGGCCTCGCGGCCCGCGCAGCCGCTCAGGCCGAACACGCCGGTGGCGCCCAGCGCCAGGCCCGCGCCCAACACCTGGCGGCGGTTCGGTTCGGGCCTCTTGGTCATCGGGTTTGTCATTTCCTGCTTCACCATCTACAGTGCCCGCCTCGGATCAACGCGAGGGAGCACCCACATGCAACGCCGCCAGTTTCATCACCTGTCCCTGGGCAGCGTGGGATTGCTGATTGTCGCCGCCCAGCGCCAGGCCTGGGCATTGTCCCTGTCGGACCTGACGGACAAGGACGCCGCGGCCGGCATTCGCACCGCGCTCGAAAAAGGCGCGCTGGCCGCCGTGGCTTTGCTGGGCAAGGCGGATGGATTCCTCGGCAACCCGAAAGTTCGGATTCCCCTGCCCGGTTATCTGGAAGACGCGGCCAAGCTGCTCAGCTTCGCTGGCCAGGGCAAGCGGGTGGACGAGCTCATCACCGGCATGAACCGTGCCGCCGAGCAGGCGGTGCCCCTGGGCAAGGACCTGCTGGTCGGCGCGGTAAAGTCCATGAGCGTGACCGACGCCAAGAACATCCTGACGGGCGGCGACGACTCCGTCACCCGTTTCTTCGCCGACAAGACGCGCGCCCCGCTGGGCGAAAAATTCTTGCCCGTGGTCACGAAAACCACCCAGAAGGTGGGCCTGGCGCGCAGCTACAACCGCGTGGCCGAGAAAGCCTCCGGCTTCGGGCTGGTGAAAAAGGAGGACGCGAACATCGAGCGCTACGTCACCGGCAAGTCGCTCGACGGCCTCTACACCATCATCGGCGAGGAGGAGCGCAAGATCCGCCAGGACCCGGTGGGCACGGGCAGCGACATTCTCAAGAAGGTGTTCGGCTCCTTGAAGTGAGTGTGCGCTATCGTTTGAGGGCTTTTCGCGCCGACTCCAGTCGCTCGTCCAGGTAGCTGCCGTAGAAGTCGGTGGAGGTCACGCCCTCCAGCCGCTCGGCCAGTTCGCGGCCCTCGGGGCCGAAGAAAAAGACCGTGGGCGTCAGGCGCACCCGCCATTCCTCGGCCAGGGCGGCCGGCGTGGTGGTGCGGCCGCCGAAGTCCTGGATGGCGGTGGCCTTGTCCTGCAAGTCGAGCTGCACGGCGATCAGCCGACCCTCGCGCATGAGCGGGTGCAGGTAGCTGTTGCGCACCAGCTCGCAATAGACGCAGCCGCGCAGCGTGATCATCACCACCAGGGGTTCGCCGCGCGCGGCCGTGGCGTCGGCCGCGGCGCGCAGCGATTTTGGGGTGGGCAGGGGTTGGTAGGCCATGGCGGTTCAGATCGCTCCGCTGCCGCGGAGTTGCGCGAGGCGCGCGGCGTCGGCGCCCAGCCACTCGGCGAGCACCTCTTCGGTGTGTTGGCCCAGCAGCGGCGGCGGGCGGTGATTGCGCACGGGGGTGGCGCTCATCTTGATGGGGCTGGCGACCAGATCCATGGCGCCGGCCAGCGGGTGTTCCCAAGTGTGGACCATGCCGCGCTCGCGCACCTGCGGGTCGGCGAACACCTCGGCCAGGTCGTTGATGGGGCCGCAGGGCACCTTGGCGGCTTCCAGGGCGGCCAGCCAGTCGGCCTTGCCGCGCGTCTTCATCACGGCCTCCAGCAGGGGCACCAGCACGGCGCGGTGGCGCACGCGGTTCTGGTTGCGCGCGAAGCGCTCGTCGCGGGCCAGTTCGGGGCGGCCGGCGACGTCGCAGAACTTGGCGAACTGGCCGTCGTTGCCCACGGCCAGGATGATGTGCTGCGCCTGGCCGCTGCCGTCGGGCGCGACCTCGAACACCTGGTAGGGCACGATGTTGGCGTGCGCGTTGCCCGCGCGGCCCGGCACCTTCCCGTCGGCGCGGCCGCGCACCAGGTAGTTGGCGCCCAGGTTGGCCAGCATGGCCACCTGCGTGTCGAGCAGGGCCATGTCGATGTGCTGGCCTTCGCCGGTGCGCTCGGCGTGGCGCAGCGCGGCCTGGATGGCGACGGTCGCGTACAGCCCGGTGAACAGGTCGGCCACGGCCACGCCCACCTTCTGCGGGCCGCCGCCGGGCAGGTCGTCGCGCTCGCCGGTGATGCTCATGAGGCCGCCCATGCCCTGCACCGCGTAGTCGTAGCCCGCGCGGTCCTTGTAAGGGCCGGTCTGGCCGAAGCCGGTGATGGAGCAATAGACCAGGCGCGGGTTGAGCGCGCGCAGCGCGGCGAAGTCCAGCCCGTAGCGCGCCATGTCGCCCACCTTGTAGTTCTCCACGAACACGTCGGCCCGGGCGGCCAGCTCGCGGATCAGTGCCTGTCCGGCGGGCACCGAGAGGTCGCAGGTGATGGAGCGCTTGTTGCGGTTGGCGCCCAGGTAGTAGGCGGCCTCGGCGGTGTCCTGGCCGTCGCGTCCGCGCAGGAAGGGCGGGCCCCAGCCGCGCGTGTCGTCGCCGCCGGGGTGGCTGGGCCCGCGCGGGCGCTCCACCTTCACTACGTCGGCGCCCAGGTCGGCCAGGGTCTGGGTGCACCACGGGCCGGCGAGGACCCGCGAGCAATCGAGGATGCGGATACCATCCAGAGCATTCATCCGTGCATTGTGCGCGAGACCCTCGCGCCTCCGGTGCCGCGCCCCGCGGACCGGCCCCGTCCAGTTCCATGACCCGTTCCCGACGACTCGCCGGCGCCCTGACCGGGCTGCTGCTCATCGCCGCCTGCACCCCCACCTTCAACTGGCGCACCGTGCGCGCGGACGGCGCACCCGTGGAGGCCCTGCTGCCCTGCAAGCCCGAGCGCGCCGAGCGCGAGGTGCCGCTGGGCGGCCTGAACGCCACGCTGCACATGCTCAGCTGCGACACCGGCGGCCTGACCTTCGCCGTGGCCTGGGTCGACGCGGGCGATGCCGCGCGCGCGGCGCTGGCGCTCGAGGCCTGGCGCCGCGCCACGCTGCTGGCGGTGCAGGCCGACCCGGCCCTGGCCGACGACCCCGCCGCGTCCTGGCCGGCTGGCGTGCCGGGCAGCGACCGCGCGCTCGGCCTGCAGGCCAGTGGGCGCAGCCCGGGCGGTGAGCCCGTCCAGGTGCGCGCCCTGCACGCCATGCGGGGCGGCCAGCTGCTGCACGCGGCCATCTACGGCCGCGCCATCGAGCCCGAGCTCGCCGCCACCTTCTTCGAGGGAGTCCGCCTGCCATGAGCGTTTCCAGCGCCCACGACGAACTGCTCACCCCCCGCGTGGCGGTGACGGTGTTCCTCGTCTTTGCCGGCACGTATTTCCTGTCGGCCCTGGTGCGCGCGATCACGGCCACGCTCTCGCCCACGCTGAGCGCGGAGCTCTCGCTCACGCCGGGCCACCTGGGCCTGCTCGCGGGCGGCTATTTCTTCGGTTTCGCGCTCACGCAGCTGCCCATGGGCCGCTGGCTCGACCACCACGGCCCCAAGCGCGTGGTGCTGGCCTTCCTGGCCATGGCCGTCGCGGGCAGCGTGGCCTTCGCGCTGGCGGACAGCTTCTACAGCCTGCTGGCCGCGCGCGTGCTCACCGGCATGGGGCTCAGCGCCTGCCTCATGGCGCCGCTCACGGGCTTTCGCCGCTGGTTCAGCCCCGCCGTACAGCTGCGCACCAACTCCTGGATGCTGATGACCGGCTCCATGGGCATGGTGGCGTCCACGCTGCCGGTGCAATGGCTGCTGCCGGTGATCGGCTGGCGCGGCCTGTTCTGGGCGCTGGCCCTGCTGTTCGTGCTGTCCATGGCGGCGCTGGCCTGGTCGGTGCCGGCGTGGACGCGGCACGCGAACGCGCCCGCGCCGGCCGCCGGTTCGCCCGATGGCGGCTACGGACTCATCTGGCGCGACCACTACTTCCGCACCATGGTGCCCGTGGGCTTCATGAACTACGGCGGCATGGTGGCCGTGCAGGCGCTGTGGGCCGGGCCCTGGATGGTCAAGGTCGCCGGCTACACGCCGGACGAGGCCGCCATGGGCCTGTTCGCCATCAACCTCAGCATGCTCGCGTCCTTCTGGACCTGGGGCGTGGTCAACCCGCACCTGGCGCGCCGCGGCATCCGGCCCGAGTCGCTGATCGGCTGGGGCCTGCCCATCAGCCTGGTGGTGATCGTGGCCATCGCCTGGCTCGGCCCGCGCGCGGGCTGGCTGCTCTGGGCGCTGTTCTGCGTCAGCTCCACCTTCGTGGCGCTGTCGCAGCCCGCCGTGGCCCTGGCCCTGCCGCCGCAGGCCGCGGGCCGCGCGCTGTCGGCCTACAACCTGGTCATCTTCGCCGGCGTATTCGTGCTGCAGTGGGGCATCGGCCTGGCGATCGACGCGTTGGACGTTTTCGGCTGGAGCGAGCCCCACCGCTACCGCGGCGCGGTGGCCCTGTTCGCGCTGTGCTGCGTGGCGGCCTACGGGCTGTTCTGGCGCGGCTGGCGCCGCATCGAGCGGGACCGCGCCGCTACACTGCGCCCATGAACGGCATTCTGCTGATCGCGCACGCCCCGCTGGCCTCGGCCCTGCGGCAGTGCGTACTGCATGTCTTTCCCGACGCGCAGGACGCGGTGGTGGCGCTGGACGTGCAGCCCAACGTGCCGCCCGAAGAAACCCTGGCCCAGGCGCGCGCGTTGCTGGCCCAGATGGCCCGTCCGCAGACCCTGGTGGTCACCGACATGTTCGGCGCCACGCCCTGCAACGTGGCCCAGCGCCTCATCGACGGCGTGCGCAGCAAGCTCGTCTGCGGCGTGAACCTGCCCATGCTGCTGCGCACCGTGAGCTACCGCCACGAGTCGCTCGACGCGCTGATCTCGCGCGCCATCATCGGTGCCACGCAGGGCGTGATGCAGGTGGCCGTGACCGCTCCGCAAAACCAGGCCCGACGATCCCCGCATGATCAAGACCACCGCGACCATCAGCAATAAGCTGGGCCTGCACGCCCGCGCCTCGGCCAAGCTCACCAAGCTGGCGGGCACCTTCATCAGCGATGTCTGGATGTCGCGCGGCGAACGCCGCGTCAACGCCAAGAGCATCATGGGCGTGATGATGCTGGCCGCGGGACTGGGCAGCACGGTGGACATCGAGACCGACGGCAGCGACGAGCGCGCCGCGATGGACGCGCTGCTGGCCCTCATCAACGACAAGTTCGGCGAGGGCGAATGAAGAGGCCCCCACGCGCTGCCGCTTCGCGGGCCAGGGGTCCCCGAGGGCGCGGCTTCGCCTTGAGGCGCTCCGGCGGCGACACATGACGTTCTCCGTTCATGGTCTCGCCGTGTCCCGAGGCGTGGCCATCGGGCGGGCCGTGATCGTCGCCGCCAGCCGCGTGGACGTGGCGCACCGCCTCATCGCGGCGCACGAGGTGGAGGGCGAGATCGAGCGCCTGCGCCAGGCGCGCAAGGCGGTGGCCGAGGAGATCCTGCGCGTGCAGCAGGGCCTGGTTGGCCTGGGCCAGGTCGATGCCCACCCCGAGCTCGCGGCACTGCTCGACGTGCACCTCATGCTGCTGCAGGACGAGCAGCTCACCGACGGCGTGAAGCACTGGGTGCAGGACCGGCACTACAACGCCGAATGGGCCCTGACCACGCAGCTGGAGGTCATCTCGCGCCAGTTCGACGAGATGGAAGACCCCTACCTGCGCGAGCGCAAGGCCGACCTGGAGCAACTGGTGGACCGCATGCTGCGCGTGATGCGCGGCCAGGCCACGCCGATCGCCGCACCCGCCGTCGCGGCCGCGCGCGCGAGCGAGGACGAGCCGCTGGTGCTCATTGCGCACGACCTTTCGCCGGCCGACATGCTGCAATTCAAGCAGAGCGTGTTCGCCGGCTTCGTCACCGACGTCGGTGGCAAGACCAGCCACACCGCCATCGTGGCGCGCAGCCTGGACATCCCGGCCGTGGTGGGCGCGCGCTCGGCCAGCCACCTGATCCGCCAGGACGACTGGGTGGTGATCGACGGCGACGCCGGCGTGGTGGTGGTCGATCCCTCGCCCATCGTGCTGGCCGAGTACGGCTACAAGCAGCGCCAGGGCGAGGTCGAGCGCGAGAAGCTCTCGCGGTTGAAGAACACGCCGGCCGTCACGCTGGACGGCCAGAAGATCGAGCTGCTGGCCAACATCGAGCAGCCCGACGACGTGGTGGGCGCGCTCAAGGCCGGTGCCGCTGGCGTTGGCCTGTTCCGCAGCGAATTCCTCTTCATGGGCCGCAACGGCCGCCTGCCCGACGAGGAGGAGCAGTACCGCGCCTACCGCCGCGCCGTCGAGGGCATGCAGGGCCTGCCGGTCACCATCCGCACCGTGGACGTGGGCGCCGACAAGCCGCTGGACCGCAGCGCCGCGCGCGGCGACGACCACCTCAACCCGTCCCTGGGCCTGCGCGCCATCCGCTGGAGCCTGGCCGATCCCGCCATGTTCCTCGAGCAGCTGCGCGCCATCCTGCGCGCGGCCGCGCACGGACCGGTCAACCTGCTCATTCCCATGCTCGCGCACGCGAGCGAGATCCGCCAGACCCTGGCTTTGGTGAACCGCGCGCGCGACCAGCTCACCGTGGCCGACGTGCCCTTCGGCGAGGTGCGGCTCGGCGCCATGATCGAGGTGCCCGCGGCGGCGCTGACCATCCCGCTGTTCCTGCGCCACTTCGACTTCCTGTCGATCGGCACCAACGACCTGATCCAGTACACCCTGGCCATCGACCGCGCCGACGAGGCCGTGTCGCACCTGTACGACCCGCTGCACCCGGCGGTGCTGCAGCTGGTGGCCAGCACCATCGCGCAGGCGCGCGCCCAGGGCAAGGGCGTGAGCGTGTGCGGCGAGATGGCGGGTGACGTGACGCTCACGCGCTTGCTGCTGGGCCTGGGGCTGCGCAGCTTCTCCATGCACCCCTCGCGCATCCTCGCGGTCAAGCAGCAGATCCTGCGCAGCGACACGGGCAAGCTGGTCGCCTGGGCGCAGACCGTGCTGCAGTCCGACGACCCGGCCGCGCTGCTGGTCGACTGAGGCGGTCTCAGCGCGCGCGCGTGGCCAATACCGCCGCGCCCACGATCATGGCGGCCGCCACCAGCACCGAGGCACCGGGCCATTCGCCGCGCACCGCCAGCAAAGTGCAGGTCGACAGCAGTGGCGTGAGAAAGCTCAGCACGCCGATCTGGCGTGCGTCGCCGCGCTTGAGTGCCGCGTCCCACAGGAAGAAGGCGCCACCCAGTGGGCCCAGGCCCAGCAGCGCGATCAGCGCCCCATCCCGAGCCGACAGCGCCACCGGGGGCTCCAGCGCCGCGTGGCACAGCAGCGACAACGCGCCTGACGCCGCGGCGAAGCCACCGATGGCGGCCGTGGGGAAGGGCGTCACGCGCTGGGTGAGCAGCGAGTAGGTGGCCCAGATGAACGCCGAGCCCAGCGCCGGCAGGTAGCCCCAGGCCCAGGCGGTGCCAGCGCCTCCCTCGGCGCGGCCGAGGATGGCCAAGGCGGCGCCCGCGAAACCGATCAGCGCGGCGATCAGGTGGCGCGCGCCCAGGCGCACGCCCGGCAGGATCAGCGGCGCCATCACCACGATGCCCAATGGCCAGAGGTAGTTGATGAGGTTGGCCTGCACCGGTGGTGCGTGGCGCAGGGCGATGAACAGCAGGAAGTGAAAGCCGAACAGGCCGTAGATGCCCAGCGCCAGCGTGCTCGGTGGCACGCGCCAGCGGCGCAGGTCGAAGCGCGACAGCGGCAAGGCGATCAGGCTGCCGACGAGCAGGCCGAGGCCGGTCAGCAGAAAGGGCGGCACGTGGGAGAGGGCCACGCCGAGCGCGGCGAGCGAGGCCCACAGCACGATCGCGCCCAGGGCGAGCAGGTTGGCGGAACGCATCCCGCGATCATCGCGCGGCACGCCGTCGCGCGGCGCGGGTCCATCGTCGCGCGGCGCGGCTCAGGCGCGGCTCAGGCGCGGCGGCGCAGCGCCGCCGTGAGCGCCGAGGGCGAGCGGTAGCCGCTGCGCCGCGCGGCCTCGGCCACGGGCAGGCCCTGGGCGCGCAGCCGGCGCGCCTGCTCGAGCTGCAGCCCGCGCAGCCAGCGCTGCGTGCTCAGGCCCAGCTCCTCGCGGCAGCGGGCGGCGAACTGCGCCGGGCTCAGGTGCGCGCGCGCGGCCAGATCGGCCACCTCGATGGCCTCGTGCGCCCAGCGCGTGCGCGCCCAGTCGGCCAGCGCGGACCAGTCGATCGCGCGGCGCGCGCGCCGGGGCGCGGCGCCGTCGGGCAGCCAGCTCTCCAGCAGCAGGGCGGGGCCCAGGGCCTGGGCGCGGGGCAGGCCACGCGCGCAGGCCTCGGCGAGGTAGCGCGCGAGCGCCTGCGTGGCGGCCGTGGGCCTGGCCGTGGCCAGGGCCCAGTCGCTGGCGTGGCTGTCCAGCACCAGGCAGCGCGCGCCCTGGCGCGCCTCGAAGTCGTGGCGCTCGCCCGGCGGCACGATGCAGCCGTCGCCCGCGGCGATGCGCTGCCCGCGGCCCGCGATCTCCAGTTCGAGCGCGCCCTCCAGGCCGACCAGGATCTGGAAATGCCCGTGGTCGTGGCAGCCATGCGAGGCGCCGTAGGCGCGCACGCTCAGGTGGTCGCGGGCGGAGGCGGTGCGGCCCATGGGGGTGCCCTCAGGCCTTGTTCTTGGTGGCCACCAGCCGCATGCCGGGCATCAGCCGCGTGGCGAGTTCGGGTCGCTCCAGCGCGTAGTCGAGGTTCATGCGCGCGATCTCCACGTGCTCTTCACCGAGGGCCTGGGCGCGCGAGCCCTGGCCGCGCTCGATGGCCTGCACCATGGCGTGGTGCGTGCGCTGGGCCAGACGCATCCATTGCTGGCCCTCTTCCATGGACGACTGCATGGGCAGCATGGAGCTGGGCGAGGCGAAGGGCATGGCGTCCAGCATGTCCATGATCCGGCGCAGCACCGAGTTGCCGCAGCCGTCCATGATGAGTTGGTGGAAGCGGTCGTTGGCCTCGACGTAGGCCGTGTAGTCGTCCAGCTCCATGGTCGGCTTGTTGACCGTCTGGTCGCCGCGCTCCAGGCATTCGTGCAGCTCGCGCAGCAGCTGGCGCGGTGCGCCTTCCTCGGCCAGCAGGCGGGCGGCGAAACCCTCGATGAGGCCGCGCACGCGGATCGCGTCGGCGATCTGCTGCGAGGTGAAGCGGCGCATTTGGTAGCCCCCCGTGGGCGAAGGCTCGATCAGGCCTTCGTGCTCCAGGCTGGCCAGCGCCAGGCGCACCGGCGTGCGCGAGGCGCCGAGCTTCTCGGCCAGCGGGATCTCGGCCAGGCGCTCGCCCGGCACGAACTCGCCTTTGAGGATCAGGTCGCGCAGCTGCACCAGCACGCGGGATTGTTGGGAGTCCATGCGGTTGAACAGGGGGATGCGGGCGGGGAATTCTAGGAGAGCCGGCCGCGAATGCACGCCGCGGCGATGAGTTGGCATGCAAGCTGCATGCAATGAGTTGAGATTGATTTTGAAAGCCAGTTGATTGCTCCAAATTGGTGCCAATCAAATACGGGTTAACCCTTTATTTCTCCATCTACATCGTTCGCTTGTCGCCTGTTTGTCCGACTGTGTTGGTTTGATGAATTCACTTGCATACAATGCGGCGCCCCGATACCCCCGAACCGGAGTGAGCCCATGACCCGCAGCACAACGACCCGGCCCCTGGTCATCGTCGGCGCCTCCTACGCCGGACTGCAGCTCGCCAGCAGCGCGCGCGAGCTGGGTTTCGAGGAGGACATCCTCATCGTCGGCGATGAGCCCCACCCGCCCTACCAGCGCCCGCCACTGTCCAAAGGCCTGCTCACCGGCAAGGCCACGGTGGACCAGCTCTGGCTGCGCGCGCCCGAGTTCTACGCCCAGAAGCGCATCGGGCTCTGCCTGGGCCGCCGCGTCGCCGCGCTGGACCTGGCGGCGCGCCGCCTCACGCTGGACGACGGCAGCGTGCTCGAGCACGGCTGGCTCGCGCTCACCACCGGCGCGCGCGCCCGCGCCCTGTCGCTGCCCGGCGCCGAACTGGACGGCGTGCTGCCCTTGCGCACCCTGGACGACGCGCTGCGCGTGGCCGAGGCCGCCGCGTCCGCGCGCTCGGTCTGCGTGATCGGCGGCGGCTTCATCGGCCTGGAGGTGGCGGCCGCGCTGCGCGCGCGCGGCGCCGAGGTCTGCGTGGTCGAGACCCAGCCGCGCCTGCTGGCGCGCAGCCTGCCCGAGCGCATGGCGGCCTTCGTGGAAGACGCGCACCGCCAGCGCGGCGTGCGGGTGCTGACCGGGCGCGGCGTGCGCGGCCTGTTGGGCGCCAACGGCCGCGTGGCCGCCGTCGAGCTGGCCGATGGCCAGCGCATCGACTGCGATCTGGTGGTGCTGGGCATTGGCGTCTGGCCCAACAGCGAGCTCGCGCGCGACGCCGGCTTGACGGTGGACAACGGCATCGTCACCGACCCGCTGGGCCGCACCTCGGCCGAGGGCGTGCTGGCGGCCGGCGACGTGGCCGCCGTGGCGCCCGCGCCCGGCGCGCCGCGCGTGCGGCACGAATCCATCCAGGCCGCCACCGACGGTGCGCGCGCCGCCGCCAGCCTGCTGGTCGGCCAGCCCCGCCCCAACACCGCCGTGCCCTGGTTCTGGAGCGACCAGTTTGACCTCAAGTTCCAGATGGCCGGCGTGGCCCGGGCCGACGACGAGGCCGTGGTGCGCGGCGAGCCCGCCAGCGGGCGCTTCAGCGTTTTCTACCTGCGAGACGGCGCGGTCGCGGCCGCGCACAGCGTCAACCGCCCGGGCGAACACCTGTTGAGCCGCCAGCTCATCGCGGCGGGCGCGCGCCTGTCGCCCCAGGTCCTGGCCGACCCGGACAGCGACCTCAAGGCCGCGATGGCCGCGCTGGGCGCTGCGGCCTGAACCCCCTTTCGCCTCTTTTCCTCTTCCCCACGGAGCCCCACCATGACCCTCACCAAACGACAAGCCATCGCCGCACTCGGCCTGGCCGGCCTCGGCGCCCTGGGCGCGCTCGGGGCCGCGCAGGCCGCCGAGCCGCTGCGCATCGGCCTGATCGCCACCTACTCCGGTCCCTACGCCGACTACGGCCGCCAGTTCGACGCCGGCATCGCGCTCTTCCTCAAGGAGCGCAACGGCCAGATCGCCGGCCGGCCGGTGCAGATCGTCAAGAAGGACACCGCCGGCCCCGCGCCCGACGCGGCCAAGCGCTTCGCCCAGGAACTGGTGGTGCGCGACAAGGTGAGCTTCATCACCGGCCTGGACTTCAGCCCCAACGCCTATGCCGTCGCGCCCATCGCCACCCAGGCCAAGGTGCCCACCATCGTGGCCAACGCCTCGTCCTCGGCCATCACCACCAGCTCGCCCTACATCGCACGCGTTTCGTTCACGGTGCAGCAGGTGTCGGACCCGATGGCGCGCTGGCTGCTGCGCAAGGGCGTGAACAACGTCTACACCGTGGTCGCCGACTACGCCTCGGGCGTCGATGCCGAGACCGCGTTCAAGAAGGCCTTCACGGCCGGCGGCGGCCAGATCGCCGGCGAGCTGCGCACGCCCATGAACAACCCCGACTTCTCGGCCTACGTGCAGCGCATCAAGGACGCCAAGCCGCAGGCGGTGTTCTTCTTCTTCCCCTCGGGCGTGATGCCGCCGGCCTTCCTGAAGGTGTGGAAGGAGCGCGGCATGGAGGCCGCCGGCATCCAGCTCTTCGCCACCGGCGAAGCCACCGACGACAGCTACCTCGACGCCACCGGCGACGTGGCCCTGGGCCTGGTCACCAGCCACCACTACTCCTATGCGCACCCCTCGGCCAAGAACCAGAAGTTCGTGAAGGACTTCGAGGCCCAGTTCGGCAAGGCCATGCGCCCGAGCTACTTCGCCGTCTCGGCCTACGACGCGCTCTCGGCCATCGAGGCCGCGCTGGCCAAGACCCAGGGCGACACCCGCGGCGAGAAGGTCATGGACGCCCTCAAGGGCCTGCAGTTCGAGAGCCCGCGCGGCCCGGTGGAGATCGACGCCGCCACGCGCGACATCGTGCAGACCGTCTACATCCGCAAGACCGAACGCGTGAACGGCAAGCTCGTCAACGTGGAGTTCGACCAGTTCGAGCGCGTGAAGGACCCGGCCAAGGCCGCCCCTTGAGCGCGCGCCCGGCGGACTTGTGAACGGATCCCCATGGCGATCGTGATCTTCGACGGAGTGGCCTACGGCATGCTCCTGTTCCTCATAGCAGTGGGCCTGTCCATCACGATGGGCCTGATGAACTTCGTGAACCTGGCCCATGGCAGCTTCGCCATGGTGGGCGGCTACGCGGCGGCGCTGCTGATGAACCGCTACGGCCTGGGCTTCTACCCCGCGCTCGCGGCGGCCTTCGTCGCCGCGGCGCTGGTGGGCGCGCTGTTCGAGGCGCTGCTCTACCGGCGGCTCTACAAGGCGCACCCGCTCGACCAGGTGCTGCTGTCCATCGGCATCGTGTTCGTGTCGGTGGCGGCCTTCACCTGGTTCTTCGGGCCCACGATGCAGCCGTTCAAGCTGCCCGAGTCCCTCGACGGCCGCCTGTCCCTGCTGGGCCTGGAGGTGAGCCGCTACCGCCTGTTCCTCATCGTCTGCGGCCTGCTGGTGCTCGCGGCGCTGCTGCTGGGCCTGGGGCGCACGCGTTACGGCGCCATGGTGCGCGCGGCGGTGGACAACCAGCGCGTGGCCGCCGGCACCGGCATTCCGGTGCAGCGCCTGTTCTTCCTCACCTTCTCGCTGGGCTGCGGCCTGGCGGGCCTGGGCGGCGCGCTCAGCCTGGGAATGCTGGGGCTGGAGCCCAGCTTTCCGCTGAAGTACCTCGTGTACTTCCTCATCGTGGTCTGCGTCGGCGGCGCCGGCACCATCACCGGCCCCTTCGTGGCCGCGCTGCTGGTGGGCATCGTGGACGTGGCCGGCAAGTACTACCTGCCCGAGGCGGGCGCCTTCCTCATCTACGTGGTCATGATCGTCATGCTGCTCGTGCGGCCCAACGGGATCGTCCCGCGAAAGGGCTTGGCGTGATCCGAACACCCCCGCCGCGCTTCGCGCGACCCCCTCAAGGGGGCGGCACCTGCGGTCCGGCCAAGCCGGTCCCGCGGTGCCTCTGCCTGGCCTCGCTTCAAACGCCGCATCTGGGGCGCCGCTGATATGAAACCCATTGTTTTGAAGCCCGCGCAGCTGCGCACGGCCGAGGTGTTCTTCTGGCTGGCCCTGGGCTCGTGCTACTTCCTGCTGCCCGAGCACCTGAGCCTGATGAGCCAGATCCTCATCTTCGGCCTGTTCGCCGTGTCGCTGGACATGGCCCTGGGCTACGCCGGCATCCTCACCGTGGGCCACGCGGCCTTCTTCGGCGCGGGCGCCTACGCGGCCGGCCTGCTGGCCAAGCATGGCTGGGGCGAACCCTTCTCGGGCCTGCTGGTGGCGCTGCTGGTCTGCGTGGCGCTCGGCTACCTGCTCAGCGCCCTGGTGGTGCGCGGCACCGACCTGGCGCGGCTGATGATCACCATCGGCGTGTGCATGCTGCTGGCCGAGCTGGCGAACCGGCTTTCGGGCATCACCGGCGGCACCGACGGCCTGCAGGGCATGGTGGTGCAGCCGCTGTTCGGCCGCTTCGAGTTCGACCTGTTCGGCCAGACCGCCTTCGTCTACGCCTTCTTCATCGTGCTGCTGGTCTTTCTGGGCGTGCGGCTGATCCTGCGCTCGCCCTTCGGCCTGGCGCTGCGCGGCATCCACGACAGCCGCAAGCGCATGCTGGCCATCGGCTCGCCGGTGGACGCGCGCCTGCGCCTGGCCTACGCGCTGTCGGCCGGCGTGGCCGGCGTCGCGGGCGCGCTGCTGGCGCAGACCACGCAGTTCGTCGGCATCGAATCGATCGGCTTCAACCGCTCGGCCGAGATCCTGATCATCCTGGTGTTGGGCGGCACGGGGCGCCTGTACGGCGGCCTGATCGGCGCCATCGTCTACATGCTGGTGCACGACTGGTTCGCCGACATGAACCCGCAGTACTGGCAGTTCTGGCTGGGCCTCTTCCTCATCGCCGCGGTGCTGATGGGCCGCGGTGGCCTCATGGGCGCGCTCTCGCGCCTGTTCCAGACCCGGGAGGACGCCCGATGAACACGCCCGCCCTGCAGACCCATGGCCTGGGCATCTCCTTCGGCGCCTTCCGCGCGGTGAGCGAGGTGAGCCTGTCGCTGGAGCCCGGCGCGCGCCAGGCCCTGATCGGCCCCAACGGCGCCGGCAAGACCACGCTGATCAACCTGCTCACCGGCGTCTACAAGCCCTCGGCCGGCCGCGTGCTCATGAACGGCGAGGACGTGACCGCGCTGTCGGCCGACCGCCGCGCGCGCCGCGGCCTGGCCCGCACCTTCCAGATCAACACCCTGTTCCCCAGCCTCACGCCGCTGAGCTCGGTGGTGCTGGCGATCAGCGAACGCGAGGGCCTGGGCGCCGTGTGGTGGCGCCCGCTCAAGCGCCACGCCGCCGTCTACGCGGAGGCGCACGAGCTGCTCGGGCGCCTGAAGCTCGATGCGCTGGCCGAGGTACCGGTGGCCGAGCTGCCCTACGGCAAGCAGCGCCTGCTGGAGATCGCGCTGGCCATGGCGGCCAAGCCGCGCATCCTGCTGCTCGACGAGCCGGCCGCCGGCGTGCCGGAGGACGAGAGTGGCGAGCTCTTCGAGGTCATCGCCGCGCTGCCGGCGGACATCAGCGTCCTCTTCATCGAACACGACATGAAACTGGTCTTTCGCTTCGCGCGCCGCATCTCGGTGCTGGTCACGGGGCAGGTGCTCACCGAGGGCACGCCGACCGAGATCGGTCGCGACCCGCGCGTGCGCGAGGTTTACCTGGGCCAGTCCCACACGCAGGCCACGCGCGCCATCCCCGTGGAGGTGGCGCATGGCTGAGCTGCTGGCTTTCGACCGGGTGGTGGCCGGCTACGGCAACGCCGTCGTGCTGCACGAACTGGACTTTTCGCTCGACGAGGGACAGAGCCTCGCCGTGCTGGGCCGCAACGGCGTGGGCAAGACCTCGCTGCTCGAAACCCTGATGGGCAACACCCGCGTGATGCGCGGCGCCGTGCGCTGGGCCGGGCAGGACATCACGCGCTGGCCCTCGCACCGCCGCGCCGGCGCCGGCCTGGGCTGGGTGCCGCAGGAGCGCGAGGTCTTTCCCTCGCTCACGGTGGAGGAGAACCTCACGGTGATCGCCACCAAGGGGCCGTGGAACCTGCGGCGCGTGTACGGGCTGTTCCCGCGCCTGCGCGAGCGGCGCGGCAACTACGGCAACCAGCTCTCGGGCGGCGAGCAGCAGATGCTGGCCATCGGCCGCGCGCTGATGACCAACCCGCGCCTGCTGCTGCTGGACGAGCCCATGGAAGGCCTGGCGCCCATCGTCGTGGAGGAGTTGGCGGTCTCGATCCGCCGGCTCTGCGAGCAGGAAGGTCTGGCGTCCATCGTCG
Organism: Hydrogenophaga sp. PML113; assembly: GCF_001777155.1. Lineage (NCBI taxonomy): Bacteria > Pseudomonadati > Pseudomonadota > Betaproteobacteria > Burkholderiales > Comamonadaceae > Hydrogenophaga > Hydrogenophaga sp. PML113. The sequence goes on along the minus strand of NZ_MIYM01000019.1, from coordinate 22,107 downwards.
TGGAGCAGCACCCCGTGCTGGCGCTGGAGATGACGCACCAGGCCATCGTGCTGGAGCGCGGCACCGTGGTGCACGCGGGGCCGAGCGCGGCGCTGGCCCAGGACGCGGCCCTGCTCGAAGGCCTGCTGGGCGTGGGCATCGCCGAACCCGCCTGACCCCCCCGATTCCATCGCGGGCGCCGGGGCGCCCGGTTCAACCCCCCATGAGGACACCTGTCATGCCATTCCCTTTCCAGAAAGCCCTTGGTGGCGCGCTCGTCGCCTTGGGTCTGGCGGCCGCACCCGCCGCCTTCGCCCAGGACATCGTGCGTGTCGGCGTCATCGCCGAGATGTCCGGCCCCTTCGCCGAATTCGGCAAGCAGATGCAGGCCGGCATACGGGCCTACCAGAAGATGCACGGCGACAGCGTGGCCGGCAAGCGCGTGGAGGTGGTGATCAAGGACGTGGGCGGGCCCAACCCCGACGCGGCCAAGCGCATCGCCACCGAACTGGTGGTGCGCGAGAAGGTGAACGTGCTCGCGGGCTTCGGCTTCACGCCGAACGCGCTGGCGGTGGCGCCCATCGCCACCCAGGCCAAGGTGCCCATGATCGTCATGAACGCGGCCGCCGGCGGGCTCACCGCCAAGTCGCCCTACATGGTGCGCACCTCCTTCCACTACCCGGAGACCGTGCCGCCGATCGCGCAGTGGGCCATCCAGCAGGGCGCGAAGAAGGCCTATGTGATCGTGGCCGACTACTCGCCGGGCCACGACGCCGAGGCGGCCTTCATCGCGGCCTTCAAGAAGGCCGGCGGCGAGATCGTGGGCAGCGTGCGCACGCCGCTCATGACGCTGGACTTCGCGCCCTACATGCAGCGCGTGAAGGACGCCCGGCCCGATGTGCTGTTCTCCTTCGTCAACGGCGGCGACGTGGCGCCGGCCTTCATCAAGGAGTACCGCGACAAGGGCCTGCCCGAGGCCGGCATCCAGCTCATCGGCACCGGCGACATCGTCGACGAGGCCCTGGTCGAGGCGATCGGCGAGCGCGGCGTGGGCATCACCACCGTGTACCCCTATTCCATGCACCACAAGTCGGCGCTGAACGAGCGCTTCGTGCGCGAGTTCAAGGCCCAGCGCGATGCGAAGTCGCGCCCCACCATCATGGGCGTGGCCGCCTACGACGGCATGGCCGCGCTGTACGCGGCGCTGGCCAAGACCGGCGGCAAGGCCGACGGGCCGACGCTGATCGCCGCGCTCGCCGGGCTGAAGATCGACAGCCCGCGCGGCAGCCTGACCATCGACAAGAACAGCCGCGACGTGGTGCACGACCAGTACATCCGCCGCTTCGAGAAGCAGGACGGCGCCTACTACAACGTCGAGTTCGAAACCTTCAAGGCGGCGCCCTGATGGCCGTCGACGCCCTGTCCCTGGACGTCGCCGGGCTGACCGCGGCCTACCGCGATGGCCGCCTGCACCCGCTGCAGGCGCTGGACCAGCTGTTCGACGCCATCGAGGCCGACGCGCGCGGCATCAACGCCTTCTGCCTGCTCGACCGCGCGGCGGCCGCGCGCGAGGCCGAGGCCTCGGGCCGGCGCTGGCATGAGGGCCGGCCCCTGTCGGTGCTGGACGGCGTGCCGGTCTCCATCAAGGACCTGGTGAACGTGGCCGGCTGGCCCACGCGGCGCGGCTCGCTGAGCGGCAGCGACGACCCCGTGCCGCAGGACGCGCCCGGCGTGGCGCCGCTGCGCGCGGGCGGCGCGGTGCTGTTCGGCAAGACCACCACCACCGAGTTCGGCTGGACCGTGGGTTCGTCGAACCCGCAGGCCGGCACCACCCGCAACCCCGCGGCGCCGGGCCGCGAGATCGGCGGCTCCAGCAGCGGGGCGGCCGCGCAGGTGGCCGCTGGCTGGGGGCCGCTGGCCCTGGGCAGCGACGCCGGCGGCTCGGTGCGCCTGCCCGCGTCGTGGAGCGGCACGGTGGGCTTCAAGCCCAGCTTCGGCGCCATCCCGCTCGCGCCGGCCAGCGCTTTCGCCGAGTTCGCGCACCTGGGCACGTTCACGCGCTCGGTGGCCGACTGCGCCCTGGCCATGCGCGTGCTGTCGCAAGCCGACGCGCGCGACCCTTCTTCGCTGTTCGCGCGGACCGAGGCGCCGCCCGCCCGCGCCCTGCGCGTGGCCTGGACGCTGTCGCTGGGCTCGTCGCGGGCCGTGCAGCCGGCCATGGCCGAGGCCGTGGCGGCACTGGTGGAGCGCCTGGCCGGCGCGGGCCACACGCTGATCCACTGGCCCGAGGCCGCGAGCGACCGGGCCGAGGACATGTGGCGCGTCTGGCTGTCGCGCATCCATGAGTCCTTCGTGGACTGGACCGAGGCGCAGCGCGAGCGGCTCTCGCCCGGCCTGCGCGACGCGTACGGGCAGGGCGCCGCGCAGGCGCCGGCCGAGCTGGCGCGCGCCCGCGCCCGCCTGCGCGCCTGGACCGGTGCGCTGGCGCAGCGCTTCGCCGACGTCGACCTGCTGATCACGCCGGCCACGCCGGGCGCGGCGCCGCCGCTGGGCGAGGTGGGCGCCGGGCCCTGGTTCGAGGCCGTGGGCGGTTTCACCTACCCGTTCAACCTCACGCAGCAGCCGGCGCTGAGCCTGCCGCTGGGCGCCGACGCCGAGGGCGCGCCCTTCGGCGTGCAGGTGGTGGGGCCGCGCTTCCAGGACGCGGCGGTCTTGCAGGCCGGCGCGCGCATCGAGGCGCTGCTGGCCGGGGCCCGCTGAGCGGGCCGGGCGCTCAGCGCGGGCCGGCGGAAGCCGGCGCCGCCAGCGCTTCCAGCACGCCGTGGGCCTGCTGGTCGGCGTGGTAGCTGCTGCGCACCATGGCGCCCACGGCGGCGTGGGTGAAGCCCATCTCGTAGGCCTTGGCCTCGAACATCTTGAAGGTGTCGGGGTGCACGTAGCGGCGCACCGGCAGGTGGTGGCCGCTGGGCGACAGGTACTGCCCGATGGTGAGCATGTCGATGCCGTGCGCGCGCATGTCCTGCATCACCTGCAGGATCTCCTCGTCGGTCTCGCCCAGGCCGACCATGATGCCGCTCTTGGTCGGCACGTTCGGGAACAGGGCCTTGAACTTCTTGAGCAGGTTCAGGCTGAAGGCGTAGTCCGAACCCGGGCGCGCTTCCTTGTACAGGCGCGGCACGGTCTCCAGGTTGTGGTTCATCACGTCGGGCGGCGCGGCCTTCAGGATGTCCAGCGCTCGGTCGTCGCGACCGCGGAAGTCGGGCACCAGCACCTCGATGGTGGTCTGGGGGGAGAGCTCGCGCGTCTTGCGGATGCACTCGACGAAATGGCCCGCTCCGCCGTCGCGCAGATCGTCGCGGTCCACGCTGGTGATCACCACGTATTTCAGCTGGAGCTGGGCGATGGTCTTGGCCAGGTTGACCGGCTCGTCCGCGTCCAGCGGATCGGGGCGGCCGTGGCCGACGTCGCAGAACGGGCAGCGGCGCGTGCACTTGTCGCCCATGATCATGAAGGTGGCCGTGCCCTTGCCGAAGCACTCGCCGATGTTGGGGCAGCTGGCCTCCTCGCACACTGTCACCAGCTTGTTGCTGCGCAGGATGTCCTTGATCTCGTAGAAGCGGGTGCTCGGGCTGCCCGCCTTGACGCGGATCCACTCCGGCTTCTTGAGCGTCTCGGCCGGCACGATCTTGATGGGGATGCGCGCGGTCTTGGCCTGGCTTTTCTGCTTGGCGGTGGGATCGTAGGTCGTGCTCATGGCGAAGGGGGTGGCGATGGGCTCAAGGGGCCAGCAGTGCGCCGAGCTTCTGGCTCAGGACAATGGCCGCGTCGTCCCAGGTGACGGGGACGCCGATTGTAGAAAGGTCCACCGTTTGCAGCCCGGCGTAGCCGCACGGGTTGATACGGTGGAAGGGTTGCAGGTCCATGGCCACGTTCAGGGCCACGCCGTGGTAGGTGCAGTGCCGGCTCACCTTGATGCCCAGTGCCGCGATCTTGCCCAGGCCGGCGAAGTCGGGCGCGGGCGGCGGGCTGCCGGGCTCGCGCCGCGCGGGCGCCTGCGGCAGCCGCGCGTGGCCGCGCGGATCGTCCAGCCGCACATAGATGCCAGGCGCGCCGGCCACGCGGTGGCCGGTAACGCCGAAATGGTCCAGCGTGCGGATCACCGCTTCTTCGATGCGGTAGACGTATTCCTTGACGAAGTAGCCCGCGCGCTGCAGGTCGATCAGCGGGTAGGCCACCACCTGGCCCGGGCCGTGGTACGTGACCTGGCCGCCGCGGTTGGTGGCCACCACCTCGATGTCGCCGGGCGCGAGCAGGTGGTCTTCGTGGCCGGCCAGGCCCTGCGTGAACACCGGCGGGTGCTCGCAGACCCAGAGCTGATCGGGCGTGTCGGGCGTGCGCGCGGCGGTGAAGGCCTGCATGGCTTCGTAGGTGGGCCGGTAGGCGGCCCGGCCGAGCCAGCGCACGTCCATGGAATCAGAGCACGACCTTGACCATGGGGTGCGTGGTCAGGGTGCGGTAGACCTCGTCGAGCTGGTCGCGGCTGGTGACGAACACGGCCACCGTCAGGCCCATGTAGTTGCCTGCCTTGCTGGGCCGGCGCTCCAGCGTGGCGGCGTCGAAGGACGGGTCGAAGTTACGCACCACCTCGACGATGGCCTCGGCGAAGCCCTCGACGTTGTCGCCCATCACCTTGATCGGGAAATGGGTGGGGTAGGTGATGAGCGACTGCTCGGGCGGGATGTCGGGTGGCGTGTCCATGGCGTGGCCTCAGAGGGATTGCTCGGCCACGGCGCGCTGGTAGGCGGCCAGCAGGCGCGCGCCCACCGGGCCGGGCTGGCCATTGCCCACCGGGCGGCCGTCGAGCGTGGTGATGGGCAGCACCTCCTTGGTGGCCGAGGACAGCAGCAGCTCGTCGGCGGCGAGCACCTCGTCGCGCGACACGCGGCGCAGCTCGAAGGGGATGCCGTTGTCGCGGCAGATCGACTCGATCAGGCCATAGCGGATGCCTTCCAGCACCAGGTGGTCCTTGGGCGGCCCCATCACGGTGCCGTTCTTCACCACCCAGACGTTGCTGGCCGCGGCCTCGCTGAGGAAGCCGTCGCGGAACATCACGGTCTCCAGCGCGCCGGCGTCGGCGCTGATCTGGCGCGCGAACACCGCGCCCAGCAGGCTGGTGCTTTTGATATGGGCCTTCTGCCAGCGGAAGTCGTCGGCTGTCACGCAGGCCACGCCGTTGGCGCGCTGCTCGGCGCTGGGCAGCTTCATCTCGCCGGCCATCACGAACACCGTGGGCGTCAGGCCCGGCACCATCACGTGGTCGCGCGGCGCCACGCCGCGCGTGACCTGCAGGTAGATCAATTGGTTGGCCACGCCCGCGGCCTGGCGGTCGGCGATCAGCCGGCGCGCGATCGCCAGCCATTCGTCGCGCGTGTGGGGGTTGGCGATGCGCAGCTCGCGCAGCGAGCGGTCCAGCCGGTCCATGTGCTCGGTGAAGCGGAAGATCCGTCCGCCATAGGCCGGCAGCACCTCGTAGACGCCATCACCGAAGATGAAGCCGCGATCGAGCACGCTGATGCGCGCGTCGCGCAGGGCGGTGTAGTCGCCGTTGAGAAAGCAGAGCGAATCGGGCAGGGGAGGGTTCATGAGGGGATTATCCGGCCGGGTGTTTTCGCCCGCGCGTGACCGCTCCCGAGCCTTGACTGGCCCATCGGGTTTCTACGTATAATCAATGGCTTTGCGAACCTGACCGGTCCGTCATCTTTCCGTCAACCGCGTTGTCGACCCATGCTGACTGCCAAGCCGACGCCGCCCCTGACCGATGACCCCGGAGATGGGGCGCAAGAACCCGAATTCAAGCCGTTGACGCGCGAGGAAGCGCGGCAATGGCGCGCCAGCCAGCCGGGGCTATCGCTCTGGCGGCTGGTGGGGGTGCAGTGGCTGGTGGGGCTGCTCGCCGCCGCGGTTGCCGCGTTGCTCACGCAACGGGCCTCTGTCGCGGTGTCGGTCCTGTACGGCGCGGCAACGGTGGCGATCCCTTCGGCCCTCATGGCCTACGGATTGACCTCCAGCGCCTTGTCCCGGCTCGCGTCGGGCTTTGCGCAGGCCGCGCTGGTCGGTTTCCTGTTCTGGGAGGGCGTGAAAGTCCTGCTGTCGGTGGCTCTGCTGGCCGCGGCGGTCTGGATCCTGCCCGAGCCGAACTGGATCGGGCTGCTGATCGGGCTGGTGTTGGTTCTCAAGGTCTACTGGTTCGGGGTGCTGCTCCAGACCCGTAGGCCGGTCGCAAACGGTTGACTCCGCGTTTTGGTGCACACAAATGGCTGCTGAAGGCACTCTGACCCCGGGCGAATACATTCGCCACCACCTCGTTCACCTGACGAACCACAAGCAGTCGAGCATCGTCGACTTCTCCGTGATCAACGTGGACTCGGTGGTCGTCAGCAGCCTGCTGGGCCTGCTCATGTGCGTCGTGCTGTGGCTGGCCGCGCGCAAGGCCACCGCCGGCGTGCCGGGCCGCTTCCAGGCCGCCGTCGAGATCCTGGTCGAAATGGTGGACAACCAGGCCAAGGCCGTCATCCACAACGCCACCAGCCGCAAGCTCATCGCCCCTCTCGCCCTGGCCGTGTTCGTCTGGATCTTCCTGATGAACTTCATGGACATGATCCCGGTCGACCTGATTCCCCAGATCTGGCACAGCGCCGGCCCCGCCATGGGCTTCAAGGACTACCTGCGCGTCGTGCCCACGGCCGACCTGTCCACGACCCTGGGTCTGTCCGTCTCCGTCCTGCTGCTCTGCCTGTTCTACAACATCAAGATCAAGGGCCTGGGTGGCTGGGCGCATGAATTGGTGTCCGCTCCCTTCGGCACCAGCAAGAACCCGCTCTGGGCGGTGCTGTTGGGCGTGGTCAACTTCCTGATGCAAATGATCGAGTTCGTGGCGAAGACGGTTTCGCACGGCATGCGGTTGTTTGGCAACATGTTCGCGGGTGAGCTGGTGTTCATGCTGATCGCGCTGCTGGGGGCCTATGCCACCCTCTCGCTCGGCGGTGGACTCTTCTTCGTCGGACACCTGATCGCCGGCACGGTGTGGACCTTGTTCCACATCCTGGTCATCACCTTGCAGGCGTTCATCTTCATGATGCTGGCCCTTATCTACCTGGGGCAGGCGCATGACGCTCACTGACGCGACCGTCCAGGACGCGCTCGGGTAATTTCGTTCCTTTTCTCAATCAGCAAACTTCCATCTCAATAGGAGTCATCATGGAAAACGTTCTGGGTCTCGTCGCTCTGGCTTGCGGCCTCATCGTCGGTCTGGGCGCCATCGGCGCTTCCATCGGCATCGCGCTGATGGGCGGCAAGTTCCTCGAGTCGTCGGCCCGTCAGCCCGAACTCATGAACGACCTGCAGACCAAGATGTTCATCCTGGCCGGCCTGATCGACGCAGCTTTCCTGATCGGCGTGGCCATCGCCCTGCTGTTCGCCTTCGCCAACCCCTTCACGCTGTAAATCGGTTGGTCGGCCCCGCGCGGGCGTGGCCATCGCGGTGAGCGGGCGCAGCGCCCGCCGCCGCCTCGGTCCGTCCGCCGGGTCGCCGGTGTGTTTTTCCCTTAGTCCACACAGAAAGGCGTTGCGATGAACATCAATGCAACCCTCTTTGCGCAGGCCATCGTCTTCGCGATCCTGATCTGGTTCACGATGAAGTTCATCTGGCCACCGATCGCAAAGGCTCTCGATGAGCGCGCGCTGAAGATTTCCGAAGGCCTGGCCGCCGCCGAGAAGGCCAAGACCGAACTCGCCGCGACCAACAAGCGCGTCGAAGAGGAGCTGGGCAAGTCGCGCAACGAGTCCGCCACCCGCCTGGCCGACGCTGAGCGCCGCGCGCAGACCATCATCGAAGAGGCCAAGGCCCGCGCCAACGACGAGGCCGCCAAGATCGTGGCCGCCGCGCGCCAGGAAGCCGAGCAGCAGGTCGTCAAGGCCCGCGAGACGCTGCGCGAGCAGGTGGCCGCGCTGGCCGTCAAGGGCGCCGAGCAGATCCTGCGCAAGGAAGTCAACGCCGGCGTGCACGCCGACCTGCTCAACCGCCTGAAGACCGAGCTCTGATCGGTCCAACACGAGACGACCATGGCCGAAATCGCCACCATTGCCCGCCCGTACGCGGAAGCGCTGTTCAAGGCCTGCGGCCAGGATGCCGCCGGCACGGCGGCCTGGCTTGACGCCCTGGCCACCGTGGCCGCCGATGCGGGGCTGCGCCAGTTCGCCGACAACCCCAAGGTCTCGCCCCAGCAGGTGTTCGATCTCATCGGTGGCGTGCTCAAGAGCCCGCTGCCGACCGCCGGCCAGAACTTCCTGCGCACGGTGATCGACAATGACCGCCTGGCCGCGCTGCCCGAGATCGCCGCCCAGTTCCGCGCGCTCAAGAACGCCCAGCAGGGATCGGCCGACGCCACGGTGTACAGCGCCTTCCCGATCGAGCCCTCGGCCCTGGCCGACCTGTCGGCCGTGCTCGAGAAGCGCTTCGCCCGCCCGCTCAACCTGCAGGTGCAAGTGCAGCCCGAGCTCATCGGCGGCATTCGCGTGGTGGTCGGTGACGAGGTGCTGGACACCTCCGTCAAGGCCCGCCTGGAACAGATGAAAGTTGCCCTCACGGCCTGATGGCCGGACGTCGGGCGCGCCGCATACCAATCAACGAAAGAAGGAAAGAGTCATGCAACTCAATCCCGCCGAAATTTCCGAACTGATCAAGTCCCGCATCGAGGGCCTGGCGGCCAGCAGCGACGTGCGCAACCAGGGCACCGTGGTGTCCGTCACCGACGGCATCGTGCGCGTGCACGGCCTGTCCGACGTGATGCAGGGCGAGATGCTCGAATTCCCGGCCAACAAGGACGGCGTGCCTTCCTTCGGCCTGGCGCTCAACCTCGAGCGCGACTCCGTCGGCGCCGTGGTGCTGGGCGAGTACGAGCACATCTCCGAAGGCGACACCGTCAAGTGCACGGGCCGCATTCTGGAAGTGCCCGTGGGCCCCGAGCTCGTGGGCCGCGTGGTGAACGCCCTGGGTCAGCCCATCGACGGCAAGGGCCCGATCAACGCCAAGCTGACCGACGTGATCGAGAAGGTCGCCCCGGGCGTGATCGCGCGCCAGTCGGTCGACCAGCCGGTGCAGACCGGCCTGAAGTCCATCGACTCCATGGTGCCTGTCGGCCGTGGCCAGCGCGAGCTGATCATCGGCGACCGCCAGACCGGCAAGACCGCCGTGGCGATCGACGCGATCATCAACCAGAAGGGTCAGAACATGACCTGCATCTACGTCGCCATCGGCCAGAAGGCGTCGTCGATCAAGAACGTGGTGCGCGCCCTGGAGCAGGCCGGTGCGATGGACTACACCATCGTCGTCGCCGCCTCGGCCTCCGAATCGGCCGCCATGCAGTACCTGTCGGCCTACTCGGGCTGCACCATGGGCGAGTACTTCCGCGACCGTGGCCAGGACGCCCTCATCGTGTACGACGACCTGTCCAAGCAGGCCGTGGCCTACCGCCAGGTCTCGCTGCTGCTGCGCCGCCCGCCGGGCCGCGAAGCCTACCCCGGCGACGTGTTCTACCTGCACAGCCGCCTGCTCGAGCGCGCCGCCCGCGTCAACGCCGACTACGTCGAAGCCTTCACCAAGGGTGAAGTCAAGGGCAAGACCGGCTCGCTGACCGCGCTGCCCATCATCGAGACGCAGGCCGGCGACGTGTCCGCCTTCGTGCCGACCAACGTGATCTCGATCACCGACGGCCAGATCTTCCTGGAGACCAACCTCTTCAACGCCGGCATCCGTCCCGCCATCAACGCGGGTATCTCGGTGTCGCGCGTGGGTGGTGCCGCCCAGACCAAGCTGATCAAGGGCCTGTCCGGCGGTATCCGTACCGACCTCGCGCAGTACCGTGAACTCGCGGCCTTCGCGCAGTTCGCCTCCGACCTCGACGAAGCCACCCGCAAACAGCTCGACCGCGGTGCCCGCGTGACCGAACTGCTCAAGCAGGCCCAGTACAGCCCGCAGTCCATCAGCCTGATGGCCGCGTCGCTGTTCGCGGTGAACAAGGGCTTCCTGGACGACGTCGACGTGAAGAAGGTGCTGGCCTTCGAGTCGGGCTTGCACGCCTTCCTGAAGGACAAGCACGCCGCGCTGCTGAGCAAGCTGCAGAACGACAAGGCCATGGACAAGGACGCCGAAGCCCAGCTGTCGGCGGCCATCGCCGAGTTCAAGAAAACCGGCACGTACTGAGCGCCCCAGGGCCAACCAGGAGCAGCGATGGCTACAGGCAAGGAAATCCGCGGCAAGATCAAAAACTTCGAATCGACGAAGAAGATCACCAAGGCCATGGAGATGATTTCCGTGTCCAAGATGCGCAAGGCGCAGGACCGCATGCGTGCGGCCCGGCCTTACGCCGAGAAGGTGCGGCAGATTGCGGGCAACCTGAGCAAGGCGAACCCCGAGTACACGCACCCGTTCATGGAAACCAACGAGGCCAAGACCGCGGGCTTCGTCGTCGTGACCACGGACAAGGGCCTCTGTGGCGGCCTCAACACCAACGTGTTGCGCGCCTTCACGAACGAGCTCAAGGCCCTGCAGGCCGCGGGTGAGTCGGCCGAGATCGTGGCCATCGGCAACAAGGGCCTGGGCTTCATGAACCGCATCGGCGCCAAGGTGGTGTCCAGCGTCACGAACCTGGGCGACCGGCCCCACCTGGACAAGCTGATCGGCCCCGTCAAGGTGCTGCTCGACGCCTACACCGAGGGCCGCATCAAGAGCGTGCACCTGGCCTACACCCGCTTCATCAACACGATGAGGCAAGAGGTCGTGGTGCAGCAGCTGCTGCCCCTGACCGCCGAGGACCTGCAGGAAGGCGCGGGCGGCCGCGACTGGGACTACATCTACGAACCCGACGCGGCCACCGTCATCGACGAGCTGCTGCTGCGCTACGTCGAGGCCCAGGTCTATCAGGCCGTGGCCGAGAACATGGCGTCCGAGCAGGCGGCGCGCATGGTGGCCATGAAGGCCGCGACCGACAACGCCGGCAACGTGATCGGCGAGCTCAAGCTCGTCTACAACAAGACCCGCCAGGCCGCCATCACCAAAGAGCTGTCCGAGATCGTCGCCGGCGCCGCCGCCGTCTAAGGTCCGCGCCCCTCCGAATCCAGAGAAAACAGAAGGTAAACATCATGTCTCAAGTGCAAGGCAAGATCGTCCAGTGCATCGGCGCCGTTGTGGACGTGGAATTCCCGCGCGACCAAATGCCGCGCGTGTACGACGCGCTGAAGATGGAGGGCACGGCCCTCACGCTGGAAGTCCAGCAGCAGCTCGGTGACGGCGTGGTGCGCACCATCGCCCTGGGCTCGTCCGACGGCCTGCGCCGCGGCATGCTGGTGACCAACACCAACGCCCCCATCACCGTGCCCGTGGGCAAGGCCACGCTGGGCCGCATCATGGACGTGCTGGGCAACCCCATCGACGAGCGCGGCCCGGTCGACCAGACCCTCACCGCCTCCATCCACCGCAAGGCCCCCGCCTACGACGAGCTGTCGCCGTCGCAGGAACTGCTGGAAACCGGCATCAAGGTGATCGACCTGGTCTGCCCCTTCGCCAAGGGCGGCAAGGTGGGCCTGTTCGGTGGCGCCGGCGTGGGCAAGACCGTGAACATGATGGAGCTCATCAACAACATCGCCAAGGCGCACTCGGGCCTGTCCGTGTTCGCCGGCGTGGGTGAACGCACCCGCGAGGGCAACGACTTCTATCACGAGATGGCCGACTCCGGCGTCGTGAAGCTGGACGACCTGGCCGAGTCGAAAGTGGCCATGGTCTACGGCCAGATGAACGAGCCCCCGGGCAACCGCCTGCGCGTGGCCCTGACCGGCCTGACCATCGCCGAGTCCTTCCGTGACGAAGGCCGCGACGTGCTGTTCTTCGTGGACAACATCTACCGCTACACGCTGGCCGGCACCGAAGTGTCCGCCCTGCTGGGCCGCATGCCGTCCGCCGTGGGCTACCAGCCGACGCTGGCCGAAGAGATGGGCCGCCTGCAGGAGCGCATCACCTCCACCAAGGTGGGCTCCATCACCTCGATCCAGGCCGTGTACGTGCCCGCGGACGACCTGACCGACCCCTCGCCCGCCACCACCTTCGCCCACCTGGACTCCACCGTGGTGCTGAGCCGCGACATCGCCGCGCTGGGCATCTACCCCGCCGTGGACCCGCTGGACTCCACCAGCCGCCAGCTCGACCCGCTGGTCGTCGGCGAAGAGCACTACAGCACGGCCCGCGCCGTGCAGGGCACGCTGCAGCGCTACAAGGAACTGCGCGACATCATCGCCATCCTGGGCATGGACGAACTGTCTCCCGAAGACAAGCTGGCCGTGGCCCGCGCCCGCAAGATCCAGCGCTTCCTGTCGCAGCCCTTCCACGTGGCCGAGGTGTTCACCGGCTCGCCCGGCAAGTACGTGCCGCTGGCCGAGACCATCCGCGGCTTCAAGATGATCACCGCCGGTGAATGCGACCACCTGCCCGAGCAGGCCTTCTACATGGTCGGCACCATCGACGAGGCCTTCGAGAAGGCCAAGAAGCTGGCGGCGGGCTGATCGGTCCTTGCCTGAGGAAACACCATGAGCGCCGCCCGGCCGCCCGAAGGCGCTCGCACCGCAGTACGCAGTACGGAGGCTATTCAGTGAGCACCATCCACGTCGACGTGGTCAGCGCCGAGGAGTCCATCTTCTCGGGCGAGGCCAAATTCGTCGCCCTGCCGGGCGAGGCGGGTGAGCTCGGCATTCTGCCCGGCCACATTCCGCTGATCACCCGCATCAAGCCCGGTGCCGTGCGCATCGAAAAGGCCGACGGCGGCGAAGAGTTCGTCTTCGTGGCCGGCGGCATCCTCGAGGTGCAGCCCAACGCCATCACCGTGCTGTCCGACACCGCCATCCGCGGCAAGGACCTCGACGAGGCCAAGGCCTCGTCGGCCCGCCAGCAGGCCGAAGAAGCGGTGAAGAATGCGAAGACCGACGTCGACCTGGCCAAGGCCACGTCCGAACTCGCGGTCATGGCCGCGCAGATCGCGGCGCTGCGCAAGTACCGTCAGAAGAAGTGAAGGACGTCTTCCCTTCGCGAGAGACCGGCCCTGCGCCGGTCTTTTTTTGCCCGCGCCGCTGTTCAGCGTTCGGGCGCTTCACTATGATGGCCGCGTCCCCCGCGCGCCACCCGCTGCATGTCCTCGCTCTTCGACAGTCCGGAACTCGCTCCTGAAGAAGTCGCCGCCCGGCTGCTAGTCACGCCGACGGCGCTCGCCGATCTCACGATCGCGGACGCGATGAAGGTGGTGGGCTACATGAAGCCCAAGCTCATCAAGGCCGGCACGGTGATCATTCACGAGGGCGAGGTGCGCGGCAACGACTACATGCTGCTGGTGCTTGAGGGCGACATCGCCGTCGAGAGCGACCTGCCCGGCCTGCACGAGAGCATGGTGGTCAACGTGATGGGTCCGGGCCACCTGCTGGGCGAGATGGGCGTGCTCGACGGTGCGCCGCGCTCGGCCACCTGCACGGCCAACACCGACATCGCCGCCGCCGTGCTGTCGCGCACCGCGCTGATGCGCCTGCTCAAGGACGACCCGCGCCTGGGCTCGCGCCTGCTGCTGGCCATCTCCAAGCGCCTGGCCGACCGGCTGCGCGACACCACGCGCAAGCTCAAGACCTTCGCTCAGATGAACAAGGCCCTGCAGCAAGAGTTGCAGGTGGTGATGAACAACCGCACCAACCTGACGCGCGGGCGCGGCTGATCGGCGGCGCGAATCGGGGGCACCTCCGCGCGGCGCATGGCGGCGCGAGCGCTGGCGGCGAGCTGTGCGGCGCTCAGGCGCGCAGCACCGTATCGGGCAGCTCGTTCTCGCCGGGCGCCGTGGCGTCGGACGGGAAGTGCTGCACCAGCAGCGCCGACACCTCCTCCAACGCCTGCGTGAGGCCGTCCTCGAACCCACCCGCGCGCAACTGCGCGCCGAGCCGGTCGACGATCGCCTGCCAGGTCTCGGGCGCCACCCGGCGCGCCAGCGCGCGGTCGGCCACGAACTCGATGGCGTGTTCGGCGAGCAGCAGGTAGATCAGCACGCCGTTGTTGTGTTCGGTGTCCCACAGCCGCAGGCGGCCGAACCAGGCGAGGGCGCGGTCGCGCACCACGGCGGCCAGGGGCTCGTCGGGGCCGATGCGTAGCAGGTAGCTGGTGGGCAAGGCGGCCTCGACCACCAGGCGCACCTCGCCGGTGTGGCGCGCCTCGCTGGCCGTGACACGCCGCGTGAGGCGCTCGGCCATGTCGTCGGGCACGGCGCGCGCGCTGTCGTGCCGGTCCATCCAGCGGTGTCTGAACAAGCGCCACCAGCGTTTCATGGCCAGGTCCTCACCAGCCGCCGGAGGCGCCGCCGCCCCCGAAGTTGCCACCGCCGCCGGAACTGAAGCCCCCGCCGCCGCGGCCGCCGCCGAAGCCGCCACCCCCCCAGCCCCCGCTGCCGCCCCAAGGGCCGCCACGGCCGCGCGACGACGGCATCGACGCGGGCATGAAGCGAGCGAGCACCGCCACCAGCATGCCCAGCACCGCGGCCCCGGCCGCAACCCACAGCACCGAGGTGAGCAGCCAGGCGATCACGCCCGTGGCCGCGCCGGTGAGCGGGATGCCCAGTCCACGCCCGAAGGCCCGGCGCATGAAACCGGCGACCATGGGCACGGCGAACAGCAGGAACACCAGGGCATCGGTCCATTCACCGGCGCCGCGGCGGGTGCTCGGCGCCTGGGCGGGCGGCGGCAGCGCCTCGCCGCGCACGGCGGCCATGATCTGCGTGAGCCCGGCGTCGATGCCGCCCGCGAAATCGCCCTGCCGCAGGGCGGGCGCCACCGCCTGGTCGAGGATGCGGCGCGCCAGCAGGTCGGGGATGGCCCCTTCGAGGGTCTTGGCCGGCGCGATGCGCATGCGCCGGTCGTCCTTGGCGATCACGAACAGCAGGCCGTCGCCGACGTCGCGGCGCCCGATCTTCCAGGCGTCGCCCAGTCGCTGGGTGTAGTCGGCGATGTCCTCGGGGGCGGTGCTCGCCACCATCAGCACCACGATCTGCGTGCCGCGCTCGCGCTCGAAGCCGGCCAGGCGCTCCTCGATGCGCTGCAGCGCGGCGGCGTCCAGCGTGCCCGTGAGGTCCATTGCCCGCGCGCGCAGCTCGGGCACGGGCTGCAGGCCCTGCGCCCAGGCGAAGGCGGTGGCCAGGCCCAGGACCAGGGCCATCAGCGCGCGCGACAGGAGGGTGCTCATCGGAGGAGGGCGCGGCCGCGCGGGGTTCAGGGCACGGCCAGGCGCGGCATCACGGTTTCTGCGTGCCGAAGTCCACCTTGGGCGGCTGGCTGATCTGCGCCTCGTCGGCCACGGTGAAGTTGGCCTTGGGCTGGTAGCCGAACACCATGGCCGTGAGGTTGCTGGGGAAACTGCGCGCCAGCACGTTGTAGGCCTGCACGGCCTGGATGTAGCGGTTGCGCGCCACGGCGATGCGGTTCTCGGTGCCCTCGAGTTGCACGCGCAGGTCGGAGAAGCCCTGGTTGGCCTTGAGGTTGGGGTACTGCTCCACCACCACCATCAGGCGGCTGAGCGCGCTGCCCAGTTCGCCCTGCGCGGCCTGGAATTTTTGCAGCGCCGCCGGGTCGTTGAGCAGCTCGGGCGTGGCCTGGATCGAGGTGGCCTTGGCGCGCGCGTTGATCACCGCCTCCAGCGTGCCGCGCTCGAAATTGGCCTCGCCCTGCACGGTGGCGACGATGTTGGGAATGAGGTCGGCGCGGCGCTGGTACTGGTTGAGCACCTCGGCCCAGGCCGAGCGGCTTTCTTCGTCCAGGCGCTGGAAATCGTTGTAGCCGCAGCCGCCCAGCACGGCGGTGGCGCAGAGCAGCAGCAGCGAGAGCAGGCGACGCATGGGATCTCCTTGGGGTTCCGGGTTCGCGGGCACTATACCCCGCACCCGTGGCGCGGCGGCACAATGCGCGCATGCGCAAACCCAAGCTGCCACCGGGTACGCCGGACGACATCGAAGCCGCGTTCTACGACGCCCTGCAACACGCCGACATCGACCGCCTCATGGCCTGCTGGGCGGACGAGGACGACATCGTCTGCGTGCATCCCGGCGGCCCGCGCCTGTTGGGGCACGAGGCCATCCGCGCCACTTTCGAGGCCATGTTCGCCAACGGCAGCGTGATGGCCACGCCCGAGAAGCTGCACCGCCACGACGACGGCCACTGCGCCGTGCACAGCGTGGTTGAGCGTGTGGCCGTGCTCGGCGACGACGGGCCGCGCCACGCCTTCGTGCTTGCCACCAATGTCTACATCAAAACGGCGCAGGGCTGGCGCCTGATCGCGCACCACGCCAGCCCGGGCACGCGCACCGAGCCGGCCGAGGCGTCCGCCCAGAAGCCCCTGCTGCATTGAATTGAAACCCGAACCCTTGGTCGATCTGTCCGCCTACCGAGCGCCCTGGTGGCTGCCCGGCGGGCACGCGCAGACCATCTGGCCCGCGCTGCTGGCGCGCCAGCGTTTCGGCCCGGCGCCCCTCTGGCGGCGCGAGCGCTGGACCACGCCCGATGGGGACTTCATCGACGTCGACCACGCCTCGCATGTGGCGCACGCGCAGTCGCCGCGCCTGGTGCTGTTCCACGGGCTCGAAGGCTCTTCGGCCAGCCAGTACGCCGTGGCCTTCGCCGATTTCGCGGCCGAGCGCGGCCTGGCCTACGCGGTGCCGCACTTTCGCGGCTGCTCGGGCGAGATCAACCGCGCGCCGCGCGCCTACCACTCGGGGGACTTCGAGGAGATCGACTGGATCCTGCGCCGCTTCGCCCAGGCCGAGCCGCTGCGCCCATTGGTCGCGGTGGGCGTCTCGCTCGGCGGCAACGCGCTGCTGCGCTGGGCCGGTGAATCCGGCGACGCGGCCAGCGGCGTGGTGAAGGCGGTGGCGGCGGTGTGCTCGCCGCTGGACCTCGCGGCGGGCGGCCACGCCATCGGGCGGGGCCTGAACCGGCAGATCTACACGCGCATGTTTCTGCGCAGCATGAAGCCCAAGGCCCTGGACAAGCTGGCCCAGCACCCGGGCCTGTTCAACGCCGAGGCCTTGCGCGCGGCGGCCGACCTGCACGCCTTCGACGACATCTTCACCGCGCCGCTGCACGGTTTCCGCGACGCCGAGGACTACTGGGCGCGCGCCTCCGCCAAGCCGCACCTGGCACGCATCCGCGTGCCGGCGCTGGCCGTCAACGCGCGCAACGACCCCTTCGTGCCCGCGCACTCGCTGCCGACCGCGCGCGAGGCCGGGGCGCGCGTGACGCTGTGGCAGCCGGCGCACGGCGGCCACGTGGGCTTCGCCGCCCCGCTGGGCGCCTGGGGATTGCCGGGCCATGTGCGCGCCATGCCCGAGGCGGTGGGACACTGGTTGCTCGCCCACACCTGAGGCCACTGTCATGGACGACATCGTCAAGGCCGCGCTCGCCAAATGGCCCAACGTGCCGCACTGCCACGGCTGGCTGGGGCTGGACGCGCGCGGCCAGTGGTACATGCGCGACGACCGCGTGCAGGCCGCCGGCCCTTTCGCCCGCAGCAAGGGTTCGCCGCTGAGGCACGACAAGCTCATTGCCTTCATCCACCGCAATTACGCGGCCGATGAGCTCGGCCAATGGTTCTTCCAGAACGGCCCGCAGCGCGTCTACGTGGAGCTGGAGAACACGCCCTGGGTCTGGCGGTTGCAGCCCGACGGCGGCGTACAGGCCCACGACGGCGAGCCCGTGGCGGTGCGCGCCAGCCTGCTCGACGAGGAGGGCAGGCTCTACCTCGACACCGATCGTGGCATCGGCCTCGTGCACACGGCCGACATGGCGCTCGCGGCCGAAGCGGTGGAGGCGGGCCGCTGGCAACCCGAGGCCGTGCGTGTGGACGAACTGCCCGCGCGCTATGGCTTCGTGCGCAGCCCCGAGGCCATGAAAAAAGCCGGTCATTGACCGGCTTGTGCTCGGTGGCGCCGCGTGGGCTTACTTGGCGCGGTCGACCAGGTATTGCACGGCGGCCTTGATTTCGGCGTCCGAGGCGGCCATGGCGCCACCCTTGGGCGGCATGGCGCCCTTGCCCTTGATGGCGCTGGCGGTGAGCGCGTCCACGCCCTGCGCGATGCGCGGGGCCCAGGCGGCTTTGTCGCCCGTCTTGGGCGCGCCGGCCACGCCCGCGGCGTGGCACACGGTGCAGGCCTGCTTGTACAGGGCTTCGCCGTTGGCGGCGACAGCGGCGGCGGGGGCCGCCGGTGCCGGGGCGGTGGCAGGAGCGGCGGCCACGGGGGCCGCAGGCGCGGGTGCGGCCGGTGCGGGTGCCGGCGCGGCGGCTTCGGCCGCCGGGGCGGGGGCCGCCAGCTGCGGCTCGGCAAACTTGGCGCCGGCGGCGTTGGCCATGTGCACCACGGCGCGGCCGATTTCGGGGTCGCGGAAGGCGCCGCCACCCTGGGCGCCCATGGCGCCCTTGCCCTTGAGGGCGGAGTTCAGCAGCGCCTCGTAACCGGTGGCGATGCGCGGAGCCCAGGCGGCAGCGTCGCCGAACTTGGGAGCGCCCGCGAGGCCAGCCGCGTGGCAGGCGGCGCACTGGGCCTTGTAGACGTTGGCGCCCGACTCCAGCGGGCGGTTGGCGTCGCGGATTTCCACGGAGCCGATTTTTTCGATGCGCTGGGCGACCGCGATGTCGGTGTCGACCGCGCCGGCGCCGGGCTTGTTGGCCGAGGTCACGAAGTAGACCAGGCCGATGATGACGAACACAGGAACCACGAACGCGAAGAAGGACGTCCACAGCAACTGGGCGGGCGTCTTGATGGGGCCGGTATGGGAATCGTGGTCGCTCATGGGGTCCTCAGGGGTGGCAGGCGGGCCTTCAAGGCCTTCTGGCAATGTGCGCCGGGGCACCGGCGGACAGCCCGCGATTATATCTAGCGCCTCTGGCGGGCCGGGCGATCCCGAGCAAGCCGCTAGAATGGGCGCCACCGCGCGGCTGTAGCTCAGTGGATAGAGTATCGGCCTCCGAAGGCTGTCGTCATTCGGGAAGCGCGCAGTAGAACGAGTATTGGTCTTTTCCAGCCACGCGGCTGTAGCTCAGTGGATAGAGTATCGGCCTCCGAAGCCGAGGGTCGTGGGTTCGATCCCCGCCAGCCGCGCCATACCTCACCTCCTCGGTGAGTAGCCAATCACAAGGGCAGTTGATTGGCTTCGACGTCGACTTCTTGAGCAAGCGTTCTAGGGCACAGCAGGACTTTGGACCAATGGTCTGAAGGAATGCCGCAGGTCTTCCTGTGCCCTGGCTGTGCCTTGGCTGTGCCATGCCTAACACACGCAAGGTCCAGTTGCGACCCTCGGTCCCGTGCCAGGAAGATCCTCCGAATCCTGCGCCCTGCGGGTTGGACAGCAACGCTGATGCGTTGGTCCACTTTGCAGCGATCTCGGACGTTCAGCGCCTTGGCCTTGGCTACCGCTCTCAGCCAAGAACGGCCGTTGACGGATGGCTTTTTACCGGCGATGCAGCTAGTTCGGAGTAGGTTTCGCCGTGTCTCTCCGCCTGTTCGGTTGGTGAGGAAAAGTTCAGGTTAGGCTTGCATTGTTTGACCGGCATGCAGCCGATCCAATAAGACACATCAATGACTTGCTTGCAGGGGGCTCGAGTTGATACATACGCTGTCAATCGACGCCATGGTGCGCTCGATCGGAATGTCACGAGACCAGCCATTGCTGGTCTTCCTCGGTGCTGGAGCTTCCATGAGCTCAGGGATGAGGTCGATGGCTATCCAATACATCGCGGCACGACGGTGGTGGTCGATGACTCAACGGCTTTGTTGTGGGTGCACGGTGCCTCTACCGCCTTGAACCCGTCGCGCACGTACTACCAGGGGAAGCGGCGCATTCCCGCGCCGCTGGTCCTCACTCGCCACGCCGGAACGAGTGACCTCATGGTGCTGGCCGAAGAAATCCTGGGGCTCTCGAAGATGAACTTCAACAGCTTCGACATGTACGGACAGCTGCCAGCTACTATCGAAACCTCGCGACGTGTCGCGCGTATTGGCGCGCTGTTAGACAGATATGCAGATCGGTCCTATGACTACCGCTTGTTCATGTGATTCGACTGCTCCAATGGATATGGGGATTTGAGGGAAGCGCCCGATCAACCCAGTACGGCGCGATGAGCGCGAGGTCGTAGCGCCAAGAGGTCATACACCCGCTAGCCTGCGGTGCGCGAGGAGTTATCACAATGGGTGCGCCGATTCCCTATTCTTCGAGTGTCCAGTTTCGGGCAAGTCGTTCTGAAAGAGTGACAAGCCGCTGTGGGCAGGAAGCGACCGGCGGGACCACAAAGCACACACTTCCGCATTCAGTCTTGAGCCGACCTTGAGCTCCCAGGCTTCAGCTTCGCAGCGATAGCTGCTGGTTGCGACCGAGTTTTCACGGCACGCTTTCATCCGAAAAGCGTATGCGTCCGGTTATCCCATCTTGACATGGGCCGCTCACAGATAGCTTAGCAAGAGATCAAGCCGCGGGTTTACAGCAACCAGCTTCACCACCGATCTGGATTGGTGGGCAGGGAACGGATCCGTACGAGCAGAACACACAGCAGTCACCGGCCTTCGGGCGCAAGACGGCGTGGCACCCTTCGCACTCATAGAACCATTGGCAGGCATCGGTGGGCATCTCTTCGGTCTTCATATGACCGCACTCGGGGCAGGTGAAGACAGAGGTCAGGATGACATCGCTCATGGGTTTACAGACACAACAGTGGACGGGAATCCGGCGTTCTTGGTCGCACTGGTCAGGGCCTCAACCTTCACCTTGGCACTGTCAAACACCACTGTGGTTTCCCGCTTGGGCAGGTTGGACTTGACGTCGATGACCCCATCGATCCGGGTCAACGCCAATTTGACGGTGATTGGGCAGGTCGGGCAGTTCATCCCTGGCACCGAGAGGACCGCACTCTGCTGGGCCGCCCAGCTCGGCCCGATGAGTAGCATTGCCGCCGCAGGGATGATCCATCGTTTCATTGCAGAACCCTTCATTCAGTAGAACCAGTGGGCGATCCAGGGGAACGCCAATGAAATTCCCAGTAGTAGGACTACCAGCAGGAACAGCACCTTGTAGGACCGGTTGACCATGGGGCGCTCACAGACCTGGCCCACATCGCACGCTACCGCAGGGCGCCATATCCGGCGTCCTGCAACCACCAAGGCAATCGCCGCCGCCCCCATGAACCACGGTTGATAAGGCTCCAGCAGCGTCAGAGAGCCGATCCAGGCCCCGGAGATGCCCAGCATGATCAGCACCAGGGGGCCCAGGCAGCAGGCGGAGGCGAGCAGCGCCGAAATACCACCAGCAATCAGGGCCTTGCCGCCGCCAGTGGTCTGGCCCGGGTGGTCGGTAGATGTTGTAGACATGCGATAAGCTTACTTCCGTACCAAAGTACAGAGTCAAGCGCCATGACCCATACCCCTTCACAGTCCGACGGCAGCATGACGATCGGAGATCTCGCGAAAGCGGCCGGTGTGAACGTCGAGACCATCAGGTTCTATCAGCGCAAAGGGCTGATGCCAGAGCCGGACCGTCCTGTGGGCAGCATCCGGCGCTATGGCCGAACCGACCAGTCGCGGCTCAGCTTCATCAAGTCAGCGAAGCGGCTGGGATTCAGCCTCGACGAGACCGCGCAACTGCTTCAACTGGAGGACGGGGGGAGTTGTACCCAAGCTCGGCGGCAAGCGGAGTCTAAGCTGGCAGAAGTCAGGCTCAAGCTGGCCGACCTCCAACGCATGGAGGCTGCACTCTCTGGCCTGATTCTGCTTTGCGGCTCTGGCAAGGGGAATGTGCGCTGTCCGCTGATCGCAGCCATGGAGGGGCACTAGATTCGATCAATCGGTTGAGGGATTCCAGCGATGCGGCAGCAGCTCACCGATACGGCTGTTGGGCGTAAGCGGCCGGCCATCCCACCTTGGCTAGGCATCGGTGTGGGATGCCGCTAGATTGGCTATCGGAGGTTCAGGATGCGCCGGGCACCGCTGAGCACTATCAGCGCAATGACTGCGCCAATCACGA
>NZ_MIYM01000018.1:0-54337 GCF_001777155.1 Hydrogenophaga sp. PML113 | reverse complement strand
CGCTTCGCCGAGCTGCATCGCCAGCGCGCTGGCGATGCAGCTCAACTCCCATCAACCCCCAACACCATCGATTAACCTTCGCCCCGGACTTCCACTTCTGATTGGTACGTCTACAGGGGGCAG
Source organism: Hydrogenophaga sp. PML113 (assembly GCF_001777155.1). Lineage (NCBI taxonomy): Bacteria > Pseudomonadati > Pseudomonadota > Betaproteobacteria > Burkholderiales > Comamonadaceae > Hydrogenophaga > Hydrogenophaga sp. PML113. Next base: position 54,214 of record NZ_MIYM01000018.1, on the reverse strand, counting down.
GTCAAGGTCAACAATCACACAGTTGCCCAGCCTGGCACAGTCATCACTGCCGGTGAGTTGCCATGTGAGCCGGTTGCAAAGTCATGGACCGTGTCTGGCTCCACTTGCAACGCAAGTTTGCCGCGGACATTCTCACGGCTGGCTGGTACGGCTGTTGACTCGTTGAATCCCACTACCGGGCAAGCGACTTACACTTGTTCGAATGGCGTCTGGGCTGGTACACCTACGACGTCAAGTTGCATCACAACGACCTGTGCTGCTCAAGCCAACTATTGGACAGCGAGCGCTACTTGTGGAGCGAATTTTCCGACGCTCAACAGCGGTCAGTCTCTAACCCTGCCAAGCGTGAACGGTAATACTGGCTCTGCAACCTTCATGTGTAACGCTGGCTCGTGGCAGCTGACGTCAAATGGTGGATGCGCTGCGCCCGCTCCACCCAAGGGATGCACTACTCAAGAGGCAGCTACCGGGCTGAACCGCATCCCTGGAACCCAGTATCGTCTGCGCAACCAGATGGAGAGCGGCACGGGCTACTCAACTGGTCAAGCATCAGGTAGACCCGTGGGACCTGATGGATACCCTGGCGTTGGGATCCCGAACATCGCCAGCGGCGGTGTCATGTACATTGGAGCAGCTATGGCTGAACAGGTGTTCGCCAGATACCAGTGCAATAACGGCTACCTCACTCGTCAATCAGGGTGGATCTACTGGAACAGCCGTGAGGCATTCACGTCATGGATGCACAACAACAGAGGTTGTATCGGCCCCCACTGCCTCGGTGTAAATGGTGGCGTGTGGGTTCCCGATACCCTGTACCTTCCAAATTGATGGTCTGAACCGCCCTAGTGGCGGATCAGTCTGGCGACATGTCTCGTCAGGCTTCCAAGTGCAGTGACAGAGGATCACAAGCAGGTTCGTTTGACTAGAAGAATCTTCCCGGCGACGGTAGAATTCAACCACCTTGCTCTCCCGAGCATTCGCACGCCCACCGCGTGACTTCAACCTGACGGGGTCTATCCCGTCGACGAGGCCCCATATCAGGGAACTGATATGCACAGCTGCTTCGCCATGTCGGACTGCTCGTCCATGTTTGCGCCTTCACTGGGCAAGCATGTTCAACGTCAGCCGAGCATCACCGAGAAGACAAATGGCCGTTGACACGGAGCCCCTCCGACCAGTCAATGCCACGTTTGATGACAACTGATCATCAAGCACGTCTCCACTACGCAACCCTGCAGGGAATTCTCCCTGCAGGGAGGGTTCCTTTGCGCTTTTTACCCAAAGGAAATCCCATGAAGTTCAACATCGTCTCCAAAATCCGGAACACTCCCGCCAGCTCGATCGCGGTAGCGATGACAGAGATCCTCGCGTTCATCGTCGTCGCTTTCATGATGATGATCCCTGATCCGGCACAAGCCCAGTCGGGCAACGTGTATGGCAACGGTCAAGTGCAGGTCTATTCGCAGGCCGAAGAAGCAGTCGTGATGCAAGTCCGCATCAAGGCCGCCGAACCGACTTGGCAGACTCGCACAGCTGGCGCCGGTATCGGCGCTGCTGTCGGTGGCGCAATCGGCTCCAGCGCGAAGAACCAACATGTGGGTGCCCTCGTGGGTGCCGCGCTTGGTGGGATCTTTGGCGAGCGTGCCGCGAGCGCTGTGATGACGAGTGACGCGCAGGAAATTGTGCTGCAGGTCTTCGGACCCAACGGCAGGCCTGCGCGGGTAGTCACCATTGTGCAACCTGCTCCCTATGACCACCTGGTCTCGGGCGAGCGTGTCTACTTGAGCAACACTGCTGGCAAATGGCGTGTGATCAAGCGGTCGGAAGGTAACGTCGCCTTCATTCGTTGAAGGTCGGAACGCACAGTGTCTGGTACAGCAACGCTAGCCAGATTCTCCAGAAACAAGAAAAAGGCCGATCGCTCACGCGGTCGGCCTTTTTTGTTCTGCAGTGGCTGGCGCCAGGTCTCGGCACAGGCCTACTTCAACCCGGACAACTCACGGGGCTGCTCCGAACTGTTCGCGTAGAGCTCGAGTGAGACCTTCTTCTTTAGCTTTCGCGCATGGGCAATAGCCGCGTCGTGCCTCTTGGACTGTCGCTCCTCAAAAACCACAACCTGGTCGGCGTGCTCGACAAGGTCTACCAGCATGCGGGGATTGAGTTTGCTCGTTGGCGTGCCAAGGTATTCCACGGGGATGAAGTGGCTCAGGCACCAGTCGTGTACGCGCCAGGGCGTGCGACCCATCGACGTGCTCACCAAGGTCCAGGTGGGCAGGGCAGATACAAGCTTGGCCACCGCCTTACCCACAATCTGATCGGGCGCCGCGTCAGCGCCGATGAAGGCGATGCGAGGGCCACCACGCCACACGTCAAAGCGCCCAAGGCAGGCTTCCACAAACCGCTCTGGAAGCGCCATCGGGGCGAGTCCGGCTTTGACGGTGGCCAGATCCAAGGAGCGAAGGGAGAGCTCAGGCCGTTGAACTGCCAGGAAGCCCAGTCCTGCGATGAGGATTGATGGGCGAACGAGGTTCCAGTCCGAGCGCCAGGCGCTCTGGCGCAGCTTGGTATAGCGCCTGACCTCTTTCAGGCTAGGTTGAAACAGCACTGCGTCGCGGTGTTCAGGGTGATGCGGCATGAACTTGGCCGCCTCGTACCAGTGGAGCACGGATGCGTAGACATGCTGCATGCGCGAACTATCGCCACCTGAGCGAACCCATGGGCCGAGAAAGGCGGTGGTCAAGAGGTCGGCGGCATTGTCCATCGGACCAATGTACGACCAAAGGTTGAGGCGCCTGCCCGCGCAACACAGGGGTTTTGGCCCGTAGAACGCGGTCAGTCCAGTGCTGGGCCAGGTTCTTTGACGAAGCACCTTTCAACCCCCTATTATGGGCGCTGATTGGCAGTTTCCTGCCTTCGCTGGCGACATGCCAGCATGCAACGAATGACCAACCCGGCCCCCGGGTGCTTGAGGCAAATAGCCTCGGCGCAGAGGTCACATCCCAAGGCGAGTTCGACCAGTTGACGCAGATGCGCCGACAGAGCCGAGCTACGTCCTGGCCAAGGTCGACAGACCAAACTGGAAAACACAACATGAACGACAACAAACGAAGCGGCGCCGTGACCCCCACGCGCGGCGTCGGGCTGGAGCTCGAGCGCCAGCGGAAGGGACCCCATGGCACGAAACCACTTTGACATCGAGCGTCCGCGCCGAATCAGCATCGCAATCGCCGGCTACGACGGCGCAGCGAGCAGCAAGGCGCGCGACGAGCGCAGAGCCAAGGAGAAGGCGCGAAAGCAACGGGCGATGGTCGTTGCTCAGCAAACGCGCATCGAGAAGGCAGTGAAAGAAGCAACGGTGGCCGGCGCGCAGGCGCACGCAGACCTGGAGCAGATCAACCAGCTTTGCACATCACGAAAGCAAGCGCACGACATGAGCGCGCTGATGGATGCATTCCACCTCGGTGGCAGCAGCGACTCGGAAGACGACGCGATCCGCGAAGAAGCACTTCGGCAAGAGGAGCTGCGCGAGGAAGAGCGCCGCGAGGAGGAGCGCCGCGAGGAGGAGCGCCGTGACGAGGAGCTTCGCGAAGAAGAAGCCAACCGGAGCTGGGGTTGAGAAATGCGAGTTTCGCAATACAACCAGTTCCGCGTCCTGGACGCGTCTTCACCCGACTACGGCGCACTTGTGGCGAGCGGTGCAGTCGTTGATGTCAGCGCGATTGCTTCACGAACCACCAAGACAGCGTCGGTGGGTATCGAAGCTGATACCTACGAACGTTTCGTCGAGTGGAGCGCCCGCGCCATGCGTGAGCACGGAGTTCACCTGGAGCAGGGGCACCGCTTGACGGCGCTGATCGATGCGATCTCGCCCGTGTGGCCACAGGCGATGGCTGGCGAGTTCGTCTGCCGCACGGTCGACGCGCGCGGGCCCGATTCCCGGGCGCGACGCGCGCTGTTCACGCTGCGAGGACTCAAGCACAACGCAAGACAGGCCTGGGTTATCGAGGCGGCCAAACTCTGAACAACAAGTAACGAAGGTTCCCTCGCAAGAGGGGGCTTTTTCAAGGGTCCTGCATACAGAGTCCTTGAACAAGTTGGCGAATCGCCTATGACGATGCCGCCTTCACCGTACATCAGGAAGCCTTAGCGCGACCCGATGCTCCTCTGGAGTTCAAAGCCCAGGGGGGCCGACACCAACCTCAACAACCTTCGCGGGAATGCACGCCACTCCCGCAGGGGGGGGTGTGTTTCCCGCATTTCTTCGACAGAAATGGAGAAACGCATGGCATCCAATGCCCAACACAACCCGCGCAACGCCCAGGCGTCGCTGTGGGTGGGCGGCCTCACGCTGGAAGACTTCGAGATTCCGTCTCAGAAGTCCGAAATCGCGATGGTTGCCTCCGTCATCACGCAGGTGGCATTCGACATGGCAGAGCCCGTGTCGCAGCCGCCGCAAGATGGCGAGAACGTCGAAGTGCTCAGCAGCGCCCAGGCCGACAACGATGATGCTCTTGGCAATATCGTTGACCAGGTCCTGGCGGGGTGGGGTGAGAACGACAACGATCTGGACATTGCGATTCGCAAGACGCTGTGGCCCCTGATCGACTCGGATGAATACCGCCCCTCGGCTTCGGCCGAGCAGCGCATCCAGGCCAACATCGATGCAATCAGGCTGATGCAACGACTGTCGCAAGACAAGTCCAAGCCCGGTGCGCAGGAAATGGTCCAGCTGCTGAAGTACAGCGGCTGGGGTGGCTCCGCAAGGGTCTTTTCGCCGGACGGTTCGTCGCCGCACGCCTTCTCGGCGCTGCGCGATGAACTCAAGGCGTTGACCAGTGAGCGGGAGTTTGCAGCGATGCAGTCTTCCGTGAACACCGCGTTCTACACCGACCCGTATCTGGTGCAAGCGCTCTGGCGAATCGTGGCCCAACTCGGATTCGAGGGCGGCCGGGTGCTGGAGCCAGCGGCCGGCGTGGGCCACATCATTGCCGGCATGCCGCAGGCGATGGTGGCCAAGAGCGAACTGACCGCGGTCGAACTCGATCCGGTCAGCGCAAGCATCCTCGAGGCCAACTTCGCCCCGTACGGACTGCAGGTGCATGCCTGTGGACTGGAAGAAGCGAAGCTGCCCACGTCGTTCTACGACCTCGTCGTCACGAACGCTCCCTTCGGCAAATTCAAGACGAAGGACGTGAGCAAGGCCCCGTATGCCGACTGGAGCATCCACAACTACTTCCTCGGCAAGGGGTTGGAGCTGGTGCGACCGGGCGGCCTCATGGTGGTGATCACGACTCGACAGAGTCTTGACAGCGTCTCGGACAAGCATCGCCAGTGGCTTTCGGCTCATGCCGAGTTGCTGGGGGCGTTTCGTCTTCCGACCATGGCGTTCGAATCGTTTGCCAACACGCAAGCGGTGACGGACATCCTGGTGTTCAAGCGCCGTGAACTGCCCGACTACGCCGCCAAGGCGGCCTGGGTGGAAATCGGTAGTGCGAACGACGCGATGTTCAAAGCGGGGGAGACAGCGGAAAGGCACGTCTACAACCGCTCCGTCGGCCGGTCGCTGCTGCAGAAGGCATCGATCAACAGCTACTACCTGCGAAACCCCGAACACATTCTGGGCAAGCTGGTGTGGACGTCAGGTCAGTACGGCGAGGAGGCGCTTCCAGTGTTCGATGCAGGCATCGGGGAACTGGGGGAGACACTCAACCAGCTGATCGACAAGAAGATCCCGCAAGGGGTCTACGAAGCGCGCAAGGAAGGCATCGGCGAACCCCCGGTGAGTTCGATGCAGCGCTACAACAACAGCACGCAGGCCCAGCCGGGCTCGTTTGTGCTGCGCAACGGTGCCATCTGCATCTCCGAAGGGGAGGAGCTGATCGACGTGGACTCCCTGTACGTGGGCACGGCGCGCAAGCGCTTGCTCGGGATGGTGGAGGTGCGTGATGCGGTCAAAGCCGTGATCGAGTTCCAGGCGTCGTCGCAAGACGATGCACAGCTTGCAGTGCACCAAGCCCACCTGAACCGGGTCTACGATGGCTATGTGGCGCAGATGGGCTACCTGAGCACCACGGCAAACAGCCGTGTGATGCGCGGAGACCCCAGCTGGCCGCTGATGCTGGCGTTGGAGATTTGGGACGATGAGGAAGGCAAGGCTGTCAAGGCCGACATCTTCACCAAGCGCACCGTTGGACAAGTGGAACTGCCTGCCAAGGTGGATACCGCAAAGGACGCGATGCTGCTGAGCCTGGCCGTCTACGGTCAGATCGTTCTGAAGGACATGGCCATCCGAACCGGCAAGCCGGTGATGGAGGTCGTGAAGGAACTCAAGGAGCACGGCACGGCGTTTCGCGACCCGGTGCTCGCGCGCTGGGTTCCAGCCGATGAGTACCTCTCTGGAAACATCCGCGAGAAGATCACTCAAGCCAATGCCGCGGGGCCCGCTTACGAGTGCAACATCGCGGCGCTGGAGGCAGTGGTCCCGGCCGATCTGGGGCCGGCGGAGGTGGAAGCCCGTTTGGGCGCACCTTGGATTCCGAGCGACGTCATCGAGGCGTTTGCGACGGAACTGGTCAACGCGAAGAAGAATGACATCACTGTGGCGTATGACGCGAACACGGCAACGTGGAGCGTCAAGGCGCAATACCAACTGCAGTATGTGGGCGACCACACGCTGCAGCGAACGAAGTGGGGAACGGACAAGCGCTGTGCGCTTCAGCTGGTGGAAGCCGCGCTGAACCAGCAGCCTCCTACCGTGACGGTGCTCATCGACGGAAAGTCGGTGGTCGATCCCCAGGCGACGCTGAGTGCACGCGAGAAGTGGCAGGCGATCCGCGACCAATTCCGGTCGTGGGTGTACCAAGACGACGCGCGACGCGACAGACTGCTGCGCCTCTACAACGACACGTTCAACCAAGTCGTCCCACGACGATTTGATGGATCACACCTTCAGCTGCCGGGCATGAGCGCGGTGGTTGTGCCTTACCCGCACCAGAAGGACGCCATCTGGCGGATCGTCGTGAATGGCAACACCCTGCTGGCGCACTGCGTTGGCGCGGGCAAAACGCTCACGATGATTGCCGCAGGTATGGAGTTGCGCCGACTCGGCAAAGCTCGCAAGCCGCTGCATGTGGTTCAGGGTTCGACCCTTGAGCAGTACTGTGCCGAAGCATTGCGCCTGTATCCGCAGAGCAAGGTGCTGATGGCAACAAAAGAGGATCTCAGTGGCGACAAACGCCGCACTTTTGTGGCACGCGTGGCCACGGGGGACTGGGATGCTGTGGTGATGACGCAATCGACCTTCGAGAGGCTGATGCTGAGTCCTGCAGTGCAACGAGAGTTCATCGAATCGATGCTGAAGGAGGCGCGCATGTCGCTGAGCCTGACGTCGGATTCGGGCGCGAAGAGATCCATCAAGGAGATCGAGCGCCGAATGAAGGACTACGAAGCCAAGCTGGAACGCCTGGTGGAGAACGAGAGGGCCGATGAAACGACCGTCTGGTTCGATGAGCTGGGCGTGGATCACCTGTTCATTGACGAGGCGCACGCCTACAAAAACCTGCAGAAGATCACCAAGATGCCACGCATCGCGGGGATTCCGAACACCGCCTCACAGCGGGCGTTCGATGTGTACATGAAGACGCGAGTCATCATGTGCGCGCGCGGGAACAAGGAGGAGGGCCTGACGATGGCAACGGCGACGCCGCTTGCGAACTCGATCTGCGAGATGCACACATTCCAGGTGTACTTGCAGCCGCAGACGCTTCGGCGCTACGGCATCTTCGAGTTCGACGCCTGGGCCGCAAGCTTCGGCGAAAGCGTCACGGGAATCGAGCTGGCACCGGATGGAAGTGGCTTCAGGACCAACACCAGGTTCTGTCGCTTCTCGAATCTGCCAGAACTGATGGCGATCTTCAAAGGGGTCGCTGATGTGAAAACGAAGAGCATGCTGAAGCTGCCGACACCGACGATCGAGGGCGGAAAACCCCAGGTCATGGTGGCAGAGCCCAGCGCGGTGCTCAAGGAGTTCATCAAGGGGCTGGTCGCGCGCGCGGACAAGATTCGCAACCGTGGCGTCAAGCCTGAGGAAGACAACATGCTCGCTGTCACCAATGACGGGCGCCGCGCGGCGATTGACGTGCGAATGGTTCTGCCGTTCGCGCCGTTTGATCCTGTAGGCAAGCTCGCGAAGGTGGCCAACAACGTGCACCGCATCTGGCAAGAGGGAATGCAGCAGCGGGTGACGCAACTGGTCTTCAGCGATCTGGGAACGCCCGGAGCGCCGGGGCTTTCGGTGTACGAGGAGGTCAAGCGACTGCTGATCACCAAGGGAATCCCCGAAGGCGAGATCGAGTTCATCCAGGACCATGCGAGCGACAGCGCTAAAGCGAAGTTGTTCAAACGGGTTCGGGACGGCGTCGTGAGGATCCTGTTCGGCTCCACGCCCATGCTTGGTACAGGCACCAACGTGCAGACCAGGCTGAAGGCGGTCCATCAGATTGACGCCCCCTGGCGTCCGTCGGATGTGGAGCAGCGTGACGGCCGATGCGATCGCCAGGGCAACCTGTGCGAGAGCGTGGAGCTGTGGCGCTATGTGACCGAGGGGTCGTTCGACAGCTACAGCTGGAACCTGCTGGATGTAAAAGCCAAATTCATCGACCAGGTGATGACGGCCGAACAGGGGCTGCGCACAGTGGAGGACATCTCCATGACGGCGCTGTCCTATGCAGAAATCAAGGCAATTGCGTCGGGCAACCCGCTGGTGCTTGAGAAGGCATCGGTGGACGCGACGGTGCAGAAGCTGTCGCTCAAGATGGACCACTACGAGCAGGACCGCTGGAAGATGGGACGCCGCAAGGCTGAACTGCAGCACCGGCTCAACTGGATCGAGCACAACATGCCGAAAGCCGAGGTCGTGGCGCGGGAAGCCGCGGCGATCACGGAGCAAACGCCATTCAAACCCCTGCTGGCAACGGCAGCGGCGGCGATGACGGGTGAGGTCGACAACTGCACGGCGGTGGGCCTGGCGCTGAAGGCTGTCTCGGGCGTGCTTCGCGGTGACGTGAGGTTCGGTCAGATCGGCACGTTCGCGCTGGAAACCAGTGTCTGGGGCGGCACCACCGACCTCGTGTTGGTGGATCAAACCATGGGCACTCGTGCCCGTGTGGATCGGCCGGCGATGCACGACAGGCATGGCGTGGGTGTGGCGACCTATGAGGGCATCAGAGCCTTTGTGGAGTTGCCCTCAAAGCTGCGCGAGGAGTTCGGTCGAAAGACTGAAGAACTCGCCGGCATCCAGACCATGCTCGACCAGGGCTTCGAGTTCCGCGAGGAGCTCGAGGCCGCGCGCAAGCGCCAACGCGAAATCGAGGCGGAACTGGACCTCGACAAGTCAGCGGCCGGCACTTCAGCCATGGAGGCCGAAGCCGCGTGACATCTGTACAACCCCCCGTTGCCGAAAGGCGCGGGGGGTTTTTTTTGGTCGACGCGTACGCCGCGGCCATCAGCTGCTGAAAAAACAGGCAATCTAGATCGATGTCTTGGCCGACAAGGGGTTGCGCGCTGCGGGGTGTCGCCAAGGGGGGAGTTATCCCCAGAAACGGTGGGTAACTCGGGCCGTGCTTTCCTGCGCCTTTGCTGGACCGGGTGAGCGGACAACACGCCGCGTGCGCGCTACATTGCGCTCACCTTCGCTGCTGCGAATCGTCAAGCCTGCCTTGACCGTTTCCGGGGGATCTGCGGTTTTCTCAGTCCCCCATCTTCTCCAACCCTGCCGGGCTCTATCGCCTGGGGCGGGGGGTCTGGCGAAATTCCAGTTTCATCATGAATTCCCAAGACCTTGTGCGCAGCGATGCGCAAATGCTGCAAGCCGGTGCGAAACCGCTGGCGCAGAACCTGCTGTACCTCAATCGGGCTTGCCTGCTAGGGCGGCTGGATGCGCTGGCCAGGCGTGCGTGCGAGGATGCGGTGGTCGCGACATTTCCATCGCGAGAACATGCGCAGCGCCTGCTTGCCGCACACGGCAAGACGTGCTGGCCGGGCTCCATGGGCCAATCGCCCTACGGTGAGATCTTCGATCTGGTGCGCCTGGCGCTGGCCGGGCAAGTGCATCGTCGCGCTGCCTCGTTGGCCGAGCAGGCGATTCACGCGCTTCTCTTTGAGCGCTTGGCACCGGCGGCGGCACGCGCTCGCGTGCAACTGGACGGCAACGGCCGCGAGCGCCGCTACGGGCGGCTGCTCTTTTGCATGCGTGAGACGGCAATCCTCACCACCGGGGAGGCCGACGCGGTGTTGCGCCAGCTGCTCAAAGCGCATCCGAGTGAGCGCACGCAGGCCTTCCCGGCTTGCGAGGCCGCGGCCAACTTCGGTGGCAACGCCCGGGTGATCGCACAGGTGATGCGTCGACGCGCGTCGCTGCGCGAGATGCGCGCGCGCGCGCTGGCAACCTGAACGCAGAAACATCAACTGAAAAGCCCCCTCTCGCTCACGCGAGGAGGGGGCTTTTTCTTTGGCTCGCGCGGCGCTTAGTTGCCGCTGTAGAGCAGATCGGGGTCGACCAGGAAGAAGCGCTTGTCGGTGGCCAGGGCGGTGCTGAGCGCATCAACTTTGACGTAGGACCACTGCGGTGCCTGGACGGGGCTGTGCACGACGGCCCAGGTGGGCTCGCTGGAGATGGAGGTCTTGGCGCTGTAGTGCTCGACCCAGGTGAGGCGCGCCAGGGCGGCTTGAGTAAGCGAAGCCAGATCGCGTCTGGGGCGCCAGAACTCCCAGGCCTTGCGCGCCGGCGCGAAGTGGTCGAGGGCGCCCTTTTCGGCCAGGGTTTGCAGTGTGCTGGCCACGATGGTTTCGACCGCGTTGGTGACTGAGGGGCCGTTGTAGTGGCTGAGCTGCGCGCACAGGATGAGCAGTCGCTGCGCGCTGATGTGGGCGCGGATGAAGCATTCGCCGTCGAAGTGACCGTGCTGGAAGGGCTGGCGGGGCAGGCTGATCTGCTGGGGAAGATGGCTCAGGTGGGCGGTGGTCATGTGGAAGTGGTGTGCTCGGGTCGTGGGCTGTGTGCTCAGGCGTGCGCGGCGCGCCGCTCCAGCTGCTCCCCCGGGGAGCAGCGGCGCAGGCGCGCGAGCTCGGCGTTCTTGGCGGCCTGGGCGGCGTGCATGGAGGGGTAGAGGCGCCCGCGCCAGGTGATGGTCTGCCGGCGCAGGAGCCGCAGGAGGCGGGTGGTGCGTCGCTCGATGGGGGAGGCGCCGATCGCTTCGATGAGGTGTTGGCGGCGTGCCTCGAAGTCACGGGCATGGTCCCGCTGCAGGGCGTGGGGGTCAGGGGTGAGGCGTTGCGCGGCACGCCAGCCGTGGTGCTGGAAGGTGTAGACGCCCATCTCGTAGACGCCTTTGGCGACGTCGTGCTGCAGCAGTGGGCTTGTGGGGCAGGCGCGGGCGAGTTCGGCCAGGGCGGCATTGAGGATGGCCAGGTCACCGGCGTGCTGAGCGCGCAACTCGCTCGCGCTTGCGTCGGCGTCCTCGGGGTAGGCCATGACGGTGCTGCTGTAGACGGTGATGGGTGCGCGCGCGCTGCGGGTGCGTGGCAGCAGGCGAAGGAGGGAGCGAAGGCGGCGGGGCATGGCCAGACGATAGAGCGCGGCGGGGGTTACGCGCGCTGGCCAACGAGGGAGGATGGCGCTGTTGCGCCGGCTCGGGTGGTGTGGAGGTGGATCGAGTCCTTTCAATAAAAGATAAATAACTAGCCGGCAGCCTTCCCCACAAGGCACGCGATCCTGAGCCGCCCCGGCGGGGGGGAGGCCCTATTGATTGACCTTCCCCCCTCCTTGAGCCCACCTTGCACCTATGGCGCCCGCACCCACCGAGCCCCACGCACCCCGCGGCACGTGCGTCGAGGTTTATCAGGAAGGAGGGGGAGTCGGGGTTGACGTAGCCAGCTATTCATATATGTTTTATTGAAACCCCACCAACACCGAGCCCGACCACACCCCATGAACACCTTCCAACCCATCCCCAATCTGTACCTGGGCAGCGGCCTCGACGCCATCCCCGCCGACGTGGGCGGCATCTGCGTGGTCGTCAGCCGCGACGAGGTCGACAACCCGCGCGTAGGGCGCAGCGTCGATGACCTCATGCACCTGTGCGGCACCCGCGAAAACACCGAGCGCTTTGCCAGCTCTGTCCTTCTCGTCTTTGACGGCTACAACGACGATCCCCGCGCCATCCACGAAATCCCCGAGTGCCGCCAGTACCTGGCCCAGCTGCACGCCCAGTGGCCCTACTGGATGCACTTTCTCGCGCCCATCCCCGACCAGTGGAGCATGCTGCTGCTCTCCCTCTTGCCCCAGGCGCAGCGCATCACCATGCCCAACGGCGCCGTGGCCAGCCAGTACGACGAGCAGCACATGCGCGAGTTGCTGCTGCACCTCACCTCGGCCATGAACAACCTGCACAAGCAGCACGGCATCGAGCGCGCCCAGGCCAAGCAAGTCTTCGACGACGCCATCGCGGCCATCGATCAGTGCACCGCACCCAACCCAGCCAAGCGCTGAGCACTCATGAAGTCCGCACCCATGCGCAGCGCAAGCGACCCCACCCCAACCCCCGCCAACGCACCCACGCCCAAGCGAGGGCGCGGTCGCCCGCGCATCCACCCCATCGCACCCGACCTCGGCCCCGAACCGGCCCCACATTCACCACCACCCCAGGGACGCGCCAACCCCAGCGCCCCCAACCACCTGCAGGCCGTACAGCGCTGGAGCGAGATCTGCCGCACAAAGCCCCGCCCCATGGCCCCAAGCAGCATCGCCGCCAACGAAATCCTGTGGGGGGCTTGGTGCCAGTGGCTGGCCGCCCAGGCGCTGCACTGGAGCGACGCCACCACCGCCCACGTGCGCGCCTTCCTCGATGGCCCCGCGCCCAGCCTGCGCCGGCGCCGCCGCCCCCCGCGCAACCCCGCCCGCATGTCCAGCCTCACGCGCGTGCGCTACTTTCGTGTGCTCAAAGGCGTCTACGAAAACGCCGCGATCCAAGGGTGGATCGAGCAAGCGCCCACCATGGACGCGCCTCAGCCCGCCTACAACGCCAAGGACGCCCAAGGCGCCGTGCTGCCCCCAGGGGTGCTCGCGCGACTGCAAAACACCAACCAGCTGCGCCAGACCTTTGCACCCAGCACCGACAGCTTTCGCCAATGGTGGCTGCTGCGCGACCGCGCCATCGTCGCCCTTGTGGCCGAGACAGGCGTCACCAGCGCCGAGCTGATCAACCTCAAGCTCGCCGACCTGGGCGCGGGCGGGCTGAACATCCTGCAGGCCATGGACGCGGCCGCGCAGCCCCCCCTGCACGGCGAGGGCAGCGGCACCAGCACCGCCACGGCCCCCACCGAGTTGAGCGTCAATGAGGCCGGCGTGGACAACCCCTGTGGCGCGCGCATGCCCCTGGCCCCTGTTGTGCTCACGATCCCGCCCTCGCTCACCCTGCAGGGCAGGAGCCTCACACTGCCCGCGCGCGTATGCGAGACGCTACTGCCCTGGATCAAGCTGCGCGAGCACCTGCTCACGAACATCGCTGCGCGCCTGGGCGGGCCCAGCGAGCGCGCCGCCTTCCTTCGCCGGCACAGCCTGCAAGGCCCGCTGTTCCCTTCGCGACAAAGGCGCCGGCGCGCCGAGCCGTCAGAACCGGCCGCCCCCGCGCGCGAGAACGTGCAGATGCCGGCCAGCGCCACTTTCTCCCCCATGGAGAGCGCTGCGCTCTACCTGATCTTCAAGCGCGCCTTCGCAGGCCTGAGCAGCACTACCACCAAGCGATCAGCCCAGCGCCAGGACGGCCAGCCTGCGCTCGAGCACCACGGCGCTCAAGGCCCCTCGGTCATCCGCAACACGCTCATCCAGCAGTGGCTGAAGACGCTCAGCGAGGAGGAGGCGCAGTGGCGCGCGGGCTTCAAGACCATCGAGAGCCTGCGCGTGATCGCGCGCGGCGCCGGCATCGAAACGCGCTCCGAGACGCAAACCAGCACGCAACCCGCCCTGCAAGTGCCCACGCTGCACGCCGCGCAACTTCCGCAACAACCCGAAGCCGCTGCCGGAGCACCCCTGTGAACCCCGAAGACTTCGACGACATCACGGCTCCCCAGCACCAGGCGGGCGGGATTTTCGACCCCACACTGAACCTGAGCGACACAACCAGCGCTCAGCCGCGGGCGCCACGCGTGCCCGACGCCCCGGCCGGCGCACCCACGCCCCGCGCGCGTCGCACCACCGAAAGCGGCCCTGGGCTGGAAGCCGCGTGTGCGCCGCCCGCATTCGACGCCGCCCTGGCCAGCGCCGGGCCAGACGCCGCCACCGCCATGCTGCGCGTGCCGCCGCACTCCATCGAGGCCGAATCGAGCGTGCTGGGCGGACTGCTGCTGGACAACTCGGCCTGGGATCGCGTCGCAGACGTCCTCAACGCTGAAGACTTCTACCGCTATGAACACCGACTGATCTTCGAGGCGTGCGAGCAGCTGATCAATGCGAGCAAGGCCGCAGACGTCGTCACTGTGTTTGAGCGACTGCAGAACCACGCAAAAGATGACGCCTGCGGCGGCCTGGTCTACCTCAACTCGCTCGCCCAGTACGTCCCGAGCGCGGCAAACATCCGCCGCTACGCCGAAATCGTGCGCGAGCGCTCGGTTCTGCGCCGCCTTGTCGCCGCCAGCGACGAGATTGCCACCGCAGCACTCAACCCCCAGGGTCGCGACGTGGCCACCATCCTCGACCAGGCCGAGCAGAAGGTGTTCCAGATCGGCGAGCAGGGTGCGCGACTCAAGACGGGCTTTCAGTCGATGACCTCGCTGGTGACGGCCCTCATCGACGAGGTGAGCGCGCGTGCGGAGAACCCGCAGGATGTGACCGGGCTTGCCACCGGGTTCACCGACCTCGATCGCATGACCACAGGCCTGCAGCCGGGCGACCTGGTCGTGCTGGCGGCGCGTCCGAGCATGGGCAAGACCTCGCTGGCCATCAACATCGCGGAGAACGTCGCCCTCAATGAAGGCAAGGCGGTGGCCGTCTTCTCCATGGAGATGGGCGCATCGCAGCTGGCCGTGCGCATTGTGGGTTCGATCGGGCGCATCAACCAGAGCAACCTGCGCACCGGCAAGCTCACCGATGACGAATGGCCGCGCCTGACGGACGCCATCGAGCGGCTGCGCAACGTCGCCCTGCACATCGATGAGTCACCAGGGCTCAAACCCAGCGAGTTGCGCGCCAACGCGCGCCGTCTCGCTCGCCAGACTGGCGGTCTGGGCCTCATCGTCGTCGACTATCTGCAGCTGATGTCGGGCAGCAACGACGTTGACAACCGCGCCAGCGAGTTGGGCGAGATCTCGCGTGGCCTGAAAATGCTGGCCAAGGAACTGCAGTGCCCGGTGATCGCGCTCTCGCAACTCAACCGCTCCGTCGAGCAGCGCGCTGACAAGCGCCCCATGATGAGCGACCTGCGCGAGTCCGGCGCCATCGAACAGGATGCGGACATCATCATGTTCATCTATCGCGACGAGTACTACACCAAGGACGCGTGCAAGGAGCCAGGGGTGGCTGAGGTCATCATCGCCAAGCAGCGAAACGGCCCGACCGGCACCGTCAAGCTCGCCTTCCTCAACTCACTCACCCGATTCGAATCGCTGGCAAGTCTGGGCGACTGAGCACGCGGCACACAGAAGGATCTCAGCCAGGGCATCTACTGGGTCGCCGACGCCATCACCGCCGGTACTTTTCTCAGCCCGCGCGCCAAGGCCAGCGGCTCCGCGCACGACCCGGCCGAGTTCGATCAGCGCTGAGCCAGGTTGCGAGCGCAAAGACCAGGCCCCCCCTATACTGGGCGCACCTTTCGCAACTGCGACTGCAGCATGCCCTGCGCATGCATTCACCACCCTGACGGGCACACTCCGTCAGGGGTGCTCCTCGTCAGGTTTCCAACAAACCTAGAGGGAGGAGTACTTAGTGACCCATTTCCAAATCCTGGCGGTTCTCGCACCGGTATCGCTCTTGGCGATGCTGGTGTTCAAGGCCGCACTCCCCGCGCTTCGGCGCAAACTTGAGGTGCTCGAGCAGCAGCCTTATGCCGTCAGCCGGATGCGCGAGGTCGCACACGACTTCTCGGCTATCGGCTCGGCCGCAGGTACCTACTTCGGCTACAAAGAAACGGACATTCTCATGTTCGCTTTCACGCTGGCGTGGTTCATCGTGTTCTACACGTTGGCCAACCGCTACGCGAAGCTGGAAGCAGACCTGCAGGAGCGGGAGTCAGCCAAGGCCCATCGCAAGATGGCCGGCACCGTGCGGGGCATTGCGCAAAGCGTGTTCCGAGCTGAGTTTGAGCGGCGCAGGCGCAACGACTGAAAAGTCGTTGCCTCGCGACGCGCAAACCTTGCGTTTCTTGGGGGCAACCCTAAAATCTGGAACATCCACATGCAGCAACTGCTTCAACACCTCATGTCCGGCGCCGACATTCTGAAAATTCTCATGTTCTTGGGCATCGCAGCTGCGATACCGCTCAACATCCGATTGGGCAAGATCAACGAGAAGATGACGAAAGAACTTGAAACCGAGCGCAAGCGCTTCGATGAAGAGTTCATGGCGCCCAACGCCACCCGACGAGCAGGCCGCGCATAGACGCTCTGTTCGCGAGCCGCAAGGCTCACCACCGAAGCCGCCCGCAGACCCAGGTCTGTGAGCGGCTTTTCTTTTATCTGCGCTGCAGCGTACCCAAGCGCTGCACGCTTGGAGCCATGGCAGTGCATCAACACACACCAAGCACCATGGAAATCCACCAGATGCTGTGCCTGAGCACGGCCCACCTCACCCAGATCACCCGCGAACAGTTGGAAAACGACGATCTCGAAGGCGCGATCTACCATCCCAAGAGCATGCACGGCTGGTTCCTCTACGTGCCAGAGCCAGCGCTGAAAGACTTGCTGAGCAACCTCGCGTTGCCTCAGGATGTGCGCGATTGCCTGAGTTTCGCCAGCGAGCGAGACATTCAGTGGCTCATGTTCGATGCCGACGGCCCTGTCGTGCACGAACTCGCGCTGTACGAGGAAAGCGAACTCACCACCGCGCTATAACCCACACAGGAACAGCGAGCATGGCTGATGTGCGTGAGAAAAGCACGCGAAAGCAGCGATGCTCGATGACAGCGTGCGCCATCCGACACGACAACAGTGTGCGCCCACCGGCGCAGTTCACGATGTGTTGCGATGGCCGCGCGCGCGCCCGTAGAATTCGCCTCACCTTGGTGTTCGCACCATTTGCTGTCCCTGTGACCGCATTCAACCGAGGCTTCGTCTTCGAGGCCGCTGCCTGAAATAGCTGCAGCTATCCAGAGGTCCGGCGCTCTACGCAGCGCCGCTCCCAGCTGCCCCGCCAGAATCATCTGGTGGTGCAGCGCCCATGGTTTATGGGTCTCTCGTCGCCGGTGCGCGTCGTTCCTTGTGTGCTTTCTCCCATGTTCCCATGAGAGTGCACAAGGGGCGACGTGCCCGGTAACACTTTGGAGAGCCCCCATGAACACGACGACTTCCGTCTCCCAGATTCGTGAACCTCTGGCCACGCCCGTTTTGATCCAAGCTGGTGTGCCGGTGCAGCACGTCCTGTGGTTCAACCGCTTGAGCCCCAGCGCGAAGATGCGTGCACTGGCCACCCAGCGCGGCACCGAAATCCTGAAGTGCGTTCGAGACTTCATGAACGTCTCGGCCGACGCGGGCAAAACGACCATGGCCGCCTGAGGCCACCCTTCCGAAGCCCCCTTGCAGCAATGCGTGGGGGCTTTTCCTTTTCCGGCCATTCATGTGCAACCCATCGCGGGTGAAGGTGGTCACAGTGGCTTGCGGCGGCCAGCGCGCGCACTCACAATGCAGCCACCTCAGTGCAAGGCACTGTTCGGCGACCCTGCGTCGCCCAATCATCAACCCGATGGGGCACATGCTCCCTTGGGGGCTCGTGAGCCCGCAAGAGTGAGAACAACATGAGTCAGCCATCCGACATCCTTTTCGAGAAGATGCGTGCCGTAGTCGAAGCACCGGGCTATCCGCTGCTGCAGCACTACAAGCAGGATTTCTACCAACACGATCGCCAGACGCTTCAGGAGACCTATGCCCCAGGCATGAGCTACCTGTGGGTCGTGCGCGCACACGGCACGGACCTCGAACCGTTGCACATCGACCGCCGCGCCAGCGAGCGCGCCTTGGTTGCGCTCAACCAGTGCGCCGAAGCGCGAAGCTACGTCGTGAGCGAAGCCGGCGTTCGAGAAGTGACCCGTCAGCAGGCCAAAGAACGGCTCGCCAAGTTCGACTACGAAGTCCGCGATGGCTTTGTCATGAAGAATGGCACCGTCAACCTGGGCTTCATTGAAGTCAACTGCATGCCCGGACGCGGCCAGCGAAAGACCACGGTTCACTACCATTCCGCCCAAGCACGCGATTCGCTCAGCGAGCGCGATCTGGTGGCCCTCAATCGCATCGCGGTAGGCCAGGCCATCGTGCAGGCTCAAAGCCTGTTCGTGCCGTGCCTGGATGTGACCTACAACGGCGAGAGCATCGCTGCGCCCAAACGGCGCCTGGAGGCGCTATGCGAAGCGTGAGTAGCAGCTGGTCACCACCAGCGAAAACGCTGCGACTGACCCCCGGCATGCTCGACGCCTGGACGATGTTGCTGCTCAGCGAGGACCAGGCGCAATGCGTCCAGTTCGAAACGCCGGGCGGCTACCTCATCAAGGTGCCGAGGCCAGAGCACGATCTGGGAGACCAACCCGAGGAGTTGCGTGAAGTCATTCGCGCCGCGCGCCACACCAAACGCGAGTGGATTCTGGTGTGCACCCCGGACGTGCCCCAGGAGCATTCCATGTGCCACTGACGTTCACGTCACACGCACCGAAACGACGGCTCCACCTGACCCTTGGGATCAGGTGGATTCCTTGAGCCTCCCGAGCCGGGGGTTGAAGGAATCCGGCAAGGCCGAATTCGCTGCCCACGCGGCAGCCTCTACCTCAACCCATTGGGTGCACCGTCGCC
Organism: Hydrogenophaga sp. PML113; assembly: GCF_001777155.1. Taxonomy (NCBI): domain Bacteria; kingdom Pseudomonadati; phylum Pseudomonadota; class Betaproteobacteria; order Burkholderiales; family Comamonadaceae; genus Hydrogenophaga; species Hydrogenophaga sp. PML113. The sequence continues at coordinate 35,170 of NZ_MIYM01000018.1, read as the reverse complement.
CGCTGGGAGGTGCATCCTGCAAAGGACTCACCATGAAACCCGCAGTCACTTCGGACCTGGACGATCGCTTCTTCGAAGGCATGGTCCAAGGGCACACCCACCTGTACGACGCCATCGAAATTCAGCCGGTGAGTGATCTGTATGCCCACCCTGAAGAGGGAATGGTCTACGAAACGGACTACGTGAACCCCACGTTCTTCTCGGTCTACGTCCACCTGAAAACCGGTGGCGTCGAATGTGTCGGCGATCACGGCACGCACTCACTGGCCTTGGCCTACGCGAGCGAGTTGAGTGAGGAGCACGGCTGGCCTGTAAACGACTACGTCCCCCGCAAGTTCCATGACAAGCCCGCCACAGAACCGCGAGACGCAGCTCTCGCCTGAGACTGTTCGCCGTCTCATGCGCGAGCATCGTAAGACCATCCGCGGCCTGGCCGAGCAGATGAACGTGTCAATGAACCGAGTTCGCGCGGTGCGTGAGCGTGGTGTCACCGGCGCCGCCTACTGCCAGGATTGGATCGAAGCGTTGACCGCCCCCTCCGAAGGGGAGCCACGTTACGCGACAACGTCGCAGCCGTAGGGAAGAATCACACCAGTTGCCGGCACTGCCGCACAGACGCTCACCGAGCGTCCTTCAACCAACCCGCTGGGGCTTCTCAATGCCCAGTGGGGCGAGGGGCCCTGGCGCTTTCACATCAAAGCACCATGAACCTCAAAGAAATCGCCCGCGACTGGGTCAAAACCGTTGTCGGCGCTCACGTCGGCAAGAACATCCGTTCGTACAAGTTCACCACCTACCTCGGCGAGGTTGGTCACAACGCCCTCGGCGGTGTGAGCTACCTGCAGCCGGCAGAAGGCAAGGTGGTCGAGCAGAGCGAGGATTTCACGCTCATCAAGACCGGTCCCGCGACTTTCTGCATCGTCAAGACGCTGCTGCTCAGCGAGCCGGTGACGATCGGCGACAAGGTCAACCTGAAGTTCTACCAGTTGCGCCGTTTCGATGGCACGGCAGCGGACGGAAGCGACGACCCCAGCCACGGCGGCTCGCGGACCATCATGCTCACCGGTGTCCAGACCTACTTCCCCGTGAAATGGGAAGGGCGCTATCTTGGTATCAACGAGCTCCTGGCAGGCGACTACACCGAGATCCAGAACCCCTACCTGCGCGACATGCTCACGCAGATGGAGGAACTTCGTGTCGACGGTGGCCTACGCCGCGTGGTCAATGTGCTGATCGACGCTGGCGCCAAGGACCTCGCGTTTGTGGACCCGCCCGAAGAGCAGTCGGCCATCGTGGCGCCTGGCGTCACCTGCACCGTGGACACCGAGAAGTTCAAGGGCCCGGTCATGATCGGTTACGACCGTTGTTCGGACACGTACTTCATCGGACTCGGTGTGCCCGGCCAAGACAGTGCGCGCCGGCGCGAGAACGTGCACTTCGACGAGTTGGGTGAACGCCTGATCGATGCCATTGACGACCGCGATTGGCTCAAGGCCAAGGTGAACATCGTCAAGAAGGCCCCGAAGAAGAAGGTGACGCCCGAGCCGATCTGAACGACGACAACGCGTACTCGAGCCCGTGAGGGCCTGAGCAATCTGCATACTGCAAACCGCAAATTAAAGCCCCGGTCACACGTAAAGTGTGCCGGGGCTTTTTCTTTGGCTCCTTGCGATTGGTCAGGGGGGTGCGCTGGATCCGTGGGTAGTCTGATCAGTTTCCTGCCAGAGGAGAGTGGGGTGAGGGGGAAATCCATCACGAGAATTTTTTTGCATCAGGCGAAAGTCCATTCGGGCAGCGGCTCGCCGCGGCTGACGGCCAACATCGAGCTCGAAGCGATCTTCATGAACTTGAGGGTTTCCCACGCCGTGCGGGGCTTGGCCACCTCGCGCAGCCCGAGGTCGTCGACCATGCGCTCCAACTTCGGATCCAGATGAGCGGCGTATTTCCACTCTGGCACATTCAGATCCGGTTCGACCTGGCGCAAGCGCATCTTGAGAAGGTCCCGACCAAAGGCCGTCCCGAGCAGCCAGTGGGGATCAGGGGTGTAGTGCTGGCGGAAGTCAGCGGTGGTCATGTCAAGTTCGGTCACATGAGGCATTGCAGCTCCTGGGTTTGTGTCTGGTTGAATTCAGGTTCTCACGAAACAACCAGTTGTCAACAGGTCCCCCAAAAAAAAAGGACCGTGCGTGACGGCCCTCGGTCTGCAAGCGATAGGACCTAGTCGGCCGGCAACATCGCCCCCAGTGAACCAATGCGCTCCCGGGCAGTTGCCCGAGCCACAGAAACCGCCTCGGTCACTGACTTGGTGGCGTGATTCTCAGGAGTTGAGCGCTGGCGTGCCGCGCCTGCAGTCCGAAGTGAGACAGTCGGCTTGGTTGGTTCGGGTGTGGGCACTCCCATCGCTGGCACGACAGCCGCGCTGCCTCGGAACAGCTGCGCCTCGTACATGTACCCAAGAACAAGTAGCTGATGTATGCGAGAGGAGCGCATAGTTGCCGGCAGCGCTACGAGGTGGTCGTAGACCGGGCCTATCGTAGGAGGCAGGCGAACACGCGCTCGAAGTAGTTCTTTCTCTTCATCATCAACGTGGGTTGCGGCCCGAGAAGCGTCGTGCATAGCAATCTCCTTTCACGGTATCAGTGGACGTCCTCGTGCACCATTTCGGCAACGACCTGAAACCCCTTCACGTTGGCGTACAAGTTGTCCGAGTCCACGTGCAGGATGGGCTTCAGCTGCGGATAGTTGTCACACAGGAAGGAGTAGAAGATTCCTGCCGCCCCCCCCGTAACCAGGATGTAGTCCAGGTTGTCGGTCTGCGTCACCGACGCCATCATCTTGTTGACGCTCTCGCGCAGCACCACGTCCACGGCTGCGCGGTATTTGGCCAGGAGGTACTTCACCCCCTGCACCTCGAAGTAGTCCGATGCATTGCGCAAGGCAAGGTCAATCCGATTCACGATCTCATACTGATCCTTCCAAGCCGGGTTGATCTGATCGGCCACCGCGTAGCAGCAAGCCAGCATCGATTTGTTGTGAGCGCCCGACCGCGGCCAGTTGGGCTGCATGCGGTTCGAGACGAACCAGTCGAGCGTTCCCCCGCCTGCGTCAACCACCATCGTCCAGCCCTCCAGCGCCGTCTCGCTCGCACCGATGCCATGGTGATATAGAGCGCCGAGCGGCTGGACGATCACGGAGACGTGTTTGACATGAACCAGGCATTTCGATTCACCGTCGCCCAAGACCCCCAAGACATGGTCGCCCGTTGCACGAGAGGCAAGGGCCTTGTGGTGTTGGCGCCAGGTCGACAGCGGCAGACCGAGCACAAGCGTTTCGATCGTCATCGATTGCTTTGCTCCAACGTCCTTGGCGATGTAGTGCAGGGCGCCACAAAGAAGGGCCATGTATTCATCCGACTCACAGTAGTTACTGGGAACCGTGCGCGGCTCCGAGCCATTGGAATGGAAAGCGACTCCCTTGCCGACGAAGTAGCGAGTTCCGCCCAACGTAACAACTGTCCCATCGGCGGCCGGCGAACCCTCCCGAACCTGGAAGCCGTCGTTCGACAGCACGGGTGCAACGGCGGGGAAGACGCCGGTACGGATCACGACCTGGCCGCGGACTTGCGCGCGCCCCGAGCTGTACTTGACGTTGGCATAGCCGACATCCACCGCGCACGACGCGACGACGGTGGTGTTCATATCACGATGCATTTGGACTCTCCGATGTTGAAGGAAACAGCAAACTCACAAGGAGATTGTCCGAAGTCGTCGCGCATTTGTCGCGCGACGTGGTCCATCACCGCCAACACTGGGTCGTGGTGGGCCTCCAGAGGCCCAGTACGACCCAGCGCGGCACGCGCCGGGGCCGAAAAGCAGGTTCCTGGGTCGTGGTGGGCCTCCAGAGGCCCAGTACGACCCAGCGCGGCACGCGCCGGGGCCGAAAAGCAGGTGCCTGGGCCGTGGTGGGCCTCCAGAGGCCCAATGCGACCCAGCGCGGCACGCGCGGGGGCAGCGAGGCTAGTGCCTGAGCCTTAAGCGGTCCTCGCGAGGCCCAAACGAGCCCACGCACACCGGCAGCGCGAGTGGCTCAATCGTGGTGGTCCTGGCCGGCAGCAACCAGGCTGGAGAGACTTGAATGGCAGATCCACCTCGAGCGCGGCCGTCACCAAGAGGCGGCCCATCAGCAAACCGCAAAGCGATTTGTCCACACCTACCCGCAACGAGGCTTTGGAAGGAAATAACGGAGACGGAGTGAGGACAGGGCCCAGGATTGACGCGGCCTGCCAGTCGATAGCGGAGGCATTGTCGGCAGTAGGATCGATTTGTCCGTTCGGTGGATAACCGCGTCCGTGGTCTGCGATGTTCACAGCAGGGCCAGTTCGCTTGCGAGCATGTCCAAGCGTGCATAGAGTACGCATCACTGCATCCACGTGATGTATCGAAAGCCGAGTGCTTTCAGAAAACCGCTCCCCTGCTGGAGCAACTGCTTCGCCCTCCAAGTTGAGAAACGCAGTGCAAGGACCAGAAGGTCCAGAACCGGGTCAGCAGACCCAGCTGCCTTGTCCCTAGATGCGGACAGGAAGTGGCGGCCCCGCATGGGGTTCAGCCCGCTAGTAATCCATCAGGTCCAAAGACTGGACCCGCCATCACGTGCTGTTTTCTACAGAAGCACCTGAGCCGGCGCCCTTCGGGGAATCAAGCAATCGCTTCACGTTCCGACGCACGCATCCACCGACAGTGGCAAGTCAAACCGCCTGGCAAAGCTGGGAGCCCACGTGGCCTACAAAGGGGGAGACGGGAAAACATGCGTGCGGACCGGGTCAGTCGCAACGTCCGACTGACAAGTGAAGAAACGGGGCCCGCGAATAGCGGGTCGAGGCTGGCCACCGGAAACGGCCCTGACTTCTGAAGTCAGTTACCCCCCCTGAGCCGCCTCACAGGCTCAGGGTGCCCCTTGCAAAAGGGTTGCCCAACGGAGTCGCTTCCCGTGACGGCAGGATGGATTACTAACGTCCTCAGCGAAGAACCAAGACGAGTGATGAATGCCCGCCAGGGGGTGCAAGACCTGGAAGCTGTTCTGTAGAGGAGCGCCACGATGGGGTGCGCGTTGTTCTTTTGCGTTTGCGAGGCGGGGCCAGTGGCTGGGGGCTTTGGCAATAGCAAGAGAAGAGCTCGCATCTGGCGCTCGATCGCCTGATTGGCGAATCTGCAACTAGCCCCGCTGGGGATACGGCATAGGCCGGGAAAGGAATGTGAAAAATGGATCGAGATCAAGCCATGTCAGACGACGACTTCGAGTTACCGGATCCACGTGAGGTGAATCGGCAGATCAGCGCGGTTCTGAGGCGAGAGAGGCTGAAGGAGAGGGCAGTACGGCGCAACACTGGGGTGCTGGCCAAGTCGGTGAGGCAGGCGCAGCAACGCCATTCGAACGACATCATCAAGCAGGTGGTGTACGTGATGACGAATGAAGATCTACCGGTGAGCACAGGTCGCAAGCGCAGGATGTCGGAAGGGACGCAAACGAGCTCGAAGGAGGGAATCTTGCGTGCGGTGCGCGAGTTGAAGCAGGAGCGGATGGCGATTCGCAACCTGGACGAGCTCGGACGCAAGCACGTTCTGGCCCTGATCAAGCGATGGATGGCCGATGGCCAGTCGTACCAGAACATCCAGAACAAAGTGAGCATCTTGCGCACGTTCACGACCATGATGGGCAAACCCAGCATGATTCCCCGCAATGAGGAGTACTTCGCCTGGCTGGAGCGCGAGGGGGTGGATTTGCTGGAGCGGCGCAAGAGCAAGGTTGCGCTGGAACCGAAGACCTGGAGTGCAAAGAACGTGGACCCGATGGAAGTAATCGGGAAGATGGGGGAGGAGTACCCGGTTGTCTCACTGTGTCTTGAGGCGATGCTGGCGTTCGGGTTGCGCGCGCGGGAGGCGACCCATCTGGAGCCGATTGGGGGAGACCTTGGAGACTCGCTACACGTCCGGGAGGGCAGTCGTGGTGGTGCAAAGGGGGGGAAGTCACGAACAGTGCCGCTGTCGGAGGACATCGCGCTTCGGACTTGGCAGCGGGACGTGTTGGAACGAGCGAAGTTGCTTGCGCGCAAGCATCGACAGCTGAAGCTGGCTGTTCCTGGCAAGGACTACGTACAGATGCTCCGGCACTTCTACTACGCATGCGAAAAGTACGGGGTGACACGGGATGGGCTGGGTGTGCTGCCACACGGTCTGCGCCACATGTATGCGGGCCGGCGCCACCTGGAGTTGACCGGTCTGCCGGCGCCTGTGGAGGGCACGGTTCCGATGGCGATCTACCGGGCAAACGCTGATCTTGTGCGTGAAGGGGCGCAACGGCTGAGTCTGGAAATGGGCCACGTGCGCCCGACGATCACGGGGGCGTACAACGGAAGTGTCTATACGCAGTCCAGGGAAGAGATTGCACGGGCCAAGGCCTGGGTGGAGCGAGTTGAGGGATGTGCTGGCCTGGCAGCGGTGCTGAAGCTGTGCGGGGTGCGCACGGCGTACCTGGGCGGCAAGGCGGCGCAGGGGGTGAGGCTCGTGAGCGGTGACAACGTGCGGTTGCTCGTTGAGCGCGAAGGCGTGAGCGCCCAGACGAGCAGCCTGGAACTGCTGCAGCAGGCGGCGGCGGCGGTGCTTCGCCCGGGAGATGGGCTTGGGGTGGAGGTGCTGGACGTTTCGCAATGCGAGGATGACCGGGACAGCTACCTGGAACTGAACGTGCGCGAGTGATGGCTGTGCAGGAGACGCAGAACTTGGAACGCGACTCGCGCACTGGCGCCCGGGATGAGCGGTCGTTCGCAAGGCAGCTTGACGTGATGCAGGCGCAAATTGCGAAACTACTTCTGGACGGACTGGGGAGGTCGGCGCCGCAGGCGGCTGGAGCCGCTGAGGTGGCGCGGTCGCGGTAGGGCTTGGGCGGCTGGGGCGGATAGGCGAAGAAGGGGGGGACTGCGAAAGCGGTTCCCCCCTCTCATTTAGGCGAACGCGTTTTGAGTGAGCGCGGGGGCGGTCGCGGGCTGAGCGACTCGCTGGATGCAGAAACGACACCTGAACAGCAATGGCAGGGGGTGTGGGCGGGCGCTTCTTGGATTTGTCGGGCGGCGCGCGCCGGCGCACTGGACAAACGCGCCTCTGGGCGTAGCTTGGAACGCAGGTAACGACAGAACGCACATCAACCCACGCGCACCCCCAACATGACCAATCCCAACCTCACCCCGGCCGTCTTCCAGCTCGACGGCAGCGACGCCTGCTACTACGGGCTGCACGACAGCAAGCAGACGCATTCGATGGGTCTTTGCCCCGTCTTTGCTCGCGAGGAGGTTGCGCGCATGAACGAGGTGCAGGGCGACACGTGGGACGCGCTCAAAGAAGCCGGCATTGCGATCGATGGACTCTTGATCGGCTTCGCGGATCTGGGTTGGACGTGGAGCATCGTTCCCATGGGGGCGGGCCGTGAGTTCTTGCTGCAGCCCTTGCTCGATCGGGAGCAAACCGAGCAGTTCATCCTGCGCCTTGAGCGCGCGGGACTGAGTTTTCACTTCGACGACCCGGCTGATGAGATCGAGGGGCCGGGCGGCGAGCGCGTGTTCACCGATGCCGAAGCGGCCGCGGTGCGCGTGCGCGTGAACGAGTTGTTCGCGCTGATGGGTGACCCTCACGGCATGGCCATCGTCGCGCTGGAGGCGGCCGGGGGCGCCGCCGTCTACCGTCTGGAGCCTCTGACCCCGGACGGCGCTGATGTGGACCACGACAAGGGCGTGGAATACCACACGCGTGAATCACTGTTTGAGGCCTATCCCGAGGCGAAGAACGGGCCCGAGCTCGACTTCACGGTCGGAGAGTCGGTGGGCAACTACCGATCTGCGGCGATCGGGCTGTTTCATCTGACCCGAATCGCGTGAGGTAGCGCCGCCCTGCCAGCGTCCGACGAGGGCAGGCGGCTACAGCGCCGGGCCGCCCCAGCTTGATTCGCCCAATCGGCGAACGCGCCCCAGCGCTTCCAAGGTCTCCAAGATGGTTGGCAGGCGCTCACGCCAGCGCCCACGCGCAGTGAAATGGCCCGCGATGTCCTCGATCTCCATGGGGCGTGAGCCTGCCCCAAGGACGTCTGCCACTGCCTTGATCTGCTCGGGGATGCCCGATGGCCAAGCCCGACGGATCGCAACGGGTGCTGCAGCCGCGGGCGAGGTTGCGCCTTCTTCTTCCTCTTGCTCGGGTGCCACGCCGGACAGCGACGCCTGTGCGCCGCCTTGGGCGAGCTGCTGCAAGTCCGGGCGCAACCACCGCACCTGCCCGGTAGCCTCCTCGCTTGCGCGGCGCTGGTTCAGGTCCACCAGACGCGAAAGCAGTTCGTCGGCGTCGGTAGGCAGCGTGAGGTCTGACCAACCGTAGGCGACCAGGACTGCTGCGTCCAGGTCTTCGTGCAGGGAGCGCAAAACGGAGAGCAGGCCCTTGGCGTTGATGCTTTGCTCCTTGCTCGTGAGGGTCTCGCCGGCGCGCAGCTTGTCCAGCACGTTGTACATGCTGGTCATCGTGAGATCGGAATGTGCTGCCTGTTGTGCCTTGCGGTGAGAGTCGATCTGCTCGGCTAGGCTGCGGATGCGTTCGGCCAGTTCGGGCGTGAGGCCGCTATCGAGGTCGGGGAATGGGAAAGTCTCAAAGCAGGTGGACTTGCTGTAGACGGGGCGATCCTCGAGAAGGCCTCCGGCCGCCAGCGCCCACGCCACATGCACGGCACTGGAGAGCACCCCCAGGTGCAGCGCATCGGCGCTGGCCACCGCGATGAGTTTGTCATCGGGCAGGATTGATGCATCCAGCCACTGGAAAAGCCGGTGCTTGGCGACCTGGCCGGTGACGATGTAGCGGGGCAAGCCATTCAAGGCGCGGCGCATAACTACGCGAGCCTCGGCGAAGATCCACCACAACTCGCGCACGCGCTGGCGGTTGTTTTCGTCCCGCTCGGGCTTGACCCGCTCAAGCAGCCACTGATAGACGGCGGGGAAGCGCTGGCGCACCTCCTCGGATTGCAGGCCAAACAGATCGATGACCATCACGCCCCGAGGCGTACCGGTGAGGTCACGCCCGTTGCGGTAGGGGCGGATGTGCTTCTCCAGTCCGCTGACTGTGCCCAGGCCGAGCGCGCGCGCCTCCTCGGGCGAGACGATAAAGCCAGCACCGTGTGGGATCACCCCCCGGTTGGACACCCCGGCGTTGGCCTGCAGCTGCCTGGCTGAAGCCACATTGGCGCCCACCTTCAGGTCCGCATGGATGACGCCTTGACGGGTGGCCACCTCAACCGCCACCTCGCCACCGTCAGCCTCAGCCTCCCGGGTGACGCTCTGCAGGCGGCCTTCGGCCTGGCCGCACGCTCCGACCGACATCGAGATGCGCACCGCCGCGCCGTCCGCGCTGTCCACCCAGGGGTGGTCGGGGATCGCAAAGACCAGACTCAGCGGCGGTGTTGCGTTCTGATGCGCCTCAATCACCCGCCGATTGAAGATCATGGTCAGGCTGTTGGTGGTGATCAGCCCGAAGCGCTGCGCCTGCCCGTGGCGAACCGTCTGCGCTGCCTTGTGCCACCAGTACATGACGAAGTCAGCGCTCTCGGGCACCTCCGGCCAGGCGTCGCGCAAGGCGTCGCAGTAGCCATGTCCCAGCGCCAGGCGCATGCGCTTGTTGCCGATGAAGGGTGGGTTGCCAACGATGAAGTCGGCCTGGGGCCACGCAGCCTTGCCCGGTTTGAGATACCGCAGCTGAACCACCCGGGCCGACTCATCGGGCACCGGCTGGCCAGTGGCCGGGTGCGGCTTGAACGTCACGCCATCCCAGTGGGTGAGGGGCTGTCCGCTGGCGTCGGTGGCGGGCTCGCAACGTTCGTAGGTGAGCACCGCGTCCCGATGCTCGATGTTGCCGTAGTCGTGCACAACCGGCTCCGCAACACTGGCCAGCCCGCGCGTGCGCACCTGCCATTGCAACCAGCCAATCCACAGGACCAGTTCGGAGAGTGCCGCCGCGCGCTCATTGAGCTCGATGCCACGCAGCTGCTCTAGCGTCACCGTCTCCCCGCTCAGCCCCAGTCGGGCCTGCGCCTCGCCCAAGGCCTCCAGCTGGATGAGCACCTCCCCCTCCAGGCGCTTCAAATGCTCCAGCGTCACATACAGGAAGTTGCCACTGCCGCAGGCCGGGTCAAGCACGCGCACCGTGCACAGGTGGTGGTGAAAGCTGCGGATCACCTCGCGCGCCTCGCGCAGCTTGTCGTCGCGCTTCTTGCCCTCGAGTTCGCCCGCCTCCTTGGCCAGCAAGAGCGCCGCGGCCTGGACATCCGACCACTGCTGCCTCAGCGGCTCGATCACGGCAGGTAGCACCAAACGTTCAACGTAAGAGCGCGGCGTGTAGTGCGCCCCCAGTGCGTGGCGCTCACCCGGATTGAGCGCGCGCTCAAGCAAGGTACCGAAAATGGAGGGCTCCACCTCGCGCCAACTCGCACTCGCGGCAGACAGCAGCCCGGCGATCTGGGCCTTGTTCAGCCGCAGCGCGTAGCCATCAGAGCGCGGCTGCTTGAACAGCTTACCGTTGAAGTGCAGGACCTTGGTGGCCAGCGCGGCTGAAAACCCGCCCCGGTCCATGTCTGCCCAGAGCGCGCCCATCATTTGTTGCAGCGTGGCGGGATCGTCCCCGAAGCGCTTGAGCAGCGAGACGAACGCGCCATCACCGTTGGCGTCGGCCGGCAACAAGCCAACGTCCTCGGCAAACATGGAGAACAGGCAGCGCGTGAGGAAAGAGGCCACCAGCTGCGGCGCGTGTCCATCGGCCTCCAGGCTGCGCGCAACCTCTGCCAGGTCGGCCGCCACCTGACGGGTCAGGCGCGCGTTCGCCCGGGCCGGGTCGAGCGACAACGGGTCTGTCCAGATCGCGTGCAAGCGCTCCAATACACCGGGGCTGGCCAGGCTGGACAGAGAGATGCGGTGGCTTCTGGGATCGGGGTATGGGGTGTAGGTGCCGCCACTGCGGCTGAACTCCGAATAAACCTCGATCACGTGGCCCACGTCGACCACCAGCACGAAGGGGGGGCGCCCCTCGGCGGCGGGCAGCGCACGCGCGTAACCCTCGGCCTGGGCACGCGCGCGCATGAGCGCGTCATCGAACCCCCTGGTGTGAGCGCCTGCCTTGACCTTCTTGGCCTCAAGCACGAAGTGCCCGCGACGGTAGCAGTCGATGCGCCCCGGGCTGGTACTGCCATCACCGTGCTGGAACGTGATCGGGCGCTCGAACATGTAGTCCTGCTCAGCCGTGGGGTGAGGGCGCTCGACACCCAGCAGCGCGCACAACTCGATCACGAAGCTCTGCGCCGCGGCAAGCTCACTCGCCTGAACACCCTCCCAGCGCTGGATGAATGCGGTGATCTCTTCTGGTGTTGCCATGTGTGTGAGGGCACCCACGCGGACTGCGGCGGGTTGGAATGGGTAACGACAAATGAGCCCGCAGCATCGTAGCCGAGACGAAAGAGCAACGCGGGCAGCTCTCACGACAACCAAAGTTCGCAGCGCCAGGCGCACTCCCGCGCCAACGAGTGCGTAGGGCCCCAAAGCGCCGGCGCGCGCGCGTGAGAAGCGCTCCTATCCTCGCAGCACCCGTTGCTGCAGCAGCGCAGCACAGAGCGCCACGGCCCACACCAGGCGTGCTTGCAGGGCGTACGCACAACGTACACACCACGCTCGACCATGACCAACGACCACTACGACGATCTGCACGAACCAGACGTGCAAACGCCAAGCAGTCTGGCCTCGCTGGCGCCCATGCTCAGCGAGTACACGAGCAGTGAGCACGCGCAGCTACAGAGCAACGTGCACAAGTCCAGCGGCGTTCGGCGCAGCGTCATGTTCACCTCCCTCATGCGCGCGTGCCTGCGAGAGCCGCGCGCCCAGCACGGCGACCAGTCACCCCCAGAACACCACGCCTTGCATGAGGCCCACCGGCTCTACGGCGATCTGGCATGCGCCCTGGTGCGGCTTCACCTGCGGACACACACGCGCGCACTCACGGAAGCGCATGATGGCCAACAGGTCCCGCGCGATGCGCCCAATCCCACCGTCCAGGCCAGCGCCCCGCTCCTGTTGGGCGTGCTCATCTCACCCTACTGGCATGGCGACTACAGCGTGCGCGAGTTCGATCTGCGCGCTCTCCTGAGCCACGCCGGCAACAACCCAAGCGTTGAGCGCACACCTCTTGCCTGGGCCCTGGGATGCGAACTCATGCTGCAGCGCCAGTTGCCCACGATCAGGAAGAAGGGCTATCGCGACACCCACCTCGCGTTCTCGCTTTCGCAGACCAGTGGCCGGCAGGCCCTCACCGTGGTGCTGTCCATGGATGACCAGGGCCACAGCCTGTGCAGCGTGATCGAGGGCGACGGCCAACAGCGCTTCATGCTGGGATCGCTCAGCGCAGCCGAGGTCGCATTGCAGTGCGCGGTATTGCACACCATGGGTCTGCCACCCATCATCAATCGGGGCCTTCGCGCACAAGCCATGCGCGCCATTCAGATCGAGCAACAACAACTGGAGCAAGCCCAGCGGCAAGAGCAGGGTCGGCAAAGCCCCCGGCTGCCGATGCTCCTGGCCGAGTACAGCGCCCACACGCTGGCGCGCACACAGACCGATGCGCAAGTGTTTCGCGCTATGGAGGCGCTGCAGGAAGCGCAGATGAGCACTTTCGCACAGGTCCTGAGCGCCGAGCGCGACAGCGTCATGCAGCCCGCGGCCAATGAGTCGGCTACCGACCCGGGCCTGCGCCGCTGGGTGTTGCGCCAACTCGACCAGGGGCGCGTGGATTCCCCGCGCTGGTGTCACAGCTCATTCCCGCAACTGAGCCAGTCGGACCGATTGAGCGCTGCTGCGCACTAGGGGCACGCCCCGTCGACGCCGCAGCGCGCAGAGGTGGGCCAGGTCACTGGCACAAAACAGCTGTCCACCGCAGACTCACACGCATCAAACCAAGCAGCGCACGCGCTTCACGTCAACAAACCAGAAACGGCGCTCCACGCCACACCGCAAGTTTTGAGCCTCTCGTCGATCTCCCCAACCGCCAAACGCGGCTCCATGCCCAGCACCCGCGAGTGCTTTGAGCTTCATCGCTACCTTCTGCTCGCGCTCATGTCCAGCGAGAGAGCGCGAGCCGGCGCGGCCAAGGCTCATCCGAGCGGCAGCGCCATTCTCCTGCGCGTGGTCTACCCCGTGGCTCATCCCCTGCTGGCTGGCCAGGCGAGGACCGCTCTGCGCTGTGCGCGCGCCATCGACCCGATGGCCATCTTGGCGGCGCCGCACCCGCTGCATCGCCAACTCCTTGCGTGGGCACCGCGCCCGAGCATCGATGATCAACTTGAGCAAGCCGAGAAGGCGCAGATCATCTCCACGCGGGCAGCCATTGACCACGCCAGCGTCGTGCATCTGGCCTTCGCGCCGGGCACACCCAACGAACCCATGTACGTGATGAGCACCAGCGCCCGCGAAGGGACAGGCGACATCGATACCGAGCGCCCCAGTGCCAACGTGAGCATTCACCGCTACGAGCACTCCACCTGGAGCGGCTGCCAACTGCATGGCGGGCTTCATGCCGAGATGCTCGACGCCCTGCGGCGCTCCCACGTCCATGCTGTCAGCGCCCCGAGCGGACAGGGCGCTCGCCTTCTCAGCGATGAGGACCTGAGCGACCTTCACGAATCGCTGCGCGTGCGCGCCCTCGCCCAGCGCGCCAAGGCAATAACCACAGGCGAAATCGGCTCGGAACACCCCTTCGTTCCCTGCCTGAATCTGCAGGCTCTGAACACCATCATCGCCTGCGACCAAGACGTCGAGGCCTTGCCCAGCGCGCGCAGCACCGACGAGATCGAATCGACCTTCGACAGCCTGCTCGTACGAGTGGCGTTGCGAGAGAGCGAGCGCCAGGGTCTCGAAAGTGGCTTTGGCGCCCTCCCCAGTGACCAGGAGACGCCAGCCAATGCAGGCCCGGCGCCCATGTCGCCCATGTCGCCCATCGAAGGCGAGCGCCCCGGCGCCGATCGAATCGTTCACGTCCAGGCTTGACGGCACGGGTTTGCCTTGTAGCTTCAGGACAGACCCGTTTCATAAGCGGTATCCCTCGCCACTCAGGAAAGCCCATGAGCGTTCACCTCCATCTGCCCGCGCCAGACGGCGTACTTGAGTTTGTCGATGAGGACGGCAAAACCAGTGCGCCGGCCTGGACAGAGGCCTCCATCCGGGCTGCATTCGCCCGAGCGACCCAGCCCACAGAGGCCACCCCCGCCGCGCAGGAACAGGGAATGAACCCCGATGAGCGCATCCGGGTCGCCTGCATCCGGCTTGGCGTCACCACTCTCTACGCCGAGGCCAAGAGCTTGCTTGCCCTGGGCATCGGCGAGGAGGGCGATGACGAGGTCTACACGCTCACCTTCAAGACCATTACGCGCGCCGAGTTCGACGCATTGGGGGAGTTCGATGGCTTCTGACACGACCCGGCCGCAGTTGCTCACGCGCACCATGTTCGCGCAGATCCGCGCGCGGTTGGGTCAGCAAGCCGAGGATGACATTGCCTGGGCCGAAGGCCTGGGCGCGCCGCCCAGCGCCGAGCAGTTCGCCCGCGAGGCCATTTTCGTGATCTGCAACAGCGGTATGCGCGCCACGGTCGCACAGGGGATTTTCGAGCGCTGCATGCACGCACTGCGCAGCGCCACCCCTGTGATCGAGGTCTTCGGCCACGTTGGCAAGGCAGCCGCGATCGAACACATCTGGGCGAACCAGGAGGCGCTGCTCAGCGGTTATCTCGCGGCCGCGGACAAGCTGGAGTTCTGCGCCTCGCTGCCCTGGATCGGCCACATCACCAAGTACCACCTGGCCAAGAACCTCGGCGCCGATGTCGCCAAGCCCGATGTGCACCTGCAGCGTCTGGCCGACCTGCAGGGCGTGAGTGCCCAGGCACTGTGCGAGGGGCTCGCGCGCGAGGTCGGCCTTCGCGTGGCCACCGTGGACACCGTTCTCTGGCGGGCCTGCTCCATGGGAGTGCTCAACTCTCACACCGCTGAAATCGCTGCATGAGTGGGGAGGCGAAACCCCTTCCAGAGGCCACTGAGATCCTCGCCCCTGAAACGCACATTGCGCTATCCATCCGGCAGCCCTGGGCGTGGCTCATCGTGCGACCCGATCTCATCGGGACAGAGCGCGCCGCCGCGGTGCACGCCGGCGTGCTCAAGGACATCGAAAACCGCAGCTGGCCAACCCGCTTCCGGGGTCGATTTCTCATCCATGCTGCACAAAGCCTGACGCGCGCCCAGTACAACGCGGCTGCACAGGTCCTGCGCGAGGCCCGGCGCGTGGACTTGACTGAGGCCGATATGCCCCGGATCGAGCTGCCGCCCCTGCAGGAGTTGCAGCGCGGCGGCATCGTCGGACACGCCACGCTGGTGCAGTGCGTGCCGCACAGCGAGCGCCAGTCCCGCTGGCACATGCAGGGCCATCACGGCTTCAAGCTGCAAGATGCCCAGCCGCTGCCGTTTCGCCCCCTGAAGGGTCGCCTGGGCTTCTTCAAGGTTCCCAACGCTTCTGTCGTGCCGAAATGAGCGTCTACGTCGACGACATGCGCGCCAAGTTCGGCCGCCTGGTCATGTGCCACATGCTGGCCGACACCGACGCCGAGTTGCACGCCATGGCGGACCGCATTGGCGTTGCGCGCCGCTGGTGGCAAAGCCCTGAGAAGACCAGCGGCAGTCACTACGACATCGCCCTGAGCAAGCGAGCCTTGGCGGTGCAGTCCGGTGCAATCGAGATCACCTGGCGCCAGGCCAGCGCCATGAACGCGCGCCGGCGCGTCTGCGGCGAGCTGGGTCCACCCGAGACCGCCCTGGCCTGGCTGATCGAGCACCGCGAGAAACAACGCAGAGCGAACGCGCTGCAGACAGGCCCGGCCGACCCACCCGCGCCATGCGCCAGCGCGCCCTTGACGAACGCACTTGTCCCTGTAGCTTGAAATCCACCACGTCAACCGATCGCAATCACATGAACCTCACCACCAACACCAAAGCTCTTCTCCTTGCAGCCGCTGCCTGCCTGTGCGCCAGCGCCGCCATGGCCACCTCGCCCAAGCCTCCCAAGTGCACGAAAGGCGAAGTCGGCGGCATCGTCAAGGCGGTCAAGACGGTGGGCAACAAGACCGTCATGACCTTCGTCGGCAGCACCATGAAGATCACCATCCCCAGCGAGCGCCCCGAGGCCAAGGCGCTGGCCAAGGTCAAGCCCGGCACGCTGCACTGCGAGATCGACGACACCGACCTCTGATCACGTTTGGCGCCGATCGCGCCCGCTTGCCCGATGCACCTTCCCCCCTTGAGCGTTGGCCACACGGCCGCAGACCTTCGTCGCGTGAGCCTGGAGCAAGCGCGCGGATCGACGCCGGCGGTCATGGTGCGTAACCAGACGGGTGAGCACGCCCTTCAGGCGCACCTGATTCCTGCCCACACCAACGGCAAGGATGGCGTCGCACTGTGCGGCGCCCGCCCACTGGGGGTCTTCACCAACTGGCAGCGAACCGAGCAGGCCGCACTTGCATGCAAACGCTGCGAGGCCATCCGCGCGGCCGTCATCCTCCATTCGAACGAATCCCTCACACAATGAGCGCGAAGACACACACCATCACGACGAAGAACGGATCCACCATCGAGCTCAGCGTGCTCGAAGGCACGGTGATCTCGGCAGGCTCACATACCAAATGGACCACGCACCATGAAAGCGCGACCGTGGTCGGCAAGACGGTCGTGCCGGGCCAGGTTTACAACGTGGCGCACAACGTGCAAGACATCTGGCTCACCCTCCCCGATGGCAAGGAACAGAAGATGCCGTTCGCCTCGGCATTGGTCGCTTCGCGAGAGGGGCATGGCCTTGTCCTGCTGCACGCCCGCGACAAGGACGGGAAGTCGCGTTGCATCGCTGGGTGGAACCGAACGACCGGCGAGATTCGCGAGAGCGCGGACGCAGCTGAATACCTCTACTACGGCGTCGATGCAAAGCGACCCAAGTCCTGGTTCGGGTTCTGGGCGATGTTCGCCATCGGGATGTTCATGACCCTGCTCTACACCTCTAGTGCGCGGTCAAGCGTCGTCGCGCTCGAATGGATCCTCGGCGGGCTCCTGTCGTTGCTTGGCTCCGCTGTACTTTCCGTCCTCTACACCTCCTTCGTCACGAAGGAGCAGGGCGCCAGCGCAGCCGCCGCGGCGGACGAATTCTTGCAAGAGCTCAAGTCCAAGGAAGGTACAGCACGGGCCTGAGCCAGGGCGCTTCAACTGGGCGCAACGCGGCTATTGGCACAGCGCGCGCGTGAAACCGATGCGCTAGCCTGAGCGACGCCAGCGAAGACAATGGCCAGGCGCTGAGTGACGAATCAGCTTTGGGGAACCGTCAGAGGCCCGCCAGTCCCATTGGGTCGGCGGGCCTCTTGCATGGGGTCGATGATGGCGGCGCGCCTTGCGTGCTACGGCTTGGAGCCGAGCAGGCCTAGCAGTGTCTGGCGCCTTTGTTCTTCCAGCCGTTTCCAGCCGGTGCTCGTTCCACGCCAAACGTCCCCCGTCTCCAAGTCAACGGCGAGCCACTTTGCAGGGCATTTCGTGTCCAGCTTCAATTCCTGGGGTACCGCGAGTTCCGCGACTGTCGACCCATCAATGAGCGTCCTGTCATGTCCGACCTTCGCCCAATGCTGATGGCCCTCGCGACGAATCTTGCCTGCGGCCGCCGCCTCCCGTAGAACACGGTCGCTTATCGCGTCAGCCCTCTCCCGGCTTCTGGGAGAGGTCATCGGATAGATCCGCTCCGACAGATCAGAGCGGCGAAAGCGCTTCTCGCCGAAAGCCTCGACGACTTGACGTAGCGCGTGTCGGTGCTTCTCGGTGATGACGAGTGTGTTTGTTGCCATTGGCCTGATGTTGGTGGGTTGTATGGGCGATGCGGCATGAACGCGCTTGCATCGAGTCTACGGGCGCTCGCAGAAACATCAAGCCGCGCGATGCCGTGGCGCGCCGTGAGCCACATCGCTTGCGCACGCGGCGCCAGCGCAGAACAATGGCCAGGCACTGACCCCTGAGTCAATCGCGTCGGCGCCTGCCGACATTGACCCCAACCCCCCCCCCGGGAAACCACTTCCCGGCCGGGAGGATGGTTTTCCCGTTCCCCTTGTGGAGCCAATCGTGAAAACCACCCCCAACTACCCCGTGCAGATCGTCGACGGCTTGGGCCTCAACCTCGAGCAGCGCCTGTACGTCATCGCCAACGCCGGCGGCGGCTTCAGCTGCTTCGGCTTCGACAACTGCTTTGCGGAGGCCCGGCACCTCGCCAGCCTCATGCATCTGCCCGAGCCCGACGCCGCGTTGATCGGCACCCGCGAGTGCTACGCGCTGCACCGCTCGCTCATCGCGGACTATGCCAAGCACCCCGCGTCCAAGAAGACCTGGTACCGCCCCGGCACGCCGGCCAAGGTCGCCAAGATCCTGGAAGCGGCACGCGCGAGCTACGAGGACTTCCGCGAGCAAGGCACGATGCTGCGGCTGTTCTATGGCTGCACCGAAACCGGCCGCGACTATTGCGAGCAGTTCAGCACCGTGGGCTTTGTCTCCCGCAGCATGGGCCCGATGCGCGTGCCTCTGCTCATCGAGCCGTTGCTGGACGATGAACGCAACATCACGACCGGCTCGTTCGGCGATGCGATCAACACCGCCGGCATAGTGCGCATTGTCGACGTGCGCCGTGCCCAGGAGGTCTATCGCGCCAACAACTACGTGCTGCCGCAGTTTCACCTCGGCGAGGCCAGCGGCAGCGTCAAGCCCGCGCGCGTGGCCGTGCTGCGCACCGACCAGGCTGAGCCCGCCGTGCAGGCCTACTTCGACACCGATGAGCAGGCCGCCCAGTGGATCGCCTTCATGCAGGGCTTTCGCGTGCATCAAGAGTTCCGCACGGCGCGCGAGGCGCGTGAGGAGATGGCACCGGTGAATTGACCTTGGAGGGACTGCAGGCCAACCCCTAAGACCTAGCTACCCCATTGAAAAGCCCCCCCGCTGAGAGATCAGCAGGGGGGCTTTTTCTTTCTGAGTAGCTCCACTGGAGCCTCCGCCTTGACGCAGGCCCGTGCCCATGTACCTTAAGTGAACACCGACCTCCCAAATCAACCCATAGAGATCAGGATGAGTTTCTACGTCTACCGACCCACCGCACGCACGTTTCTGGCCGACGACGAGAAGGCTTGGACCGATTGCCTGTTCAGTGCTGCGTGCTTCACCTCGCGGGAGTTGGCCGAGCAGATTGCCCAACGCCAACTTGGCCCAGGCCACGACGCATACGTGCTCGATGATGGCGTAGACGACTGAACCATGAGCCGCGGTATAGGCACCCACCTATTACAGTGCGGACGGCGCGCGGTGATGTGAGGCTCAAAACACCCGGTCGTGTTCGCTCATCTGCCGCGCGATCTCATCGCGCTCCTGGGGGTCCACCTGCGCATCATCGGCGAACTCGACCCATCGGCTGACAGCGCCGCGAACTGCCTCCACCGCAGCGTCCAGGTCAGCGAGCAGACCGAAACGATCTGCAACTACCCGCACATCGGCGAGAGTGATGCGGTCGAACTTGCCGTTGATGGACATCTGGTGCTGGCTCACCCAGACGCTGTCGACGCGGTAGGCATGCGTGATGTCGTACGCCGGGGCAAGCTCCCACTGCCCCCCCTCTCGCAGCAGGAAAGAGAAGTTCTTGGTGTGATCGTCGTTGTTGACTGCCAGCACGTTGAAAATCATTCGGCGCAGCAGTTGCGCCATGGCCTTGCGATTTAGCTTGAGCGCCTGGGCGGTTTGCAGCAGCTGGTTGTAGCTGTGTGTGCCGACCTGCTTGTAGTCCAGGTGTGCCATGGCGCACAGGGTCTGCATGTGCAGCCGCTCATTGCCCTCTCGGTCGAATCGCTTGGTCATGAAGTGAGCGCGGCCGTTTTCACGCAGCAGACGGCAAGGCGACATGTCGATGTCTGCGGCCTGAGCCATCAGGTAGTAGGCGAACTCGATGCGGCCGTAGCTCTTGGACGGACCAAGCTCGTTGTCCACGCCCATCCCGTCGAACTTGAGCAGCCACGCCTCAAAGCCGTCTGGGATATCGAACTGGCCGGTGCGAACCTCCTCTGTGGTCGGGTTCCAGGCGATGGTCGCCTTCGCGCGCGCGCCACCCGCAGAGGTGCCTACCTGGATGATCTGCTTGAGGGCGGTGATGGCGTGGTCGTCACCATCGAAGTCACCCTGCACCGCCTTTCGGGCCGACTCGACCAGCTTGCCCATCTCGATCGCCGTGGACTTGCTCGCGGGCGGGCCACGCAGGGGCCCGAAGGTGAGGGCGCCCATTCCGCGCTTTCCCATGTAGGCCAGGCGATCGAGCGCGCTCACCATGCCCTTGCTCAAGCCTCGCTCGGCCATCCAGGCATCGATGAGGGCATTGCCGAAGTCATCGGGCAGCGCATCGGCCAGCATCGCCGGCAAGCGCTTGTATGTCGCCTCGGGGAGATCCGTGAACAGGAAGGACTCGCTGGCTTGAGTAAGCGGCATTTGCAGCGGCGCCAACTCTATGCCTCGCTTGACCCAGGAGGGGTCGTACTTGAATGCGTAGTAGTTCTTCGTGGGCTCCAGCGCAACCGCGCCAACCAGCTTTCCCCAGGCGCGAACCTCGACCGCCCGCACGGGGCTATAGGCGCTCTTGCGCGTGGGTTTGGATTTCGGTTTGGTAGAGGCCATGGGTTTCAGCTCTTGCGGTTGACGCCGTGGGACTTGCTCGCTCGTTGGCGCTGAGCGCCTTGACGCAGCATGTCCAGCGGGTTGATGGTCACGGGCGGCTTGAGAGTGGCCAGCCAATCAGCTCGGCCCAGGACCCTGAGCACCGAAACGAATGAGCCCAACGTCGCGCCCTCGCCAAGTTCCAGGCGACGCACCACATTGATTGAAACGCCGGCGTCCTTGGCCACGTCCTCCAGCGTGAGGTTCATGCGCAGCCGCTGCGAACGCAGTTGCTCCCCCAGTTCGAGCAGGAGTTCCTCGGTAGTATGAGTTGACTGCATAACAATCCGATAACGACAATTTAACCGCGCATCACGCGAATAATTATTCGAAATCGAATTATAAACAGCAACAAGCATCACACGATCACCATCACCAAAACTATCCAAAAACAGACAACAATCGACGGAACGAGGCTACAACTAGCCAATATCGGATATTTATGGAACATCAGACCGAGCCGATGGGCGAATACCCCTCGACAACACCGCGCCTGGACCCACAAATCACGGGCAACGTGGGCCTGTACTACTGCTGCTATCGCCTCTCGCTGATGGGCTGGAACGTCATGCCGACAGCGCGCAACGCCCGCGGCGTGGACGTGATCGCCTACGACCAAGTCGCCAGCCGCATGATCAGCATCCAGGTGAAGGCGCTCAGCGCCCGAGCAGCCGTGCCGTTGGGCACCTCGCTGGACAAGGTGATGGGCCAGTACTGGGTGATCCTCAACCGGGTGGCCACCGCGCCTACTGCCTTCATCCTGGAGCCGGCTGAGGTCAAGGCGCTGGCCAAGTGCAACGTCAAGGATGGCAAATCGACCTACTGGCTCGATCCGCCCAAGTACGAGCGCGACGAGTTTCGCGAGGCCTGGCAGCGCATCGGGCAGGCCTCGCCCGCGCCAGGGCTGTAGCACGCCCCCAGGCGCACTACCGCCCAAAGTCGCCGCACATTCGGCTCAGCCGTTACCGCAGGTCATCGAACAGGGGTTCGATGAAGCCCCGACAGTGGGGCTCACACGTGCACTGGCGAGCCACCTGCTCGAGGATGTCTCGCCCAAAAGTCTTGCCCGTGTTCTTTTTGCACCAGGCGCAGTCGTCCCCATCATTCGCAGCGCGCCACTTGAACTCGCGTGCGCCGTACTTCAGCGACTTCTGCACGGTCTCTATGCGGCTCAGACGAAGCCTCGCGCCAATTGCTGGTTCGCTGAAAGCAGTCTTGGGGTCGCTCAGCTTCAAGCCCTCGCTGGACAGTACATCCACCATGCCCTGAGTGATGAGCATCCGAGGGTTCAGGCCCAGCGCCTTTTTCTGCTCGGGACTGAGCTTCGCCCCCGAGCGGATCAGCGACTCGCCCTTGATCCACGAACGGATCACGCGCTCGCGCGCCTCGGGTTTGAAGTACCGGCAGCGATCAAACTCTTCCCGCAGCAAGGCCTCAAGGGCGGCATCTGGCACCGGCGAAGGAGCCGAGCCCGACGCGGATGAAGTGGCCTTGGCAGGGGCGGCGCCCCCCAGAACAAGGCGAACGAGGCGAAACAACGAATGCAGCATCGCGCGATCGTAGCGCCCTGGCGTTCAGCGTGCCCGACCAGGCCGCGCGCAAGAACACGCTCGGCGCACCCACGGAAAGCAGTGGTGGGCCAGGTCACTTGAGCCACAAAAGCCCTACTCATAGGATCTGCACAAAACTGGCACCAAGCCAAGTGCAGCCGCTCCTCACCGAAGGCGCAGCGCTGACCGACAACAATTCCTTCAACCCGAGCGGGCCAGATCCCGTGCGGGGTGTGGTCCCTCCATTCACATGGAGATCCACAAAGTGAATCCACCAGCCAAGAACCTGCCCATGTTGCAGGTCAACGCACATCTGCAGGACCAGCTGGTCATGCGCGTGGGCATCCCGCACAGGAGCGGCACGCTGGCCGCGCACGCCTTCAATCAGGAATACCCGGTGATGGTCTCTGCCAACGCCTTCTGGTCGAAACAGCAGCAGGCATTCCGGTTTCCCGAAGCCACCGACCTCAGCGAGACCGACTTCGCCATGGACAGCGCCGGCTTCGTCGCCATGAAGATGTGGAAAAACCACGGCCGACAGCCAGGCCTGGGTGGCATCTTCCCCTGGACGTACGCGCAATACATCGAGTTCGCCACCAAGTCGGGAGCCTCCTGGTGGAGCCAACCTGATTGCTGCGTCGAGCCCGAGATCGCCAAAAGCGAGGAGGAGATCGACTTTCGCATCCGTGCCACGGCCACCTTCCTTGAGGGCGTGCTGCGCATCCTCTACGAGTGGCAGAACGAGCTTGCCAAGACCTCCAGCGAGCGCGTGGTTGCCAACATGCTGCCGCCGCCAGTCCCAGTCATCCAGGGCTGGAGCGTGCAGCACTACGTGCGCAGTCTGGAACTGATGCATCAAGTCTGGTCGCGCTGGCAACCCTGGTTGGCACCGCCCGCCCTCATCGGCGTCGGCTCAGTGTGTCGCAGGCCCCTGAAGCACCCCACACACGGCCTGTATGCGATCCTCGATCGCCTAAAAGGTCAGCTTCCGACCGGCAGCCGCTTACACCTCTTCGGGGTCAAGGGTGAGGCGTTGAGCGAACTGGGTGACCAGAGATGGGTCGCGTCGGCGGACTCGATGGCCTACGACTTTGGCGCGCGCCTGAAGGCTCACCACGCCGGCGTCTCCAACTCCATGCTGCACCGCTGCAGTGAGATGGACCGCTGGATGAGCGCTGCCATGCAGCGCATCGAGAGCAGGGTTGCAAACCAGCCCGGCATGCAGCTTGCGGCATGAGGCTCAAAACAACGCCAACGCAAGGAAAGGGCGACCCACAACGGTCGCCCTTTTTTTGTGGGCCCGGCAAATGGGTAGCTGAGCCACATCACTTGCAGCAAGGCGGCGCGCTGCCTACCATCGACGACGAACTGGCACCATGCCATTTGCAGCAACCGCCGGAGACGGCGTCGCGCTGACAGACACCAACTCATTCAACCCAAGCGGGGCCAGATCCCGCGCGGGGTGTGGCCCATTCACATGGAGTTCCACACAATGAACCAACCCAAGACCACGAAATCCGGCTTGGCCGGCAGCGTGATCAGCTTTCCCGAGCGAGGCCCGTGGGGCGACAGCAAGTGGCGCGGCAACGCCTCTGGCCACGTCTACCGATTCCTTTTCGAGCAGCTGCGCCCGCAGGTGTTTGTCGATCCCATGGTCGGCAGCGGCACCAGCGTCGAGGTTGCGCGTGAGATGGGCATCGAGGCATATGGCCTGGACCTGCACCAAGGCTTCAATGCCGTCTCGATGGACATCCTCTGCCACGTGGGCAAACACGCGGACTTGTGCATTTCACATGCGCCCTACGGCGGCATGATCAAGTACACCGGCCCCGGCGGCATGTGGGGAAACGAGCCAGACCCCGGCGATCTCAGCCACTGCGCTGACGATGCCGAGTTCCACGAGAAGATGCAGATGGTGTTGCTCAACCAGCGCCGCGCCACGCGCCCCGGTGGCTACTACGGCACGCTCATCGGCGACTGGCGACGCAACGGCGTCTACACCTCCTATCAGGCCGAGATGATCGCGCGCATGCCAGCCAACGAACTGGCCGCCGTCATCATCAAGACCCAGCACAACTGCGTGTCCGACGCCAAGAGCTACGGCACGATGAAGCTGCCGCGAATCCTGCATGAGTACTTGCTGATCTGGGAAAAGCGCAGCGTCTCGGCCGTTGTGCTGCTCTCCACCATGGTCAAGGAACAGGCCGCCCGCGTGAGCGGCACCTGGAAGAACATTGTCCGCTGTGTCCTGCAAGGGCTGGGCGGGCGAGCCACCCTGGACAGGCTGTATGCGGCCATCGCCGCGGCAGCGCCCGAACGGCTCGCCACGAACCCGCACTGGCGCGACAAGGTGCGACAGACCCTGCAGCTGCACACGGACCTCTTTCGCAATGAGGCGCGTGGGTTGTGGGCTATCGCCTGAGCCGCAGGCATCGCAGATCAACCCCAACTGCCCGGGACCCGGGCCACTGCACGGAGCCCCTGACCAACCTGGTCGGGGGCTTCTTTTTTTTCCTGAGCCTCAAACGGAGACGAGGGCTGCGGCTACTGCGGCGGCCCGGTCGTGACGCCGTTCGCAGTAGAACCTCAGCACGGCCTTCCTCCCTGACACCACGATGTCCTCGCTGAACGGCCTTGATGCGCGCTCTGCGGTGGCGCACTTTCTGGGGGGTCGAGCCCGCGCAATCGCTGCAGTGCTGGTGGTCCAGATCGCTGGCGCGCCTGCCGCCGACCACTCAGAATCATCGTCACCACGGCACTTGTGCCATGTCGGCGAGACGCTCAGGCCTCCTCGCCAGTGACCCTACCGGTTACCCCCAGCCCCTGCAGGTGGACCTCCCCCGGCAGGGGACAGGTGCATCTGCGGTTCAACCTCACTGCCTCGAAAGAGGCGTTTTCAAGGAAACCAAGATGCATCTGACGACCACCGAGCCCTTGACGGTCATCAACCTCGTCTCGCGCAAAGCCTACAGCCTGCTGCCGGTTCGCCTGGCATGCAGCGCACCGAGCAAGCACCCCGACATCTGGCGCAAGTTCATGAAGCTCGGCGGGCGCGTGCTGCCGATCTCCAAGGACGATACCGAGCGAGTGCGTATCTACTTGCGCCACCACGGCACCGAGGCCGTCACCGCTGACGGCGCCATTGCCTTCACCCTGAACGGGGACTTTCTGGCTGAGTGCGTTCCCGAGGCCTGTGGCCAGCAAGAAGACGTCGCCGTCGACCTCACCTGAACGCTCCTGACACCAAGAGCACGAAACCCATTCCAACCATGACCATCAACCAAGACACCCGAATCCAGCGCCGACTGCTTGTCACCTTCGTGCCGCAGGCCTGGATCAACGACATGGCGATCCCCATCGGCAAGCCCGAGCTCAAGGATGCGACCGCGCACCTCCTGCAACTCTCCCTGGCCGAGATTCACGGACTCAAGGACAAAGACGCGAGCAGCGACGAGTTCGTGGATGCCATCGCCTGGGCTCACTACGGCCCATACGAGGTCCAGGCCGTCGAAGCGGTGAAGTACTACTTCGCCGTGCAGGATCTGCGTGAGATCACGCAGGAAATGCTCGATGAAGCTCGCCTCGGACTGCTGAGCGCGCAAGCGCAGGTGCAGCACCAAACGCATCCCGAGTCCGCTTTGGAGCACTGGATCGTCACCTATGGTGAGGGCGCCCTGATGTTCTCCTGCCAAGCAGAGGGAATCGTGCACGCCATCGAGCAGTGCGAGAACGCCTACCCAGGTGAAACCGTGCTCGGCGCCTTCCTGGTGCCGACCTCCAGCGACCACGCCAACGCAATGGCCGCGAACCTCCAGCGCGCTAACAACGCGATCACAGCCGGCGAACTCACGCCGGTCTGATACCGATAGCAAAGCACCTTGCACCAGCCCCGCGGCCTCACAGCCCGGGGCTTTTTCTATGGATCGCCACAGCAGCTGGCCCCACCTAGAATGGGGAGGTGTTCACCGAAACGAAGGCATGAGGCAATGACGTCGTTCGCAGAATCCATGAAGCGCGAAATCGCGCGAGTCGCGCGCAAAGAGACCAAGGGCGAGATCTCCGCGCTGCGCAAGGCGAGCGCCTCGCACCGCAGCGACATCGCCGCCCTAAAGAAGCTCGTCAAGGCGCAGGACACGCTCTTGCGCCAGATCGTTCGGTTGGTCAACCGCGCCAACGACGCCAACAGCACCGCCCCCAAACAGCCCACACAAAGTCCGACGCGCGCGAAGCGCGCTGCAGCGGGAAAGTTTGACCACCAAGCCTTCGTCGCCCATCGACGCCGGCTGGGCCTCACCCAGGCACAGATGGCCAAGCTGGTGGGCGTCTCCTCGCTGTCGATCTACAAGTGGGAGACCGGCAGTGTGCAGCCGCGCCAGGCCCAGCGACAGAGCATCCAGGAGGCCCTCAAGCTGGGCAAGCGCCAGGCGCTTGCCATCGCCAAGGGCTGAGCGCACGAAGCGCCGCGCCAAGTCCGCCTTCGAGGCTGATCGGGCTCGTTGCGCCGGAAGACTGTGTGCGAACTGGTCCCAAACTGGGGGCCAGTATGAATGCAGAAACCCAAGCCCTCGTCCCGGTGGCCATCGTGCCGGTCTACGGAGTCATCCGCCTGACCAATCGCCCTCCCCAGGATCATCTGCTCACCGAGCACGAGCTGAGCCTTCGACGCGACACCTATCAGCTCAACAGCGAAGAATTGCTGGCGGTACTGGCCGGCGCCAAAGCGCAGTCCCTGCTGCAGCGCTGGCGCGAAGGGGCGAGCGATGCGCAAACCTGGGTTGAAATCGACCGGTTGCTACGCGAACAGGATCTAGACCTGATCACGCTCAAGTACGAGCGTCAACAGCGCATGCGGGTCTTCGAGAAGCAGCGCGAGGCGGTCAGCGCTTGCGCGGCCGCCGTCATCGCCGAGATCGACGGCAGGGCAATGGTCGGTATGCTGCGCCAGTGCGAGCGCTCGCAAGAAGACCAGATGCCGGCCAGCGTGAAGACCTACAAATGGGCCTACGAGATCGCGGCCAAGGCTCGCGAGGAGCTCGCTCACGGCTTTGACCCGGCCTGGGACTTCGAACTCGGCGCCGCCGTCTTTGGCGACGAGCTCGACCTGGAGCTGTGCTACATGCTGGCGCAGTTGCGCCAACGCGCGCACACCGAGACCAACTCACAAACCGAGCACCGACCCGAACAGCAGCCAGAGCACGCCACGGCCTGAGACCGCACCGCGCTCAACTAGCCCGCCGGCGCAACAGGTCGGTCGTCTTGATCGCCGGGCGATGAGCCAGCCTGACTACCATCCAATGGCAGGGTGAAGTAAAGCGCACAGCCCGTCTTGGGCGAGCTGTCGGCCCAGATCCGGCCGTTGTGCCGCTGAACGATGCGCTGCGCGATGGCCAGCCCCGTGCCGTCCCCGGGGAAGTCGATCGAATGGTGCTGGCGGGCGAACATCAGGAAGAGGTTGTTCGCCTTGCTCACGTCGAAGCCCACGCCGTTGTCGACCACGAAGAACTGCCCACGGCCATCGCCATCAGGACTCCAGCCGATCTGCACCTCTGCCGGACGCGCGCGGGCGCTGAACTTCACAGCATTGTCGATCACGCTGTTCACCAGCTGGCCGAGCATCATCGGGTCGCCCAACACCGCTGGCAGATCTTCTTGCACGATGAAACTCACATCAACGCCGGGGTGATCGCGGCGCGCGCGCTCGATGGCGCTGTGCACAAGCGTGGTCATTGCGAGCGGGACCGGGTGCAGGTCGATGCGCCCAAGTCGGGCGTAGCTCAGCAACGACTCGACCATGTTGTCCAGGCGGCGTGTGGCCGCGCGCAGACCTTCTCGGTAGCGCGCAAGTTCCGCGTGAGCTTCCAAGCCGGCAGCGTTCTCGAGAATCAGGCCCGCAAAGGTGTTGATGTGCCGCAGCGGCGCGCGCAGATCATGCGTGATGTGGTGGGTGAACACGTCCAGGTCGTGGTTGGGCACCAGGTACTGGCGCACACGCTCGGACACGCGCCGCTCAAGCTCGGCGTTGAGGTCGTTCATGACCCGGTCCAGATCGCGGGCAACGGTCATGTCGCGGCTGATGCACGACAGGCCTTCGACCGTGCCGTCTTCGCCACGCAAGGCCGTCAACAGGGTGTGCCCCCAGAACGCCTCGCCCGAGGCGCGCCGGCGCCAGCCATGCACTTCCCACTGGCCACGTTCGCGGGCCAGGCGCACGGCGTCATTGCTGGAGAGTTCGTCTACCTCGCCGGGCAAGGCCACCTGCAGCACGCTCAGGGGCATGCCCACGATCTGCCCAGCCGTGAAACCATGCAAGCGATGCGCGCTCTCGCTCCAATCGCTGATCTTGCCTTGAGTGTCGACAAAGAAGATGCAAGAGTCCTGCAGCGCATCGGCCATCAGGTGAAAGCGCCGCTCGGCCTTGATGAGGGCTTCATCGGCCTGCGCACCGCTGGAGTCGGAAACACCAGGAACCGCAGAAACGTCCGCGGCCACCGGCTCAAGGCTCAAGCAGGCGCCAGCCAGCGCCCCTGCTGGCGTTTGCAACGCGCCCACCGTGGCTCGCACATGCACCGGCACGCGCGGGTTGCCCAGCAGCACCAGCTCCAGCACCGGCGAGGCCTCGCCCAACAGCGCCCGCTCGATGCGCATGCGCAAGGCTTCTGCGCTGGCCTCATCACGTACACCCAGCACTACCAAGGGGTCCGAACCCTCACCCAGGCCGCCACCTGATTGGCCGCAGAGTTCCCGCAGCGCGCGGTTGATCGCCACCACCTCGCCCTGGGCGTCCAGCAGCAAGGCAGCGTAGGGAGCGGAGTCGAAGAAAAGGCTTTGCATCTCGGCAGAAGGCGCATCTGCAGCAGAAAGCAAAGACACGGGATCAGTACTCAAGTGGGCCGAATCAGACGACATGTGCGAAACGTCACGGGGCAAGGCAGGCGAGGGCCATGGAACAAGGCGCCAGGCGGGCAGCGCTAGCCCAGATTATCAGCAGCGCGCACCGATTCTGTCTCGTAGCCGACATGGGGCAGGGGCATGGCTGGGCGCAGCAGGGGTCGAGGTGGTCAACGTGGCGCGACAAACCCGGGCCGCCTCGATAGGATCGACGCGTTTTGGCATCACGCCAACACGCAGCTATCTGGCTGCCGGCATCCATCAGCCCATCCTGGGCACCCCACCCGACCGGGAACACAGCCCCGAGCGGGCAGAGGTGTTTCCGGTCCTTCCACCATCCAAGGATCTCAATGGAAACGACCACCACCCCAGAATCGCAAACCGTTCGCGCCAGCGTGAACCATCGCGAGTTCTTCAAATCGATGCGCCACCTCTTTGCATCCAGCTTCTCCGTCATGGGCGAGCTGGTGCAGAACGGCCGGCGCGCACAGGCAACGCGCATCGGGATCACCTGCGATGCCAGCGCGCGAACCATCACCGTCAGCGATGACGGCATCGGCATTCAGGACTTCGATACCCTGTTGGACCTGGCCACCAGTGGCTGGCAGAGCAGCGAGGTGCAACTGAGCGAGCGCCCGTTCGGAATGGGATTCTTCTCCTGCGCCTTCGCGGCCGAGACGGTCAACGTGTACTCCAAGGGCAAGTTCCTGCAGATCCGCCAAGAAGATGTGATCGAGCAGCGAACCCTGATGGTGCGGGAACAGACCGCCCAGCAGCGCGAAGCCATGGCCGGCTGGAGCACCCGCATCGAGCTCCTCGGTGTCAACAACGATGTGCTCGGCAGCGCAAAGGACCCGGAACGCCTGCAGCATGAGTTCCGCAACCGTCTCGAACGTCTGGTACGCGCTTTCGCGCTGCCGGTGACGCTCAACGACGATGCCTTGAAGCAGGACCACGCACTGCACGCGCTCGAGGAGCAGGCCACGCTCAGCGAGGTCGGCCATGTCCACGTGCCCGCCCTGAACCATCAGGATGACACCGTCATCGACCTCGTGCCTCCGCGATCGAGCAACGTGCAGATGTACCTTCAGGGGTTGCCCATCGGGACCTCGCAGGCCCATATGTATGGCACGCTGCAAAGCGCGTACATCGTGCATCTGGATTCGGCGCAGTTCGTGGCGCGAATGCCTGACCGTTCGCATCTGTTCGATGAACAAAAGCAGGTTGCTCGTATCGAGGCGGCAATCGAGCAGATCGTGCGAGATCGCATCGCGCGCCTGAAGGAAAGGCTGTCGCCGCAACAGTTCGTGCTCGCCGCCTGGCGTGCTGCGCACGACTTCAACGTGGCCCACCTCTTTAACGATGTCCCGTTCATACCAAGGGACAAGACGAACTACGTCGACAACGTCGCGATCAACACCGACTACACCGACGTGCTCGTCATCCCGTGGACCCAGCTACACAACCCGGAACAAAGCCTCATCAGCTACGAGGACGTGAAGTCCGGGCGGGTGAAGATCTGGCGTGACGCACCCAGCTGCGTAAGCGATGAACCATGGGCAGCTGTGGCGCTCAAGGTCATGCAGGCCAAGGACATTGTGACGGTTCATCACAGCCTCAGCAATGATCACTGGGCCAACCGCATCACTCCGTCGTTCAACGACCTGATCTGGGAGGTGCGAGTCGAACAGCCTGGCACCAAGTTCGTGGGCTACTGCTGGGAATCCAACAACGCGCGGGTTCGACAAGCGGCGTGGGCCGATGTCATCGTGACTTCGCAGGTCGACCCCACCTTTCGCGAGGTGCACCGCATCGAGAACAACTGGCTGCTTGTGCCAGACGATGAAACGCTGGAGTCCCAAAAGGAACCCGCCAGCTTCGACATCAACTACGACTGCTGGCTCCTCGGCGACGAGAACCAGGCGCACGACCATCCGGTCAACTGCCTGGCAACCTTCACCGACGACAGCGGCCGACATGTCGAGGAGTACGAGGACGACGCCAAGCAGGACTGGGACATCAAGGTCTCGGTGCTGCGCGACAGTCACCTCAGTGCCACCGTGACACGCCTCATCACCGATGATCACCCGTACATCGGCCCGCACAACCTGGAGCAGATCGCGCTCACGCGAGTGACGCAGATCAGCATCGGCCAAGGCGATGACAAACGCTACGGCTCACCGCGACTGGAGGTGAGGGCGCTGGACGAGGAGTTGCTGCAGGAGATCTGCACGCATCTGAAGCGTAGCACCGGCGTGGAGCTCACCCTGGAGCAGTTGGGCAACGCCATCTGGCACGCGGCGCGACCGGGCGAGATGCATGGCGGCCCCTTCGATGGGGCCTTCCGCAAGTCGGGCGCGATCGTCATGCCCGAGCAGACTGAAAATCAAGGCGACAACTGATCGTCCAACCCACTACCCCCTGGCGCGCCGCGCTGGGGGGTTTTTCTTTGGTGCTTCCAGGTTCGCGAGCAGCGCGCGCACCGCACCCCGGGGCAAGGCCCACCTCGCGGCCTGCGCGTCGGGCATGATCCGTCCGCGCAGCCGCAACTCAAGACGCATAGGAGTCAATCATGGGCCTCCTCTCAATCTTCCAATCCAAGGACCCGGCCAAGGTGGCTGGCCAGCTCGCGCGCGAGGCGCTCACCATGGACATCACGCCGGAGGAGGCACAGTGGATCGAAAAGCTGGGCGTGGAGCTTGCCAGGTTCATTGCTGAGCGCAACGCCCTTCGCGTCGGCATGACGGAGGCGGGGGTGTTTCGAGTTACGGGCGACAGCCCACGCGCGTCTTCGCCGGCCTACAAGCTCATGCTGGCGCTCTCGGCGGAGTTCGAGCAGTACTTCGCATCCATGCCGGGTGTCGAGCCGAGCGAAGGGCGCGCGATGTATCACCGCTTCAGCCGGCGCTACATCCTGCGTATGCCAGACGAGGTGGCTGGCATCTTCCACTACAACCTGTTGCACCCGGAGAACTGGAACAACGACGAGGACGTGAGAACGCCACCGTCAGAGCTACCTGACGACTTCGTGGAGTTTGTCCGGCTGCTGATGAGATCGCCGATGAAGAAGGCCTTGGAACGGGCACAGGAAATCGACGTGTAGTCGCCGTGCGTGAGTGCAAAGGCCGCTTGAAAACAGCGGGTTGTCCGGTAAGTTTGTCCGCATGCAGCTCGACCTCTTTGCCGCGGTACTCGATGAGTACCTTCACGCCGGAAACCTCCCCAACGAGGCGCTTTATGGCAGCCTCTGCGCCCGCGGCGCTGTCCGCCCAGGCGCTTTCCAACAGCGCGTGCCGATCGGCGCCAGCGGCGAACAGCACAGCCTGGCCAAGCGCCGGGTGCGTTGGATCCAGCAGACGATGCGAGCCATGGGCCTTATCGAGCGCATTCCCGAGCAGCGCGGCGTCTGGCGTGCCACCGCGAAAGCCAAGGCCGAGCTCACCCCAGCGCAGCCCAAAGTGGTGATCCTGGGCTTTCACACCGAACTGGGTATCGGGATCTGGGGCAACGCGGCCGACGTCATCAGCCGCATCGACCAGCCCGTCAGCCTGTTCCTGACCTCGCCGCCATACCCGCTGCGCCAGCCGCGCGCCTACGGCAATCCCGGCCTGAGCGAGTACGTCGACTTCATCACGGCGACGCTTGAGCCCATCATGCGCACGATCGCCCCTGGCGGGGTGGTTGCGCTCAACGTGACGAACGACATCTTCGTGGAGGGCTCCCCAGAGCGCTCGACCTACCGCGAAGAACTGGTCCTGGCCATCAAGCGCCGCTGCGGACTGGCGCTTATGGACACTCTCATCTGGCACAACCCCAGCAAGCCCCCGGGGCCCATCCAATGGGCGAGCAAGCAGCGCATGCAGCTGGGCGTGGCCTACGAGCAGGTGCTGTACTTCACGAACGACCCGCACCAGTGCAAGGCCGACAACCGCCGTGTGCTGCAGCCCCACAGCGAAGCTCAGCGCCGTCTCATCGAGCGCGGGGGAGAGAAGCGCCACGCGATCAACGCCGATGGCGCCTACCGACTCAGGCCAGGAAGCTATGGCAACGCCACGGCCGGCAGCATCCAGCGCAACGTGCTCAACATCTCGCACAACTGCCCATCGCAGCGCGCGCTGCGTTCGAGAACGGACGCGCTGGGCCTGCCTCGGCATGGTGCGGTCATGCCGCTGAAGCTGGCCCGGCTGCTAGTGGAGTTCTTCTGCCCACCGGGCGAGCTTGTTGTCGACCCGTTTGCGGGATCGTTCACCACCGCACGAGCCGCAGAGGACAGCGGCCGGCGCTGGATCTGTGGCGACAAGCACCTTGAGTATGTGCTGCTGGGCAAGCACCGGATGGAAAGCGCGCCATCCTGAAGCCGTCAAAAAAAACCCGGACGAAAGCCGGGTTGGGAAGCCTTTTTGCTGTCACACATCAAGGCGCCCGCTCAGGGAGGTGAAGCGGGGAAGCTTTTCAGCTTCGGCGCAAATCATAACGGAACGATCACGAACTGCGACCGCACTGAGGGGCTGCGCATGCCCTGAGATGGTGAGCCAACTCGCTTGCCAGGCCTATTGGGCCCGAGGAAACTCACCAGTGCTCGTCACCTTGACGATCGCGCCGGCGTGTTCTCGCGCGGCGCATTCACCCAACCCATACGGGGCTCCAACGCCCCTGAGGGCGCGGGGGCTCCATCTACCAGGAACCCCCAATGAAGAACCACATGACGCTCCTGGCACGCCTGGAGCGGATCTCCCCCATCCTGGCGCTGCGCACGCTTTTCGCGTGGGAAGCGCCCGTGCTGGAGGACGAAAGCGGGCTCACAGTCGCTGAGCCGGAGGACGGCGCGCGCGAACTTCGCGACGCCCAGGACCGCGCCTTGCTCAGCGCGCGCACCGTGGGAGACGACATCCAGATCGTCTCCCATGAGGCCTTGCTGGAGCAGCCCGATCACGACCTCAACCTGAGCCTGCAGGCACTGGGCTTCGCCAAGAACCCACTGCGCATGAGCGCGGAGCAGTTCCACGACCGAGTGCTTGGCATCGACGCCGCATGGTGTCTGCTGCAGCGCTTCAAGGACGCGGGAGCGCAAGATCCGCAAGAGGTGACCACACGCATGCTGCAGATCGCTTCCGAGTGGAACGCGCTGCGCATCGACTGCTTTGAAGGGCGCACCAGTACCAGCAAGGTCGCCCGGGTCGAGGAACTGCGCGAGCTACTCGCGCACCCGCAATGGAAAACAGCGGGCGTGGAGAAAGTCACGCTCAACGAAGATCCGCGAGGCTCTGCGCTGTCGCTCAAGTTCGCCAACCGCACCTGGGAAACCGAGGTGCCTGCGGTGAGCATGAACTGGCAGGTGGCGCAGCCCATCGCGCAGGCCAAGCCCAAGGCGCGCGACAAGAACAGCGTGCGCGGTACCGGCGCGCCCTCCAAGGCCATATTGCTGCCGCGCGCGACCAAGATTCGAGCCGAGGTCCTGGCAGTGCTGCAAGCCGTACAGATCACAGGCAGCGAGGTTCGAATCATCGAGCGCTTGTCACCGAAGCTCTACAAGGCCGTCAACGACGTGCTCACGGAGTTGGGGGGCAAATGGTCCACATCGCGCCAGGTGCATGTCTTCGAGGCGTGCCCGCAGGAGGCGATCGGTGCGGCGATCACGAACGGCGAACTGCTCACGGCCAAGGACTACGAGTTCTTCCCCACGCCAGACGAACTCGTCGCAGAGCTTGTCTTGCTCGCCGGCGTGTCGCCAGGCATGCGCGTACTCGGGGTCCATTTGATTTCAGTGCAGAAAGTGACGGTTCGTGCCTCCCCGCAGAGCGAGGATTGGCGCGGGGTCTGCTCCAGGGGCGAGCGTAAGTGCTTGTCACGCTTTGAGTTTCTGTTGGTCTCCT
>NZ_MIYM01000017.1:0-58100 GCF_001777155.1 Hydrogenophaga sp. PML113 | reverse complement strand
GCGGTCAATCGCGCATGCTTATGGCTGTTCATCCGTTCTCCTGTCCTGAGTTGTTGCGGCCTGGTAACCACAGCTTCCCAGTTCCGGGACGGATGAACAACCTATTGAGACTTCACACCTAGGCCGCCCGCGCCAGCCCCCTGGCAGAGCGCTTCATGGGGCGCGCACCCACCCCCCCTGTGCGCGGGCCATCCCCGCGTTCGGGAACAAAGCAGGGGGCGCTGTTCCCTAGGCCATTCTGCGGCGCTGGACAGGCCTGGCGCGACGCAGCCCCCCCCTGAGACCCACCACGCCACCATGCAATCCGCCACGTCGTCCTCTTCTTCCTCACGTTCAAGCAGCCCGGCGGGCAGGTCGCGAGGCGCTGCGCGCCAAGCACCGCCGTCGTCCGCCAGCCGCTCGCTGCCCCCTGGCTGCGCCTCGGCCGGCTGGAACTTCTGCCTGTCGAACGAGAACGACAAGCACAACCTCGAACCCGAGGACCTCACCGCCGGCCCCTCACCCATGTCGGCCGCCGAACCCAGCGGGGAAATCAGACGGCTGTTCAAGCCGTCCCGGCACCTCACGCTGGATGCAGAGGGCCTGCGCCCCAACTACAGCGCCATCAACAACGGCGGGCTCTCGGGGGAAGAGACCGCCCAGTTGCTCAACTGCGCCCGGGATTTCGCCCAGGGGGCACCGCTGGCTCCCCCCTGGCGTTTCGACCCGGCCAGGCATGCGCTGCCGAACGGCGGCCCCGATATGCCCGGCATCCTGGGCGACACCTCGCTGAGCCAGTCCCAGCGGATCGAGGTCTACCGCTGGGCCAGGATCTATGCGCCGGACACCATGACCGACCCCACATGCCTGGCGACATGCTGCGTCATGGGGACGGCTCTCCCGGCGGCCACGCTCTTTGTCACGGGCGCGGTGGTTTTGGCCATCTACCTGACAGGCACCCATGACCCCTCCTCGCCTTGCAGTTACCTGCGCATGAACGCCACCGAGGCCAATGCCCTGCTGCAGGCGGTTCACGAGCAATGCCCCTATCTGGTCAACGCCACCTTGAACAACATGGATGAGTGGGTGCCGTTGATCAAGGACCGCTTCTCACAGGGCATCTACCGCGACGCGAGCGATGGCCATCTCCTGAAGCAGGTATGCGTTTCCGTGGCCCAGGCCCTGAACCCGGTGGCGGCCATGAAGCTGCTGTTGCTTTTCCTGGTTGTCCAGGCGCTGGCGCCGCTGCAGGGCTGAACAGTCCGCCATGCAGCATCACCCCCATCCCGACCCCGAGGTGGCCGCGCTGGTCGAACAATGCGCCGCCCGCCTGGCCCAGGCCGGCGAGCGAATCGGCGACTGGGTGCGCGCGGCCATGGCGGGACAGGCACGACCGGTGTTGCCGGCGCACGGGCCCGTCGAGGCCGCGCGGCTGCTGACCACCGCCACCCGCCTGTGCGACGAGGGCGCGTTCGATCAGGCGCTGCGGCCCGCCCTGGTCCTGGTCATGCAACACCCCGGGCGGGCGGCATTCGCCTTCCTGGCCGGCACCTGCCTGCAGCGCACGGCCCGGCCGGCCGCTGCGCTGCCGATGTTCGGCCTGGCCGGTCTGCAGGACGGGAACCGCTATGCGGCGCTGGCCGCCTTTCGCTCGGGCGAATGCCTGGCCGCCATGGGCCGGGCGGACGATGCCATCGCGGTGTTCGATGCGGCGGTCGAGGCGTCCCGCCAGCGTCCGGCCTTGGCGGAACTGCAGCGGCTGGCCCAGGACAAGGCTGAGGCCCTGCGCGCCGCCGGTTAGGCCAAGCCCTTGACCCGCGGGCCGGCGGGATGCCCGCCCCGCGGGCCTGGTGGCCTCAAACCGACATGTTCATCACGTCGGTGTAGGCCTGCACCATGCGGTTGCGCACGTGCAGCGCGCTCTGGAAGCCGATCTGCGCCTTCTGCATGGCGATCATGGTTTCCTCCAGGCTGACCTTGGGGTTGCCCAGTTGCACCTCGGTCTGCAGGCGGCTGGCCTCGTTCTGGGCCTTGCTCACCTGGTGCAGGGCCGCCTTGAGGTTGTCGGCGAAGGCCGCGCCCGCGCCACCCGCGGCGCCCGCGGCCGGGCGCTTGAACGCGGCCACGTTGCCCAGCGTCTGGCTGGTCAGGGGGGACAGGCGCATGTCCATGGGGGACTCCTTCGGGAAGCGATCGACAGGCCTGGATGCTAGGCCCCCCTCGGCAACCGGGTCCGGAAATAAAGCCCCAATAAGCCGGCCTTTTCGGGCCCTGACCGGGCGACCCCGCTCAGGGCGCGGCCTTGAACGGCGACTGCGCCTGGAACTGCACGGCCACGCGTTCGGCCAGTTGGTCGAGCGCCTGGCGGTAGACGGCGTCCACGGCGGCCGGGCCAGAGATCAATGCATCGAAGGACGGAAAGCTGGCCTCGGCGGGTGCCACGATGGCCCAATCCTCATTCGGCCGGGCGTCCACGCCGAAGAACAGCGTCGTGCTGTAGGGGTACCACTGGGCCCCCCGCGGGAAGGAGTGGACGTCGACGTTGAGCTTGGGCACGTAGGCCTGCGTGCCCATGCCCGAATGAAAGCCGATGGCGTCGAACCCCAGCTGCAATCCGATGTCTTCGTCGAAAGCGAGGTTTTCGATGTCGACGTTGTCGGGGTCGTCCGGCCGGCGGGCGATCGACTCCAACACCCGGACCTCATAGCCGGCGGCCCGCAGCCGGTGCGCCACCCGCTCGGCGAAGAACAGGCCGTGGCCCGGCGCATGGGCCCGCATCAG
The DNA here is from genome assembly GCF_001777155.1 of Hydrogenophaga sp. PML113. Lineage (NCBI taxonomy): Bacteria > Pseudomonadati > Pseudomonadota > Betaproteobacteria > Burkholderiales > Comamonadaceae > Hydrogenophaga > Hydrogenophaga sp. PML113. The sequence continues at coordinate 55,340 of NZ_MIYM01000017.1, read as the reverse complement.
GGCCGTGAGGTCTTTTGACTTCTGGCGCCCGTCCGACAGCGCGCCCAGCGAGGCGAGGGGAAACAGCATGGTGGCCGCCGTCCGGACCGTGACCGTGTACTCCACGGGATCGCCTGCCGGAATGAGCAGAACGCTGCGGGCCGGCAACGGGTCGCCATCGGCGGCACGGGCGCCGGCGGCGAACAGCAGGAAAGTGAGCGCCAGGACGATGCGGTGCATGGGCTTCAAGTCGGTGGTTGCGGTGCGAGGCTTATACCCGGACGGGTACCCCGGCGCGGTCACAAATCCCACCCCCTCGGCACGGCGCGCGGGAAATAAAGGCCCATTACGGCGCCTTTTTCCGGCAATGCCCGCCGGCCCCCCCCGGGATACTCATCCGCATCCGGGGCCCTCGTGCCCCCTTGCGAGCCATCCCGCCCATGAGCACCACCGCCGTCGCCGAAGTGAATGCCCAGCCCGTGCGCGCCAACGCCCTGGCCGAAGGCCTGGCGCGCATGGACAACGCGCAGAAGATCAAGCTCGGCCTGGGCGCCCTGGCGCTGCTGGCCATCGCCCTGGCCTTCTTCTTCATGGGCCGCCAGCCCGATTGGCGCGTGCTCTACGCCAACTTGGGCGACAAGGACGGCGGCGCCATCGTGGCCCAGCTGTCCCAGATGAACGTGCCCTACAAGTACTCGGACGGTGGCGGCGCCATCATGGTGCCGGCCGACAAAGTGCACGACACCCGGCTGCGCCTGGCTTCCCAAGGCCTGCCCAAGGGCTCGGTCACCGGCTTCGAGCTGATGGAGAACAACCGCTTCGGCATGACGCAGTTCCAGGAGCGGCTGAGCTTCCAGCGCGGCCTGGAAGGCGAGCTGACCCGCTCCATCCAGTCGCTGGCCTCGGTGCAGGCCGCGCGCGTGCACCTGGCCCTGCCCAACCAGAACGGCTTCTTTCGCGAACAGCAAAAGCCCAGCGCCTCGGTGCTGCTGACCCTGCACCCCGGCCGCACGCTGGACCGCGCGCAGGTCGCCGGCATCGTGCACCTGGTGGCCAGCAGCGTGCCCGAGATGAACCCCAAGGCCGTGAGCGTGGTCGACGACCAGGGCAACCTGCTGTCCAACCCGCCCGACGGCCAGAACGCCACCGGCGCCGACGTGCAGAAACTGCAGTACGCGCAGCAGCTCGAACAGCTCTACACCCGCCGCATCCTGGACATGCTCGAACCCCTGGTGGGCGTGGGCAACGTGAAGGCGCAGGTGAGCGCCGACATCGACTTCTCCCAGGCCGAGATGACCTCGGAGCAGCACCGGCCGAACCAGGGCAACGAGCCCAGCGCGGTGCGCAGCCAGCAGACTATCGAAGACGGCCGCCCCGGCAGCGCCCAGCCCGCCGGCGTGCCCGGCGCGGTGAGCAACCAGCCGCCGGCGCCCAGCAGCGCGCCCATCAACGGCCAGGCCGCGCCGGTGGGCGTGACGCCGCAGGGCCAGGCCAACGCCGGCCAGGGTGGCTCCACGCGCCGCGAATCCGTCATCAACTACGAGGTCGACCGCACCGTGCGCACCGTGCGCGAGTCCAGCGGCAGCATCAAGCGCCTGAGCGCGGCCGTGGTGGTGAACCACAAGACCACGCTGGACAAGAACGGCAAGCCCGTCAGCGCCCCCATCCCGGCCCAGCAGATCGAGCAGATGACCGCCCTGGTGCGCGAGACCATCGGCTTCAACCAGGCCCGGGGCGACTCGGTGAACCTGATGAACGCCGCCTTCAACGAGGTGGTGGCCGCCGAGCCCGAGGCCCTGCCTTTCTGGCAGCAGGCCGACAACATCGAACTGGCGCGCAGCCTGGCGTTCCCGCTCGGCATGGTCGGCCTGGGCCTGATCGTGCTGATGGGCATGGTGCGCCCGGCGCTCAAGCTCATGAAGGCGCCGCCGCCGCGCATCACCGAGGTGCAGCCGCTCAACGCCGTGCTCAACGAAATGCCCGAGCGCCCCGGCCTGCCGATGCCGACGCCGGACGAGGAAACGCCCGAGAAACGCCGCATCGCCGACGCCAAGCGGCTGGCGCTGGAGAACCCGGCGGCGGTGGCCAACATCGTCAAGGGCTGGGTCAACGGCGAAGCGCCGAACTGAGGCAGGGAGCAGAGCATGGACGACACCGGACTGCAGGACGCCGCCATCTTCCTCATGTCGCTCGGCGAAGAGGAAGCGGCCGAGGTGTTCAAGCACCTCAGCCCGAAAGAGGTGCAGAAGCTGGGCGAGACCATCGCGCGCACGCGCGCCGTTTCGCACGAGCGCGTGGACCAGGTGATGCAGCGCTTCACCACCACCGCCTCGTCGCAGAGCCTGCTGGTGAGCGACACCGACAACTACGTGCGCGCGGTGCTCAAGCGCGCCCTGGGCGACGACAAGGCCGCGCTGCTGATCGACCGCATTCTGCAGGGCGGCGACGTCTCCGGCATCGAGAGCCTGAAGTGGATGGACCCGCTGTCCATCGCCGAGCTGCTGCGCAACGAACACCCGCAGATCGTGGCCGCCATCCTGGTGCACCTGGAGGCCGACCAGACCGCCGCCGTGCTGAAGAACTTCACCGAGCGCACGCGCAACGAGGTGATGCTGCGCATCGCCACGCTCGAGGGCATCCAGCCGACGGCGCTGAAGGACCTCAACGAGGTGCTCTACAAGGTGCTGGCCGGCGGCGACAAGATCCGCAAGACCTCCATGGGTGGCGTGAAGACCGCGGCCGAGATCATCAACATGATGGGCACGCAGATCGAGAGCTCGGTGATCGAGTCGATCCGCGACTTCGACCCCGAGCTGGCCCAGAAGATCATGGACAAGATGTTCACCTTCGAGGACCTGCTCAAACTCGACGGCAAGGCCGTGCAGCTCATCCTCAAGGAAGTGGCCACCGACCAGCTCATCGTGGCGCTCAAGGGCGCGACCGCCGAGCTGCGCGAGCTGGTGCTGTCCAACATGTCCAGCCGCGCGGCCGAGGCGCTGCGCGAGGACCTCGAAGCCCGCGGCCCGATCCGCCTGTCCGAGGTGGAGGCGCAGCAGAAAGAGATCCTCAAGATCGTTCGCCGCCTCTCCGACGAAGGCCAGATCGTGATCGGCGGCGGCGGCGAGGAAGAGGCTTTCGTCTGAGCGCCCCATGAACCAACGCCCCAAGAACGACCCGTACTCGCGCTTCATCCCGCGCGAGGAGATCGACGGCGTGGCCGCCTGGCAGTTCGCCGCCGTGGACGGCAGCGACCAGCGCCCCGCCCTGCCCAGCGACGGCGCGGCCGAGACCACGCCGCCCGACGAGCGCCTCGCCGAGGCGCGCGAGCAGGCCTACGCCGAGGGCTTTCGCCACGGCCACGACGCCGGCGCGCAGTCGGTGCGCGACGCCATGGAGGCCAGCATGCGCCGCACCGCCGAGGAAACCGCGGTGCGCATGGCCCAGCTGCTGCGCACCACGCGCGAGCACCTCAAACACAGCGAGCACGAGATCTCGCGCCACATCCTGGAGATCGCCTGCGACCTGGCGCGCCAGGTGGTGCGCCGCGAGCTGGTGCAGAACCCGGCGCAGCTGCAGGGCGTGGTGAGCGAGGCCATGTCCCAGCTCATCGACGACGGCCTGCCCGCCACCATCCGCATGAACCCAGCCGACCTGGCGCTCATGAAAGGCGCGCTGCTCGAAACCCTGGGCGAGCCCCGGCCCGAGCTGGTGCCCGATCCCGGCATCACCCCGGGCGGCTGCGTGCTCGAGTCGCGCACCAACTCGGTGGACGCCACGGTCGAGAAGCGCTGGCTGCGCGCCATCGGCAACCTGGGCCTAAGCGCCCCCTTCGACCCCGCCGACACCGACGTCTGACCCGCATGACCGACAGCACTTTCGACGAAACGCCGAGCCGCTGGGGCCACTTCATGGACGACCTGCGCGCCAGCGCGCAGGCGCCCACGCCGCTGGAGGTGCGCGGCACGCTGACCAAGCTCGCCGGCCTGGTGCTCGAGGCCGTGGGCCTGCGCGTGCCCGTGGGCGCGCAGTGCCTGATCGACAACGGCCACAAGCAGCCCGTGCTGGCCGAGGTGGTGGGCTTCTCCAAGGACCGCGCCTTCCTCATGCCCGCCGGCGACGTGCACGGCCTGGCCAGCGGCGCCAGCGTGACGCCGCTGCCGCCCTACCGAACAGTGCCGCGCCTGGGCCAGGACAACCCGCCGCCCTCGCCCAACGACCGCAGCGTGCTCAGCCTGCCCATGGGCGCCGGCCTGCTGGGCCGCGTGGTGGACGCGCACGGCGAGCCGCTGGACCACCAGGGCCCGCTGCGCGGGGTGAGCGTCTCGCCGCTGGAGCGCGCGCCGCTCAACGCCATGGACCGCGACCCGGTGCGCGAACCGCTGGACACCGGCGTGCGCGCCATCAATGCCCTGCTCACCGTGGGCCGCGGCCAGCGCCTGGGCCTGTTCGCCGGCTCCGGCGTGGGCAAGAGCGTGCTGCTGGGCATGATGGCCCGCTACACCAAGGCCGACGTGATCGTGGTCGGCCTGATCGGCGAACGCGGCCGCGAGGTGAAGGAGTTCATCGAGGACATCCTGGGCTCGGAAGGCCGCCGCCGCTCGGTGGTGGTGGCCGCTCCGGCCGACGCGCCGCCGCTGGTGCGCATGCAGGGCGCCAGCTACGCCACCGCCATCGCCGAACGCTTCCGCGACGACGGCCTGCACGTGCTGCTGCTGATGGATTCGCTCACCCGCTACGCCATGGCGCAGCGCGAGATCGCGCTGGCCATCGGCGAGCCACCGGCCACCAAGGGCTACCCGCCCTCGTGCTTCGCCAAGCTGCCGCAGCTGGTGGAGCGCAGCGGCAACGGCCTGAACGGCCGCGGCTCCATCACCGCCTTCTACACCGTGCTGTCCGAGGGCGACGACCAGCAGGACCCGATCGCCGACGCGGCGCGCGCCATCCTGGACGGCCACATCGTGCTGTCGCGCGCGCTGGCCGAGTCGGGCCACTACCCCGCCATCGACGTCGAGGCCTCGGCCTCGCGCGTGATGCACAACGTGGCGCCGCCCAGCCACCTGGAGCTGGCGCGCAAGTTCCGTGCGAACTACTCGCGCTACCAGAAAAGCCGCGACCTGATCCAGCTCGGCGCCTACGTGGCCGGCAGCGACCCCGAGACGGACCGCGCCATCGTGCTCTACCCCGGGCTGCAGCGCTTCCTGATGCAAGACATGCGCGAGGCCGCCCCCATGGGCGAGAGCGTGCGCGGCCTGCAGACCGCGCTGCAGGAAGACAAACCGGCGCGCGACGCCACGGCGGGCAACGCCGCGCGCGGCGCGCGGCCCCACCACAACCCGTATGAGGGCAACCCATGAGCGCCGCACGGCCGCCGGCAGGCACTCGCACCGCGGCGCGCCGCGCGAAGGTTAAAGAATGACCGCACAGGGCTTGGAAACATTGGACAAGGTCATCGAACTCGCCGAGCGCAAGCGCGACGAGGCGCTGGCCGCGCTGTCGGCGGCGCGCCGCGAGCACCAGGCCGCGCAGGAGCAGATGGACCAGCTCACCGCCTACGCCGCCGAGGCGCAGCAGCGCTGGCAGGCCCGCTGCGCCAGCGGCGTGGACGCCGCCTGGCTCATGCACCACCGCCAGTTCATGGCCAAGGTCGAGCACGCGATGGACTTCCAGACCGGCGTGCTCGGGCAGAAGCAGCGCCAGATCGACCAGGTCCAGCAGCAGGTGCACGAGGCCGAGCGCGAGCTCGCCACGCTGCGCCAGTACGTCGCGCGTCAGCAGGAAGCGATCCAGCAGCGCCTGATGCGCCGCGAACAGAAACAGACCGACGAGATGGCGCTCAACGCCCACCGCCGCCGCGCCGAATCCGACAGCACGTTCCAGAGCTTCTCCGCATGACCACGACCGCGCCCAGCAACCCCCACCCGCCCGCGTCGCAGGCGGCGCACAGCCAGCCGCCCAGCCACGCCGCGCGCTCGGCGCACGGGCCGCAGCAGCCGACCGACCTGTTCTCCAGCCTGCTGGCGCTGCTGTCGCCGGACGCCGCGCCGCTGGACCCCCTGGGCACGGCCACCGCCACCACCGCCGGCGCGCCAGGCGAGGACCCGCTGGCCGAAGACCCTGCCGACAGCGACAACCCCCTGGCCGCACTCATGGCCTGGACCGCGCCGCACGAACTGGCGCCCGCGCCGCTGGCCGGCGACGGTTCGCTGGCCGGCGAGACGCGCGGCCTGGATACGCGCGCCGATCGCCTGGGAGGCGCGCCCGCCGAGGGCCTGCCCCTGGCCAACGGCAGCGCGCCGGGCCGCCAGGTGGCCGCCCCCTGGCAGCCCGCCGCCGCGCGGGCCTCGGCGCCCGGCGCGGCCACCGCCCTGGCGACCGCCGCGGGCCAGCCGGCCGGCGGCGCCGACACCCCCGCCCTGCGCTGGAGCCGCGCGGTCACGCCCACCGAATCCGGCGCCAGCGCCGCCTGGCCCGTGCGCAGCACGGTCGCGCTGGACGCGCGCTTCCAGGCCACCTCGCCCACCGCCACACCCACCGGTGCGCTCGCGGCCCTGGCCGGGCGCGCGGCCGACGGCGACGAGCCCGCCCTGCCCGGCGCCTCGCCCACGGGCGGCGCCCGCGCCACTGGCGAAGCGGCCGCCGGCCCGACGGCCACCACCGGCGCCACGGCGGCCGACAGCGGCCTGGGTGGTGACGCCACGGCCGACGGCGGCCAAGCGCGGCACGAGGCCGGCACCGACCCGAACAGCACCCAAGACCCCTACGCCGCAGCGGCCGACGCCGAGGCGGTGGAGGTGCAGCACTGGGGCGCGGGCGCCATGCGCCACGCCAGCCTGCGCGTGGGCGAGGACGCCCAGAACGCCATCGACATCCAGCTCGCCGTGCGCGGCGACGAGGTGCGGCTGGACTTCCGCACCGACGACGCCGCCGCGCGCGGCCTGCTGCGCGAGCACGCCCAGACCGCGCTGGGCGACCTCCTGCAGCAGGGCGGCCTCACGCTGGGCCAGGTTTCCGTCGGCGACCAGGGCCAGGGCGATGCCCGCCGCGACGGCCCCACTCCGCCGGCCCCCGCGCCGCGCGCCGAGCGCGCCGACGCCGGCCCGGCCGAGGCCGCCCCCCCGCGTCCGGCCGCGCCGGGCGCCAACGGCCGGGGCCTGGACCTCTTCATCTGAGCCCCCGGGGCGCGGGAAAGAACCGGTTTTTCCGCGCTTATCGAGCGAACGGCGTGGGGGGGGCCCTCCCACAATCCTTCTCAAGCCGCGCGCCTTTGAGCCCGCGGCAACCGACGAAGGAGAGCCATGTCCGCCGCTGCCACCGCCGCCGCCCAACCGGCCGAAGCCGCCCCCAAGAAGAAGGGCAAGAAGCTGCTGTTCGCCCTGATCGGCGTGGTCGTGCTGGGCATCGCGGGCGCGGGCGCCGCGCTGTTCATCCTCAAGAAGAACACCGCCGAGGACGAGGGCCTGGACGAGGAAGCCGCCGCGCACAAGCCGGTGGACCCGAAATCGGCCCCCACCTTCCTGCCGCTGGACAACATGGTGGTCAACCTGGCCGACCCCGGCGGCAACCGCTACATCCAGATCGGTCTCACGCTGCAGCTGCAGGACGCCCACACGGGCGACGCCGTCAAGGCCTTCATGCCCAGCATCCGCAGCCGCATCCTGGTGATCCTGTCCAAGCGCACCGCCGAGGACGTGCTCAGCGCCGAAGGCAAGAGCCGGCTCGGCAACGACATCATCGCCGCCGTCTCCGAGGTGATGGGCTATCCCGCGCCCAAGGCCGAGGACGAGGGCAAGAAGAAACGCGGCCCGGCCAGCCCCGTGCAGGCCGTGCTGTTCTCCAGCTTCATCGTGCAGTAAGCGCGGAGCGATCAGACCATGTCCGAATCGTTTCTGTCACAGGAAGAGGTCGATGCCCTGCTGGAGGGCGTGACCGGTGAAAGCCAGAAGCTCGCCAAGGAAGAGGTGCCGGAAGGCGGCGTTCGCAACTACAACCTCTCCAGCCAGGAACGCATCGTGCGTGGGCGCATGCCCACCATGGAGATCGTCAACGAGCGCTTCTCGCGCAACCTGCGCGTGGGCATGTTCAACTTCATCCGCCGCAGCCCCGAGATCTCCGTCGGCGGCGTGCAGGTGCAGAAGTACAGCGCCTTCCTGCGCGAGCTGGTGGTACCCACCAACTTCAACATCATGGCCGTGCGGCCGCTGCGCGGCAACGGCCTGGTGGTGTGCGAGCCCACGCTGCTGTTCGGTGTGATCGACAGCCTGTTCGGCGGCACCGGCAAGTTCCACACCCGCATCGAGGGCCGAGACTTCTCGCCCACCGAGCAGCGCGTCATCAACCGGCTGGTGGACGTGGTGGCCGAGGAATACAAGAAGGCCTGGCGCGGCGTCTACCCGATCGAGCTGGCCTACCAGCGCTCGGAGATGCAGCCGCAGTTCGCCACCATCGCCACGCCAAGCGAGATCGTGGTCTCCACCAGCTTCACGCTGGAGATCGGCGACATCACCGGCTCGCTGCACATCTGCATTCCCTACGCCACGCTGGAGCCGATCCGCGACGTGCTCTATTCCAGCGTGCAGGGCGATGCCATCGAGGTCGACCGCCGTTGGGTCAAGCTGCTGAGCCACGAAATCCAGGCCGCCGAGGTGACCATGGTGGCCGAGCTGGCCAAGACCGAGGCCACCGTGGAGCAGCTGCTGGCCATGCAGATCGGTGACTTCATCGAACTCGACCGCAACCCCACCATCACCACCCACGTCGACGGCGTGCCCGTGTTCGAGTGCCAGTACGGCACGCACAAGGGCAAGTACGCGCTGCGCGTGGAACGCAACCTGCGCGGCAGGGACATGAACTGGCTGGGGTCGTCCCCCGAGATGTGACCGGCGTTCAGGAGAAACCATGTCAACCGATACCAACGCACCCAACCAGGACGCCATCGCCGACGAATGGGCTCAGGCGCTCGAAGAGCAGGCCGCCACCGTCGCCGACGAGGGCGCACCGGCCTTCGACGCCGAGGCCACGCCGGTCAAGACCGCCATGGGCGCGGGCGGCGCGCAAGACATCCAGATGGTGCTGGACATCCCCGTCCAGCTCTCGGTGGAATTGGGGCGCACGCGCGTGCCCATCAAGTACATCCTGCAGCTCGCGCAGGGCTCCATCGTGGAGCTCGACGCGCTCGCCGGCGAACCCATGGACGTGCTGGTCAACGGCTACCTGATCGCCCAGGGCGAGGTGGTGGTGGTGAACGACAAGTTCGGCATCCGGCTCACCGACATCGTGACGCCCTCGGAGCGCATGAAGCGCCTGAGCAGAACGTGACCCCTCTGCGTCGCCTTCGGCGCCTTCCCCCCCAGGGGGGACGCCACCAGCGGTCCGGCAAAGCCGGTCCCGCGGTGGCCCTGGGTGGCGGGTCGGCGCTCTCAAGGAATTGAAGCTATGTGGCAAAACGCTTGGCCCGCCTTGGTCCTGCTCGCCCTGATGGTGGGCATCGCCTGGGCATTGAAGTGGGCGCGCGGGCGCTTGCCCGGCCTGCCGGGCGTGCCCGGGCAAAGCGGCCCCGTCCTCAAGGTGCTGGGCAGCGTCTCGCTCGGTCCGCAGCAGCGTGTGGTCACGCTGCAGGTGGGCCAGGGCGAGTCCGCCACCTGCCTGGTGCTCGGCGTCGCGCCGGGCAGCGTCAACGCCCTGCACGAAATGGCGATGCCGGCCGACACCGCCGCCCCGTCGGCGCCGGCGGCACCGCTGGCCGGTGGTTTCGCCGCACGCCTGGCGCAGCAACTCGTGAAAGGCCCGGGCGATGCGCCGCGCTGAAATGCCCCGGCTGGTCTGGCTGCGCGCGCTCGCGCTGCTGCTGGCCCTGATGCTGCTGTCCATCGGCGCCTGGGCGCAGAACGCGCCCGTGGCCACGCCGCAAGGCCCGTCGCTGCCCCTGGTGGTAGGCCAGGGCGCGGGCGGCGCCAGCTACTCGGTGCCGATCCAGACCCTGCTGTTCTTCACCGCGCTGTCCTTCCTGCCGGCGGTGCTGCTGCTGATGACGGGTTTCACCCGCATCGTCATCGTGCTCTCGCTGCTGCGCCAGGCCCTGGGCACGCAGTCGGCCCCGCCCAACCAGGTGATCGTGGGCCTGTCGCTCTTTCTCACGCTGTTCGTCATGGGCCCCACGCTGGACCAGGTCTACAGCAACGCCTACGGCCCCTATTCGCGCAACCAGATCAGCTTCGAGGAGGCGCTGCAGCGCGGCGAACAGCCCATGCGCGCCTTCATGCTCAAGCAGACGCGCCAGTCCGACTTCGAACTGTTCGCCAACCTGGCCCGCCTGCCCGAGGGCGTGACGGCCGAGAACGCGCCCTTTCGCGTGCTGGTGCCGGCCTTCGTCACGAGCGAGTTGAAGACCGCCTTCCAGATCGGCTTCATGATCTTCATCCCCTTCCTGGTCATCGACATGGTGGTGGCCAGCGTGCTCATGTCCTTGGGGATGATGATGCTGTCGCCCGTGCTGGTGGCGCTGCCCTTCAAGCTCATGCTGTTCGTGCTCGCGGACGGCTGGAACATCCTCATCGGCTCCTTGGCCGCCTCATTCGCCCAGTAGGGAACACCATGGAACCGCAAGCCGCCCTCACGCTTGGCCAGAACGCCCTCTTCCTGCTGCTCGCGGTGGCCGCGCCCGTGCTGGCCACGGTGCTGGGCGTGGGCCTGGTGATCAGCCTGTTCCAGGCCATCACCCAGATCCACGAACAGACCCTGTCCTTCGTGCCCAAGCTGATCGCCGCGATCGCGGTATTCGCCATCGCGGGGCCCTGGATGCTGACCACCATGGTCGAGTTCATCCGCACCACGATCCTGTCCATTCCCCAATACGCCGTGTAAGTGAAGCACCCCCGCCGCGCTCTGCGCGTCCCCCTCGAGGGGGCGGCACCTGAGGCCCGGCAAAGCCGGTTCCCCGGTACCCCTGGCTTGCGCGTGCTCGCTCATCCATGATCACTTTCACTGAAGCACAGATCATGGCCTGGGTCTCGCCGGTGTTCTGGCCGTTCCTGCGCATCCTGGCCGTTTTCAGCAGCGCGCCCATCTTCTCCTCGCGCTCGGTGCCGGTGCGCACGCGCGTGGCCCTGGCCTTCCTCATCGCCTTCTGCGCGCAGGCCGCGCTGCCCGAGCAGCCGGTGGTGGCGCTGACCGACGCGCGCGCCTTCGAAACCGTGGTGCAGCAGGTGCTGATCGGCCTGGCCATGGGCCTGGCGGTGCGCATCGTGTTCGCGGCGGTGGAACTGGCGGGCGAACTCATCGGCCTGCAGATGGGCCTGAACTTCGCCGGCTTCTTCGACCCCAGCACAGGCAGCCAGAGCAGTACCGTGGGCCGCTTCTTCGGCAACACCACGATGCTGCTGTTCGTGGTGATGGGTGGCCACCTCATGCTGCTGCAGGCCGTGGTCTCCAGCTTCGGCACCTTTCCCGTGGGCGGCGGCGCGCTGGACGCGGTGAACACCATGCGCCTGCACGAGCTGGGCGCCGTGGTCTTCCGCTACGGCCTGTGGATCGCGTTGCCGCTGATCGGCATGCTGCTGTTCATCAACACCGTGCTGGGCTTCGTCTCGCGCATCGCGCCGCAGATGAACGCCTTCGCCATCGGCTTCCCGATCACGCTGTCGGCCGGCCTGATCGGCATCGCCTTCACCCTGCCCATGCTGGACACGCCGGTGGCCGCGCTGCTGCGGCTGGCGACGGCGCTGTTCATGGGCTGATCCATTGGCGGGCCTGCGCGGGCCATGATTCGTGCCCATGCCCCCTCAAATATGATGGTTATCATATTTGAATAGACTCGCGCTTCCAACCTCACCGTCCCCGCCATGGACAACCCCACCAGCCGCAAGCAGGCCACGCACGAACGAATCCTGGACACCGCCGCCGGCGTGCTGCGCGCCAGCGGCTTCCAGGGCGTGGGCGTGGCCGACATCATGAAGCGCGCGGGACTCACGCACGGCGGCTTCTACGCGCACTTCGCCTCACGCGAGGCGCTGCTGGCCGAAGCGCTGGAACGCGCGGGAGAGGACAGCCAGGTCCGGTTGCGTCGCGCGCTGGACGCGGGCGAGGCCAAGGGCGGCAGCCGGTTCCAGGCCCTGGTCGACAACTACCTCGCCGACCGCCACCTGCGTTCCCCGGAGAGTGGTTGCCCGGTGGCCGCGCTGGCCTCTGAAATGCCGCGCCAGCCCGACCCCGTGCGCGAGGCCGCCGCAGCGCGCATCAAGGCCTTGACCCGCACCGTGGCCGCCACGCTGGCGCCCGCGCAGGCGCGCGAGGCGGCCGGTGTGATCGCGTCGCAATTGGTGGGCGCTCTGCAAATCGCCCGCACGCTCGGCGACAACGCGAAGGGCCGCCGCCACCTCGCGGCCAGCCGGCGCTTCCTGCTGGAACAGTTCGCGCCGGACAACACCAACACACCACCCGACACCACACACTGACCCCCATCGCGCGCCTTCGGCGCGCGTTCCTCAACGGCCGTAAATATGACGATCATCATATTATTCAGGAGTCCTTTGTGCAGATAGAAAACGCTGTCGTCTTCATCACCGGCGCCAACCGTGGCATTGGCCTGGCCTTCTCACGCGAAGCCCTGGCGCGCGGCGCGAAGCGCGTTTACGCCGCCAGCCGCCAACCCCAGCATGTGACGCTCGACGGCGTCACGCCCATCGAACTGGACGTGACCCGCCCCGAGCAGGTTCTTCGCGCCGCGCGCGACTGCGGTGACGTGACCCTGCTCATCAACAACGCGGGCGTCGCCGAGCTCGGCGGCTTCCTGCTGCCCGACGCGCTCGAGGCCTTGCGGCGCCAACTCGAGGTGAACGTCTTCGGTATGCAGCGCATGGCCCTGGCTTTCGCGCCGGTGCTCGCGGCCAATGGCGGCGGCGCCATGCTCAACGTGCTGTCGATCGCGAGCTGGATCAATCGTCCGCTGTTGGGCACCTACGGCGCCACCAAGTCGGCGGCCTGGGCGCTCACCAACGGCCTGCGGCACGAGCTGCTGCAACAGGGCACACAGGTGACGGCACTGCACATGGGCTTCGTCGACACCAGCCTCACGCAGGGCATCGACGCGCCCAAGTCCACGCCGCAGGCGATCGTGCGCGCCGCCTTCGATGGCCTGCAGGCCGGCCTGCCCGAGGTGCTGGCCGACGACATGACTCGCCAAGTGAAACAGTCGCTCGCCAGCGCCACAGCGGCCTATTTGCACGCCTGAGCATGAACGCCGCCGCCACCACCACCGCCAAGGCCAACGCCCCTTCCAGCGCCGCCGACACCCGCCAGCGCATGCTGCACGGTCCCGTGCTGCCCACCTTGATGCGACTGGCCACGCCCAACGTGCTGGGCCTGTTCGCCAACACCATCGTCATCGGCTTCGACGGCTACATCGTGGGCCGCCTGGGCGCCGACGCGCTGGCCGGCGTGGCGGTGGTGCTGCCGCTGGCCATGCTGATGCTGCACATGTCGGCCGGCGGCCTGGGTGGCAGCGCCACGGCCGTGGTGGCGCGCGCGGCCGGGGCTGGCGACGACGCGCGCGCCGCGCGCCTGGCCTGGCACGCGCTGGTGCTGGGGCTGATCGCCTCGCTGCTGTTCACCCTCGTCGCCGCGTCGCCACTGCTGTACGGTGCCATGGGCGCGCGCGGCTCGGCGCTGGATCAGGCCACCCGCTACGCCGGGGTGCTGTTCGGGGGCGCCTCAGCGGTCTGGACGGTCAACGTGCTGGCCGGCGTGGCGCGCGGCACCGGGCAGATGGGCGCGGCCGCGTTGGCACTCATCGCCACCACCGTGATGCACCTGCTGCTGGCGCCACAACTGGTGTTTGGCCTCGGCCCCCTGCCGCCCTTGGGCGTGGCCGGCGCGGCGGCCAGCACCGTCACCTGCAGCGCGGTGTCGGCGCTGGCCCTGCTGGCCTGGCTGTCGCGCCGGGGCGCGCCGGCCAGGCCGCTGGGCGTGGGCTGGCGGCTGCGGCGCGACGACGCGCGCGAGATCCTTCGCCTCGCCCTGCCCTCCGCCATCAACCCGATCCTGAGCAACGGCTCGATTGCCTTGGCCACGGCCTACGTGGCGGGCTTCGGCGGCCTGGCCGTGGCGGGCTACGGCATCGCCGCGCGGTTGGAGTACATCTTGGTGCCCATCGCCTTCGGCATCGGCGGCGCGCTCACCGCCATGGTGGCCACCAACCTTGGCGCGCAGCAGGCGGCGCGCGCCAAGCGCATCACCTGGACGGGTGCCGCACTGGTCTGGGCGATCACGGGCGCGATCGGACTGGTCGCCGCGCTGTGGCCGTACCTGTGGATGGCGGCGTTCACCCGGGATGCGGCCGTGCAGGCAGCGGGCGCGAGCTACCTGCGCATCGTGGGCGGGGTCTACGGCTTTTTCGGCCTGGGTCTGGCGCTGTTCTTCGCGTCGCAGGGCGCGGGGCGGCTCACCTGGCCACTGGTGGCCAGCGCGGCGCGGCTGGTGGTGGTCGCGGCGGGTGGCTGGTTGGCGACGCGCCTGGCCGGCGATCAGCCGCAGGCGCTGTACACGGTGGTGGGCCTGAGCCTGCTGCTCATGGGCCTGACGCTGGCCATCGCCACGCACCGCAGCGACTGGTCCACGCCGGGCCGTTCGCGCTGAGGGCCGTCCACATCGTCAATCGTCCCAGCGCAGGTCCGCCAGCTTCCAGTCCCCGCCCACCAGGCGCCACTCCAGCCGCACCTTGTAGGGCTCGGCGCGCTCGGGCACCAGGCCCTGCGCGCCGGTGACCAGCACCTGCGCTTCGCTCACGCCCAGCGTGGGTGTCTGCGGGTCCACGCGGTGGCGGCTCGACATCGCCATCACCTGGATGTTCTGGTAGCGCAGGAAGGTGGCGGTCAGCAGCCGGCGCGTGCCGTCGCGATCCAGGTTGCCGCTGCCTTGGAAATGCTCGTCGAGCAGGTCCATCACGTCGCCGGTGTGGCGCGCCTCGATGGCGGCCTGCAGGGCCTTGGCGGCGGCCTCCAGCCGGGCCTGCGGGTCGCCCTTGCCGCAGGCGGCGAGCAGCGCGGCGCCCAGGCCCACCAGCGCCGCCCGGCGCGTCGTCCCGCCGCTCATACCAGCCCGTTGCGGATCGCGTACACCGTGAGCTCGGCGTTGTTCGACAGGTGCAGCTTCTCCAGCACCCGCGCGCGGTACACGCTCACGGTCTTGGGGCTGAGCATCAGCTCCTCGGCGATGTCGCTGAGCTTCTTGCCCGAGGCGATCTTCTGCAGGGTCTGCAGCTCGCGTTCGGACAGGCTGGCGTGCAGCTCCTCGGTCTCGGGCGCGCTGAGCGTGTCCACCAGCATCTGCGCCACCTCGGGCGTGACGTACTTGCGGCCCTGCTGCACCACGCGGATGGCGCCGACCAGCTCGGCCGGGTCGCCGGCCTTGTTGACGTAGCCGCGCGCGCCCGCGCGCAGGCAGCGGATGGCGTACTGGTCCTCGGGGTACATCGAGACCACCAGCACCTTCACCGGCGAGCCCTCTTCCTTGAGCGCGCCCAGCACCTCCAGGCCGCCGCGGCCGGGCATGTTCAGGTCCAGCACCAGCACGTCGCAGGGCGTCCTGCGCATGAGGTCGCGCAGTTCGGGGTAGCTGCCGGCTTCGCCGACGACCTGGATGTCGACCGCTTCGCTGATGGTGTCGCGGATGCCGCGGCGCACCACGGCGTGGTCGTCACACAAAATCACCTTGATCATGGGCTTCCTTGTGCTCCATCGGCGGCGGCAATGTGTCGCCCGACGGCAGCGGTACCGAGAGAATGACCGAGGTGCCACGCGGCGAGGCGCTGACGTCCAGCCAGCCACCCACCTTGGCCGCGCGCTCGCGCAGGCCCAGCAGGCCAAAGGACTTGGCCTTGCGCAGCGCGCCGCTGTCCATGCCAGGGCCGTTGTCGCTCACCTCCAGCGTGAGCACGCCCTCTCCGTCGTTGAGATCGATTTCCACGTGGGTCGCGCCAGCGGCGTGCTTGGCCACGTTGGTCATGGCCTCCTGCGCGGTGCGGTAGGCCACGAGCTGCACGTCGCGCGGCACTTCGATGCGCTCGGCCGTGCGGCGCACGTGCACGCGCAGGCCGGTGCGCCGCTCGAAGCCCGCGGCCAGCCAGACCACCGCGGCCACCAGGCCCTGGTCCAGGATGGGCGGGCGCAGGTTCATCATGATGCGCTGGCTCGCCCCCAGGGCGTGCTGCACCATGTCCAGCGCGGTGTTCACGTGGCGCTGCATGTCGGCGTCGCTGGCGCGCCGGCCCACCCAGGCCAGATCCAGCTTGATCGCGGCCAGCGCGCCACCGATGTCGTCGTGGATTTCGCGCGCGATATCCGCGCGCTCCTGCTCGATGCTGGTCTGCAGGTGCTCGGCCAATTCGGCCAGGCGCTGGCGCGACTCGGCCAGCTCGGCGTCGGCGCGCGCCTTGGCCTTGCGCGCGTCGCTGATCTCCAGCGCGCGCTTCACCACGTGCGCCAGGCGGTGCATGCTGTCCTTGAGCAGGTAGTCGCTCACGCCACGGTGCATGGCGTCCACGGCGGCGGTCTCGCCGATCGCGCCGGAGAGGATGACGAAAGGCACCTGGATGCCCAGCTTGCAGACCACGTCCCAGGCGTCCAGGCCGGTGAAGCCGGGCAGGTGGTAGTCGGCGAGCACGATGTCGTGCTGGCCCGATTGCACCTCGCGGCGGAAATCCTCCAGCGTGTCCACCAGCGTGATGTCGTTGGCGAGCTGGCTGCGCTGCAGCGCGAACTTCACCAGCGCGTGGTCCACGCGGGAGTCCTCCAGGTGGAGGATGCGCACCGGTCGCGGGTGGCTCGCTGTCGCTTCACCGGTACCGGTCATGGGAGGTGCTCTGTGTCGCCTGGCGAAGAAGGGATTAGAAGCGCCTGGAGGTCGACGGAGACGGCCAAAAGGGCCGAATTCCAGGCCGTATTCGGTCGATACCCCAGGAGGCGGCTGCCGAAAATTGTAATACCCCGTATCCGTACCACCTTCCCCCTGCCCCCCATGGAGACCCCCGCTTCGCCGCCGACCCCGCCTTCGGTCACGCTGCCCGTGGCGCTGGTGGCCGATCTGCAGGACTCGCTGCTCATCGCCATGACCGATCTGCAGCGCCTGGAAGGCCTGCTGGACCACGCCACCGGCAACCTGCTGGAGCGCTTCGGCAACGCCAACCGCGACCTGGAAGCCCTGGAGGGCGTTCTGGGCGAGGAGCTCACCCGCATTCGCCACAGCCTGCACCAGGCGGTGACCGAGCTGCAGTTCCACGACATGGCCACCCAGCTGCTGGCGCACACCGGCCGCATGCTCAAGGGCTGCGCCTGGCGCCTGGCCGAGCAGGCCATGGCGCCCGAGGAGGACGAGGTGCCCCTGGACCTCGACCCCATGCCCGAACGCCCCAGCCCCGTGACACAGGGCGAGATGGACGCGGGTTCGGTGGAGCTCTTTTAAGAACGCCCGCGCGCCGCCGATAACACCCGAAGAACGGAGAAACTCCCATGCGATCGATCCTTGCCGTCGACGACTCGGCATCCATGCGAAAAATGGTGTCCTTCACCCTGACGGGTGCCGGCTTTCACGTGGTGGAAGCGGTGGACGGCCAGGACGCCTGGGAAAAGGCGCAGAACCACAGCGTTGACCTGGTGCTGACCGACCAGAACATGCCCAAGCTGGACGGCCTGGGCCTGACGCGCAAGCTGCGCGAGCACCCCAAATTCAAGAACACGCCGATCCTGGTGCTGACCACGGAGTCCAGCGACGCCATGAAGCAGGCCGGCCGCGCCGCGGGCGCCACCGGCTGGCTGGTCAAGCCCTTCGATCCCGGCCGCCTCATCGAAGTCATCAACAAAGTGATTCGATGAAACACCCCCGCCGCGCTTCGCGCGACCCCCTCAAGGGGGCGGCACCAACGGCCCGGCCAAGCCGGTTCCGTGGGACCTCTGGCCAAAGAACACCCCTGCAGGAGAAGTGAAATGGGCGACATGATGAACGAGGGCCAACACCTCGGCAACGACATCGACCTCAGCCAGTTCTATCAAATCTTCTTTGAGGAAGCGGGCGAGAACCTCGATCAGATGGAGCAGATGCTGCTCGCGCTGGACGTGAACGCCGCGCAGGACGAGGAACTCAACGCCATCTTCCGCTGCGCCCACTCCATCAAGGGCGGCGCGGCCACCTTCGGCTTCGCCGACGTGGCCGAACTCACGCACCAGGCCGAGTCGCTGCTGGACAAGCTGCGCCGCCACGAACTGCAGCCCACGACCGCCATGGTGGACGTGCTGCTCGAATCCAGCGACGCGCTGCGCGGCCAGCTGGGCGCCCACCAGGGCGTGGGCAGCCCGCCCGACACCGGCAACCTGGTGGCGCGCATCTACGCCCTGGCCCAGGGCCAGGACGCGCCCGCCGCCACCGCGCCAGCGCCCGTGGCCGCGCCAGCCCCCGTGGTCGCGGCGCCCGCGCCGGCCCCCGCGCCGGTGGCCGCCGCCCCCGCGTCCAAGGCCGAGCGCGAGATCGACATCCACATCGGCCCGATCGACAACCCCGCGCAGGCCGACGGCATCGCCGAGCTGTTCCGCGACATCCCCGGCCTGGGCACGGTTTCGGCCATGCCCTGCGACCAACCCGGCAAGCGCGTGTTCCGCGCCCGCACCGCGGCCAGCGACAACGAACTGCTGGACCTGTTCACCTTCCACGTGAGCAAGGAGCAGATCCAGATCCACCCGGCCGGCGACGTGGTGCACGGCAAGGTGCCCATGCCCCCGGCCACCGAGGGCAAGGACTACGGCTTCTTCGAAGGCTCGCCCGGCCTGCCCGGCGCGCCCAGCGCGCACGCCAGCGCCGCCGCGGCCCGCGACACGCGCGCCGCCGAGGCCCGGGCCAGCGCGGCCGCCCCCGCCGCCGCGGGCGGCGCCGGCCTCGAGTCGAGCACCCTGCGCGTGTCGGTGAGCAAGGTCGACCAGCTCATCAACCTGGTGGGCGAGCTCGTCATCACCCAGGCCATGCTGGCGCAGAAGAGCCGCGAACTGGACAACAACAACGCCAACAACCCCCTGCTGGCGGGCCTGGCCGACCTGGACCGCAACACGCGCGACCTGCAGGAAGCCGTGATGTCGATCCGCATGATTCCCATGTCGGTGGTCTTCAACCGCTTCCCGCGCATGCTGCGCGACCTCGCCTCCAAGCTGGGCAAGAAGGTCGAGCTGGTGACGCAGGGCGAGTCCACCGAACTCGACAAGGGCCTGGTGGAGAAGATCACCGACCCGCTGACGCACCTGATCCGCAACAGCTGCGACCACGGCATCGAAATGCCCGAGGAGCGCCGCGCCAAGGGCAAGAGCGAAACCGGCACCATCACCCTGTCGGCCACGCACCAGGGCGGCAGCATCCTCATCGAGGTGCGCGACGACGGCAAGGGCCTGTCGCGCGAGAAGCTGCTGACCAAGGCCCGCGAGAAGGGCATCGACGCGCCCGATTCGCTGAGCGATCCCGAGGTCTGGAACCTCATCTTCGCGCCGGGCTTCTCCACCGCCGACCAGGTCACCGACGTGTCGGGCCGCGGCGTCGGCATGGACGTGGTCAAGAAGAACATCACCGCCCTCGGCGGCACGGTCGAGATCGACTCGGCCGAGGGCTATGGCATGCGCGTTTCGGTGCGCCTGCCGCTCACGCTGGCCATCATGGACGGCATGTCGGTGCGCGTGAGCGACGAGGTCTACATCCTGCCGCTGGCCAGCGTGATCGAGTCCTTCCAGATCAAGCCGACCGACATCAACACCATGGGGCAGAACGCCCGCGTGGTGAAGGTGCGCGAGGAGTACATGCCGGTGGTCGAGCTCGAGCAGATCTTCTCGGTGCCGCGCTTCGAGCACAACGCCGCGAGCCCCATCATGGTGGTGGTCGAGGCTGAGGGCCAGCGCGTCTCCCTGATGGTCGACGAGCTGCTCGGCCAGCAGCAGGTGGTGATCAAGAACCTGGAGAGCAACTACCGCAAGGTGCCCAACGTCTCGGGCGCCACCATCCTGGGCGATGGCAAGGTGGCGCTGATCCTGGACACCTCGTCCCTGGTTCGCCGCTCCAGGCATTGAACATGTACCCCACCGCGTCGCTGCGCGCCACCCCCCCAGGGGGGCAACACCTGCGGCCCGGCAAAGCCGGCTCCGCGGTGTTCCCCGGCTCGGCCTCGGCGCTCGTCGCGACCGAGGAAGGCCCCGTCGCCGAAGGCCGCGAGTTCGTCTGGTCCGACGCCGACTTCGCGCGCATCAAGGCGCTGATCTACAAGAAGGCCGGGATCAGCCTGCACGACGGCAAGCACGCCATGGTCTACAGCCGCGTCTCGCGCCGCCTGCGCGAGACCGGGCACGCCAGCTTCAAGGACTACATCGATTGGCTCGAGCGCCACGACGGCGCCGAGTGGCAGGAGTTCATCAACGCCCTGACCACCAACCTCACGGCCTTCTTCCGCGAGTCGCACCATTTCGACGCCCTGGCCCAGCTGCTGCGCGCCAAGCCCACGCACGCCTGGCGCATCTGGTGCGCGGCCGCCTCCACCGGCGAGGAGCCCTACTCCATCGCCATGACCTGCGCCGAGTCGCTGGGCGCCAACGGCCAGTACGAGATCGTCAACAGCGACATCGACACCAAGGTGCTCGCCGCCGCGCAGCGCGGCGTCTACAAGACCGATGGCAACAAGGGCCTATCGGCTGAGCGGCTGCAGCGCTTCTTCCTGCGCGGCAAGGGCGCCAACGCTGGGTACATGCGCGTCAAGCCCGAGCTGCAGAAGCACCTGAGTTTCCAGCCGGTCAACCTGATCCACGAGCTGCCGCTGCGCGAGACCTTCGACGTGGTGTTCTGCCGCAACGTGATGATCTACTTCGACGCGCCCACGCAGCGCGCCGTGCTCGAGCGCATCCACCGCGTGATGCGCCCGGGCGGCACCCTGTTCGTGGGCCACGCCGAGAACTTCAGCGACGCGCGCCACCTGTTCGCCCTGCGCGGCAAGACCGTCTATGAGCGCCTATAGCCCTGCCCGGTCCAACGCGGCGGGCGCCGCCGGCTTGGTCACGCCCCTGACGCCCCTGACACCGCTGTCGAAGATGGCGCTGCCGCGCGTGACGCCGGCCGCTGGCGTGGTCTCGCGCGTGGACCAACTCAAGGCGCGCACGCCCAAGCCAGGCGAGGCCTCCTTCTTCTTCCATGAGCCGCACTTCCGCAGCGACGCGGTGAAGGTGCTGCCCGGCGAGTACTACGTGAGCACCGAGGACCTGGTCATCATGACCGTGCTCGGCTCGTGCATCGCCGCCTGCATCTGGGACCCGTCCGTGCGCGTGGGCGGTATGAACCACTTCATGCTGCCCGAGGGCGGCAGCGACTCGGGCGGCCGCTATGGCTCGTACGCAATGGAATTGCTCATCAACGAAATGATGAAGCTCGGCGCGCGGCGCGAGACCATGCAGGCCAAGGTCTTCGGCGGCGGCCAGGTGATGAGCAGCTTCACCACCATGAACGTGGGCGAGCGCAACACCAAATTCGTGCTCGACTACCTGCAGACCGAACGCATCGCCGTGGTATCCAAGGACGTGCTGGACATCCACCCGCGCAAGGTCTGCTTCTTCCCGGTGACGGGCAAGGCCATGGTCAAGCGACTGGCCCACGCCCAGCCCGAGACGCTGGAAACGCAGGAACGCAAGGGCAGCGCGGCCGCCGTGGTCAAGAGCACCGCCGGCGGTTCCATCGATCTTTTTTGACACGCACCCCCGCCGCGCTTCGCGCGTCCCCCCTCAAAGGGGCGACACCCGAGGCCCGGCAAAGCCGGTTCCTCGGTGCCCCTGGGCCAGGTACCGGTCTTCGAGAGGAAGTTTGAGATGGCCAAGACGAGAGTGGTGGTGGTGGACGATTCGGCGCTGGTGCGAAGCCTGCTGGCCGAGATCATCAACCGCCAACACGACATGCAATGCGTGGGCGCCGCGAGCGACCCGCTGGTGGCGCGCGAGATGATCCGCGAGCTCAACCCCGACGTCATCACGCTGGACGTGGAGATGCCTCGCATGGACGGGCTGGAGTTCCTCTCCCGCCTGATGCGCCTGCGCCCCATGCCGGTGGTGATGGTGTCCACGCTGACCGAACAGGGCGCGGAGATCACGCTGCGCGCGCTGGAGATGGGCGCGGTGGATTTCGTGGCCAAGCCGCGCATCGGCGTGAGCCAGGGCCTGAGCGAGCTCGCGGGCGACATCGTGGACAAGATCCGCGTGGCCGCCGCCGCGCAAGTGCGCCGCCTGAGCGCGCCCGCGCCCACCGCGCCGAACACCACCGGCGCTGGCGCCGCCGCCCCTGCACGCCCGGGCGTGCCGCTGCCGCGCCTGTCGACCGAGAAAATCATCTGCATCGGCGCCTCCACCGGCGGCACCGAGGCCATCCGCGAAGTGCTGGTGCCGATGCCGGCCGACGCGCCCGCCATCGTCATCACCCAGCACATGCCGCCGGGCTTCACCACCAGCTTCGCCACCCGGCTGGACGGTCTGTGCAAGATCAGCGTGGCCGAGGCGCGCGACGGCCAGCGCATCCTGCCCGGCCACGCCTACATCGCGCCAGGCGGACGCCACCTGCGCATCGACCGCAGCGGCTCGAACTACGTGGCCGTGGTGGAAGACACCGAACCGGTGAACCGCCACCGGCCCTCGGTGGAGGTGCTGTTCAAGTCCGCCGCGCGCGTGATCGGGCCGAACGCCATCGGCATCATGCTCACCGGCATGGGCGCCGACGGCGCCAGCGCCATGCGCGAAATGAAGGACGCGGGCAGCTACAACTACGTGCAGGACGAGGCCAGCTGCGTGGTCTTCGGCATGCCGCGTATGGCCATTCAGCACGGCGCGGCGCACGAGGTGCTGCCGCTCAACCAGATCGCGCCGGCGGTATTGGCCCGCCTCGCGAACGCACCAGCCGGTGTGCGTCATCGCATCTGATGCCAATGCACACCCTGGAGCCCCCATGTTCCGTTTCACCTCCTGCTCGCGCCGCCTGGCGCTCGGGCTCGGCCTGGCGGCCGCGCTGACCACCCTCTCGCCGCTGGCCAACGCCGACGGCCTGCCCGAGCCCAAGGGCCGGGTGATCCTCACCATCAGCGGCCACATCGGTCAGCCCAACAAGGGCAAGGACGCGGTGTTCGACATGGCCATGCTCGAAGCGCTGCCCCAGCACAGCTTCACCACCCGCACGCCCTGGTACGACCGGCCCGTGAAGTTCACCGGCCCGCTGCTGTCCGACCTGCTGGACGCGGTGAAGGCCCAGGGCGGCACGGTCAGCGCGACCGCGATCAACGACTACACCATCCGCATTCCGGTCGCGGATGCGAAGGAACAGGGCGCCATCGTGGCCCGCCTGCTTGACGACCAACCCATGGCGGTGCGGGACAAGGGGCCGCTGTTCGTGGTCTACCCATTCGACAACAAGGCCGAGCTGCGCACCTCCACCTACTACGAGCGCTCGATCTGGCAACTCAAGCGCATGAGCATCGAATGAACAGCCCGCCCAAGGGCTTTGCCGCCTGGGGCATGCGGCAATGGAGCCTGGTGGTCATCGCCCTGCTCGCGCTCACGCTCATCCCCCTGGGCCTCATCCAGTGGCGCCAGTGGCAGATGCTGCAGGACACGGACACGCGCCAGGTCGACTCCATCATGTGGCAGGCCTACCAGCTCGAACGCGAGCTGTCCCGGCTCGATGGCGTGCTGCTGGAAGCCATGGACGGCTCACCCGAGGTGCCGCCCGACGACCTGAGCGAGCGCTACGAGGTGTTCCTCAGCCGCATCCGGCTGCTCAGCGACATTCCCCGTCGCGACCTGCTCGACGCTTGGCCCGGCTTCAGCGCGGTGCTGCAAGAGATCGAGGGCTTCCAGCGCGAGGCGGAGCCCGCGTTCAAGGACCCGAATGCCCTGCTCAAGGACAGCGCCGCGCTCGACCGCCTGCACACCCGGGCGACCGCCCTCAGCCCCTTGCTGGCCGAGCTGACGCAGGCGGCCAACCGCGCGGTGGCCCGCTTCGTGGATGAGCGCAACCAGCAGCTGCGCCACCAAAGCCTGTTGCTCATCGCCCTGGCCGGGCTGCAGGTGGGCGTGATGCTGCTGTTCGTGGCGCTGCTGGTGCGCCACATCCGCCAACAGTCCCGCCAGTTCGCGCGCCTGCAGCAGCTGAGCCAGGAGCTCGCCACAGCGCGCGACCAGGCCGAGGCGGCCAACCACGCCAAGAGCGTGTTCCTGGCCAACATGAGCCACGAGATCCGCACCCCCTTCCAGGGCGTTCTGGGCATGCTCAAGCTGCTGGAGGACACCCGCCTGAGCGGCCAGCAGCGCGACTTCGTGCAGACGGCCTCGGACTCGGCCCTGCACCTGCTGAGCGTGGTCAACGACATCCTGGACGTCTCCACCATCGAATCGGGCACGCTCAAGCTGTCGCCCACGGCGGTGAACCTGCCGGCCATGGCCGAGGAGGTCGTGAGCCTGCTGGAGCCCCTGGCGCGCGACAAGGGCGTGGCGCTGAGATGCCTGTGCGACGAGCGCCTGCCCCCCTGGGTCACGGCCGACGCCACGCGCGTGCGCCAGATCCTGCTCAACCTCGTCAACAACTCGGTGAAGTTCACGGCCCAGGGCAGCATCGAGGCCATCCTGGAGCCCGACACTTCGCTGCCCGACGGCATCCGCATGACGGTGCAGGACACCGGCATCGGCATGGACGAGGCCACGGTGGCCCAGCTCTTCACCCGCTTCTACCAGGCCGACAACTCGCTGCGCCGCCGCGTGGGCGGCTCGGGCCTGGGCCTGGAGATCTCCCGCACGCTCGCGCGCATGATGGGTGGCGACATCACGGTCCGCAGCACGCCCGGCCAGGGGTCGGTCTTCGTGGTCACGCTCAGCCTGCCGCGCACCGAGGCCCCGGCCGAGGCCGCCCGCGGCGTGCCGTTCGAGGACGATGAGGCGTGGGAAAACCGCCGCCGCGCCCCCATTCGCCGCCTGCGGCTGCTGGTGGCGGAAGACCACCCGGTCAATCTGAAGTACCTCAATCTGCTGGTCGAGCGCATGGGCCATGCAGCGGTGTTCTGCGAGAACGGCTTCGAGGCCCTTCAGCTGCTGCACAACGAGCGCTTCGATGCCGTGGTGCTCGACTACCACATGCCGGTGCTCGACGGCATCGCCACCACGCGCGAAATCCGCCTGCTGCCTGGCGAGGCCGGGCAGGTGCCCGTGATCATGGTGACGGCCGATGTGGTCAACGACACGCGCAAGCTCGCGGCCGAAGCCGGCGTCACACAGTTCGCGCCCAAGCCCCTGCAAGAGGCCGATCTGCGGCGCGCCCTGCGCCGCTGCGGCCTGCTCGGCGAGGCCGCCGATACCCAGCCCGCGCCGCTGATGCCCCTGCCGCGCGCGGGACGTGAACCGCATCAGCTGATCGATGCCGACATCTACGGCCAACTGGCCGCCATGATGCCCCGCGAAACCCTTCTGGAACTGCTGGACATGCTGTTCGAAGGGGAGGAGGCCACGGTGCCCGAACTGCAGGCCGCGCTGAATGCGGAGGACGTGGCCCAGGTCGTCTACCACGCGCACCGGCTGAAAGGCTCGGCCATGCTGCTGGGCCTGAAGGCCCTGGCGAACGTGGCCGCGCGCCTCGAGAAGGCCGGGACGGCAGGCGACGTGCGCGCCCTGGGGGCCCTGCGCGAGACACTGGACGAGGACGTGCGCGACACCCAGGCGGCCCTGCACACCTTCCCCCCCACCGAGACCGAGGAACTCACCACCCGCTGAAGCCGGGCGCGCAAGCGCGGTGGCCAGAGGAAGGCAGTGGGGCGGCGGCCCAAGGCGCCGCGGCCGGACACGGCCCGCGCGCGCGGGGCGGTACTAGACCCGCCGATTCACGTGGCTGCCGGCCGGGTCGCGCGCCACGGCGGGGCCTTCGTAGGCATCGAGCGATTTCGAGCGCGCCGCGCTCGCGGCCTCCGGGGCGCGCGCCGCGTCGGCCTCGCGCTGCAGCGCCTGCTCCACCACGGTGGCGCTGGCGTCCCAGACCTGGCGCAGGGTCTGGCGCAGTTGTTCGACGGTGTCGCGCTGCGCCTCCTGGCGCAGGCGCGCACGCTCCAGCTCCTGGGCGCGCAGCTGCGCCTCGGCCTCGCGCTTGAGGGCCAGTTCGGTGGCCTGGCGCACCGGCTCGCCAGGCGCGGTGTCCACCGCCGGCGCGCGCGCCGAGGCCTGGGGCGGCTGGCGGCCCGGCCCCTGCTGCAGGCTGGCCTGCGTGTCGCGCGCGGCCGGCGCCGACGGCGCCACCGCCACCACGGCGGGCACCGAGGCGGCCACCGGCGCGGCCGTGCTGGACCAGGAAACGGAAGAAGTCGGTTGGGACGGGATCATGGGCACCCCCAATGATTCGGTCGCCGGGCGCAGACAAGCCCGGCGTTCTGAACACCCTATCGGCGGAATTGGGGGTGACTTGAGGGGCTTTTCGAGCGATCGGCCGCGCCGCGACAGGCGGTGCGCGGCCCGGCCTCAGCTCTCGACCCGCACCACCGTGACCGGCACGCGCGCGTTCTGCACCAGGTCCAGCGTGACCGAGCCCAGCACGCGGTCGGCCAGGCCCGGCGCGCCGGCGCCCACCAAGATGGCGTCCACGCCGTGGCGCTCGGCCAGGTCCAGCAGGGCCGGCCCCACGTCGCCCTGGTGCACCACTTCCACGTCCACGGCCACGCCGGCCGCGCCCAGCAGCTGCTGCGCGGGTTTGATCAGGTCGCGCCCGGCCTCCTCGGCCACGCGGTCCAGCACACCGGGGTCGCGCGCCACCACCATCTCGTACAGATTGGCGCCGGCCTGCACATTGGCCAGCACGCAGCGCGCGCGCAGGCCCCGGCCCACCAGCAACAGCACATGGCGCACGGCCGCCATGGCAGCGGGCGAACCGTCGATGGGAATGAGGATGCGCAACATGACCGTCTCCTTGCTGGCACCGGCCGGCCTCAGGGCCGGTAGGGGCGCTCGTTGAATACGCACCAGTACAGCTCGATGTGCCCGGCGACCTCGATGAACTTGTTGAAGCTGACTGGCTTTTCGATGTAAGAGTTCACGCCCAGATCGTAGGCCTTCCCGAGGTCGCGGTCATCCCGCGAGGACGTGAGCACCACCACCGGGATGCGGCGCGCCAGTTCGTGCCGCTTGAAGGCCTGCAGCACCTCCAGTCCGGTCATGCGCGGCAGG
Source organism: Hydrogenophaga sp. PML113 (assembly GCF_001777155.1). Taxonomy (NCBI): domain Bacteria; kingdom Pseudomonadati; phylum Pseudomonadota; class Betaproteobacteria; order Burkholderiales; family Comamonadaceae; genus Hydrogenophaga; species Hydrogenophaga sp. PML113. The sequence continues at coordinate 28,134 of NZ_MIYM01000017.1, read as the reverse complement.
TTGATGTCGAGCAGCATGACCGCGGGCATGGGCTCGCCGGCCTCCCAGCGCGGCAGCCAGGCCATCGCCTCCTCGCCATCGCGCGCCACCTGGATCTGGTTGGCGAACTGGCGCTTGCTGAAGGCCCGCAGCGTGAGGTCCAGGTCCATGGGGTTGTCCTCGACCAGCAGGATGGGCGGCAAGGGACCGGGGCGCTTGAGGGTGCGAGCCGCCGCCGGGCCGCCCCCCGGCGGCTCAGCCCCCTCGGGGGGCAACGACCCGTGAAACGGCGGAGCGTGGGGGTCCTTGTTCATGCGGGGAACTCCAGGAAAAAGGTGGTGCCCTGGCCTGGCACGCTCTCGGCCCAGACGCGGCCGCCCATGCGCTGCACGGCCTTGGCCACCAGGGCCAGGCCGACGCCGGTGCCCGGGTAGTCCTCGGCGCGCTGCAGGCGCTGGAAGATGCCGAAGATGCGGTCGTGGTACTTCATGTCGAAGCCCACGCCGTGGTCGCGCACCCAGAGCCGGTGGCCGCCCTCCACGGGGCTGGCGCCGAGCTCGATGCGCGGCGACTGGCCGGCGCGCGCGAACTTCAGCGCGTTGCCCACCAGGTTGCGCAGCACCACGGCCATGCCCTCGCGGTCCAGGCGAAGGCTCAGCGGCGGCAGCGCCAGCCGCACCTCGGCGCGGCTGCGTTCGATGTCGGCGCCGAACTCGTCGAGCACGCGCCGCACCGTGGCCTCCAGGTCCAGCGGCTGCGGGTCCATGGCGCGGCGTTCCATGCGCGAGTAATCCAGCAGGTCGTTGATGAGCTCGCTCATCTGCTGCACGCCGCGGCGGATGCGCCGCACGAAGCCGCGCTCTTCCTCGTTCAGCCGCTGGCCGGCCTCTTCCTCCAGCAGCTGGCTGTAGCCGTCGATGCCGCGCAGCGGCGCCTTGAGGTCGTGCGAGACGGTGTAGGTGAAGGCCTCGAGCTCGCGGTTGGCCGCGCTGAGCTGCTCGGTGCGCTCGCGCACGCGGTGCTCCAGCTCGGCGTTGGTGCGCTGCAGGTCGAGCTGGGCCCGCTTGAGGGCGGTGATGTCCAGCAGCGTGCCCGAGTAGCGCCAGCCACTGCCCTCGGGCGCGCGGTGGCGCGCCACGCTGGCGCGGAACCAGCGCTCTTCGCCCAGCCCCGGGTGGCGGCGGAATTCGGCGTGGGCCACACCGTCGCCCTCGGCCGGCGATTGCATGAAGCCGCGCACCCGGTCGCGGTCCTCAGGGTGCATGCAGTCCAGGTAGGCGTCCAGCGCGGGCAGCGGGCCGAGGGCCGGGTCGCGCCCGATGTTGCGGAACATCTGCTCCGACCACCACACCCGGCCGTCGGCCATGTCGAAGCGCCAGCTGCCCAGGCCGGCCAGGCCCTCGGCCTGTTCCAGCAGGCCCTTCTGCTCGTTCAGCGCCTCGCTGGCGCGCAGCCGGCCGGTCACGTCCTGGATGGTGGCGAACAGGCGGTGCAGCGTGCCGTCGGCCAGGCGCAGGGGGCGCACGTCGAGCTCCACGTGCACGATGCCGCCGTCGCCGCGCACGAAGCGTTTCTGCAGCTGGTAGCTGTCGATGTGGCCGGCGCGCAGGGCCTCGAACCGCTCGATGTTGCGTTCCCGGTCGGGCTGCGGTGTCATCTCGGCCCAGCTCATGCGCAGCACTTCCTCGCGCGGGCGGCCCAGGATTTCGCACAGGCGGTCGTTCACCTGCAGCCAGCGCTTGCTGTCGGGGTCGGAGATCGCCATGCCGATGAAGGGCAGCTCGTAGAACAGGCGCTGCACCTCGCTTTGCTCGCGCAGCGCCAGCTGGGCCTCCTTCTGCGCGGTGATGTCGAGCAGGATGCCGCTGATGCTGTCGATCTCCCCGTCGGGGCGGCGCGTGATCGAGGTGCGGTCGTCGATCCAGGCGTAGACGCCGTCGGCGCGGCGCAGCCGGTATTCCTGGCGGTACTCGTGCCGGCCGGCCGCCCAGTGCGCCGCGATCTCGGTGTTCATGCGCTCGACATCGTCCGGGTGCACGAGGTCGTCCCAGTCGATGGTCCCGCTCAGCAGGTCCTGGGCCTCGTAGCCCCATTGCGCCACGGCGCGGCTGAGGTAGGTCATGGGCCAGCCAGGCTGATTGGCCCATTCGATGACGACCACCGGGGAGCGGTCCACCAGGGCGTGCAGGTGCTGCAGCCGCGCCTGGTCGCTCTCCAGGCGCTCGGCCATGCGGTCGGCGGCGGCGCCGATCAAGGCCAACTCGTCGAAGCCCTGCAGGCCGGCGCGCGCCTGCAGGCGCCCCTCGCCCATGTCGGTGAGCGAGCGGGCCAGGTGCTCGGCGCGGCGGAACCACGCGAAGTGCAGCACCAGGCCCAGCGCGCCGGCCAGCGCCAGCAGCAGCAGGGTTTCACGCAGCATCGCCTCGCGCAAGGCCGCGTGGCGCTGCGCCATCGGCACGGTGATGTCGACCAGCACCACCAGCCGGCGCCCATTGCTCAGCGGCACCGCGCCCACCAGTTCCTGGCCACCGACCCAGTAGCGCGGCACGATGGCCAGCGGGTCGAGCGCGCCGCGCGGCAGGGTGTCCAGGTAGAGCAGTTCGGGCCGGGCGGTGGCCACCTCGGTGAAGTCGCGGCCGACGTCGGCGCGCGTGAGCGAGGCCTGCACCTGGCCGTCGGGCCGCAGCAGCCAGGCCGCGCGCATGCCCTTGTACAGGCCCAGGCCGCCGACCACGCCGCGCGCGAACGGCAGGCTGGACGGATCGGCCTGCAGGTTCAGCCGGCTCTGTTCCACGGTGAGCCGCTCGCGCAGGCGCCGCGTCTCGGCCTCGGTCACCTCGGCCTCGACCTGGCGCATGCCGACCACGTACTTGGTGCCGGCCGTCAGCAGCGCGACCAGCGCCAGCAGCAGCGGCACCAGCCAGCGGCCCTGCGGCATCCAGCGACCGGCCTGTCCGATCACGGGTGCCCCACCACGCGCCGCAGGGCCGAGGTGTCGACCAGATCCACCAGCAGCGGCATGCGGCGCAGCAGGCCCACGTCCATGAGCGCGCCGCCCACCGAGCGCGCCCGCGCCTCCAGGGCCACCGAGGGGCCGGTGAGCTGCTCCAGCGACACGTCCAGCGGCATGAAGGCCACGTCCCGCAGCGCGCCCACGTACTCGAGGGTGCTCAGGCCAGTGCCGGGCGACAGCGCAGCGGCGGCGCGCGTGGCATCGGCGTGCACCTCGGCCAGCCCGGCGGCCCAGGCCCGCAGGAGCCCATCCACCGCCTCCGGGCGCGCGCGCAGCACGCTGGCGCGCACCACCATCACGTCGACCACCTCGCCCGAGATGGCGCGGCTGCTGAAGATGGGTCGGTAGCCGGCGGCGATCAGCGCGCCCGACAGCGGGGCATGGCTCACCGCGGCCGCCACGCGGCCATCGCGCAGGGCGTCCAGGTGGGCGTTGGCCTCCAGGTTGACCACCCGGACCTCGGCGCGCGTGAGCCCGGTCTTGCCCAGCATGCGCTGCAGCATGAAGGCCCCCACCGAGGTGTCCTCCACGGCCACCATCTCGCCGCGCAGGTCGCGCGGCGACTGGATGTCGCGCCGCGCCACCACCACGTCGGCGCCCTGGGAGGCATTGAGCAAGGCCACGATGCGCAGGTCCACACCCGCGTCCACCAGGCGCAGGGTTTCGTCCAGCGTGAGCGCGGCCGCGTCGAGCAGGCCGTTGTTGAGCGCGCGCTGGACCTCCGAACCCGAGGCCAGCTCCACCACCTTGACGCGCCCCGGGTCCACCAGGCCCCGCTCGCGCGCGAGCACCAGCGGATCGGCGCCCACGCGCATGTTCGTGCCCACGGCCAGGGGCGGCTGTGGAACCTCCATGCAGCCCGCCAGCAGCAGGAGAACGGCGCAGCCGGCGGCGCGCCCCATGCGCGCCAGCCAGGTTTTCGTGTGTCGGCCACCCTGATCGTTCATGCCCCGCTTCCGTATCAGCCCGCATTGTCGGCCGAGCTTGTCACTTTCTGAAACAAATCTCGCTAGGGAAGATACGCAGGCGTCGCGGGCGCCCGACGCGAGTACTTTCCACCGACGCCCGCGTGGCCCTGGTCAGGCCGGCGGCAGCGGCAGCAGCACCTCGAACACCGCGCCCTGGCCCGCGTTCGGGCGCACGGCGATCGTGCCGCCGTGGGCCTCGGCCACCTGGCGCGCCACCGCCAACCCGAGGCCGGTGCCCTCGTACTCGCTCTTGAGGTTCAGCCGCTGAAAGGGCTGGAACAGGCGGCCCGCGTGTTCGGGCGCGATGCCGATGCCGTTGTCACCGACCGAGACCTTCACGCGGCCGTCCGACAGGCAGGCGCTCACGCTCACCCGGGGCGCGCGGTTGCGCGGCACGAACTTCAGCGCGTTGGTCAGCAGGTTCTGGAACAGCAGCGAGAGCAGGCTGGCGTGCCCCGGCACCACGGGCAGCGGGTCGATGTGGAGCTCGGCGCCGGTCTCGGCGATGCGCGCGGCCAGGGCGTCGCGCAGCTCGGCCATCACGCGGTCCAGCGGCACCAGGGTGGGCTCGTCGGTCTCGCCGGCCTGCAGGCGCGCGTAGCGCACCACGTCATCGAGCAGGGTGCGCATGCGCGCGCTGGCGCGCAGCACCAGGCGCATGTAGCGCTGCGCCTCGGGCGGCAGCTGGGCGCTGTGGTCCTCGTCGATCAGGCCCACGAACTGGGCGATGGTGTTGAGCGGCTCGCGCAGGTCGTGCGAGGCGATGCGCACGAACTGCACCAGGCTGTCGTTGGCCTGGCGCAGCTCGTCGGCGGTGCGCTGCAGGCTGGCGTGGCTTTCGCGCAGCTCCACCATCGCCACCGCGAGGTTCTGGCGGTCGGCGGCCGACATCTGCCGGAGCTGGTCGTTGGCCTGTTTCAGGCGCAGCTGGGTGCGCACGCGCGCCTGCACCACCGGTGGGTGGATGGGCTTGGCGATGAAGTCGGCCGCGCCGCGCTCCAGGCCGGCCTGTTCGAAATCGGCCTCGGCGTGGCTGGTGACCATGATCACCGGCAGGTCGACCAGCGCCGGGTTGGCCTTGATGGCGTCGAGCACGTCGAAGCCGGAGAGGCCGGGCATCTGGGCGTCCAGCAGCACGATGTCGGGCACGGCGCTGGCGATGCGCTCGAGCGCGTCCTGCCCGTGCATGGCGAAGCGCAGCCGGCCCAGGGGCCGCAGCGCCTTGGCCAGCACCTGCACCATGCCGGGGTCGTCGTCGACGATCAGGATGTCGGGCAACGCGGCGTCGTTCATGGCGTCGTTCATAACAGAACCTCCGCGCGGCGCGCTGCGGTGCGAACGCCTACGGGCGGCCGTGCGTCGTTCATAGAAAAACCTCCGCGCGGCGCGCTGCGGTGCGAACGCCTTCGGGCGGCCGTGCGTCGTTCATGTGGCCAGCTCCCGCTGCAGCAGCTCGGCGGCGGCCGCGAAGTCGAGCGCGCCGATGTGGTTTTCCAGTTCCGAGGCCCGTGCCTCGCCCAGGCGGCGGCGCAGCGCGGCGCCCTGGGTGTCGAACAGGCTCAGGGCGTCGAGGTCGTGGCGCGCGAGCAGCTCGTGCAGGCGGCGCAGCGCCTCGTCGCTGGCGGGCGGCTCGGCGCTGTCGCCGGGCGCGGCGGCCCCGGCCTGCGACAGCCAGGCCCCCGCCGCCAGGCGCAGGCGGCGCAGGCTGGCCTGCAGCTCGCGCCAGGGCGCCTGCAGGGACTGCGCGGGCTGGCCGTCGCGCAGCGCGTTTTCCACCACGCCCGCATGGCGGTGCAGGGCCAGGGCGTCGACCAGGCCGGCCGCCCCGCGCAGCTTGTGCACGCGCGCGGCCAGCCCCTGGCGCGCGTCGGGCGCGAGGGCGGCGGGCAGGGGTTCCTCGGCCAGCGGCGCGAACTCGTCGAACAGGCGGCGCAGGCTGCGGCGCAGCAACGCCACGTCGCCGCCCAGGCGGCGGTGCGCCTGCGCGCCGTCGATGCCGTCGATCTCCGGCCAGTGATCGACCACGGCCGCCAGCGGCGCCGGCGCGCTCGGGGGCGCCACGGCCCCGTCCGGGCCCGCCAGCGCCTGCGCCACGACCTCCAGCAGTTGGTCGGGGTCGATGGGCTTGGTGAGGAAGCGGTCCATGCCGGCGTCCAGCGCGCGGCGGCGCTCCTCGGCCAGCGCGCCAGCCGTCAGCGCCACCACCGGCAACTGGCGCAGGTTCGGATCGGCGCGCATCTCGCGCGTGGCCTGCAGGCCGTCCATCTCGGGCATCTGCACGTCCATGAGCACCACGTCGAAGTGCGGCCCGTCGCGCAGCAGGGCCAGGGCCTCGCGGCCATTGCTGGCCAGGTACACGCTGGCGCCCTCGCGCTCCAGCATGTGCTGCGCGATCTCCTGGTTGATCTCGCTGTCGTCCACCACCAGCACGCGCGTGCCAGCCAGGCGCTGCACGGTCTCGGGCGCGGTGTGGCGCTGCGCGTCCAGCACGCGCCGGCTGTGGCCGTGGCGCGCCACCACGCCCTGGTTGACGGCGTTGAACAGCACGGACGCGTTGACCGGCTTGGTGAGGATGTCGTCGGCCAGGCGCAGGTGGTCCTCGCGCGCGACGCGCTCGCGGTCGCTGGCCGACACCATGAGCGCGGCCGGCAGGCGCAGCAGGCCGTGCCGTTCGGCCAGCGCGGCCAGCGACTGCAGGCCGTTCATGCCGGGCAGCTGCCAGTCCACCAGCAGGGCGTCGGGCAGCGGCTGGCCGGCGGCCAGGCGGCCCTCGATCCAGTGCAGCATGGCCTCGCCCGATTCGCAGGACTCGGTGCGCCAGCCGAAGGCGCGCGCCATGTCGACCAGGGCCTGGCGCTCGGCCGGCACGTCGTCGACCACCAGCACCTCCAGCGCGCCGCTGGGGGCGGTGAGCGGCGCCAGCGCCGAGGGCGTGGCCTCTGCCTCGCGCAGGTTCACCTCGAACCAGAACAGGCTGCCCTGGCCGGGCGCGCTCTGCACGCCGATGCGCCCGCCCATCATCTCGACCAGGTGGCGCACGATGGACAGGCCCAGGCCGGTGCCGCCGTAGCGGCGCGAGGTGGAGGCGTCGGCCTGCGAGAACGGGGTGAACAGGCGCTCCTGCACCTCGGGCGCGATGCCCTCGCCGCTGTCGCGCACCTCGCCGCGCAGGCGCACGGTGCCGCCACCGGACGAGACCAGCCCCAGGCCCACCTCGACCCCGCCCTCGGCGGTGAACTTCAGCGCGTTGCCCAGCAGGTTGGTGAAGACCTGGCGCAGGCGCAGCGCGTCGCCGCTCACCCGCGCCGGCAGATCGGGCGCGGCGCGCACGGTGAGCGCGAGCCGCTTGGCCTCGGCCTGCTGGCGGAACACCGCGTCCAGCTCGGCCAGCAGCACGGAGGGGCTGAAAGGCGCTTCTTCGAGCGTGAAAGCACCGGCCTCGATCTTGGCCATGTCCAGCACGTCGTTGACGATGCCCAGCAGCGACTGGCTGGCCATCTGCGACTTGGCCAGCAGCTGCTGCTGGCGCACGGTGAGCGGCGTGTCGGCCAGCAGGTGCGACAGGCCGATCACCGCGTGCAGCGGCGTGCGGATCTCGTGGCTCATGTTGGCCAGGAACTCGCCCTTGGCGCGCGACGCGGCCTCGGCCGCCTCGGTGGCGTGCACGAGGTCGGTGATGTCGATGCAGAAGCCGGCGATGTGGCCGTCGGGCATGCGGTTCTCGATCATGCGCACCACGCGCCCGCTGCGCAGGCGCTGCAGGAACACGCTGTTGCCCGCGCGGTGATGGGCCATGCGCTGCGCCACCCACTTCTCCCGGTCATCGCCGGTGTCGAGCACCTGGCCGCGCTCGAAGCTGGCGCGGATGATGGTTTCGAACGGCGTGCCGGGTTGCAGCAGGTCGCCCACATGCGCGAACAGGCGGTGGTACTTCTCGTTGCACAGCAGCAGGCGGTCCTCCAGGTCGTAGAGCACGAAGGCCTCGTCCACGGAGTCGATGGCGCCGCGCAGCAGGGCCTCGGTGCGCGCGATGCTCTGCTCGGCGCGCTTGCGCTCGCTCATGTCCATGTAGGTGGTGACGAAGCCACCGCCCGGCATGGGGGTGCCGCGGATCTCCAGCGGCGTGCCGTCGGGACGCACGCGCTCGAAGCGGTGCGGCACGGGACTGCGCGCGTTGGCCAGCAGGCGCTCGATGGTGGGCTCGACGTCGATCTCGCCGTACTCGCCGCGGCGCGCGTTGAAGCGCACGATGTCCTCGAAGCCCGGCACGCCGCGCGCGAACAGGGCGTCGAGTTCGAGCAGGCGCACGAACTCGCTGTTCCAGGCCACCAGCCGAAGATCGGCGTCGAAGGCGCTGATCGCGCAGGGCATGTTCTCCAGGATGCTGTGCTGCAGCGCGTTCACGCGCATCAGCTCGGCCTGCATCAGGTGGCGATCGGTCACGTCCTGCATGGCGCCGACGATCTGCACCACCTTGCCGTCGAAGTCCTGCACCGGCTCGCCCACCACGCGCACGCGCAACTCGCGGCCCTTGGCCGAGCGGAACGGCAGCTCGATATCGAACGGTTCGGCGCGCCGGCGCGCGGCGCGCAGCGCGTCGAGCAGCTCGCGCTTGGCCTCGCCTTCGTAGAAGCTCAGGGGCGTCGCCGGGTCCAGCGCGAACTCGATGCCGACCTCGTGGATGGCGTACATCTGCGGTGTCCAGACCACCGTGCCGTCGACCACGTCGTACTGCCAGCCGCCCACGCCGGCCACGCGGCCCGTGCGGTTGAGCAGGGCTTCGCTGGCGGCCAGGCGCTGCTGCGATTCCTTGGCGGCGGTGATGTCGCGGTGCGTGCCGTACATCCACAGCGGCTCGCCCTCCTGCGTCCAGCTGTTCACGCGCCCGCGGTCGAGGATCCACACCCAGTAGCCGTTGCGGTGGCGCAGCCGCACCTCGCACTCGTACTGCGCGATCTCGCCCAGGAAGTGGCGGCGCAGCATATCGCGCGCGCGATCGATATCGTCGGGGTGGATCAGCTGCTGCCAGGCGCCCGGTCCCATGGTGTTGAGCTCGTCCAGCGTGAGGCCGACCATCTCGGCCCAGCGCGCGTTGTACAGGCGCTCGCCGGTCTGCACGTTCCACTCCCAGGTACCGGCGTTGGTGCCGCGCAGGATGTTCTGCAGCCGCTCGCGCTCGCGCGACAGGCTGGCGGTGCGCTCGCGCACCAGCTGTTCCAGGCTGGTGTTGAGCTCCACCACCTCGCGCTGCGCCGCGCGCTCATCGGTGATGTCGCGCACGATGGCGGCGGTACCCACCGGCTCGCCGCCGGCATCGAGGATCGGCGACAGCGTGATGGAGACTTCCACGCGCTGGCCGCTGCGGGTTCGCAACCAGCGCTCCATGCGCGGCGTGTCCCCGGCGCCGTCCTCGCCCTGGGCCTGCACCTGCGCGCCGTCATCGTCGGTGGGCACCAGCAGCGATTCGATGGTGGCGCCGGCGGCCTCCTCGGCGCTGTAACCGAACAGCGCCTGCGCACCGCGGTTCCAGGAGGTCACGCGGCCTTCCGGATCGAGGCCGATGATGGCGTCGCGCGTCTGCTCGACGATGGCCGCCAGGCGCAGGCGCTGGCGCCGCACCTCGTCGCTGCGGCTGCCGTTGACCCAGTAGAGGTAGATCAGCGCCAGGCCGACGAGCAGCGCCAGCAGCACCAGGGGCAACTGCCGCAGCGCGGCCAGGCGCGCTTCCTCGGCCACGTGCTCCTGCGGCATCACCACCAGGAAGCGCAGCAGGCCGATGTCGCTGTTGGGGTTGCCGCGCAATTCGGCCTGGCCCACCAGCATGAGGCCCTGGGGTCCCTGCCAGCGCGGCGGCCCGCCGGCGCGGTAGGGGTTGACGGCCACGTACTCGTCCTGCCAACGCTGGCGCTGGCCGGTGTCGAAGCCGTACTCGCGGTCGCGCTGGGGGTGGCGCAGGTAGTCGCCGGCGGCGTTGGTGAGCACGAAGAAGGCGCCCTCGGGCGAGCGCGAGGGGAACTGCATCACGGCGCGATCCAGGTCGACGTGGATGACGACCAGGCCGAAGAGCTGACCGCGCCCATCGAACACCGGCGTGGCGTAGCGCGCCACCGGGCGGCGTGGCAACACCACCGCGCCGTTCTCGCGGTGCAAGGCCATGTCGTGCACGAACACCATGCCGGGCGCGACCCAGCGCGTGTCGCCCAGTTCTCGCTCATCGAGCGCATCCGTCAGGCGCTCGGGCGGCACCGCCTCCACGCCCAGGCCATTGCGCTCCACGCGCACCAGCTCGCGCGGGTTCGGCCCGGCCAGCAGCAGGCTGACGCGGAACACATCGGCCGAGGTGTCGATGTAGCGCTCGAAGGTCTCCTGCAGGCGCACCCTCCACTGGTCTTCGGTCGAGGCGTCCTCGGGGTCGATGCCCCCGTTCTCCCGCGCACGCACCAGCCCCTGCAGCGGCGGCGAGCCGCCCAGGAACTGCACCGACTTGCGGCGGAACGCGCGCTGGGCCTGGGTGTTGTCGGCGAAGCCCCGCGCCGCCGCCTCGAGCTGGCGCTGCGACTGGTCCATGGCCTGGTTGAAATCGGCGTGGTAGCTCACCGCCAGGCTGATCAGGGCCAGCACGGCGCCGATCAGGGCGCCGCGGCGCAACAAGGGACTGCGCACGAAATCCATCGGCCCCCGCGGCGCGCGCGCCCCGGAGCGGCCAGGCGCGGCGATCCAGTCCATGGCCCGGCGCGAGCGCCGCAGCGCCAGCACCAGGCCGCCGAGCCCGGCGCCGATCAAGGCGACGATGGCCGCCGCCCCGACGGGCGTGGGCCCGGGCAGGTGGGCCTGCAGCGCTTGCGTGGCCTGCAGCCGCAGCGTCCAGCGGCGGCCGTGGGCGTCGAAGCCGCTGTCCAGGCTGGCGACGGTGGCGCCGCCGGTGGGGTCGCGCGCGTCGAACAGCGGCGAGGGGTCGCCGCCGTCCGCGAGCGTGACGGCGATGTCGCGCGACGCGGGCATCAGCTCGGCCACCAGCTCCTTGATCACCAGGGGCGCGACCACCCAGCCGACGGTGTCGCGCCAGCGGCGCTCGCGGTCGCCGGCCCCGGGGTCAAGGCCGCGGTAGACCGGCAGCAGGAACAGCAGGCCGTGGTCGGGCTGGCCGCCGGGCTGCTTCAGGCTGAGCGGCGCGCTCAGCAGCGCCCGGCCTTCGCGCGCGGCGGCCTCGGCGGCGGCGCGGCGCAGCGGCTCCGAGGCGAGGTCCAGGCCCATGGCGTGCGCGTTCGCGGGCATCGGGTAGACGTACTGCGTCACGTAGGCCTCGCCCGGGTTGGGCCCGAGCTCGCGCACCTGGAAGTCCGCCGGCCCCTCGGCCCGCGCCTGGGCGAGGAAGTCGTCCCTCTGGTCCACGCCGACGCGGCGCACGAAGCCGAAACCGAACGCGCCCGGGAATTCGTGCGGCAGGTCGCGCGTGGCCATGTAGGCCTCGAAGCCGCGGCGGGTGATCGCATCGCCCCCCGCGGCCATGACGGCGCCGCGCGCGCCGCGCAGGCCGTATTCGATCCGGCTCAGGCGGTCCTGCAGGCGTTGCGTGAGCTGGCCCGCCTCTTCGCGCAGGCGCTCCTGCACGCTCTCGGCGCGCTCGGCCTGCGTCCAGGCGGCGGCGACGGCCGCGCACAGCAGCACACCGGCAATCCACAGCCCCCAAGCCCAGCGGTGCGGCGCGTCGTGAGCGACCTTGTCCAAATCCGGTGTCCTTCGGGCCCTGGGCCCTGTTGCGCGAACCGCCCGCGTGAGGACCCGGCGGGCCCTGGCGCTGGCGGTCGCGGTGTTGTCAGCCTGCGGCGCCCACGCGGGGGGCGCACGCAAAGCATGCTAACGAGGGATGTCGGCGCCCGGCGCGCGAAATGAAGGGATTCCCCGGGGCAATTCGCCCGGCGGCGCGCCCGGCCGGCCGCGGGCTCAGGCCGCGACGTCCTGCAGCACGGCCGCCGCTTCGGCCTTGCCCAGCGGCTTGGTGAGGTAGCCCTTGACGCTGTGGAAGCCGCCGGCGCGCGCGCGGTCGGCCGGATCGGAGGAGGACGAGAGCATGGCCACCACGGCGCTGCCCCGGTGCGCGGGCGGCAGGGCCTCGAACGCCTCCAGGAAGGCGAAACCGTCCATCACGGGCATGTTGATGTCCAGCAGGATCAGGTCGACGCCGTGGTCGGGCGAGGCGGCCAGGTGGTCCAGCGCGTCCTGCGCGCGCTCGAAGCCCAGCACCTCGCACGGCACGCCGCAGCGCTGCAGCGCCAGCCGGGTGAACAGCAGATCGCTGTCGCTGTCGTCGACCATCATCACGCGGCGGGGCATCGAATCTCCAAGGGGGCACGAACGGGAAACAACCGCAACTGTAAGCGCCGCGTCAGGGCGCACACAATGCGCGGCCCGAACACCCCAGTGGATCGGGAGGTCGGGATGGTGCGCCGCGCGCGGCCTGGCCCGCCACGGGCTCAGGGCGCCATGGCGTCGACGCACCGCCATGTGAGCGCCCGCTTTCCGCGCGGCCACATCAGCGGGCGGCGGCAGCGGGCGCAGGGCCCGCCACATCGCGCTCGGCGGGCCGGGGCATCGCGGGGGCGTGCCGCAGGATGCCGGCCAGGATCTGTGGCACTTCGTACAAGGCGCGGTTGTGGTGGCCGCGCACGCGCTCGCGCCAGGCCGGCAGGTCGGCCAGCAGTGCGCCCACGGCCGGCGCCAGGCCGGCGGCGCGGCGGTAGACCAGGCCCACGCCCTGCTCGCGGATCCAGGTGGCGTTGTAGCGCTCCTGCGGCATGGTCCAGGCGTTGTCGGCAACGACCACCGGCAGGCCGCGCTGCAGGGCCTCGCTCACGCTGCCGGGGCCGGGCTTGCCGATGAAGAAGTCGGCCAGGTCCATGTAGCGCGTCACCTCCGGGGTGAAGCCCACGATGTGGCGCGGCGCGCGCGCCGGCAGCCCGGCCAGGGCCCGCGCCAGGGCCTGGTTGTGGCCGCACATCAGGATCAGCGGCACGTCCGGCAGGCGCCGCGCGATGCCCAGCATGGCGCGCGAGCCGTGGCCGCCGAACAGCACCAGGCCAGTGGGCCGATGCGGGTCCAGGCCCAGGCGCGCGCGTTCGGCCGCGCGGTCGGCCACGGGCGGGCCGTAGAAGCCGGGGCGCAGGATCATGCCGCTGGTGGCGTGCACGCGCGAGGGCGCGTGGCCGGCCGCCAGGGCCTGGGCCCGCGCGCGCGGCGTGCCGCAGATGAAATGCTGCGGCTGGCCGCGCTCGATCCAGAAGCGCGGCGGGTGGTCGGCCAGGTCGGTGAGCACGGTGGCGTAGGGAACGCCGGGGCGCGCCAGCGCCAGGCTTTGGTAGAGCGCTCGGTTGAAGTTGGGGATGAGCGAGACCACCAGGTCGGGCTGGGTGGCGGCCCAATGCGCGCGCAGCCGGCGCACCAGGGTCGGGTGGGCCAGGCGGATCACGGCCTGCAGCAGCTTCAGTTCCTGCGACATGCCCAGGGTCCAGCCGCGCGCGAGGCGGCGGTTGTACCAGTCCTCGGGTGCGCTGCCGGTGAGGCGGCGAAAGCTCTGCGAGGGGTCCAGCACCTCGAACAGGTTGACCAGGCGCACGGTCCAGGGCAGCTGCAGTTCGTTCAGCACGCCCTGCAGGGCCAGGGCGGAGGCGCGGTGGCCGCCGCCGGCGTTGAAGTAGATGAGATCGACCTGGGTCATGGGCCTGCCGCCCGTGGTGGCGAAGCGAACAGGCTATGAAGGTCAGGCGACAGTGGCGTGACGTCCGGGCGACGCCGTGGTGACGGCCTCGGCCGGGGCGTTCAGGCAGAGCCGGGCGATTCGCGCGTGAGCGCCACGCCGCCCTGCAGGCGCTCGCTCACGCTGCGCCGCACGCTGTCGGGCGCCTCGGCCAGCAGGGCGGGCCAGTCGGCCTGGGCGCGGCGCACGGTGTCGCGGCACACGCGCAGAAGCGCGCCGGGGCGCGGCAGGCCGGCGGCGGCGATCAGCTCGCGCAGCGCGTCCCAGCCGAAGGCTCGCAGCCTGGCGTCGATGCCGCGGTTGACGCCGTAGTCGGGCTCGGGCACGGCCTCGAACAGCGCGCTCACGCAGACCGGGTCGTACAGCGGCGCCAGGCGGGGCTCTCGCCCGTCGGGGTAGACCAGGGCCCAGTTCTTCAGGTGGGCGTCGGTGTTGCCCATGAGGACGAAGGCCACGAAGCGCTGCAAGAACTCGCGTACGTCGGGCACCGGCGCGCTGGAGTAGCGGTCGAGCACGGCGAGCATGCGGCCGTAGTCCTCGCGGATGCCGCGGCCGTATTTGGCGCGCGGCGCGTAGCCCAGGGCCTGCGCGAACTCCTCCATGTGCACCCGCCGGCCGTCCTGGCGGTCGAAGCGCCGCACGGCCAGGATCTCCTCGAACGGGACCCGCTCGGGCAGATCGGCTTCGGCGCGGGCGATCACCCGGGCCTCGGCCGTGCGCAGGCCCAGGGCGGCGCACAGGCGGTAGCCCGCGGCCTCGTTGCGCACCAGGTCGGGGTGGCGGCTGGTCGGCAGCTTGAGGATGAACTCGCCGGCCGCCCCGTGGCGGCGCACCACGTAGCGGCGGCCGTCCTGCACGGCGGAGAACTTCGCGATCACGCCGGGCAAGGCGGTGGCGTCCTCCACCGGGTCTTCGACGAAGCCGGGCTCCAGCACGTCCAACCCCAGCGCGGTGTGCCAGTGGCGCACGGCCTGGGGTATCTCCTGGTGCGCGGGCGGCGGCTCCACCTCCAGCGCGCCCATGAGGTCGTGGCCGGCGGCGGCGAGCAGCTCGAACTCGTCGTCCACGTCGCAGCCGCGCTGGCGCGCCAGGCGCTCGCGGTTGTGGCCCTCGGGCAGCAGGTTCTGGAAGAACACCGGCCAGCGGCCGTCGACGCGCACCAGGCGCTCGTCGCGCGGCGCGGACAGGATCTGGCGCGTCTGCGCGTCGTTCACCCCGCGCAGGCTCATGGACACCGTGGGCCGCTGCGGGTCGGCGATGTAGTCCTCGTCGAAGGACACCCGCAGGATGTCGCCGTAGCGCGAGAGGTGGCCGATGCCGCGCCGCCCACCCTGCGGCAGGTGCAGGTACAGGCGCAGGTAGCGGATGGCGGTGCTCACAGGGCGGCCCTCCGCGCGGCGCGCGGCGGCGCGAACCCTGTCGGCGGGCCGGGCGGTGCCATCAGCGCGACTTGCCCGGCGCGGGCTCGGGCACCGCGAGCAGGTCCACCACCGACTTGGGCGCGCCCACGCCGGCCGGCTGGGCCATCAGGCGGCCGCCCGCGCGCACGAAGTCGTCGATGGCGGGGCGCAGCTCGCGCGGCACCAGCATGAGCTCCAGCCCGAGCGTGCGCGCGAGTTCCTGCAGGGTGGACAGGCGGGGGTCCAGCCCGGCCTCCAGCCGGCCCACGGTCATGCGGTTCACGCCGGCGCGCTCGGCGAGCTCGGCCTGCGTCAGACCGCTGGCCTTGCGAGCGGCTTCCAGCTCGTCCAAAATGCTCATATAAGCGATCATTTTTTATGAAAAGCCAATTTAACTTAGCTTTTTCAGACTATCAAGCCAAAATGATTGATTTGAGTAGCTTTTATTCAAAAAAGATAGTTTTATAGATCATGAACGGGCATCAGATTTACCACAACCCCGCCTGCGGCACCTCGCGCAACACCCTGGCGCTGATGCGCCACTGCGGCGTCGAGCCAAAGGTCATCGAATACCTCAACACACCGCCCACGCGCCAGGAGTTGCGCGAGCTGCTCGCCGCCATGGGCCTGGGCGTGCGCGACATCCTGCGCGAGCGCGGCACGCCCTACGCCGAGCTGGGCCTGGACCAGCCGCACTGGAGCGACGAGCAACTGCTCGACTTCATCGAGGCCCACCCCATCCTGATGAACCGCCCCATCGTGGTCACGCCCCTGGGCACGCGGCTGTGCCGGCCGTCGGAGCGCGTGTTGGACCTGTTGCCCGAGCCGCCGAAGAAGGCCTTCGTCAAGTCGGACGGCGAGGCCGTGCTGGACGATCAGGGCCGGCGCCTGCGCTGAGCGCCGCGCGGGGCCCCCGGTTCAATAGAGCGTCTCCACCGCGGCATTGAACCGGTAGCCCGCCCCGCGCTCGGTCACGATCAGCAGGGGCTTGCTGTGGTCGGCCTCGATCTTGCGGCGCAGGCGCAGCACCTGCACGTCGATCGCGCGGTCGTAGACCTCGGCGCTGTGCAGGCGCGACAGCTCCAGCAACTGGTCACGGCTGAGCACGCGCTGCGGTGCGGCGCAGAAAGCCATCAGCAGGCTGAACTCGTTGTTGCCCAGTTCCACCTTGCGCCCGTCGGGCCCGGTGAGGCGGCGCGTGCGCAGGTTCAGCTCCCAGCCGGCGAAGCGGAAGGCGCGGCGCTGGTCCTCGCGCACGCCTTCCTCGGGCGCCCGCGGCTGGTAGCGGCGCAGCACGGCGCGGATGCGCGCCAGCAGCTCGCGCGGGCTAAAGGGCTTGGTGACGTAGTCGTCGGCGCCGAGCTCCAGGCCCATCACGCGGTCGGCCTCCTCGGCGCGGCCGGTCAGCAGGATCACCGGCACCGGCGCGCGCTCGCGCAGCTGGCGCGCCAGCGCCAGCCCATCCTCGCCCGGCAGGCGCAGGTCCAGCACCACCAGGTCGATGGCCTCCTGGTCGAACACCTCGAACAGGCGCCGCCCGCTGTCGACCGCGCTCACGCGCATGTCGGCCTCGCCCAGGTAACCCTGCAGCAGCTCGCGCAGCGCGGGGTCGTCGTCCACCACCAGGATGTGCGGCGGGTGGGTACTGGCCTGGGCGTCGTCGGTCATCGGCGGCAGAGGAATGTCGTGGCGAACGGTGCGGCGCGTGCCCGCATCCGCTATGGTCGATGGTAGCGTCCACCCCCGCCCCATGGCCTACGAACAAGCCCCCACCCCGATCAGCGAGCTCTCGCTCGACGACGGTGGCGCGTCCGCCGCGCGCGCGCCGCGCTGGCGCGAGCTGCTGTTCGACCGGGTCGTCATCGTGCCGGTGCTGATCGCCGCCTGCCTCGCCGGCGGCCTGGGCGTCGGCCTGGCCACGCTGCGCCAGCAGGTGCTCAACAGCGAGGAGCGCATGCTCGCTGCCCTGTCCGCTGCCCTGGCCGACCAGGCCGACAACGCGCTGGCCGCCGCGCAGACCGCGATGCAGGCCACGGCCGAGGAAATCGTGGGCGGCGCCTGGGTGCCCGACACCGTGGTGGCCGGCGCCGTGCTGCGCGCGCGCGCCGCCGCCCTGCCGGCCGCGCGCCAGATGCTGCTGCTCGACGCCCAGGCCAATGTGCTGCAGGCCGCCGACGAGGAACTGGAAGAGCCCCCGCACGCGCGCGCCGACTACTTCCTCAGCGCGCTCGCCGCCGCGCCGGGCTCGGCCCACATCGGTGCGCCCACCGTGTGGCCCGGGCAGGACACGCCCTGGATCCCGCTGTCCATGCCCTGGTCCACGCCCCATGGGCGGCACAGCGGGGTGATCGTGGTGGCGGCCGACACGGCCCTGCTGCTCGGCGGCTTCGAGCGGCGCTCGCCCGCGCCCGACGCGCGCCTGCGCGTGCTGCGCATCGACGGCACGCCGCTGCTGGAATCCGATCCGTCCAGCGGCTGGCCCGAGCGCGCCGGCACGCTGCATCCGCCCGCCGGCGTGAGCGCCTGGACGCAAATCGTGTCCCGTCCCGGCGACGACGGCCGGCGCCACGACCTGCTGCTGGCCGGCCATGCGATGCAGCGCGCCCCGCTGGCCGTGGTGCTCTCGCGCGACACGCAGGTGGTGCTGGCCGACTGGCACCTGCAGGCCTGGCTGGTGGGCGGCTTCGCGCTCGCCGCGCTGCTGGTCACCACCGTGCTGAGCCTGCGCCACGCGCGCGAACAGCGCTGGCGCGAACACAGCCAGCGCGACCTGCAGCGCCAGCGCGAACGCGCCGCGCGCGCCTTCGCCGCCGCCCGCGAAGGCCTATGGGAATGGGACCCGGCGAGCGAGCGCCACTACCTGTCGCCGCGCATGCGCGAACTGCTGGGCTTCGACGCCAGCGCCGGCGCGCCGCCGGCCACGCACGCGCTGTCCTGGCCCGACCGCGTGAGCCAGGACGACCGCCGCCGCCTGCGCGAGGCGATCGACGCGCACGTGCGCGAGCGCACGCGCGACTTCTCCGTCACCCTGCGTGTGATGCCGCCCGGCCAGCCGCCGCGCCACGTGCGCCTGCGCGGCCAGGGCCTGCGCGACGCGCGCGAACAGTTGCTGCTGCTGGCCGGCACCGCCTACGACGTGTCCGACGAGGTGGCGGTGTCGGAGGCCGCGCGCCGGCTCGACGAACAGCTGCAGCGCGCGCGCCAGTTCGAGGCCCTGGGCGCGCTGGCCGGCGGCGTGGCGCACGACTTCAACAACGTGCTCGCGGCCATCCTGGGTTTCGGCGAACGCGCGCGCGCGCTGGTGCCCGAGGGCAGCGCGCTGGCCGGCCACGTGCAGCACATGCTCAGTGCCGGCGAGCGCGGTAAGACCCTGGTCGCGCGCATGATGGCCTTCGGCCGCACAGGGCAGGGCCTGCGCCAGCCCTACCGCCCGCGCGCGCTGGTGCAGGAAGCCTGGACCCTGGCCGTGCAGGGCGTGCCGGAAAGCGTGCAGGCGCGGCTCGACCTCGACGCCGAGGACCCGGAGCTGGTGGGCGATGGCGTGGCCTTCTTCGAGGCCGCGCTCAACCTCCTGCGCAACGCGGTGCAGGCGGTGGGCGATCGCGGCACACTGCGCGCGCGCCTGTCCAGCGAAACGGTGGACCAGCCGCGCGTGCTCTGGCAAGGCAGCCTGCGCCCGGGCCGCTGGCTCGGCCTGCGGGTGGAGGATGACGGCCCCGGCATCGACGCCGAACACCTGCCGCGCCTGCTCGAGCCTTTCTACAGCACGCGCAGCGCGCAGGGCGGCACCGGCCTGGGCCTGGCCGTCGTACACGCCGCGGTGCGCGACGCGCACGGCGCGATCGACCTGCGCACCGCGCCCGGCGAGGGCACCACCATCACCCTGTACCTGCCGCTGCCCGAGCCCGCCACCGCGCCCACGGCGCCCGGCGCCGAAGAGGCCGCGTGGTCCGGCCAGGGCGAGGTGGTGCTGGTGGTCGACGACGAACCCGCGCTCGTGGCCTTGCTGGAAGAACACCTGGCCGAACGCGGCTTCGAGCCGCGCGGCTTCAGCGACGCCGAGTTGGCCTGGCAGGCGTTCAAGGCCGAACCGGGACTGTTCGCCGCCGTGCTGAGCGACCAGGCCATGCCGCGCCTGGGCGGGCTGGAGCTGATCGAGCGCTGCCGGCGCCTGTCGCCCGGCGTGGTGACCATCATCGCCACGGCCTACGGCGGCACCGACTTCGGCGCGCGTGCCAGCGCCGCTGGTGTGCAGGCGGTGCTGGCCAAACCGTTGAGCTGGAGCGAGCTCGACGCCGTCCTGCAGCGGCTGCTGCGCGCCCCGCGCTGATCCCCTCCCCTCAAGCCCCGGGGGGCGCCCCCTTGCCCGCGCTCTGTTGCAAGTGAAATGCCGCCACCCGGGCGACGACACGCCGCGATGCACGAGCACCGCCACGATCCGCCCCGTGGTCGATGACACGCAGCATCGACCGCGACACACAAGCACTGCGACCACGGAGTTTTCATGCTGAACACGCGCAACACCCTCATCGCCGCCGCCATCCTCGCCCTGGGCGCCAGTGCCTGGGCGCAAGGCAGCGCCAGCGGCGCGCTCAAGCAACCGGCCCCGCCGGTCCCGGCCAGCGCACCCTCTGCCATGCCGTCCACCCCCGCACCCGCCGCCATGCCGGCCGCCACCCCGCCGGCCGCCGACAAGATGGCGACCAAGCCGGCCGTGAAGAAGGCCGAGAAGAAGCACGCCAAGGCCACGAAGAAAGACCACAAGATGAAGAAGACCACCCACAAGCCGGCCGCCAAACCCGCGCAGTAAACCCCTCCGTTTTCAGACGGCCGGCTGGACGGGCCCGTGCCGTTTGCCCCCTTGGCGGACCTCCGGGTCCGCCTTTTTTATGCGCCGTCGCGCTCGGGTAATCGCGACGGGCCCCGCCTTTACCGCAACATGGCGGCACACCCCCTGCCCGCACCCCATGCCCTCGACCCCCTGGCCCCGCCCCTCCCTCGCCACACTGGCCCGCTGGCGGGCCTGGCCCTGGCGCTGGCTGTTCAGCCTCGCGAGCCTGGCCCTGCTCGCGCTGGCGCTGTGGTGGCTGCACCGCGAGCTCGCCCACCTGCGTCCCGCCGACGTGCGCCACGCCATCGCGGCCCTGCCCGCCTCGGCCCTGCTCGCGGCGCTGGCGGCCACCGCCATCAGCTACGCCGCCCTGGCGGGGCAGGACGCCCTGGCCCTGCGGCTGATCGGGCGGCCGCTGCCGGCGCCTCGCGTGGCCGCCACCGCCTTCATGGCCACGGCCGTCGGGCATAACCTGGGCTTTGCCCTGGTCAGCGGGGGCGCGGTGCGCCTGCGCCTGTATGGCGCCTGGGGCCTGTCGGCCGCCGAAGTCGCCACCGTCATGGGACTCGGCGCCGCGGGACTGGCGATGGGCCTGCTGTTCTGCGGCGGGTTCGCACTGGCCCTGGAGCCCCCGACCCTGCTGGCCGCCTTGGGCCTGCCAGCGGCCCTGGGCCACGGGGTGGGCCTGCTGCTGGCCGCCCTGCCCCTAGCCGGTCTGGCCTGGCTCGCCCGCGCCCGGCCCGGCCAGGCCTTGCCCTGGTGGCCCTACCCCCGGCCCCGACCCACGGCCGGCCTGGCCTCGCTCACCCTGGCCGTGATCGACCTGTCGGCCGCCTCCCTGGTGCTGTGGAGCCTGCTGCCCGCGGGCACGGTGGGCTGGCCAAGCTTCCTGGGCCTGTTCGTGCTGGCCGCGCTGGTGGGCATCGCCAGCCACGTGCCCGGCGGGCTGGGCGTGTTCGAAGCAGTGCTGATCGCGGGCCTGCCGCAGGCGAACGCGCAGGACCTGCTGGCCGCGGCCCTCGCCTACCGCGCCATCTACTACCTGCTGCCCCTGGCACTGACGGCGTTGATCGCCAGCGCCATGCTGCTGCGCGCGCACGGGCGCCGCTGGTGGCGCCTGGCGCGGCGCGCGCAGCCCGCGGTCACCTGGGTCGCACCCTGGGTGGGCAGCGCCATGGTCTTCGCCGCTGGCGCGGTGCTGCTGGTCTCCGGCAGCCTGCCGGCGCGCGGCGAGCGGCTGCACTGGCTCGGTGGCGTGCTGCCCCTGCCGCTGCTGGAGGTCTCGCACCTTGCGGGCAGCCTCATCGGCCTGGCGCTGCTGGTGCTGTCGCAGGCGCTGCTGCGCCGCATCGCGGCCGCGCACCGCCTGGCGGTATTGCTGCTGCTCGCAGGCGCGGCGGCGTCTCTGGTGAAGGGCCTGGACGTGGAGGAATCCACCATCGCGCTGCTGACGGCGGGTGTGCTGTACGCGGGACGCGCGGCGTTCAACCGCCCCGCGCGGCTGGAGCCCACCGACCTGGGCCCCGCGGCCTGGCTGGGCATCGGCGCGGTGGTGCTGGCCAGCGCCTGGGTGGGCCTGTTCAGCTACCGGCACGTGGAGTACCGCAACGAACTCTGGTGGCATGTCGCGCTGCACGGCAACGCGCCACGCTACCTGCGCGCCACCCTGCTGGTGTCGGTGGCCTGCGCCACGCTGGCGCTGTGGCAGGCGGTGCGGCCCCGACCGCCGGGCAGCGCCGAGCCCACGGCCAGCGGCCTGAAGACGGCCCAGCGACTGATAGCCGAGGCCCCCCGCACCGATGCCGCCCTGGCCCTGCTGGGCGACAAGCGCCTGCTGATCGACCCCGAGGGCCTGGCCTTTGTGATGTACCAGGTGCACGGCGGCAGCTGGATCGCCATGGGCGACCCCGTGGGCGCCGCGCCCGAGGGCGACCGCCTGGCCTGGCAGCTGCTGGAAATGGCCGACCGCCACGGCGCGCGCGCGGCGTTCTATCAGGTCGAGGCGCACCGGCTGCCGCTCTACCTGGACATGGGCCTGGCCGCCACCAAGCTGGGCGAGGAGGCGATCGTGCCGCTGGCCGGCTTCAGCCTGGAGGGCGCGGCCCGCGCCAACCTGCGGCGCTCGCACCGCAAGGCCGAGCGCGAGGGCCTGCGCTACGAGGTGATCGACGCGGCGGCGGTGGACGCCGCGCTGCCGCGCCTGCGGGCCGTGTCGCAGGCCTGGCTGCAGGGCAAAACCACGCGCGAGAAGGGCTTCTCGCTGGGGCGCTTCGACGAGTCCTACCTGCGCCACTTCCCACACGCCCTGGTGTGGCGCGGCGATGAGCTGGTGGCCTTCGCCAACCTGTGGACCGGCGACGGCCGCACGGAACTGTCCATCGATCTCATGCGCCACCTGCCCACGGCGCCCGGTGGCGTGATGGACTACCTCTTCGTGGAGACCATGCTCTGGGGCGCGGCGCGCGGCTTTCAACGCTTCAACCTGGGCATGGCGCCATTGGCCGGGCTGGAAACGCACCCGCTGGCGCCGCTGTGGCACCGCGTGGGCACCGCCCTGTTCCACAACGGCGAGCACTTCTACAACTTCCAGGGCCTGCGCGCCTACAAGGCCAAGTTCGACCCGGTCTGGCAGCCTCGCTACCTGGCCGCGCCCGGCGGCCTGGCCCTGCCGGGCGTGCTGTTCGACCTGGCCTCGCTCATCGGCGGCGGCTGGCGCGGCATCGTCGCGCGCTGACGCCGCCCGCCAGGCGATCCTCCCTTCTCCGTTGCATACGAAACATGGGCGCCGCGGCCGGTAGCCGGCCCGCAACCTCCCGCGCGCATGATTTTTTCCACGCCGGCACCGTGGCAATCCCGCCGCCGCGCCGGCCCCAACGACTGGAGAAGTTCATGCAACAGAACCCCTTGCCATCGTCGGTGACCGGTATCGATTCGCTGATCCACGCGGCCGGTCACCACCGTCCGCTCGCGCCTGGCGCGACCACCACCAACCTCGTGCCGCTGCTCGACGACGTGCGCGACGCCATGGTGGCCATCTACTGCGACCACGACGCGCAGGCCGCGCACCGCATCGAGCACGCCCGCTCGCTGCTGCGCGATCAGGCGGGTGCCTCGATGGCGGCCTGGTCCCTGCTGGAGGAGGCGGCCTTTCACCTGCGGCTGCACCACCCGTGGTCCGCGCTGTCGGCCCTGCGCCAGGCCGGTGACGCGCTGCTGATGGCGCGACTGGACGGAGGCCGAGCATGAACAAACCCCTGATGAGCGCGCGCTACCTGCGCCTCCGCCTGTTGCCGCTGGTGACGGCCATGCTGGTGTCGGGCGCCGTGGGCGGCCTGGCCGTGAGCTGGGGCCTCTCGCGCCACGGCAACCCAGCCTCCATACCCGCCGCCGCCCCCACCACGCCGACCGCCTTCCTGCGCACCGCCGCGTCGGTGGCGGCGCCCGCCGGTGGCCCGGTCGACTTCGCCACCATCGCGCAGGCCAATGGCGCGGCGGTGGTCAACATCTCGGTCAGCGGCACGCGCCGCGTGGGCCTGTCGGGCGACGGCGCGTCGCGCCAGGGCGCCAATCCCTTCGGCTTCCCCTTCCCCTTCCCCGACGGAAGCGGAGAAGCCCCACGCCAGGACATCGTGCGCGGCCAGGGCTCGGGCTTCATCGTCGACAAGGACGGCCTGGTGCTGACCAACGCGCACGTGGTGGACGGCGCCTCGCACGTCACGGTGAAGCTGCCCGACCGGCGCGAGTTCCAGGCCCGCGTGCTCGGCACCGACCCCATGACCGACGTGGCCGTGCTCAAGATCGAGGCCAAGAACCTGCCCACCGTGCCGCTCGGCACCGAGAAGGACCTGCGCGTGGGCGATTGGGTGCTGGCCATTGGCTCGCCCTACGGCTTCGAGAACACCGCCACCGTGGGCGTGGTCAGCGCCAAGGGCCGATCGCTGCCCGACGAAAGCTACGTGCCCTTCATCCAGACCGACGCGGCGATCAACCCCGGCAACTCCGGCGGCCCGCTGTTCAACGCGCGCGGCCAGGTGGTCGGCATCAACTCGCAGATCTTCAGCCACACCGGCGGTTACCAGGGCCTGTCCTTCTCCATCCCGATCGACGTCGCCTTGAAGGTGAAGGACCAGATCGTGAAGAGCGGCCAGGCGCAGCACGCGCGCCTGGGCGTGGCGGCGCAGGAAGTGAACCAGACACTGGCCGAATCCTTCGGACTGGATGCGCCGCGGGGCGCGCTGGTGGCGCAGGTGGAGCCCGGCAGCCCCGCCGACAAGGCAGGCCTGCGGTCGGGCGACGTCATCCTGCGCGTAGGCAAGGAGCCGGTGGACCGCATCGCTGACCTGCCGCTGCTGGTGGGCCAGGCGCAGCCCGGCGAGCGCGTGGACATCAGCTACTGGCGCGACGGGCGCGAGGCCCAGGCCTCTGTCGAGCTGGCCAGCGCCAGCGACGACAGCACGGGCAAGGCCAAGACCGCCTCGGCCGCTGGCAGCGAGCACAAGCTGGGCCTCATGCTGCGGCCCCTGAGCGAGCCCGAGCGGCGCGCCAGCGGCGCGCGCCAGGGCCTGCTGATCGAGGACGTGACGGGCGCCGCCGAACTCGCGGGCGTGCAGGCTGGCGACCTGCTCATCGGCATCAACGGCAAACCGGTGAGCACGGTGGCCCAGGTCAAGGCCGAGGCGCGCGAGGCCAAACAGGCCATCGCGCTGCAGCTCCTGCGCGACGGCAACACGCTGTTCGTGCCCCTGCGCGTGGGCTGAACGTTGCGGGCGTCAGGCCCGAGGCATGAGGCGGTGGCCCGCTACGCGAGCCACCGCTTTCTTCTTTTGTAGGACTTGATGTCCTTGAAGCTCTTGCGTTCACCGCCGCCCATGCCGAGGTAGAACTCCTTGACGTCCTCGTTGTTGCGCAGTTCGGGCGCGGGGCCGTCCATGACGATGCGCCCGCTCTCCATGATGTAGCCGTAGTCGGCGTAGCGCAGCGCCATGTTGGTGTTTTGCTCGGCCAGCAGGAAGGTCACGCGCTCCTTGTGGTTGAGGTCCTTCACGATCTCGAAGACCTCCTCCACGATCTGCGGCGCCAGGCCCATGCTGGGCTCGTCGAGCAGCACCACGCTGGGGTTGGCCATGAGCGCGCGCCCGATGGCGCACATCTGCTGCTCGCCCCCGCTGGTGTAGGCGGCCTGGCTGGTGCGCCGCGTCTTCAGGCGCGGGAAGTAGGTGTAGACCTTCTCCAGGTTGCGCGCGACCTCGGCGCGGTCCTTGCGGGTGTAGGAGCCGGTCATGAGGTTCTCCTCGATGGTGAGGTGCGCGAAGCAGTGGCGCCCCTCCATGACCTGCACCACGCCGCGCTGCACGAGGTCGGCCGGCGAGAGGTTCTCGATGCGCTCGCCGCGCAGCTCGATGCTGCCCTTGGTGACCTCGCCGCGCTCGCCTTTGAGCAGGTTGGAGACGGCGCGCAGCGTGGTGGTCTTGCCCGCGCCGTTGCCGCCCAGGATGGCCGCGATCTGGCCCTCGCGCACGCTCAGCGAGACGCCCTTGAGCACCAGGATCACGTGGTTGTAGATGACCTCGATGCCGTTGACGTTGAGGACCACCGGCGCGGCCTGGGCGGCGGGCGCGCTCATGACGCGCAGTCGGCCGCGGCGCGGCGCGTCAGCTTCTTGTCGGCCACGTACTTGTCGGCGGCGGCCTTGAGCAGCGGGTTCATGATGGCGGGATCGGCCTGCAGCCAGTCCGAACTCACGTCCCAGGTTTTGCCGTTCCAGGTATAGGCGCGCGCGGAAGACGGGCCCATGTGGTCCTTGCAGCTCGTCGCCACCGGCCGCATCACATCGTCCAGGCCGAGCTCACGCAGGCGCTTCTGGTCGATGTCGAGGTTCTCGTAGCCCCAGCGCGCCTGCGCCGCCGTCATCACCTGGCCCTTGCCGAATTTTTCCTGTGCGCGGCGCACGCCTTCGACGGCAAACATCGCGTTCATCAGGCCGCGCATGTACAGCGCCGAACCCACCTCGTCCTTCGGGCCCGCGCCTTCGTTCTTGGCGTGCAGCGTGGCCAGCACCTCCTTGGCGACCTTCGAGTCGAAGCCCGGACCCGGCAGGATCAGCACCGCGCTGTAGCCTTCGGCGCCGGCCACGCCTTTCACGTCGGAGTCCGAACCCGAAGGCCAAACGCCCACGATGCGGTTGCGCGGGAAGCCGGTGGCCTGCGCTTCCTTCAGCGCGGTGGAGTTCATCACGCCCCAGCCCCACAGCAGCACGTAGTCGGGGCGGCTCTGGCGAATCTGCAGCCAGGGCGCCTTCTGATCCACGCCGGGGTGCGGCACCGGAATATTGGTGAGCTCGAAGCCGTGCTGCTTCGCGCGCGCCGTCAGTACCGGGATCGCTTCCTTGCCATACGGGCTGTCGTGGTAGAGCAGCGTGATCTTCTTTCCTTTGAGCTTGTCCATGCCGCCAAGCTTGTGGCCCACGAACTGGATCTGCGTGTCCGCCGACGCCCAGTGCGAACCCGCGATCGGGAAGCTCCACTTGAACACCTCGCCGTCGGCGCTCTCGCTCAGGCCATAGGCCGGCGTGAGGATCGGGATGCCATCGGCCGCGCCGCGCTCGGTGAGCGCGAAGGTGATGCCCGTGGACATGGTCTGGAACACCGTGGCGCCACCGTTCTTGCCCTTCAGTCGCTCGTAGCACTCCACGCCGCGGTCGGTGGCGTAGCCGGTCTCGCATTCTTCCCAGGCCACGCGCACGCCGTTGATGCCACCCTTGGCATTGACCAGCTTGAAGTAGTCCACGAAGCCGTTGGCCCAGGGCGCGCCGCTGGGCGCGTAGGGCCCGGTGCGGAAGGTCAGCAGCGGGAAGAACTGCTCCTTTGCCTGCGCGAAGCCGGCCGTGGTGGTGGTGGCGAGCACGAGGGCCGCGGAAGCGGCGATCAGGGCGCGCGTTCGTTTCATCATCTCTGTCTCCTGTGGGTTATCGGTTCGGGGCGAATCGGCCGTTGTCGTGCACTCTCCCGCTGCCTGTCAGTGAGGGAACGGCCAGGTCCTCATCTTTTGTTTGCCCAGTGCCCACAGGCGGCCCAGCCCGTGCGGTTCCACGATGAGGAACCAGACGATCAGGGCGCCGAAGACCATGGCTTCGGCGTGGGCGACGCCCGTGGTGCTGATGGACACGCCCACGAGCGCGCCCAGCACCGGCAGGAACTGGTTGAGAAAAATCGGCAGCAGCACGATGAAGGCCGCGCCGAAGAAGGCGCCGACGATGGAGCCCAGGCCGCCAATGATGATCATGAACAGCAGCTGGAACGAACGCTCCACGCCGAAGGCGGCGGGCTCCCAGGCGCCCAGGTGCACGAAGGCCCACAGGCCGCCGGCCACGCCGATGATGAAGCTGGAGACGGCGAAGGCGGTGAGCTTGGCGTACATCGGGCGGATGCCGATGACCGCGGCGGCCACGTCCATGTCGCGGATGGCCATCCACTCGCGGCCGATGGCGCTGCGCACCAGGTTCTTCGCGAGCCAGGCAAACACCACCACGAAACCCAGGCAGAACAGGTACTTCTCCACCGGCGTGTCGATCGTCCAGCCCATCAGCTGCAGGTTCGACACGGACACCGAGCCGGAAGGCGAGTCGTTGGTGAACCACTTCACGCGCAGGAACATCCAGTCGGCGAAGAACTGAGCGGCCAGCGTGGCGACGGCGAGGTACAGGCCCTTGACGCGCAGGCTGGGCAGGCCGAACAGCACGCCGAACACCGTGGCGCACAGGCCGCCGATGAGCAGGGCCACGATCAGGGGCATGCCATCGACACGCACCAGGCTGTTGTAGGCCATGTAGGCGCCCATGGCCATGAAGGCGCCCGAGCCCATGCTGATCTGGCCGCAGTAGCCCACCAGGATGTTCACGCCAATGGCCGCGAGCGCGAGGATCAGGAAGGGCACGAGAATCGCCCGCAGCAGGTAATCGCTCGCGAGCGCCGGCACCACCAGGCAGACGACCGCCAGCAGGGCCAGCACGAGCCACCGGTCCTGGTCGATGGGGAAGATCTGCTGGTCGGCGCGGTAGGAGGTTTTGAACTGACCGTTTTCGCGATAGAACATGGTCAGCTCCTCAGACGCGATCGATGATCTTCTCGCCGAACAACCCTTGGGGTCGGAAGAGAAGGAAGACGAGGGCGAGCACGTAGGCGAACCAGATC
>NZ_MIYM01000016.1:0-64744 GCF_001777155.1 Hydrogenophaga sp. PML113 | reverse complement strand
TCGACCTCGCGCGGTCAATCGCGCATGCTTATGGCTGTTCATCCGTTCTCCTGTCCTGAGTTGTTGCGGCCTGGTAACCACAGCTTCCCAGTTCCGGGACGGATGAACAACCTATTGAGACTTCACAGCTAGACCGAGTCGGCGTAGCTCGCGCGCAGGCCCTCGGGGTCGATGATTTCGATCTGCCGGCGGCGCACCGTGACGAAGCCCTGGCGCGCCAGCGAGGACAGGCAGCGGCTCACGGTCTCCAGCGTGGCGCCGAGGTAGCTGCCGATTTCTTCGCGCGTCATGCGCAGCTGGAAGGCGCTGGCGGAATAGCCGCGCGCGTGCAGCCGCTCCGACAGGTTGAGCAGGAAGGTCGCCACGCGCTCCTCGGAGCGCGTGCTGGCGATCAGCGCGGCCACGTGGCGCTCGCGCACCAGCTCGGCGCTCAGCGTGCTGGTGAGGTGGTGCAGCACCGAGCGGCTCTCGCCCGCGGCCTCGCTCAGTTCCGCGTAGGGCAATACGCAGACCTCGGCGTCCTCGATGGCGCGCACCGAGGTGGGGTGCTTGCCGGTGGCCAGGCCGTCGAAGCCGAACAGCTCGCCGGGCAGGTGGAAGGACATGACCTGTTCGCGCCCATCGCGCAGGCTCGCCACCGACTTGAAGGAGCCGTAGCGCACCGCGTAGATGAACTCGCAGCGCTCGCCGTCGCGGAACACGCTCTGGCCCTTGCGCAGGCGGCGCCGGGCGATGGGGGTGCGCTCCAGCGGGGTGTGCGCGCCGGGCTCGACCCAGGAGGGCAGGCAGACGTGCCGCACCAGGCAGGTGTCGCAGGTGCTGTGGCCGGGCGCGGCGGCCGGCGACAGGGCCGCGGACAGGGGCATCGACGAATCGACGAAGTGGATGGGCTGGACAGCGGATTGAAGTTCCATGCGGGGCTCCTGGCGGGGGCGTCGGGGTGGGCCGGCGAGCGGTCCGGCCGTGGGACCTGCGCGTTGGCCGGCGCGCGCGATGCCATGTTCAGGGGCCGGCCGCTGGCCTTGATAGGTACCTGTACCTAGGCGGTAAACCGTTGGTGCGCCGGGGCGTTCAGGTGCGCCGCGTGCCGGAGGCGATCACCGCCGCGGCGCTGCGCAGGCCCAGCTTGCGCTTGATGTTGGCGCGGTGGATATCGACCGTGCGCGCGCTCAGGCCCAGGGCGCTGGCGATCTCCTTCGTGGCCTGGCCCTGGTGCACCAGATCCAGCACCTCGCGCTCCCGCGGCGTCAGTGAGGACTCGCCAGCGCCAGCGTCCGCGCCGTCCGGGCGGTGGCGCTTGAGCGTGCGGCTGAGCAGCCGCGCGTTCAGGCGCGGGCTCATCCACAGCTCGCCCTTGAGCGCCGCCAGCGCGGCCGGCACGATCTCGGCGGAGGCGCGCTCCTTCATGAGGTAGCCGCTGGCGCCCAGGGCCATCACCGGCTCGCCGTAGAGCATCTCGTCCTGCATGCTGAGCACCAGCGTGGCGCGCGGCCCCTGGGCCGCCAGCACCGCGCGCACGGTGGCCAGGCCGCTGGAGTCGCCCGTGCCCATGTCGGTGATCACCAGCGCGGGTTGGTGGCGTTCGATCAGGGCCAGGCCGTCGCGCAGGCTGGCCGCGCTGCCCAGCAGGCGCAGGTGGGGGCTGTCGGCGATCAGCGTCTCCAGGCCGAGGCGAACGATGTCGTGGTCGTCGATGACGATGACGGTGTTGTCCATGGAGCACCCCATCCCGATGGAGCGGAAATCGGCACCTTATGCCGGCCCGTCGCGCGCGCCCCTGACGAAGATCAAAGTTCCTCGGGGGGTTCCGACCAGCGGAGCACCACCTCGCAACCGCCGCTGCGCCGGTTGCGCAGCGCCAGCCGCCCCTGCAGCGCCCGCGCGCGCGCCTGCATGGACTTCAGGCCCATGCCAGGGTGCGAGGGGTGCACCAGGCTCAGGTCGCAGCCCTTGCCGTCGTCGCGCACCGTCAGGCCGCACAGCGCGCCGGCGCGCGCCAGGTGCACGGCGATGCGCCGCGCCTGGCCGTGGCGAACCGCGTTGGTGACGGCCTCCTGCACCACGCGGTAGATGTGGCCCGCGCTCTCTGCGCCGACGTCGCTGAAGTCGCCGCGCGTGCGCAGCGTGCACTCGATGCCCATGAGCTCGGCGGCGTCGAGCAGGTACTGCTCCAGGGCCTGGTGCAACGCGCCGGCCTCGCTGCCCGCGGGCACGATGCCGCGCGAGAGCTGGCGCAGCCGCTCGGCCACCACCTGCACCTGCTCGCGCGACTTCTCCAGCAGCGCGCCGACCAGCGCGGGGTCGTTGCGCCGCGCGGCCGCCGCCTCCAGCAGCATCGAGACGCCCGCCACCGCGGAGCCCACGGCGTCGTGCAGTTCGCGCCCGATCTGCTCCTGGCGGGCGTCCATCTCCCGCAGCAGCATGCGCTCGAAGCGCTGGCTCACCTCCTGCACCTCGTGGTGGGCGGCCAGCAGCGAGGCCTGGAACTCCTCGCGCTCGGTGACGTCACGCACCGTCACCGACAGCAGTCGCTCGCCGTCGGCGCGTGGGATCGGGGCCACCGAGAACTCGGCCGGAAAAACGTCGCCGCCCAGCCGCACGCAATGCCCCGAGGTCACGCCGTCGGGGCCGCGCACCGTGCCGCGCAGCACCGCCGCGATGTCTTCCTGGCAGTCCCGCCAGCTCAGCGGGGTGAACAAGGGCTCCAGGCTGCGGCCCAGGATCTGTTCCGGCGCGTGGCCGAAGAGCGCGCGCGCGGCCGGATTGAAGGAGCGCACGCGGTGCGTCTCGTCGATCAGCAGGGTGGCGATGGGCGCGGCCTGCAGCATGCCCTCCAGGCGCTGCTCGCCCCGGCGGCGGCCCGCTTCGGCGGCCTCGGTGGCCGCGCGCATGCCGTTCAGTGCGGCCGTGAGGCGCCGGCGCACCAGCCAGGCGCCCGCCAGGCCCGCGGCGATCACCAGGCCCATCGGCACGCCCAGGGTCAGCACGGTGCGCCAGGCGGGGAGGGTGAAGCCCCTGGCCGGCACCGCTACCACCGCTGTCCAGTGCGTGGCCGGCGCGGTCCAGTACGAGACCGTCATGGGCGGGTCGCCGATGTCTGCCGAGCGGAAGGTGCCAAAGGCCTCGCGGGCCAGGCGCTCCTGCAGCGCCGCTTCCACGGGTCCCCCCGCGGGGCCCAGGGGGCCGGCGGTGAGCGCCAGGTAGCGGCCCGCGTTGTCCACGATGGCGGCCTGCCAGTGCGCGGGCAGCAGGCCAGCCTCCAGCAGCGGGGTCAGCCGCGGCAGCTCGAGCACGGCCTGCAGGGCCAGGGTTTCGCCGCTGGCGCGCGCCACGGGCACGCCAATGCCCACCACCGGCCCTTCGCGCTCGGACCAGGTGGTGGCGTCGACCACGTCCGCCCGGCCCGTGCGGGCCACCTCGGTGAAGGCGGGGGGCACGGTGCGCAGCGCCTCGGCCCCGCCGGTCGGCAGCGGGGCATGGGCCAGCGTCTGGCCATTGGCGCGCACCAGCACGATGGCGTCGACGTCCAGGTCGCGCGCCAGGGCGCTCGCGGCGCGCTGGAAGTCGCGCAGGTCCTGGCCATCGGACGGCAGCTGCTGGGCCAGGCGCTGCAGCGCGCCCTGAACGGTCACGGCGCGCGCGTTCACCCGGTGCGACAAGGCCACGGTCTGGGCCATCAGGCGCTGCCCCAGGGCGGCCTGCTCGCTGTCCATCGCCAGCCAGATCGCCACGCCGAACAGCAGCAGCGCCGGCAGCTGGAAGGCCAGCAGCAGCCACAGCAGCAGCCAGCGAAGGCGCTGCCCCGGCTGCGCGCCTTCGGCCGGCGGGACGGGCTCGCTCAGCGCCCGCATCATGGCAACGCCCCGGGTCCTTCGGGCCCCGCGGCGGGGGCGGCGTCGCGCAGGGCGCGCACCACCTCGGCGTCCTCCACCTGCGCAAAGTGGGCGTAGAACTGGCCCACGGCCTGGAAATCGGCGGGCGTGAGCAGGCACACCAGTTCGTCGGCCGCCGGGCGCACCAAGGCCACGCTCTCGCGGGAACCCACGGGCACGGCGCACACCAGGTGCGCGGGCGCGCGCTGGCGCACCGCGTGCAGCGCGGCCAGCATGGTCGCGCCCGTGGCCAGACCATCGTCGACCACGATCACCGTGCGCCCGCGCGCCGACGCGGCGGTGCGCCCCGGCGTGTAGGCGGCGCGGCGGCGGGCGATCTCGGCGAGCTGTTCGCGCCGCACGCGCGCGAGGTAGTCCGCGTCGGCGCCCGCCAGGTTGGCGTGCGGGGCCACGTAGACCCAGCCCGATTCGTCCACCGCGCCCACCGCGAATTCGTCGGAATAGGGCGCGGGCAGCTTGCGAACGAGCACGATGTCGAGCTCGCCGCCGAGGGCCTGGGCCAGGTGCGCCGCCATGGGCACCGCGCCGCGCGGGATGGCGAGCACCAGCGGGTGGCTGCCGCGGTGGTGGGCCAGCGCGGCAGCGAGCTGGCGGGCGGCGTCTAGGCGGTCATGGAACATGGGGGCTCGCTTTCATGGGCCGGTGGGCGGCTGGCTCCGGTGCGCGATGGCCAGGTCACTGTAGTGGCGTGGCGGCGTCGCCGTTTGCGCCAGATCAAGGGGGCGGCAGGCCGCGCCCAGGCCCCGGCCGGCGCGCCGCCTGCAGGTGGCGCACCGCCAGGCGCAGGTACTGCCGCGCGCGGCGGCGCCAGCGCGCCTCGCCCTGGTAGCGCGCCTCGGCCAGGTGCGCGATCGCCAGGCCGGCGCGCTCGCAGGCCCGAAGGGCCTGGTAGAAGTGCACGAGGGCGCGCGGCGGCTCGTCGCCGCTGGCGTTCGCGTAGTGGCGCAACAAGGCCTCGCCCAGGGTCGGCGCGCCGGCGCGTTCGCATTCCAGCGCCAGGAAGCCGACCTCGTCGGCGCCGTCCTGCTGGCGCAGCGCCTTGGAGAACTCCAGGGCGTCGATGATGGCCAGCGGGTCGCCGAGCCAGATGTGCTCCGGCCGCAGGTCGCCATGGGCCTCGAGCACGCAGCCGGCCATGGCCCGCGCCTCGATCAGTGGCGTGCTGGACGCCAGCCAGGCGCGCAGCGCGCCCAGCACCACGTCCACGCGCGTGCGCGGCAGCCGCCATTCGGGGCGACCCAGCAGTTGTTCGCAGTCGGCCAGGCGCTGCCACAGCCGCAGGCGGTAGCCGTTGGGGTCCAGGCGCGGGCGAGGCTGCCAGCGATGGAAGCCGGCCAGTTGCTCAGCGATGCGGCGCATGTCGTCCTCGCTGGCCTCGCCGCGCAGCAGGCGCTGGTCCAGCATGGGCCCCGGCGGCAGGCGGCGCATGGCCACCAGCCACTCCACCGGCTCGCCCGGCCCGTCCAGGCGCAGGCGGCCGTTCTCGTCCGCCGCCAGCGGCACCAGGCCCAGGTAGACCTGGGGCGCCAGGCGCCGGTTCACGCGCAGTTCTTCGCGGCAGTAGTGGCGCCGCCGCTCGAGCGTGGAGAAGTCCTGCAGGCCCTGGTGCAGCGGCTTCTTCATCTTGTAGGCGCGCTCGCCGGCCAGGAACACCCACGAGAAATGGGTTTCGATGGCCTCGACGGACGAGACCGGCAGGCGATGGTTCGCCGGGTCCCGCAGCGCGTCCACCTTGTCCTGCAATGTGTGCTTCATGGCGACCACTATCCGGCCAGTCGCCAGGGCGCGTGCTTGACGGCGGTCAAGGATGCGCGCGCCGCCACGAAGCGGTGCGCGCGGACCGCGAGCTTGACCGGCATCAATGAACGCCCCGCCGCCCGCGCCGACAGTGTGGAAACGCCCGATGTGGGCGTCTTTTGCCTCACACAGGAGAGCGTCATGAACCGGTTCATTCCCCCACTGCTCGCGGCCGCCGCCCTCATGGCGGCTTCGGGCATGAGCGCAGCCGCCGACAAGGAACTGAGCTGCACCCTCAAATTCACGTCCAGGCAGTGGTCGGCCGTGTACTCGAGCGCCGAGGGCGAGGGCACGGTGAGCTGCGACAACGGCGCGTCCCTGCCGGTGACGATCAACGCGAAGGGCGTCGGCCTGACCGCGGGGAAATGGAAGATCACCGATGGCACGGGCAAATTCACCCACGTGTCCGCGATCGAGGACGTGCTGGGCAGCTACCTGGCGGTCAGCGGCGACGCCGGCGTGGCCAAGGCGGGCACCGCGCAGGTGCTGACCAAGGGCAAGGTGTCGCTGGCGCTGGCGGGCAAAGGCGAGGGCTTCGACCTCGGCATCGCCATCAGCGACTTCAAGATCGCCAAGCGCGCGGCCGAAGCCAAGTAGACGACGCGGGCCGCGCCGCCGCGCACAAGCCAACGCGTGTCCGAGCCGCCGTGGGGGGGTCCCGCGCGCCCTCAGGGGCGCGGGGCCGTGGCGGGCCCGCCGGTGCCGAAGGTCTGTTCGAACGCCGCCAGAAAGGCCGGCAGGCGCGCGCGCGGCAAGCGGTCGATGCCGGCCGCTCCCGCGCGGCCCCCACCACCGAAGTCCCGGCACAGCCGGTCCGCGTGCGGCCGCTGCCGGGGGGCCCTCAGGTTCACCATGAAGGCGTCGGTCCCCGCGGCGCGCAGCACCGCGCAAGCCCGCTCGGGTTCGCGCTCGATGCAGCGGTAGGCCAGGCTGCCCTGCACGCGCCGCGCCCAGTCCTCGTCGGGCAGCTCGTACACCGAACCGGCGGCCAAGCGCCAGCGCGGCGCCAGCGCGTCGGCGCGCTCGAGGTCCTGGCGTCGGCGCTCGATGAGCGCGGGAGCGATGGGCTCGCGCCGCAGAAAATCCAGCGGGTCGGCGTGCGCCCGCATGAGGCCGTGCAGCGCGGCCGGCGCGATCAGCACGTCGGCCTCGGACTCGCCATAGGCGTTGTGGTTGATCGCTTCGCCGAGCGCGCGCAGCGTGGCCAGTTGCGGGTCGTCCAGGCCCGCCGCGTGACCGAGCGCGCGCGCGCTCGCGCCCATGCCGTCGCCGAAGGCGCCGGTGACGGCCCAGGCCGCGTGCGGCCCCCCCAGGTGGCGGTGCACGATGAGGCTGGTGCAGCGCGTGGGCGCGGTCTCGATCACGAGCTTCAGGGCGGGGTGGCGCGGCAGGGGGTCGTCGCCGGCGTGGTGGTGGTCGAAGTACTCGATGCGCACGCCGCGCGCCAGCAAGGCCAGCAGGGGCGCGCGGTTGCGCGCGAGGGAGATGTCGAGCACCGTGACCGTGTCGTCCGGGCCGGCGTCCACGCGCTCCAGCAGCGCGATCTCGCGCTTGAGGCCGGTCACCAGCCGCGACTCGCGCGGCCGCGCCAGGCGCAGCTGTTGCAGCGCGCACAGGCCGTCGGCGTCGCCATTGAAGACGTCCCAGTGGCTCAAGGCGCGGCCTGCTCGGCGGGGGCGGCCGGCGGCGGGCCGAGCGCCAGCCGCAGCTCCAGCGTGCCGTCGGCGCTGCCGCGCATGCCGAAGCCGATCGCGCGCGCGAGGTTCACCATGCCGTGGTTGCCTTCGAGGCACCAGCCCACCAGTTCGCGCGTGCCGCGCGCGCGCAGGTGATCGATCAGC
The DNA here is from genome assembly GCF_001777155.1 of Hydrogenophaga sp. PML113. Lineage (NCBI taxonomy): Bacteria > Pseudomonadati > Pseudomonadota > Betaproteobacteria > Burkholderiales > Comamonadaceae > Hydrogenophaga > Hydrogenophaga sp. PML113. The sequence continues at coordinate 57,213 of NZ_MIYM01000016.1, read as the reverse complement.
ATCCCCAGCAGCGCGCGGCCCAGGCCACGGCGCTGCCAGGGCCGCGCCACCTGCACCGCGAACTCGGCGGTGTCGTTGTCGGGGTCGCTGGCGGCGCGCGCCTCGCCGCACAGGGTGTCGCCGGACAAGGCGATGAAGCACATCTCGCGCTCGTAGTCGATCTGGCAGTAGCGCGCCAGCTCGCTGGGCGGAACCTCACGTCGCGTGAAGAAGAAGCGCAGGCGCAGTTCCTCGGGCGAGCAGCTGGCGTAGAAGCGCGCGAGCCGCTCGCCGTCCTCCGGCCGGATCGGGCGCAACTGCAGCGCTTCGCCCTCGATGACGGTGACGCGCTCCAGGCCCGAGGGGTAGGGGCGCAGCGCCAGGTGTGCGCCGTCGCGCGTGGGCGCGGCCGGGCGCACGCGCACGCGCGCGTCCAGCGCCAGCGCGCCCTCGGCGTCGACCAGCAGGGGGTTGATGTCGAGCTCGGCCACCGGCGCGAGGTCGCTGGCGAGCTGGCTCAGGCGCAGCAGCACGTCGACGACGGCGTCGAGGTTCGCCGGCGGGCGCGAGCGGTAGCCGCGCAGCAGGCGGGCCACGCGCGTGCGGCCGATGAGGTCGCGCGCCAGCACGGCGTTGAGCGGCGGCAGCGCGATCGCGCGGTCGGCCCGCACCTCCACCGCCGTGCCGCCTTCGCCGAACAGCAGCACCGGGCCGAACACCGGGTCGCTGGCGATGCCGACGATGGTCTCGACCGCCAGCGGGCGGTGCGCCATCGCCTGCACGGTGAAGCCGGTGAGGCGGGCGTCCGGGCGCGCCAGCGCCACGCGCTCGCGCATGGCCAGTGCCTCGGCGCGCAGCTGCGCGGCGTTGGCCACGTCCAGCACCACGCCGCCCACGTCGGACTTGTGCAGCACCTCGGGCGAGACGATCTTGAGCGCGACCGGGTAGCCGATGCGCCCGGCCGCGTCGAGCGCGGCGTCCAGGTCGGGCACGCGCTCGGTGGCCACGCAGGGAATGCCGTAGGCGCCCAGCAGGCGCTTGGCGTCGAGTTCGTCGAGCCAGTCGCGCCCGCCCGCCAGGGCGGCCTCCACCAGGACGCGCGCGCCGTCGCGGTCGGGGTAGTGCAGCTCGGGGCGCGACTCGGGCAGCTGCAGCAGCGCGGCCTGCGCGGCCTGGTGGTCGCGCAGCTGCAGCCAGGCGGCGGTGGCGTTCTCGGGTGTGTCGTAACAGGCCACGCCCTGCGCGTCGAACAGCTCGCGCGCGGCGGCCACGCGCTGGCCGCCGAGCCAGCAGGCCAGCACCGGCCGGTCGGCGCCACGCAGCAGCGGCAGGCAGGCCTGCGCGATGTCGGTGGGCGAGGCGATGGCGGTGGGCGCGTGCATGAACAGCAGCCCGTCCACCTCGGGCGCGGCGAGCAGCACCCGCAGCGCGTCGAGGTAGCGCTGCGGCGGCGCGTCGCCAATGATGTCCACCGGGTTGCCGCGCGACCAGTTGGCGGGCAGGCCGGCGTCCAGCGCCGCCAGGGTGTCGGGCGAGAGCGTGGCGAGTTCGCCGCTGCCCAAGGTGTCGGCCGCGAGCACGCCGGCGCCGCCGCCGTTGGTGAGCACGGCCAGGCGCGGGCCGCGCCAGCGGTGCACGCGCGCCAGCGTCTGCGCGGCGTCGAACAGGGCCTCCAGCGTGTCCACGCGCAGCATGCCGGCGCGCCGCACGGCGGCGTCGAACACCGGGTCGGAGCCCGCCAGCGCGCCGGTGTGGGAGGCGGCGGCGCGCGCGCCGTCGGGCCGCCGGCCCGACTTCACCAGCACCACGGGCTTGTTGCGCGCGGCCGCACGCGCGGCCGACATGAACTTGCGCGCCTGTTTGACCGACTCGATGTAGAGCAGGATGGCGCGCGTGCGCGGGTCGCTGCCGAGGTAGTCGAGCAGGTCGCCGAAGTCCACGTCGGCGCTGTCGCCGAGCGAGACGAAATGCGAGAAGCCGACGCCGCGCGCGTTGGCCCAGTCGAGCATGGCCGTGGCCAGCGCGCCCGACTGCGTGACGAAGGCCAGTTCGCCCACGCGCGCCTGACCCGGCGCGAAGCTGGCGTTGAGGGCCTGCCCCGGCACCAGGGCGCCGATGCAGTTGGGCCCGAGCACGCGCAGCAGGTGGGGCCGGGCGGCGTCGAGCATGGCCTGTTCCAGGCTGCGGCCGTCGCTGGTGCGGCCTTCGCGCAGGCCGGCGGTGAGCACGATGGCCGCGCGCGTGCCGCGGCGGCCCAGCTGGTCCACCAGCTCGGGCACGCTGGCCGCCGGCGTGCAGATCACCGCGAGCTCGGGCGCCTGCGGCAGCGCGTCCACGCTGGTGAACACCGGCCCGCCGTCCAGTTCGAAGGGCTGGCGGTTCACCGCCCACAGCGGCCCCGCGAAGCCGCCCTCGCGCAGGTTGCGCCAGACCAGCGCGCCCACGCCGTCGGCCCGGCGCGAGACGCCGATCACCGCCACGCTGCGCGGCTGGAACAGGTGCTCGAGGTGGCGCACGCTCATTGGACGGCCCTCCGTGCGGCGCACTGCGGGGCTGAGCGCCTTGGGCACGGCCCAGCGGCGCTCATTCGGCCACCTCCGCCACGGGGTCGAACACATAGGTGCCCGGCGCGGGCACGGCACGGCCGCGCACGCGCAGGCCCGACACGGCCCGGGCCTTCACCCGGCGCGAGGAATGCGCGGCCAGCCACCGCTGCCAGTGCGGCCACCAGGAACCCGGCGAGGCCTTCGCGTGCGCGAGCCAGTCCTGCGGGTCGGCCGGCGCCGCGCGCGGCGCCCACTCGCCCACGCGGTAGGAGGCCTCGGGGCTGGCCAGCGGCCCCTCGGGCGGACTCACGATGCCCACGTTGTGGCCGCCCGAGCTCAGCACGAAGTGGGCGTTCGAGTGCGTCAGGCGCATCAGCTTGTAGACCGATGTCCAGGGCGAGACGTGGTCGCGCTCGGTGGCCAGCAGGTAGAGCGGCACGCGGATGCGGTCCAGGTCCACCGGCTCGCCGCGCACGCGGTAGCGGCCTTCGGCCAGGTCGTTGTGCAGGTACAGGCGGCGCAGGTACTCGCTATGCATGCGCGCGGGCAGGCGCGTGGCGTCCGCGTTCCAGGCGCGCAGCGGCGTCACGGGCGTGTGCGCGCCCATCAGGTACTCGTGGACCAGCTTGGACCACACCAGGTCCTTGGAGTTGATGAGCTGGAAGGCGCCGGCCATGCGCTGGCCGTCCAGGTAGCCGCGCTCGGCCATGATGTCCTCCAGGAAGGCGATCTGGCTCTCGTCGATGAACAGCCCCAGCTCGCCGGGCTCCTGGAAGTCCACCTGCGCGGCCAGCAGCGTCAGGCTGCGCAGGCCCTCGTCGCCGCGCGCGCCGAGCAGGGCCGCCGCCATGGACAGCAGGGTGCCGCCCAGGCAGTAGCCCATGGCGTGCACGCCCGCGCCGGGGCAGCGCTCCCGCACCGCCGCCAGCGCCTGCAGCACGCCGAGGTCCAGGTAGTCGTCCATGCCGAGGCCGGCGTCCGCGCTGCCCGGGTTGCGCCAGGACACCATGAACACGGTGTGGCCCTGAGAGACGAGGTAGCGCACCAGCGAGTCGTCCGGCGTCAGGTCGAGGATGTAGAACTTCATGATCCACGAGGGCATCACCAGCACCGGTTCGCGCCACACCGTGGGCGTGGCGGGGGTGTACTGGATCAGCTCGATCAGGTGGTTGCGCATCACCACCTGGCCCGGCGTGAGCGCGAGCGCCCGGCCGGGCTCGAAGGCCTGCAGCCCGCGCGCCTCGCCGCCCGAGGCCACGGCCATGGCATCGCGCGCCCAGTTCGCCGCGCCGCTGGCGAGGTTGGCGCCGCCGGTGCGCAGGGTTTCCTGCAGCACCTGCGGGTTGGTCAGCGGCGAGTTGGACGGCGACAGCATGTCCAGCCACTGGCGCGCCACGAAGGCCGTCACCTCCTCGTGGTGGCGCGAGACGCCGCGCACACCGTGCGTGGCCTCGTCCCACCAGCGCTCCTGCAGCAGGAAGCCCTGGGCCAGCGCGTTGAAGGGAAAGCGCCGCCACTCGGGCCGGCTGAAGCGCTTGTCCTGGGGCGCGGGCGCCACGCAGTTCTCGCACGGGCCCTGGGCGGCGCGCCAGAGGTAGTGCGCCCAGGCCTGCACCTTGTGCAGCGCGCTGGCCGACAGCTGCGCCTGCCGGGTGGGCGACACCAGTAGGTGCAGCCACCAGTCGGCCTGGGCCTGCGCCAGCGCGACCGGCGACAGCCCGTTGGACAGCCGGGCGAGCCACAGCTTGAGCGGCAGGTCCATGGGCGGCGGGCCGGTCGTCGTCGGCGGCGGGTCGTCGGTTCGCATGCCGCCATGATCGGCCCCGGCCGCCGCGTGCGCTTGCGCTATGTCAAGGGCGGCGCGGATCGGGCTTGCGCCGCGCCCGGGGGCGCCTAGCATGGGCCGGACGGGAAGCGCCGCCGCCGGGGCGCGCGCCACACCCCGCGCGGAGCTTGTCCATTGAGCGTTTCGAGCATGCGGGCCATGGCCATCGACGCCGCCACGCGGCGGCTGGTGCCGGTGCGCCGGCCCGTGCCCGTGCCTGGCCCGCGCGAGGTGCTCCTGCGCGTGCGCGCCTGTGGGGTGTGCCGCACCGACCTGCACATCATCGACGGCGAACTGCCGCGGCGCGAGCCGTCGGCCGTGCCGGGCCACGAGGTGGTGGGCGAGGTGGTGGGCCTGGGGCCACAGGCGCGGCGCTTCGCGCCCGGGCAGCGCGTGGGCGTCGGCTGGCTGGGCCGCAGCTGCGGGGCCTGCCCTTTTTGCGCCATGGCGCGCGAGAACCTGTGCGACGCGCCGCTGTTCACCGGCTACGACCGCGACGGCGGCTACGCCGAGTACTGTGTGGCCGACGAACGCTTCTGCTTTGTTCTGCCCGAGGGCGTCGACGACCTGCACGCCGCGCCGCTGCTGTGCGCGGGGCTGATCGGGATGCGCGCCTGGCGGCTGGCGGGCGGGCGCAGGCCGGCGCGGCTGGGCCTGTGGGGCTTTGGCGCCGCGGCGCACATCGTGTGCCAGATCGCGGTCGCGCAGGGACAGCAGGTGCACGCCTTCACGCGGCCCGGCGATGCGGCGGCGCAGGCCTTCGCGCGTCGCCTGGGCGCGCACTGGGCGGGCGCGAGCACCGAGGCGCCCGCGGATGGGCTGGACGCGTCGCTGATCTTCGCGCCCGACGGTGCCCTGGTGCCGGCGGCGCTCGCGGCCGTGCGCAAGGGCGGCGTGGTGGTGTGCGCGGGCATCCACATGAGCACCATCCCGGCCTTCGACTACCGCCTGCTGTGGGGCGAGCGCGAACTGCGGTCGGTGGCCAACCTCACGCGCGACGACGGTGAAGCCTTTTTCCACCTGCTGCGCGAGGTGCCCGTGCACACCCACGTGCAGGCCTTCCCGCTGGAGGAGGCGCAGGCCGCGGTGCAGGCGCTGCGTGAAGGGCGGCTGCAGGGGGCGGCGGTGCTGGTGCCCTGAGCGGCGGGCGGCCGCGCGCAGCTTGCGCCACATCAACAAGCCCCGCGCGGGCGCGGCCTACAGTGAAAGCGCGCCCTGCCGTGCGCAACCGATTCCATTACCTGATGAGGACCACCATGAGCAAACTTCGCCTGCTGGACCCGATGTTCAGCGATTCGTTCGAGAACACCATGCGCCGCTTCTTCTCCCCGGCGACCTTCGACATGGAGCCCGCGCCCCTGCTCAAGATGCGCGTGGACGTGACGGAGAACGACAAGGCCTACGAGGGCAAGGCCGACATTCCCGGCGTGAAGAAGGACGACATCAACGTGCGCATCGATGGCAACGTGGTGCAGATCGACGCCGAGGCGCGCAGCGAGAAGGAAACCAAGGGCAACGGCGACAAGGTGCTGCGCAGCGAGCGCTACCAGGGCACCATCTCGCGCACCTTCAGCCTGGCCAGCGACGTCGACGAGGCCAAGGTGGACGCGCGCTACGCCGATGGCGTGCTCACGCTGACGCTGCCCAAGAAGGCCACCGAAGGCGCGCGCAAGATCGCCATCCAGTGAGCGAGGCCGGTGCCAGCCCGCCCGACGCGCTGGCGCGCAGCGCGGCGCTGGCCCATGCCCTGGCCGCGCGCCTGGGCGCGTCGCTCATCGAGACGCACATCTCCTGGGTTCTGCTCGCGGGAGACCGCGCCTACAAGCTGAAGAAGCCGCTGCGCCTGCCCTTCCTCGACTACTCGACGCTGGCGGCCCGCCGGCGCTGCTGCGAGGAGGAGCTGCGGATCAACCGCCGGCTCGCGCCCTCGCTCTACCTGGACGTGGTGGCGGTCACCGGCGGCGTGGACGCACCCGCAATCGGTGGCGCCGGGCCCGCGATTGACTGGGCCGTGCGCATGCGCCGCTTTCCCGAGGGCGCGCTGTTCGGCGAGCGGCTGCGCGACCGGCGCCTGGGCGAGGCCGAGGTGGACGCCTGCGCGGCCCTGCTGTCGCGCTTTCACCTGGAGGCCTCGGTGGCGCGCGCGAACAGCGGCTTCGCCGGTGCGCCGCACCGCGCGGCGCTCGCCGCCGCCGCGCTGGCGGGGGCGGCGCCGGTGGTGTCGGCCGAGGAAGCGGCGCTGCTGTCGCGCTGGCTGCGCGCGCAGGCGCAGCGGCTCGCGCCGCACTGGGCCGAGCGCCTGCGCACCGGCCACGTGCGCGAGTGCCACGGCGACCTGCACCTGGCCAATCTCATCGTGGTCGATGGCGACGTCAGCGCCTTCGACGGCATCGAGTTCGACCCGGCGCTGCGCTGGATCGACGTCATCGACGACATCGCCTTCCCCGTGATGGACCTGCGCGCGCGCGGGCGGGCCGACCTGGCGTTTCGCCTGCTCAATGCCTGGCTGGACGCCACCGGCGAGCACGCCGGCCTGCCGGGTTTGCGGCACGCCCTGGTGTACCGCGCGCTGGTGCGGGCGCAGGTGGAGTGCCTCAGGGGCCACGAGGCGTCGGCCCGCCGCTACGTCGAGGCCGCCTTGCGCTGGGTGCGCCATGCACCGCCCTGGCTGGCCCTGATGCACGGCCTGCCCGGTTCGGGCAAGAGCTTTGTCTCGCAAGGCCTGCTGCAGGCGCAGGGCGCCATCCGGCTGCGCTCGGACGTGGAGCGCAAGCGCCTGTTCGGTCTGCCGGCCAGCGCCGATTCGCGCGCCAGCGGGCGGGACATCTATGGCGAGGAGGCCACGCGGCGCACCTACGACACGCTGTTCGCGCTGGCGCGCACCGCGCTGGAGGCCGGCTTCCCCGTGATCCTGGACGCGGCCTTCCTGCGCCGCCACGAGCGCGAGGCCGCCGCCGCGCTGGCGCGGCGCGCGCGCGTGCCCTGGCGCATCGTGCACTGCGAGGCGCCCGACGGGGTGCTGCGCGAGCGCCTGCGCGCGCGGCGCGGCGATGCCTCGGAGGCCGACGAGGGCACGCTGGCCGCGCTGCGCGGCGCGCAGGAAGCGCTGGGTGAGGACGAGTGGCTGCGCACCGAGATGGCCTCCCAGGCCCTGGCCCCGCCGACCGCCCCGCCCACCGATTCTTGACGGCGGTCAAGGTTGCCCGCGCCCGGTCTGCCAGACTCGCTTGCCTGGTGGGCGCCAGGGAACGATTCGATTCAAGGAGACCACATGTCCGCCATCGATCCAGCGCGCCGCCTCATCAACGCCGACCTGCGCGCCCTCATGCACCAGCGGCGCGAACGCCTCGTCGCCCGCCTCTGCCGCGAGAACCTGCCGCTCGGGCAGGCCGACGACATCGTCGAAGAAGTGGACCGCCTCGACAGCGCCATGGCCCGCCTGGAAGACCCCGGTCCCGACGCGTGCGCCCGTTGTGGCGACCCGATTTCGATCATGCGCCGGACCCTGTCGCCCGATGGCGACCTGTGCACCGCCTGCTCCCTGGTGCCCGAAAGAACCTCGCGCGGCGGACGCGAAGGCCCGGCCTCGACCTGGGACGCCGAGTTCCTGCCCGAGCTCGGGTAGGTCCGGGCATCGGTTGGGCGCCCCTGGGTGCCCAAGGGTGCTCGACGGTACCCAAGAGACGAGCGGCCGACGAGGCCAACCGCGGTCACCGGCGGGGTGGGCGCCCAACGCTGCCTGCGTCCAGGGGCGGCGAGCGCGGGTCGTGCCGCGACGGCCGGCGGGGGCGCCGGCCGCCTTCACCACCTTCGACAGCCAGGACAGCCGCCCGTGGCGCGGTTGGCGCAGCCACTGTGCGCGTGGCCCGGGCGGCCGTGTTTGCGGCGGATCAAGTTCGCCCGCGCCCCGCGGTCGGGGCAGGGCGGCGGCCTTCTTGCGCCACGTCAACTTTCCTTTCGTCGCCAGGCCTAGATTGATCGCACCCATTCAACAAGCCGGAGACCACCGTGACCAAACTGTCGCCCGACAAGCTGCTCTGGATGTACGAGACCATGCTCGTGATCCGGCGCTACGAAGAGACCCTGGCCCAGGTGTACCTGGAGGGCAAGCTGCCGCCGCATATCCAGCAAGGCCTGGCCTTCGACATTGCGTCGGGCCCCGTGCCCGGCGAGATGCACCTGGCCGCCGGGCAGGAGCCCGTGGCCGTGGGCGTGTGCGCCCACCTGAACGAGGCCGACACCGTGGTCGGCACACACCGGCCGCACCACTTCGCCATCGCCAAGGGCGTGCCGCTGGACCGCATGACGGCCGAGATCTTCGGCAAGGTCACCGGCCTGGGTCGCGGCAAGGGCGGCCACATGCACCTGTTCGATCCGGCGCACCGCTTCAGCTGCAGCGGCATCGTGGGCGCGAGCCTGCCGCCGGCCTGCGGGGCGGCGCTCGCGGCCAAGCTCACCGCCAGCCAGGCGATCGCCGTGGCCTTCTTCGGCGAAGGCGCGGCCAACCAGGGCACCTTCCACGAGGCGCTGAACCTCGCGGGGCTGTGGCGCCTGCCGGTGGTCTTCGTGTGCGAGGACAACCGCTGGGCGATCTCGGTGGCCAAGGACAAGGCCACGGCCATCGCGTCCAACGCCGAGCGCGCCAGTTCGTATGGCATCGCGGGCATCGCGGTGGAGCACAACGACGCCATCGCGGTGTACGAGGCCGCCGCCCAGGCGGTGGAGCGCGCGCGCAGCGGTGGCGGCGCCACCCTCATCGAGGTGAAGACCGACCGCTACTTCGGCCACTTCCAGGGCGACGCCGAGGTCTACCGGCCCAAGACCGAGGTGAGCGAGCTGCGCCAGCACGACCCGATCCCCGCCCTGGCCGCTTCGCTGCGGCGGCGCAAGCTGCTGGACGACACCCTGGACCACAACATCCACCAGCGCGCCGAGGCGCGCGTTGCGGCGGCCTTCGAATTCGCGCGGGGCAGCCTGTATCCGGCCGCTTCGGAGGCCATGGACCACGTATTCGCCTGAGCGGCGAGGAAGGACCCCCACCATGAGCACCCCTGAGAGCGCTGCCGCCAGCGCAGTGCGCACCCTCACCATGGCCCAGGCCATCGCCGAGGCGATCGGCCAGGAAATGGCGCGCGACCCGCGCGTCTTCGCGATGGGCGAAGACATCGGCCGCTACGGTGGCATCTTCAGCGCCACCGGCGGCCTGCTGGACCGCTTCGGCCCCGAGCGCGTCCGCGACACGCCGATCTCGGAGAGCGCCTTCATCGGCGCGGCCACCGGCGCCGCCGCCGCCGGCCTGCGACCGATCGCCGAGCTGATGTTCGTGGACTTCTTCGGCGTCTGCATGGACCAGATCTACAACCACCTGGCCAAGAACCGCTACATGTCGGGCGGGCAGGTGAAGCTGCCGGTGGTGCTGATGACGGCCATTGGCGGCGGCTACGGCGACGCGGCCCAGCACTCGCAGTGCCTGTACGCCACCTTCGCGCACATGCCCGGCCTCAAGGTGGTGGTGCCGTCCAACGCCTACGACGCCAAGGGACTGATGACCCAGGCGATCCGCGACGACAACCCGGTGATGGTCTTCTTCCACAAGGGCATCATGGGCTTGCCCTGGATGCAGTACCACGAAGGCGCCACCACCGCCGTGCCCGAGGAGGCCTACACCCTGCCCTTCGGCCAGGCGGCGGTGGTGCGCGAGGGCCGGCACGTGACGATCGTGACGCTGAGCCAGATGGTGCACAAGGCCCTGCTGGCCGCGCGCACGCTGCACACGCAGGGCATCGAGGCCGAGGTGATCGACCTGCGCACGCTGGTGCCGCTGGACACCGAGACCGTGCTGCAGTCCGTCGGCAAGACCGGGCGGCTGCTGATCGTGGATGAGGACTACCTCAGCTTCGGGCTGTCGGGCGAGATCGCCGCGGTGGTGGCCGAGAACATGGACCGCATCGCGCTCGCCGCGCCGGTGCGCCGGCTGGCGGTGCCCGATGTGCCCATTCCCTACAGCCGACCGCTGGAGCAGGCGGTGATCCCCTCGGTGACGCGCATCGTCGAGGCCTGCTGCGAGCTGGTCGATGCCAAGCTGAAGGCGGCGGCATGACCACCATCGCCCGGGGCCGCGTGGAGCTGGGCCTGCCGGCCGACCACTGGAGCGGCGTGGACGAGGGCGTCCAGGCCCTGCTGGACCGCTGGCTGGTGGCCGAAGGCGCGCGGGTGAGCGCGGGCCAGGCCGTGGCGCGCGCGGTGCTCGTCAAGAGCACGCTGGACATCGTCGCGCCGGCGGACGGCGTGCTCGAGCGCATCCTGGTGCCGTCCGGCGCGAGCTTCGCGCGCGAGCAGGCGATCGGCTGGCTCGCGCGGGGGTGAGCCATGCAGATGCCGATGGCGCTGGCCGGGGTGTCTTCGCACGCGGGCCTCTCGCTGGGGCGCTCGCAGCGCGGCGAAAGCGCCGAGGCCTTGTCGCCCTGCCGTCTGCGCGCCAGCGGTGGCGGCGCGGTGCTGCTGGGGCCCTGGCTGCTGCGCGCCGTGCTGCTGTTGCCGGCGGGTCACCCGCGGCTGCAGCCGGGTCCCGCGGCCGCCGCCCTGTGGTTTGGGGCGCTGCACCGCGACTGGCTGCGCGGCCACGGCATCGACGCCATCTGCCACGAGGGGCCGGTGGTGCCGCACTGGGCCTGCTTCGCGGGGCGCTCGCCCGGCGAGGTGCTGGTGGACGGGCGCAAGCTCACGGGCGTGTCGCAGACCTGGCGGCGCGATCGCGTGCAGCTGTGGTCGGGCACGCTGCTGAGCCCGGTGCCCTGGTCGATGCTGTGCCAGGAGTTGAACCGGCGGGCCGAGCACGCGCAGGTGCTGGCCGCCACCACCACCACGGTGCAGGCCTGCCTGGGCCACCCACCCAACGCGGCGCGCTGGGCGGTCGAGCTGGCCGCCCATCTGCGCGAGGCCGCGGCGCGGGACGCAACTTGCGCCGCATCAATGCAGGGGCCGCGCGCGCGGCCCAGACTGGGGCCTCCCGTCGAGGCCCCCATGGCCGACGGCCCCATTCGACACGAGGAGTTGTTTTCATGAAAACGGACGAGCAACTGAAGCAGGACGTGGCGGCGGAACTCGCCTGGGACCCCGCCATCAACACCACCCAGATCGGCGTGGCCGTGCGCGCGGGCATCGTCACGCTCAACGGCACGCTGGACAGCTACGCGCAGAAGCACGCGGTGGAGCGCGCGGTGCGCCGCGTGGCCGGCGCGCGTGGCATCGCGCTCGACCTGGAGGTGCGCCTGTCCCCCGGGCACGCGCGCACCGACAGCGAGATCGCGCAGGCCGCGGCGCATGCCTTGCGCTGGCATTCGCTGGTGCCCGACGACCGGGTAAAGGTCGAGGTCGAGGAGGGCTGGGTTCGCCTCTCGGGTGAGCTGGACTGGGCCTACCAGCGCGCGAGCGCCGAGCAATCGGTGCGCCCGCTCGTGGGCGTGCGCGGCGTGACGAACGACATCTCGATCAAGGCACGCGCCAACGCCGGCGAGATTTCGCGCGGCATTGCCTCGGCCCTGGAGCGGCATGCCCGGCGCGAAGCCCAGCGCATCGCGGTGGACGTGGAGGGCGGCGTGGTCACCCTCAGCGGCACGGTGGAGTCGTTGGCCGACCGGCAGGCCGCGGTCGGCACCGCCTACGCCGCCCGCGGCGTGTCGCGCGTGGTCGACCACCTCGAGGTCGCCGCCTGAGGCACGCCCCCGCGCGCCCGGCGGCCACCGCCTTTGTGCCCCCTTTGAACGATCAGGAGCCAACCATGGCCACCAAACGCCACACCACCCCCAGCGCCGCGCCGGTCGCGGCAACGCCCGAAGCGGCCTGGAACGCCGCCAGCGACCTGCCGCGCCAGCAATTGAGCCTGGCGACCGAAAGCGCCTGCGCGATGTTCCGCGGCTTCGAGGCGATGCGAAAGATCCAGGAGAGAGCGGCGCACCAGGCGCTGCAGCACTACGCGCGCGCGGCGGAAAAGCTCAAGGAGGCCAGCGAGCCCGCGCAGCTCATGCAGATCCAGGCCGACCTCATGCGCTTCGATCTCGAGAGCGCCACGCAGTACTGGCAGCAGCTGGGCGCCGCGGCCGCGGACATGCAGCGCGAATGGATGGCCTGCTACACCCACTTGGCCGACAACGGGGCCCTGGAGCGCGTGAGTTCGGCCGTGGACGGGTTTTCGGGGCTGGCGAACGGCTTCAACCCGTTCTTCCCCGTGTCTTTGCGCACCGAGGCTTCCTGAGAGGCGCGCCGCGCGCGGCGCGGGTTCAGCCGGCCGCGCCGCCGCTCGATGAGGCCAGCTGCCTGAGCACCTCACGCTTGCCCTGGCTGCGCAGCGCCAGGATGGCCGGCAGGAAGCGCGCGCGCGGCGTCACCTGGCCGGTTTCCCACTTCCACACCGACAGCGTGGAGGTGCCGAGGTAGGCGGCCATTTCCTTTTGCGTGAGGCCCAGGCGTTCGCGCTGGGCCTTCAGGCGCTCGGCGCTGAACACCGCGCGGCGCCCGCGCGGGGGCGCCTCGGCCGGCGCGTCGGGCGCGACGGTGTGCAGGGCCTTGTCGGCGCGCCGGCTGGTCTGGCGCAGCGCCACCTGCAGTTCGCGCACCTGGCGCTTGAGCGCGGCGATCTCGCTGCGGTGGCTGGCGCTGGCCTTGCGCAGAGCGTCCAGCTCCTCGCGCAACTCCTTGCGCGCGACGCGCGCGATTTCCTTCTTCAGCGAGGAAGCAAATGTGGTCATCGTCCCATCCGACGGCATTGGTGCCGAATCGCAGAATAGCGCAGGCCCGAGATGTGACCGGATGTGACGGATGCCTGGGGCGCGGCGGGTGTCAAGCCTTCACCACTTCGTAGCGCAGTTGCGCGAAGCCGGTGCCGAAGGCCTTGGCTTCCAACAGGCGCAGCGGTGGCGTGACGATGCGCCGCGGCAGCAGTGGCGCGCCCGCGCCCAGCGTGACGGAGCCGATGGTGACGATGAGTTCGTCCAGCAGCCCGTGGTCGTGGAACTGGCCGACGAGTTCTCCGCCGCCCATGACCCAGAGGTTGCGCCCGTTCGCGGCGGCGGCCATCTCGGCGTGCACCGCGCGCACGTCGCCGCGCGCGAAGCGGATGTCGGCGCCCGTCACCGTGGGCAGTTCGCGCGAGCTGAACACCCAGCAGGGTTGCGCGTAGGGCCAGGGCTGGGCGTCGGGCTGGCCGGGCTTGACGTGGTGGCGCAGCATCCATTCGTACGTGGACGAGCCCATGGCGAGCGCGCCCACGCCGGCCAGGAAGGTGCCGATGTCGGCGTCCGCCGCCTGGCCCAGCTGGAACAGCCAATCCAGGGAATGTTGGGTGTCGGCGATGAAGCCGTCGAGCGAGCTGGCGACGTAGTACTGGGTTTTCATGGCGGGGTGTGTGCGGGTCGTTGAACGGGCCCGCCATTGTCCGCGCCGCGCGGTTCAGCGGCCCGCCCGCGCCATCAGCCGCCGCGCCCGTTCCACGATGGGCTTGTCCAGCATGCGGCCCTGGTGCTGCACGGCCCCCCGGCCCTCGGACAGGGCGCGCTCGAAGGCGGCCACGATGGCCGCGGCGTCCTGGAGCTCCTGTTCGTTGGCACCGAAGGCCTCGTTGAACACGGGCACCTGCGTCGGGTGGATGGCCAGCGCGCCGGTGAAGCCCGCGTGCCGCGCCGCGCGCGCCATGCGGCCCAGCAACGCCAGGTCGCCGAACTCGGCCAGGCTGCCGACCACGCCCCAGGCCGCGCGGCCGTGGGCGCGCGCGGCCAGCGCCACGGCGTGCGCGGCGTATTGCATGGACTCCATGGTCGGCACCACGCCCAGGGCGTTGGCGTAGTCCTCGCTGCCGAAGACCACGCCGATCACCTCGTCCGGGCAACTGGCCGCGAGCTCGGCCGCGCGCAGCACCGCCGGCGGCGTCTCCAGCAGCAGCACCAGGCCCGCGCCGGCCGGGCGCAGGCGCGCGGCCACGGCGCCCACCTGCGCCGGGTCCTCGGCCTTGGGCAGGAAGACGCCGGCCAGCGGCGTGGCCAGCGCGGCCTCGAGGTCGTCGCCCAGCAGGCCGGGGTCGTTGTTGACCCGCACGAACACCGGCACGCCGTGCGCGGCGATGCGCCGCACCACGCCGGGCAGCGCGCGCCGCGCCTCGGCCTTGGCCTCGGGCGCGATGGCGTCCTCCAGGTCCACGATGATGGCGTCGGCGCCGCGCTGGTGCGCCTTGTCGACGAAGCGCTCCGACAGGGCGGGCACGAAGAGCTGCGTGCGCAGCGCGTGGGCTTGTTCGAGTTTCATGGGGCGATGAGCTTGCTGTCGATGAGTTCCTGGATGGCCGCTTCGCTCAGGCCGGCGCCGCGCAGCAGCTCCAGCGTGTGCTCGCCCAGGCGCGGCGCCGGCCGCGCCAGCCCGCCGGGCGTGCGCGACAGGCGCGGCACGACGGCGTGCATGGGCAGCGAGCCGGTGTCGGCGTCGGGCGCGCGCACCACGATGCCGCGCGCCACCACGTGCGGGTCGGTCACGATCTGGGCGATGTCGTAAACCGGGCCCACGGTGACCTCGCGTTCGCGGAAGAAGGCGAGGTTGTCTTCCAGCGTGCGCTCGCCGATGAAGCCGCCGACCACGGCGTCCAGCGCGTCCACGTGGGCCAGCCGGTCGGCGTTGGTCCGGAAACGCGGATCGTCGATCAGCTCGGCGCGGCCGATGGCGCGCAGCAGGCGCTCGGTCATGCCCTGGGTGGAGGCGGACAGGGCCACCCAGTCGCCGCCCTTGGTGCGGTAGATGTTGCGCGGCGCGGTGATGGAGGTGCGGTTGCCGGTGCGCGCGGGCACCTGGCCGCTGACGTGGTGGGCGGCGGCGTCGGGGCCCATGATGGACAGCAGCGGCTCCAGCAGCGACAGGTCGATGACCTGGCCGGCGCCACCGTTCGTTTCGACCTCGCGCACGGCGGCGGCCACGGCGAAGGCGCCGTACAGGCCGGCCACCATGTCGGCCAGGGCCATGTTGGGCAGCATGGGCGGCGCCTCGGGCGCGCCGTTCTTGGCCGCGAAGCCGGACATGGCCTCCACCAGGCTGCCGAAACCAGGCTGCTGGTGGTAGGGGCCGGTCTGGCCCCAGCCGGTGAGCCGAACGATCACCAGCTTCGGGTTGAGCGCCAGCAGCGCCTCGGGCGCGAAGCCCATCTTCTCCAGCGTGCCGGGCCGGAAGCTCTCGATCAGCACCTGGGCGCCGGCGGCCAGCGTGCGCAGCGCCGCGCGCCCGGGCTCGCTGCGCAGGTCGATGGCCAGGCTCTTCTTGTTGCGCGCGTAGACCTTCCACCAGACCGGCACGCCCTCGGGGTGCTCCGGCCCGCGCTCGCGCCACTGGCGCAGGGTGTCGCCGCCGTCCGGGTCTTCCACCTTGATGACCTCGGCGCCGAAGTCGGCCAGTTGCAGCGACAGCATGTTGCCCGCGACCAGGCGCGAGAGGTCGAGCACGCGCAGGCCGCGCAGCGGGCCGCTGTGGGTGGGGTCGAAGCTGACGTCAAGCATGCAGGACGGGCGCGGCGCGCAGGTGGTGGTCGGTGAGGGACTGGTAGGCGTGCCCCAGGCGCAGGAGGGTGGGCTCGTTGTACCAGCCGGCGGCCAGTTCCAGCGACATGGGCAGGCCTTCGCCGCTCAGCCCGCAGGGCACGGCCAGGCTGGGGATGCCGGCGATGGGCCAGGCGCAGCTGAAGCGCGGGATGCGCCGGATCGCCTGCGCGAAATCCAGGCCCTGTGCGGCGGGCGCGGTGGCCGGCGTGGTGGGCGAGAGGATCGCGTCCACGCGCTGGAACACCCCGCGCAGGCGGTGGCGCCAGCCCTCCATCCAGCGCATGGCCTGCGCGTACTGCTCGCCGCTGACGTTCTCGCCCAGGCGCATGCGCATGAGCACGTCGGCGCCGTAGTCGGCCGCGCGCTCGGCGATGCGCTCGCGGTGCAGGCGCATGGCGTCGGCGGGGATCATGGTGAAGGTGAGCATCTGCTGCGCGTTCTGCACGTCGCCGAGGTCGATGTCCACCAGCTCCACGCCCAGCGAGCGGAACACGTCCAGGGCGCGCTCCATGGCGGCGGCGATGTCGGGGTCGAGGTCCTCGTAGAACCAGCGCCGCTGGATGCCCAGGCGCAGGCCGCGCACCGGCTCGTTGAGCTGGGCCAGGAAGTTCGGCACCGGCACGTCGGCCGACAGGGGGTCGCGCGGGTCGTGGCCGGCGATGGCGGCGAACACGCGCGCCACGTCGCTCACGCGGCGCGCCAGCGGACCCAGGGTGTCGAAGGGCGGGCTCACGGGCAGCGAGCCGGTGGTGGAGATGCGCCCCACCGTGGGCCGCAGGCCGGCCACGCCGTTGAACGAGGCCGGCAGGCGGATGGAGCCGGCCGTGTCGCTGCCGATGGAGGCCACGCACATGCCGGCCGCCACCGAGGCACCCGAGCCGCCGCTGGAGCCGCCGGCGATGTGGCCGGTGTTCCAGGGGTTGCGCACCGGGCCGAAATGCAGGCTCTGGCTGGTCGGGCCGAACACCCATTCGTGCAGGTTGGCCTTGCCCACGATCACCGCGCCGTTGCGCACCAGGCGGTCCACCACGAAGGCGTTGGTGCGCGCGATGTTGTCTTTCAGGATGACCGAGGCCGCGGTGGTGGGCACGCCGGCCAGGTCCACGTTGTCCTTCACGCTGACGGTCATGCCGTGCAGCAGGCCGCGCCATTCGCCGGCGGTCGCCGCGCGGTCCAGCGCCTCGGCCGTGCGCAGTGCGGGCTCGGCGGTGGTGCAGATCATGGCGTTGATCGAGGGGTTCAGCCGCTCAATGCGGTCCAGCGCGCGGCGCGTTTCCTGCACGGCGCTGCCCAGGCTGGACGGGAAAAGGGGGGTCTCGGGATCGGACACGGGCGCTCCTCTTGGGTGGACGTCGGGTGGGGGACCGTCTTTCACTCTATCTCATTTAATGTTGTTGACATACCGTTAAATGGTATGCATAGTCCGCCGCCTGAAATCGAATAAGCTTTCGTTTCATTTAATGAGACGAAAGGACGTCCCAATGCCCGCAGTCGCCGAATCCGACCACGACACCGCCAGCCCGCAGGCCTCGCTCACGCAAAGCCTGGACCGGGCCATTGGCCTGCTGGAAGAGGTGGTGAGCCACGCCGCGTCCGGCGCCGCGCTGGGCGCGCTGGCCGAACGGGCGCGCCTGTCCAAGCCCACGGCGCACCGCCTGCTCAACGGCCTGCGCAAGCTGGGCCTGGTGGACTACGACGAGAAGACGCGCCTGTTCTTCCCCGGCCTCAAGCTCTACCGCATGGGCCTGGCCTCGGCCGCGCGCTTCGACCTGGTGCAGTTGGCCCAGCCCGGCATGGCCCTGCTGGCCGAGGAGACCGGCGACACGGTCTACCTCTCGCTGCGCGCCGGCGACAGCGCGCTGTGCGTGGCGCGTCAGACCGGCTCCTTCCCGATCCGCACGCTCACGCTGGAGGTGGGCGACTACCGCCCGCTGGGCCTGGGCGCCGGCAGCCTGGCCTTGCTGGCCGCGCTGCCCGACGCCGAGGTCGAGCAGGTGATCGCGCGCAACCGCGAGAAGCTCGCGCCGCACGCCAACTTCGACCCGGTCAACCTGCGCGCCATGGTGCGCCAGACGCGCGAGCAGGGCCACTCGCTCAACGACGGCAAGATGCTGCCCGAGATGGCCGCCATCGGCGTCACCGTGCGCGACGTGGCGGGCCGTCCGGCGGCGGCGCTGTCCATTGCCACCATCACCAGCCGCATGCGGCCCGAGCGGCGTGCCTCCGTCGTGGCGCTGCTGATGCGCGAGGCGCGCGCGCTCGAGCAGGCCCTGGGCGTGGCGCCCGCCCCGGAGGCGCCCCGATGAGCGCCGCCGGCCAACTCACCCGGCGCGCAGCCCCGCGGTGCGCCGCGCGGAGGGCCGTCCTGTGAAGGCGGCGCAGCGCTTCAAGCAGGCTTTGCGCGAGGACCGGCCGGTGGCCGTGATCAACGCCGACTACGCCAACGCCGGCCTGGTGGAGTTCCTGGCCCGGCCCGAGCTGGGTGTGGACGCCGTGATGCTGGACGCCGAGCAGGGCAGCCCCGACTTCGAGCGCATCGAGGACATGGCGCGCGCCGCGCGCCTGAGCGGCCTGTGCGTGCTGGTGCGCCTGTTCTCGCCCGAGCCCTGGGTCATCGAGCGCATGCTGCTGCGCGGCATCGACGGCCTCATCGTGCCGCGCCTGGACACCGCCGAGCAGGCGCGCGCCGCGCTGGAGGTGCTGCGCTACTGCCACCCTCACGACGCCGACGACAAGCTGTTCGTGGTGCAGATCGAAAGCGCCGCCGCGCACGCCAACCTGGACGATTTCCTCGCCGTCGACGGCATCGACGCGCACTTCATCGGCCCGGTGGACCTCTCCCGCAGCATGGGCCATCGCGGCGACTACGCCGCGGCGCCCGTGCAGGCGGCGGTCGACGACATCCTGCAGCGCAGCCGCGCGGCCGGGCGCGCCGTCGGGACCATGGTCAAGCCGGGCGATGCCGAGCAATGGGTGGCGCGCGGCGCGCGCTTCCTCTACTTCCACGTCAACGACTGGCTGCGCATCGGCGCGCGCTCGTTCCCGATCGCGCGCGGCTGACGCCGCCCTTCTCTCCACAAGGCCTCCCGCATGGACATGACCCCTCCGACCGCCGCCACCAAGGCGTCCGTTTACCAACCGTCCCAGCAGGGCCTGTACTTTCCGCGGCCGCCGGTCTTCAAGACCCTGGAAGAAGAGCGCCTGCACCGCAAGCAGCGCCTGGCCGCCGTGTGCCGCGTGTTCGCGCGCTACCGCTACGAATACGGCTTCGCCGGCCACGTGACGGTGCGCGACCCGGAGTTCCCCGACCGCTTCTGGACCAACCCCTTCGCCATGGACTTCGGCCGCGTGCGCGTGTCCGACCTGCTGCTGGTCGACCACGACGGCACGGTGCTCGAAGGCGGCTGGGCCGTGAACCAGGCCGGTTTCGTGCTGCACTCGGCCATCCACCGGCAGCACCCGCACGTGCTGGCCTCGTGCCACATGCACACCGCCAACGGCATGGCCTGGGCCGCGCTGGGCCGCCCGCTGGACCCGATCACGCAGACGGCCGCCGGCTTCTACAACGACCACGCGGTCATCACCGAACAGGCCGGCGCCGTGGTGGTGGAGCGCGAGGCCGGCCAGGCCGTGGCCGCCGCCTTCGGCGACAACAAGGCCGTCATCCACCAGAACCACGGCCTGTTCACCGTGGGCCGCGAGAGCGTGGACGAGGCCGCCTGGTGGTTCATCGCCATGGAGCGCGCCTGCGAGATCCAGCTCAAGGCCGAGGCCACCGGCCACCCGCTCAAGCTCATCTCGCCCGAGGCCGCCGCGCACTCGGCCAAGCACCTGGCCACGCCGCTGGCGGCCTGGCTGCATTTCCAGCCGATCTACGACGCCGTCGCGCGCGCCGAGCCCGACCTGTTCGATTGACCGGCTCGACCGATCGCCCCGCTTTCCCTCACCCCTCCCGCAACCCTGACCTGGAAGAAGACCTGCATGAACACCTTCGGACGATTCTTCAAGGGCGCGCTGATCGCCGCCTGCGCCCTCACCGCCCTCGGCGCCGCCGCCCAGCAGCCGCGCAAGCTCACCTACGCCACCTTCTACGGCTCCAGCGAGTTCTATGAGATGTCGGCGAAGTACTTCATGGACGAGGTCACCAAGCGCACCCAGGGCAAGGTCACCTTCCAGCCCTACTACGGCGGCACCCTGCTCAAGACGGCCGAGATGAGCACCGGCCTGGCCAAGGGCGCGGCCGACCTCGGCGCCGCCGTGCCCGCCGCCTTCAACCCGCGCGAGTTCCCGCTCACCGGCGTGGTCATGCCCTTCATCTCGGAGAACCCGATCGCGGTGACCTACGCCTTCAAGGAGCTGATGGACACCACGCCCGAGCTGCAGCAGGAGTACCAGCGCAACAACCAGAAGCTGCTGTGGGCCCTGGCGTCCGGCGAGAACTCGCTGTGGACCAACAAGCCCATCCGCACCGCGGCCGACCTCAAGGGCTCGCGCATCCGCGCCATCATCGGCGTGGCCGACGGCATCAAGGCCCTGGGCGGCACGCCCATCAGCATCCCCTGGGTGGAAGCGCTGGAGCTGGTGCAGCGCGGCGGTGCCGAAGGCGTGAGCGGCACGCCCTTCAACCAGGCCGTCATCACCAAGGTCTACGACATGGCGCCCTACGCGTCCAACGCCGGCCGCATGGGCGTGTACACGCCGGTCACCTGGTCCATCAACCTGGACACCTGGAAATCGCTCGACCCCGCCACGCAGAAGGTGATGGAAGAGGTGGCGGCCGAGGTGCCGGGCAAGTACTTCGCCGCCTACGAAGGCGAGATGAACAAGGCCGTGGAACAGGCGCGCGCCGCCACCAAGATGACCTACGTGCCCATGGACGAGGCCGAGGTCAAGCGCTGGCAGGACGTGGCGCGCCCCGAGGTGCAGAAGAAGTGGGCCGACATGGCGCGCCGCTACTACAAGGAGCCGCAGCAGCTGGTCGACAAGTTCACCGCGCTGACCCGCAAGTACGAAGCGCAGCACCCCTACGTGACCGGCTTCGACCGCCTGAGCAAGAAGTAATTCCCATCCCCTGGTGGCCCTCGCGCGCCCAGCGGCGCGGGGGCCGGGAGACCCCTCCGTGTTCTCAACCCTTTCAGGCGCGATCCGGCGCCTCAGTCTGGCGCTGGGCGTCATCGCCGGCGCGGGCACCGCGCTGCTGATGCTCACCGTGGTGCCCGACCTGTTCTCGCGCAGTTTCCTGGGCGAGGCCGTCTACGGCATGGCCGAGACGGGCATCTTCCTGCTGGTGCTCATCGTCTACCTCGCGCTGGGCTCGGCCCAGGTGCGCAAGGAGCACTTTCACGTCGGCGTGCTCGACACCCTGATCGGCCGCGACGCGCAGCGCTGGGTCTGGGTGCTGCGCTTCGCGCTGTCGGCCCTGGTGTGCGGCGTCTTCACCTGGTACGCCAGCAAGGGCGCGATCGACTCCACCCTGAGCCTGGAGCAGTCCTACGCGGTGATCGAGTACCCGATCTGGCCCGCCAAGATCGTGGTGGCGCTGGGCCTGCTGCTGCTCACCGTGCAGTTCCTCATGGACCTGGTCGATGCCTTGACCACCCCGCAATACCTCCCCGACGGCGGCCACGAAGGCGCGCCCGACCACGCAGGCGAAGCACCATGACCCCCTTGGAAATCGGCTACCTGATGGTGGCCGGCGTGATTGTTCTGCTGGCCCTGGGCATCCCCGTGGCCTTGAGCCTGCTGGCCGTGGGCGCCTCCGGTCTGTTCGCCATCCGCGGCGTGCGCGGCACCGAGTTCCTGCTGGAAAGCCTGCCCTACACCAGCGTGGCCAACCTGGCGCTGATCGTCATTCCGCTGTTCATCCTGATGGGGCACTTCGCGTTCTCCGCCGGGCTCTCGGACAAGGCGTACAAGGCCGCCAAGGCCTGGGTCGGCCACATCGCGGGCGGTCTGCCCATCGCCACCGTGTTCGCCTGCGCGGGCTTCGCCACCGTGTGCGGCTCCAGCGTGGCCACGGCCGCGACCATCTCCAAGGTGACCGTGCCCGAGATGCTGCGCGCCGGCTACAACCAGCGCCTGGCCGCGGGCCCCGTGGCCATCGCGGGCGCGCTGGGCATTTTGATCCCGCCCAGCGGCATCCTGGTGATCTACTCGATCGCGACCAATGTGTCGGTGAGCGACCTGTTCATCGGCGCGCTGATCCCCGGCATCCTCACCGCCATCGTCTACGCCTTCGGCATCTACTTCATGGTGCGGCGCGACCCCGAGCTGGTGAAGCGCACGCGCATTCCCAAGGCCACGTGGGGCGAGCGCGCCAAGGCCACGGCGGCCGCGTGGGAGGTGGTGGTGCTGTTCCTGGTGGTGATCGGCTGCATCTATACCGGCGTGGCCACGGCCACCGAGGCGGCCGGCATCGGCGCCGCGCTGGCGCTGGTCTTCGCGCTGTTGCGCAAGGGGCAGAAGGGCACGATCTGGAAGGGCCTGGTGGAAACCGGCTCCAGCACCGCCTCCATCTTCCTGCTGATGATCGCCTCGGCCGTGTTCAGCGTGGCCCTGGGCACCACGCAGCTGCCCACGGTGCTGGCCGAAGCGGTGACGGGCCTGAACCTGTCGCCGGCCGTGCTCTTGCTGCTGCTGATCATTCCTTACCTGATCCTGGGCTGCCTGATCGACGGCATCTCGATGATCTTCATCACCATGCCGGTGGTGTTCCCCATCATCGAAGCGGCCGGCATCCACCCGGTGCTGTTCGGCATCTTCGTGACCAAGCTGGTGGAGATCGGCGCGGTGACGCCGCCGGTGGGCATCAACGTGTTCGTGGTGCAGGGCTCGGTGCCGGGCCTCAAGCTGGGCGAGATCTTCCGTGGCGTGATCCCCTTCATCCTCATGGAGCTGGGGCTGATCGGCCTGATGATCGCCTTCCCGCAGATCGTGACCGGGGTGCTGTGATGGGCGATCCGCTGCGCCTGGGCGCGACCGAGCTGCGCGCGGCCTACCTGCGCCGCGCGCTGTCGCCGGTGGAGGTGACGCGCGCCTACCTGGACCGCATCGCGGCGCGCAACAGCCACCTGCACGCTTACCTCGAGGTCTACACCGAGGGCGCGCTGGCGCAGGCGCGGGCCAGCGAGCAGCGCCTGTCCAGCGGCCTGCCCGTGGGGCCGCTGGAAGGCGTGCCGCTGGCGCTCAAGGACCTGCTGCACATCGAAGGCCGGCGCACCACGGCCGGCTCCACCGTGTTCGCGGACCGGGCGCCGAGCGAGCTCACCTCCACCGTGGCCGCGCGCCTCATGGGCGCGGGCGCGGTGGTGCTGGGCAAGGCCAACCTGGTGGAATTCGCCTACGGCGGCTGGGGCACCAACCAGGGCCTGCGTTCGCCGGTGAACCCCTGGGACGGCGCGGTTGAGCGCTGCGTCGGCGGCTCCAGCAGCGGCTCGGGCGTGGCGGTGTCGGCCGGCCTCGCGGCCGGTGCCATCGGCACCGACACGGGGGGGTCGGTGCGCATTCCCTCGGCCTTCTGCGGCCTCACCGGCTTGAAGACCACGCAGGGCCGGGTGAGCAACTTCGGCGTCGAGCTGGTGAGCCACACCCTGGACACCGTGGGCCCCATGGCCTGGACGGCCGAGGACGCGGCCCTGCTGTTGCAGGCCATGCACGGCCCCGACCCGCGCGACCCCGCCACGCTCGCGCACGCACCCGAGGACTTCCTGTCGCGCTTGCGCGAGCCCATTGCCGGCCTGCGCATCAGCGTTGCACCGGCCGGCGTGCTCGGTGCCGTCGAGCCCGCCATCGCCCAGGCGGTGGACGAGGCGGTTCGCGTGCTGCTCTCGCTGGGCTGCCTGCGCCGCGACGAGGCCTTCGCCCGCATCGACTTCGTCGCCGACCAGGCCGAGACCGGCGTGATCATCTCCAGCGAGGCCTACGCCGAGCACGGCCACCTGCTCGCCGGCTCGCCGCCGCCGGGCGACGCCGCCGCGCGCGCGCGGCTGCTGAGCGGCGGCGCCATCGCCGCGCCGCGCTACGCCGCCGCGCTGCGCGAGCGCCAGCGCCGCGTGCGCGATTTCGCCCGCGTGTTCGAACACACCGACCTGCTGGTGCTGCCCACGCTGCCCGTCACCGCGCGGCCGCTGGCCACGATCGACGAAGCCGATCTCGCGCCCAGCCGGCTCACGCGCTTCGTCGGCTACCACGGCCTGAGCGCCATCGCGCTGCCCTGCGGCCTCTCGCCCGAGGGTCTGCCGGTGTCGCTGCAGCTCGTGGCGCCCGCCTTCCACGAGGCGCGCCTGCTGCGCGCCGGCGTGGCCTTCCAGTCCGCCACGGCATTCCACCGCGCGCGGCCGTCCACCTTCTGAGTTGTCCGAATGTCCACCGCTTCTTCCGCTTCTCCCGCCACCCTGACGATGTCCGGTGGCGCCGCCATCGCCCGCATGATCCGCGCCTTCGGCGGCGGCCCCATGTTCGGCATGGGTGGCTTCCAGGTGCTGCCGCTCTACGAGGCCGCGCGCGAACTGGGCCTGCCGCACCACCTCATCCACGACGAGCGCAACGCTGTCTTCGTGGCCGACGCCTACGCCAAGGTCAGCGGCCGCGTGGGCCTGGCCGACGCCACCGTGGGCCCCGGCGCCACCAACATGCTCACCGCGCTGGCCGAGGCGCTGAACGCCGGCTCGCCCCTGGTCTGCGTGGTGGGCGATACGCACCGCGACCACTCCTGGAAGAACATGACGCAGGAGAGCCGTCAGGTGGACGCGCTGCGCCCCATGTGCAAGGAGTTGATCCGCGTCGAGTCCATCAAGCGCATCCCCGAGCTGATGCGCCGCGCCTTCGCCGTGGCCACCACCGGCCGCCCCGGTCCCGTGGTGGTGGACGTGCCCGAGGACCTGATGCACGACACCTGCGACTTCAGCGAGGCCGATTTCGTGGTGAACCCGGCCTACGAGGCCGCACCCGCGCTGCGCTCGCGGCCCGACGGCGAGGCGGTGGCGCGCGCGGCCGACCTGCTGGCGAACGCGAAGCAGCCCATCGTGCTGGCCGGTGGCGGCGTTCACCTGTCGGGCGCGGCGCAGGCGCTGACCGACTTCGCGCGGGCCACGAACATCCCGGTGGCGCACACCCTCACCGGCAAGGGCGCCATCCCCTGCGTCGATCCCTTGAGCGCTGGCCTGTTCGGTCGCTACGACCGCATCGCCAACGGCCTGATCGAGCAGAGCGACGTGGTGTTGGTGGTGGGCTGCAAGCTCGGCGAGATCGCCACCAAGCGCTACACCGTGCCCGCGCCGGGCAAGACCGTCATCCACCTCGACATCGTGGCCGAGGAGTTCGGCCGCACCCTGCAGCCCGAGGTGATGCTGTGGGGCGACGTGAAGCTGGGCCTGCAGGACCTGATGGCCGCGCTCGGCGGGCGCGCCGCCGCGCTCAAGGCCCGCCTGCGGCCGCTGGCCGAGAGCGTGCCCGCGCGCATGGCGAAGTGGCGCGAGGAGGTGTCGGGGCGCCTGTATTCCGAAGAGAAACCGATTTCGGTCGCGCGCCTGATCACCGAGATCAACAAGGTGCTGCCGGAGGACGGCATCCTGGTCGCCGACGGCGGTTTCGCCGCGCACTGGGCCGGCCTGCTGTTCGACACCAAGCGCGCCGGCCGCGGCTTCGTGCCCGACCGCGGCTTCGCCTCCATCGGCTATGGCCTGCCGGGCGCCATCGGCGCCGCGCTGGCCGCGCCGGGCCGCCCGGTGTTCAGCCTCACCGGCGACAGCGGCTTCTGCATGGTGCTGGGCGACCTGGAAACCGCCGCCCGCCTGAACCTGGACTTCACCGTCATCGTGGTCAACAACGCCGCGTCCGGCTACGTGAAGGCCTTGCAGCACCTGGTCTACGGCGCGGGCAAGCACATCAGCGCGGACCTGAACGAGGTGAACTTCGCCAAGGTCGCGCAGGCCTTCAACTGCACCGGCATCCGCGTGGAAGAACCCGGCGAGCTGGAAGGTGCGCTGCGCCAGGCCATGGCCACCAAGGGGCCGGTGGTGATCGACGTGATCGTCACGCGCGACCCGGCGAAGATGCTGCCCGGCGTGGACAGCCGCGCCGCGGTGATCAAGAAGGGGGACCGCATTGCCTGACGCCGGCCGGCCGAGCGCCCCGCCCAGCGCCGGCGAGCGCCGCCGCGTGGGCGTCATCGGCCTGGGCATCATGGGCGGCGCCATGGCGGCGCGCCTGCTGGAGGCCGGCCACGCGGTGAGCGGCTTCGACATCGACGCCGCCGCGCTCGCGCGCTTCAGCGAACGCGGTGGCACGGCCTGCGACTCGCCGGCCAGCGCCGCGCAAGGCGCCGAGGTGCTGCTGCTCATGGTGCATGACCAGCAGCAGGTGGAGCGCGTGCTCGAAGGACCCAGCGGCGCCCTCAAGCGCCTGCTGGCGGGCAGCGTGGTCTGGCTGGGCAGCACGGTGCCGCCGGCCTGCGCCGCTGCCTGGGCCGAGCGGCTGGCCGAGCGCGGCATCGGGTTGATCGACGGCCCGGTGAGCGGCGGCGCCACCGGCGCCGAAGGCGGCGAACTGGTGGCGATCTGCGGCGCCAGCGACGAGGCCTTGGCGCGCGCCGGCTTCGCGCTGCGCGCCTGCACCCGCCACGTCTACCACGTGGGCCCGCCCGGCGCGGGCGCCACCGTGAAGATGATCAACCAGTTGCTGGTGGCGGCGCACGCCGCGCTCACGGCCGAGGCCATGGCGCTGGCGCAACGCGCGGGCGTGGAGCCGCTGCAGCTCATCGAGGTGGTGTCGAACAGCGCCGGCCAGTCGCGCATCTTCGACAAGCGCGCGCCGCGCATCGCGGTGGGCGATCACGCGGTGCACGTGTCCATCGACACCTTGCGCAAGGACCTGGGCATCGCCATCGACACCGCGCGTCAATTCGGGCTGGCGCCGCGCCTCGCGCTCGGCGTGCAGGCGCTGCTGGACGAGGCCAGCGGCGCGGGGCAGGGCGCCGACAGCGACACCCGGCTCATCGAACGCTACCTGGTCCCCCCAGGACCGCGCTGAGCCGCCCAAAGAAAAACGGCCCCGAAGGGCCGTTGTCGTGGGGCGAGCGGGTCGCCGCGGGGCTTACGCGCCGGCGGACACCGACGCGATTTCGCCGCGGGCCACCAGGCCCAGGCGCTCGGCTTGCGCGGCTTCGGCGCGCACCTGCGCACGGCTCAGGCCGCTGTCGGCCACCTTGTCTTCCACCGGGAAGACCTCACCGCGGGCCACCAGGCCGGCGCGGTTGGCTTGCACGGCCTCGGCCTGCACTTCGGCGCGGCTCAGGGTGGATTGGAAGTTGAAGACTTCGTTGCCTTCGATGGGGCCTTGGGCGAAAGCGGCACCGGCGCCCAGGGCAAGGGTCAGGGAGAGGGCGATGTTTTTGGCGGCGTTCATGGCAGTTCCTTCAAGATAACGGGTGGTTAACGGGGTTTTGCTTTTCATGCCGCTTGGTGTTCCGGCATGGGATGAACTGTAGGGATTGCCGTCTCGGGAATAAACAACCGGATGCGGAATGAACAGTTGCCGAACCGGAAATAATTCCCGCCTCCGCTAAGCTGTGCCCCCATGCCACGCGACCCCGACGCCCTGTTCAAGACCGTGCTGCAGGTGTTGGCCATCCTGGGCCTCATGGGCCTGCTGGCCATGGTCTTCCACAAGGCCTTCACCGACCTTGCCTTGCTGTGGCAGCAGCACTCGGGCACCGACTTCTGGCCCGCGGTCGTGCGCTACGTGTTCAAAAACCTCGCGGGCTGACGCCGTCGCCCGCCCCTATCGGGCCCCGCCATGACCCCCACCACCCTGCACTACCAGCTCGCGGCCGAGGTGCTCGCCGCCCACCCGGGCTACTGCCGTGGCGTGGTGGTGGTGCGCGGCGCCGACAACACCCGCGCCGCGCCGGCCCTGGCCGCCCTGCTGCGCGAGGCCGAGGCCGGCCTGCGCGAGGCGGTGCGCGGCAACGTGGCCGAACACGAGCGCATCGCCGCCTGGCGCGAGGCCTACCGCCGCTTCGGCGCCAAGCCCTCCGAGCACCGCGCCGCCATCGAGGCCCTGGCGCGGCGGGTGCTCAAGCCCGACCAGTTGCCCTCGATCAACCCGCTGGTCGACATCGGCAACATCGTCTCGCTGCGCCACCTGCTGCCGGCCGGCGTGCACCCTCTGGGCGTGGGCGAGAACCGGCTGGCGCTGCGCCACGCGCGAGCGGGCGATGGTTTCGCGCCGCCCGATGGCGGACCGGCGGAGGCGCTGCCCGGGGGCGAGATCGTGTTCGCCGACGGCGCGCGTGTGCTCACGCGCCGCTGGACCTGGCGCCAGGCCGCCAGCACCCAGACCTTGCCCGAGACCACGCAGGTGTTCTTCAACATCGACGGCTTGCCACCCACGCCGCGCGAGGCCGTGCTGGCCGCCATGGACGACGTGCGGGCGCTGGTGCGCGAGCACACGGGCGGCGAGGTGGTGGCCGCGCAGCTGCTCTCGTCCGAACAGCCCGCCATGGCGTGGGGCCTGGGCGGCTGAAGGCCGGCCACTGGGCGGCCTTTGCGGGGAGCGGCGCGGCCATGCGGCCGGCGCCGTGAAGGGGGCCGTCTCGGCCACAGGGCCGAGGGTATGCGCGGGCCCCGCGCGCGACACTGGCGGTTTTTTCCGGCCCGCCCGGGCCCGCCGCCATGGCCTACAGCGTCAAGGAAATCTTCTACACCCTGCAAGGGGAGGGCATGAACGCCGGACGCCCCGCCGTGTTCTGCCGTTTCGCCGGCTGCAACCTCTGGTCGGGCCGCGAACCGGACCGGGCCGGGGCGGTCTGCCGTTTCTGCGACACCGACTTCGTCGGCACCGATGGTGGCGGCGGGGGGCGCTTCGCCGACGCCGCGTCGCTGGCCGGCGCGGTGGCCCGGGCCTGGACCGCCGGTGCGGCGCGGCGGCTGGTGGTGCTCACCGGCGGCGAGCCCCTGCTGCAGGTGGACCCGGCCCTGATCGAGGCCCTGCACGCGCGGGGGTTCTTCGTCGCGGTGGAAACCAATGGCACGGTGGCCGCGCCCGCGGGCATCGACTGGTTGTGCGTGAGCCCCAAGCAGGGCGCGCCGCTGGTTCAGCGCGAGGGCCAGGAGATCAAGGTGGTGGTGCCGCAGCCCGGCCTGGACCTGGACGCGCTCGCGGCCCTGGCCTTCGAACACCGCCTGCTGCAGCCCATGGACGGGCCCTCGCGCGCGGCCAACGCGCGCCTGGCCGTGGCCTGGTGCCTGCGCGACCCGCGCTGGCGGCTCAGCGTGCAGGCCCACAAGGCGCTGGGCATCCGATGAAGCTGGAACTGACGCAGCGCTTCTTCTTCGACGCCGCGCACACGCTGGAGCGCGCGCACGACAGTGCGCCAAGCCGGCGGGTGCACGGCCACACCTACCACGCGGCGGTGACGGTGAGCGCGCCGGCCGCCGCCGACAGCGGCATGGTGGTGGACCTAGCGCTGCTGCGCCAGGGCATCGCCGCGGTGCGCGAGCGCCTGGACCACCACCTGCTCGACGAGGTGCCGGGCCTGGGGCGGCCCACCCTGGAGAACCTGTGCCGCTTCATCTTCGAGGGCATGGCCAGCGGCCTGTGGGTGGTGGAGCGCGTGGACGTGGAGCGGCCCGCCAGCGGCGACGCCTGCCGGCTCAGCCGATGAGGCGAGCGTGGGTCCGTGGCCGATGGACCGCTGTGATCAGAATGGGCGCGCGCGGCGCTCAGGCGTTCGCCGCCATGTCGTGCAGGCGGGGCAGCCACAGGGTTTGCCCGCGCGGCGTGAGGGCCAGCGCGCGGCCCTCGCCCGGCCGCAGCCAGCCCTGTTCGATGAAATGCCCCAGCAGTTGCTCGGCCAGCTCGCCGGCCAGGTGGTCCACGCCCTCGGACCAGTCGTGGCAGGCGTAGGCGTAGCGGCGGCGCCGGCCCGAGGGCGTGGGCGTGAAGCCGAAGGCGCGCAAGGCCTCGTGCCCGGCGGGCGTGAGCGCCAGGCCCTCGGGCACGGCCTCGAAGGCGCCGCGCCGCATCAGGCCCGAGAACAGCGCCACGCCCAATTCACCGGCCAGGTGCCGGTAGCAGCAGCGCGCGTACTTCAGCCGCGCGCGCGCCGGGTGGCGCCAGGCGGGGCTGGTGGTTTCGCGCTCGGACACCGAGGCCAGCGATTCGAGCAGGCGCGCCACCGATTCGTCGGCCAGCGCGTAGTAGCGGTGCCGCCCACGCGGCTCCACGCGGATGAGCCGGCCGTCGAGCAGCTTGTGCAGGTGGCCGCTGGCCGTGGCCGCCGACACGCCGGCCACGGCGGCCAGGTCGGAGGCGCTGGCCTTGCGCCCGCCCAGCAGGTGCAGCAGCATGCGCGAGCGCGAGGGGTCGGCCAGCAGGCTGGCCACGGCGGTGAGGGCGGGTTCGAACGGGGCGTGCATGCGGGGGCTTCAGTTCAGCGCGGCGCGTGAATCGGGCGGGGCCTGGTCGCGTTCGTGCAGGCCATAGTCCCGGACCACCTGGGCCACACGGATGCGGTAATTCTGGAACACGCCGCCGCGCCCTTGTCGCTGGCCCTCGCGGTGCGCGCCCTGGCCACGCCAGGCGTGCACCGCGGCCTCGTCGCGCCAGAAGCTCAGCGAGAGGAACTTGCCCGGCTGGCTGAGGCTTTCGAAGCGCTCCACCGAGAGAAAGCCGTCGATGTGCGCGAGGTGCGGGCGCAGGTCCTGCGCGATCTGGAAATAGCGCTGCGCGCCGCCCTCGACCGGCTCGACCTCGAAGATCACCGCGATCATGGCTGCACCTGGCGCGGCTGTGCGAGGGTGCCCGGCACGCCGCTGAGCCAGCTGCGCTGCTCGCGCAGGATGAAGCGCTGCGTGCGCGCGCGCTCGAAGTTGGCGCGTCCGGCCTCGTCGGCGCGCAGCCGGGCGCGGTAGCGCTCGTAGGCGGCCAGGTCGTCGAAGCCGATCAGGCCCCAGGCGATGTCGTTCGTGCCTTCGCTGGGCACGAAGTAGCCGATGAGGTGGCCGCCGCAGCGCGGGATGATCTCGCCCCAGTGCCTGGCGTACTCGGCGAAGGCGGGGACCTGGAAGGGGTCGAGCTGGTAGCGGATGAAGCAGACGGTGTTCACGGGGCGTTCTCCTGAATTGGGCCAGGGCCCCACTGTGGCGCGGATCGCGTGTGCCACGCTTCGGCGCGTGGCGAAGCGTGGTGCTCAGGCCCGGCGCCCGCGCAGCAGCCCGTGTTCGGCCAGCACCAGCAGGGCGTGGCCCGCCAGGCCGATCAGGCTCAGCAGCACCAGACAGGCGAACAGCTCGTTCGCGCGGTAGGCGCGCGCGGCCAGCAGGATGGTCAGGCCCAGGCCGTCCTGGGTGGCCAGCATCTCGCCCAGCGTGCAGACGAGCAGCGACACCGTGAGCGACAACCGCAGGCCGGCCAGGATGTCCGGCGCCGCATGCGGCAGGCCCATCTTCCAGAGAAAGGCCGGGCGCGACAGCCGCAGGCAGCGCGCCACGTCGAGCAGGCGCGGCTCGACGCTGGACACGCCATGCACCGTGGCCAGCAGGGTCGGCCAGATGGCGCCGAAAGCGATGACGGCCAGCACCATGGCTGGGGACAGGCCGTACAGCGCGATCGCCAGCGGCATCACCGCCGAGGCGGGCAGCGGCCTCATGAACTCCAGCGTGGGCTGGACCCAGGGGCGCAGGGCGGCCGTGCTGGCGATGGCGGCCCCCAGCACGACGCCCGCCGCGGAGGCCAGCAGCCAGCCGAGCAGCAGGCGCCCGATGGTGTTCAGGGCGGCGTGCAACAAATCACCGCGCAGGCCGTCGATCAGGCTGAGCGCGGTGGCCTCGGGGGTGGGCAGGAAGGCCGGGCTGACCCAGCCGGCCCGGCCGATGGCCCACCACAGCGCGAGCAGCGCGGCAAGCAGGCCGAGCGACGCCGGCCAGTGGCTGGGCTGGGCCTGTTTCATGGCACGGTCACGCCGAGGCGGCGGTTCAGCGCGCGCTGCAGGCGCAGCATGCCGGTGTTGATCAGCACGCCGATGGCGCCGATCCACATGAGCCAGCCGATCATCATGGCCGGCTCCAGGCTTTGCTGGGCCAGCAGCATGGCGAAGCCCATGCCCTGG
This sequence comes from Hydrogenophaga sp. PML113, assembly GCF_001777155.1. Lineage (NCBI taxonomy): Bacteria > Pseudomonadati > Pseudomonadota > Betaproteobacteria > Burkholderiales > Comamonadaceae > Hydrogenophaga > Hydrogenophaga sp. PML113. The sequence continues at coordinate 25,185 of NZ_MIYM01000016.1, read as the reverse complement.
GGATTGCCGGCGATCTCGACGGTGAGGGCGATGACCAGGGCGAAGCCCGTGCCCATGCGCACGGCCGTGAGCAGGCGCGGTGCGATGGCGGGCAGCACGATGAGGCGGATGCGCCGCGCCGTGGACAGGCCCAGCAGCCGGCCCAGCTCGAGCAGCTGGGGGTCGACCTGCCGCACCGCGCTCTGCACCAGCAAGACCTGGGGCCAGAACGTGCTGAAGGCCACCAGGCTCACTTCCAGGTCGGTGCCGAAGCCGAACAGCAGCATCACCAGGGGCAGCAGCGCCACCGACGGCAGCGGCCGCAGCAGCTCGATGCTCAGGAAGCCGGCGCGCGAGGCGCGCGGCGACAGGCCCAGCCCGATGCCGACCAGCGTGCCGAGGCAGGCGCCGATCAGCAGGCCCAGCGCGGCGGCGCCGAGCGTGAAACCGGTGGCGGGCCACAGCGAGCCGTCCAGGGCCGCGCGCAGCAGCGCGCGCAGCGCGGCGCTGGGCGGCGCCAGCTGCTCGCTGCCCAGGGCGGCCGCGCGCCGGGCGAGCGCTTCGAACAGGCCCAGCAGCAGCAGGGGAAGGGCCGTGGCGCGCAAGGCGCGCCACGGCCCGGGTGCGCGGGCATGCGCTTCAGGCATGGCCCCGTTCGACGTGGTCGAACAACTCGCGGCGCAGGCGCAGGAAGTCGGGGCCTTCGCGGGTGCTGAGCTGGTGGCGCGGGCGCGCGATGGGCACCTCGATCGCGTGCGCCAGGCTGGGCCGCCCGGGCCCGGGGTGGGCGCGCATGGCGATCACGCGGTCGCCGAGGTAGATGGCCTCTTCGAGGTCGTGGGTGACGAACAGGACGGTGAGGCCGTGCTCGCGCGCCAGGCGGGCCAGCTCGTCCTGCAGGCCCTGGCGCGTGAGCGCGTCCAGGGCGCCGAAGGGCTCGTCCAGCAGCATGAGCCGGGGCCGCTGCGCCAGGCAGCGCGCGATCTGCGCGCGCTGTTGCATGCCGCCCGACAGCTGCACCGGGAAGTGCTGGCCATGGTCTTGCAGGCCCACCTTGCGCAGGGCGTCGGCGATGCGGGCGGTCCGTTCGCCGCGCGGCACGCCAGCGGCCTCCAGCGCCAGGCCCACGTTGCCTTCCACCGTGCGCCAGGGCAGCAGGGCGCGGCCGTAGTCCTGGAACACCAGGGCCATTTCGCGCCAGGGCCCGGTGATCGGACGGCCCTCGCAGCGCACCTCGCCTTCGGCCGGGCGCAGCAGGCCGCTGGCCGCGCGCAGCAGCGTGGTCTTGCCGCAGCCACTGGGTCCCACGATGCAGACGAACTCGCCACGCGCGATGTCGAGCCGGTGAATGGAGACGATGTCCTGTCCGCCAAGGCGGATGGCCACCCGGTCGAAGCGGAGGAAAACGTCGGACGGGGCGTCGGGGTTCACTTGGCGATCAGGCGCTGAACGTCCGGGGTGGTTTTCAGCATGTCCTGGTCTTTCATCAGCTCGACCCAGTAGGCGAGTTGGTCCGGGGTCAGCGTGGCGTTGGGCCGGGTGATCGGCACCTTGGCCAGCACCTCGGCGGGCAGCTTGAGAAACGGCTTCAGGGCCGCCCGCACGCGCGGTTCGTTGGCCGGTTGCCGCACGAACTGGCGCCTTCCTGCACCGCTTCGCGGAACGCGTGCACGGCCTCGGGGTTGCGTTGCACCCAGTCGCGCCGCGCCACGTGCAGCACGGTGGGCCGGTTGTCGGGCAGGAAGGTGGTGTAGTAGGAGACGACCTTGGCGAGGCCGCTGTCGACGAGGCGGGTCAGGAAGGGTTCGGCCGTCACCGTCGCGTCGAGGGAGCCGCCGCGCAGCAGATCGGCCTGCAGGATGAAGGGCACCTCGACGAACTGGACCCGCCGGTGGTCCACGCCCTGCTGCTTGAGCCAGGCGCGACAGGTGATGTGCAGAAAGGCGTTGAGGCCCGGGACGCCGATCTTGCGGCCCACGCAGTCCGCGGCGGTGACGATGCCCGCGCCCGGCCGGGCGACCAGGCCGGTGTTGACGATGTCCTTGGCGGTCACACCGCCGCCCGCGACCGCCACCAGGTCCAGGCCGCCTTCCACGGCCTGCAGGAAGCCCGAGGGGGTGGGGCCGCCGATCTGCAGCGCGTCCGATTGCAGCGCCGCCGGAATCGTGGAGTTGACGGGAATGAAGCGGAGCTCGATGTCGAGCTTGCGCCGACGGAAGAAGCCTTCGGTGGCGGCGACGAAGACCGAGGCGAAATCCGTGACGGCGCTGTAGCCGAACTGAATGGGCGCGGCCCCCAGGGCCAGACGGGGAAGGCCCAGGCTGGCCGCGGCGGCCAGCAGCAGGGGGCGTCGTGAGAGTGGCATGCGATGGCTCCTGCAGACGTTGACGGCATCCGCCACCCATGGGTGGGTGCCGGGGGACGCTCCCTGTCTTGTCGGGCCTGGGATCGCGATGCCGATCGCTGTTGATCCGATCAGCGGTTGTCGATCTCCGGGCCTCTGCTCCGTCGAGACAATGCCAGGGCCATGGGTCTTGGGTGGTGTGTCGGCCGGGTGGCCGTCATGATTTGGTTGTTTGTCTTAAAGGAGTCTTACATGCCCACCGGAACCGTCCGCCTCCACCGCGTCCTCAAGGCCCCGCCACAACGGGTCTTCCGTGCCTTCACCGAACCCGCCGCCCTGTGCCGCTGGCTCCCTCCCTACGGTTTCACCGCCGCGGTGCAGCAGATGGACGCCCGCCTGGGTGGCCAGCACCGCATGTCTTTCACCAATTTCGGCACCGGCCAGTCGCACAGCTTCGGCGGCGAGTACCTGGAGTTCGTGCCGGGCGAGCGCCTGCGCTACACCGACAGCTTCGACGACCCGAACCTGCCCGGCACCATGACGGTGAGCGTCACCCTCAAGGCCGTGGTCTGCGGCACCGAACTCCAGGTGGTGCAGGAGGGCATACCCGAGGCGATTCCCGCCGAGATGTGCTACCTGGGCTGGCAGGAATCGCTGGAGCAGCTGGCCAAGCTGGTGGAGCCCGAGATCCCCAGCGAGTGAGGTTCCGCGCCCGGGCACCGGTTCAGAGGAACATGCCGCCCGAGACTTCGATGCGCTGGGCGTTGATCCACCGGTTTTGCGGCAGCAGCAGCGTGGAGATGGCGTCGCCGATGTCGTCGGCCTGGCCCACGCGGCCCAGCGCGGTCTGCGCGGCGATGAACTGGTTGAGGCCCGCGTTGTCGCGCACCGCGCCGCCGCCGAAGTCGGTTTCGATGGCGCCCGGCGCCACCACGTTCACCGCGATGCCGCGTGGCCCGAGTTCCTTGGCCAGGTAGCGCGTCAGCACCTCGACACCGCCCTTCATGGCGGCGTAGGCCGCATGGCCCGGCAACGCGAAGCGCGCCAGCCCGCTGGAGAGGTTGACGATGCGCCCGCCGTCGGCGATCAGGGGCAGCAGCGCCTGCGTCAGGAAGAAGCTGCCCTTGAGGTGGATGTTCATCAGCTCGTCGAACTGCGCCTCGGTCGTCTCGGTGAAGGGCGCGTGGATGCCGATGCCGGCGTTGTTCACCAGGTAGTCGAAGCGCTCGCGCGCCCAGACGCTGGCCAGCCGCTCGCGCACCGCCCGCGCGAAGGCGGGAAAGCCGCGGCTGTCGCCCACGTCCAGCGGCAGCGCCACGGCGCGCGCGCCTAGGCGCTCGATGTCGGCGAGTACCGCCTTCGCCTCGTCGGCGCGGCTGCGGTAGGTGAAGACCACGTCCACGCCGCGCGCGGCGAGCTTGAGCGCGGTGTTGCGGCCCAGGCCGCGGCTGCCACCGGTGATGAGGGCAATGGGGTTCGGGATCGGCGCGTTCATGGTGGGCTCCTGAGAAAAGGGGGATGTAGCCAGTCTATTGATCAGAATAAGATGAATAAACTGTCTACATCTGTTCAATCTGTTCTAAATTTCAAAACAAATAGGCCCATGAACACCCTGGACGCCATGAAGATCTACGCCCGCGTGGCCGAGCTGGGCAGCTTCACGCAGGCGGCCGCTGGCCTGGGCTTGCCCAAGGCCAGCGTGTCCTCGGCCGTGCAGCGGCTCGAGGCGATGCTGGGCACGCGGTTGCTGCAACGCACCACGCGTCGCGTGGCGGTCACGCAGGACGGCCAGCTGTTTCTCGAGCGCTGCCGCGACCTGCTGGACGACGTGGAGGACCTGCGCACCCTGTTCCAGTCCGAAGGCGCCGTGCTGCGGGGCCGCTTGCGCGTGGACCTGCCGCTGGGCGTGGCGCGCCAGATGGTGTTGCCGCGCCTGCCCGAATTCCTGGCCGCGCACCCAGGGCTCGAGCTGGAGCTGAGCAGCACCGACCGCCGCGTGGACCTGGTGCGCGAAGGCTTCGACTGCGTGCTGCGCGTCGGGCCGCCGGGGGATTCCAGCCTGGTGGCGCGCCCCCTCGGCGGCTGCGAGCTGGTCACCGTGGCGAGCGCGACCTATGTGCGCGCCCATGGCAAGCCCACGCGGCTGGAACAGCTCGCGGCGCACCGGCTGGTGCACTACGTGGGCACGCTGGGCGCGCGCTCGCCGGGTTTCGAATACCTTGACGCCAGTGGCCAGGCGCGCCGCGTCACCATGGCGGGCGCGCTCACCGTGGACAACTCCGAGGCCTACATGGGCGCCTGCCTCGCGGGCCTGGGCATCGTGCAGGTGCCGCGCTGGGGCGTGGCCGATCGTCTGCGCGCCGGCGAGCTGGTGGAGCTGCTGCCGCGCCACCGGCCCGCGCCGCTGCCGGTGAACCTGCTGTACGCGCACCGGCGGCACCTGCCGCGGCGCGTGCAGGTGTTCATGCAGTGGATCGCCGGGGTGATGGGGCCGCTGGTGGTGCCTCAGCGCGCCCCGCTCGCGCGCGGCGGTGGTGACGCTCAGGGGGCGGCGGGCGGCCCATCGAGCGCCGCGAGCTCGCGCAGACGTTCGGGCGTGGCCACGGGCAGGCCGAAGAATTCGAGGTAGGCGGGGATCTGCTCGAAGAGCATGTCGGTGCCCACCTGCACGCGGCAGCCGCGCGCCTGCGCGGCCGACAGGAAAGCGGTGACGCGCTCGCGCATCACCACCTCGCCAACGAAGGTGCGCGCGTCGAGTCGGTCCACGTCCAGTGGCAGCGGATCGCCGGGCGCCATGCCCAGTGGCGTGGCGTTGACCACGAGATCGAGGCCCGCCGGGTCGCTTTTGCCGGTGCTGATCTGCAGCAAGGGATAGGCCGCGCGCAGGCGCTGGCTCAGGGTTTCGCTGGCCGTGCCGTTCGTGTCGAACAGCGCCAAATGCGCCACACCGGCCGCCGCCAGCGAGGCGGCGATGGCCGAGCCCACGCCGCCGCTGCCCACCACCAGCGCGCTGGCGCCCTTGAGCACGAGGCCCTTGCGCTGCACGCCGCGCACGAAGCCCTCGCCATCGAACAGGTCGCCGATGAGGCGGCCGTCGGCCGCGCGCTTCACGGCATTGCAGGCGCCGGCCACGCGCGCGGTGCGCGAGACCTCGTCGAGCAGCGCCACCACGCCCACCTTGTGCGGCATGGTGATGAGCGCGCCCAGCACATTGGGCGCGGCCATCAGCGGCGGCAGCAGCGAGTCGAGCGCGCCGGCCGGGCAGTCGATGGGAACCACCACCGCGTTGGTGCCGCTGGCCGCGAACCAGGGGTTGTAGATGAGCGGCGCCTTGAAGCTGTGCGTGGGGTGGCCGAGGTGGGCGATCACCCGGGTGTGGCCGTCGATGCGGGGCACGGTCATGCGCGGCACCCTCGCGGGTTCAACCCGTGTAGCCCGCCAGCCGCGGCAGCAAGAGCACGAAGTCGGGCCAGAAGGTGGTGATGGCCAGCGCGATCACCATCACGCCCAGGAAGGGCAGGGTGGCGCGCACCAGCGCGCCCAGCGAAACGTCGGCGATCTTGGTCATCATGAACAGCAGCAGGCCGTACGGCGGCGTGACCAGGCCGATCATGATGTTGAGCACGGCCACCACGCCGAAGTGCACCGGGTCCACGCCCAGCGCCACGGCCGTGGGCAACAGCACGGGCAGGATCACCAGGATGATGGTCGAGCCTTCGAGGAAGGCGCCCAGCACGAGCAGCAGCAGGTTGGCGAGCAGCAGGAAGGTGAAGGGCGACAGCTCCAGCCCGCGCATCATCGCGCTCAGCGAGGCGGGGATGTTCTCCGAGGTGATGACGAAGTTGAACACCGTGGCGCCCGCGATGAGGATGCCGATGGAGACGCTGGTGCGCGCGCTCTGCTGCAGCGACTGGTAGACGTCGCGCAGGCCCAGGCTGCGGTAGTAGAAGGCCGAGATGAGCAGCGCGTAGGCGGCGGCCACGCCGGCGGCTTCGGTGGGCGTGGTGATGCCGCTGTAGAGGCAACCCAGCAGCAGCACGGGCATCATCAGCGCGGGCAGGGCCTCGCGCGTGATGCCCGGCAGCTCGCGCATCGGCACGGCGTCTTCCACCGGGAAGCGGTGGCGCTTGGCCAGGTAGTGGATCAGCGCCATCTGCACCGCACCCAACAAGAGCCCGGGCAGCACGCCGGCCAGGAAGAGGTAGCCGATGGAGGTGCCCGAGACCAGCGCGTACAACACCAGCGGAATCGACGGCGGCAGGATGGGCCCGATGACCGCCGAGACGGCGGTGAGCGCGGCCGCGAAGGCGGGCGGGTAGCGGCCATCGCGCGTCATCATGGCCTGCATGAGCTTGCCCGAGCCGGCGGCGTCGGCCAGGGCCGAGCCCGACATGCTGGCGAACACCACGCTTTGCAGCACATTGACCTGGGCCAGGCCGCCGGGAAAGCGACCCACCAGCGCGTTGCACCAGCGCAGCAGTCGGTCGAGCACGCTGCCCGAGCTCATGAAGCTGGCGGCCAGGATGAACAGCGGAATGGCCAGCAGCAGGTAGCTGGAGTAGGTGCTGTTGAGCAGCTGCTCGGCCGCGCTGCCCATGTCCATGCCTTTGAGCCAGAGGTACAGGATGGACGCGCCGATCATGGCCTGGCCGATCGGCACGCCCAGCAGGCTCAGCAGGACGATGGCCGCCACGGCCAATGAGAACGGACTCGTCGGATTCACAGGGAACCTATGTGCGTGGGGTCGGCCGACGAGCGTCCGCGCAGGGCGTTCACGATCAGCCACAGGTGGCGCGCGATGACGGCGGCGGCGAACACGAGGTAGATCGAGTACAGCCAGTCGAAGCGGATCTTCAGGTATGAGCTGCTCTCCACCTTCATGAAGCTCACGTAGTCCCAGGTGGCGGGCATGGCCAGTGCGAACAGCGCGACGGTGGCGATGGAACCGATGGACGCCAGCACGCGCTGCCCGCGCGGGCCGAACAGCGCCTTGAGCAGGTCGATACGGATTTCCTCCTCGTCCCTGAGCACGAAGGCCGCGCCCCACAGGATCAGCCAGAGCCAGGCGACGAGCGAGATTTCGGCCGTCCAGCCCACCGGCAGATCGAACAGGTAGCGCAGCGCGATCTGCAGGATGAAGGCGAGGAAGATCACGCCGAGAAGGAGGGCGGCCACGGCCTCGGCCGCCCGCGCGAGCAGGCGCATCACTTGACCGCGGCGATCTTGTCGATGATCCCCGGGGCCCAGGCCTTCGCTTCGTCGGAGGCCAGGTAGATCTTCTGCGCGTGCTCGCGGAAAGCGGTGATGTTGGGCACGTACACGTCCAGCCCCTGGCGCTTGAAGCCCTCGGCCAGCTCGGCCTCGCGCTTGACGTGCTCGTTGGCGCTCCAGGTGATGGCCTTGTCGACCGCCGCCTGGAAGGCCTTCTGCTTGTCCGCCGGCATGGCCTGCCAGGCCTTGAGATTCATGGTGAGCAGATCGAAGGCCACCAGGTGCGAGGTCAGCACGATCTGGCCCATGACCTCGTAGAACTTCATGTTCTGCACGTTGGGCAGCGGGTTGTCCTGGCCGTCCACGGTGCCGGTCTGCAGGCCGGTGTAGGTCTCGGCGTAGGCCAGTGGCGTGGGGTTGGCGCCGAGCGAGCGGCCCAGCAGCTGCCACGCGTCGCCGGCGGGCATGCGCAGTTTCACGCCGGCCAGGTCGGCCGGCACATTGACCTTCTTCTTGCCGCGCAGGCCCACGTGGCGCGTGCCGAAGAAGGTGGGGCCCAGGATCTTCACCTTGAGCTGGTCCTCCACCTGCTTCTTCATCTGCGCGCCCAGTTCACTGGCGAAGAAGGCGTTGAGGTGGTTGGCGTCGCGGAACAGGTAGGCTGAGGTCAGAACCGACCAGGCCGGCACCTGCTTGGAGATGTCCTGCGGCGCGATGTTGCCCATCTCCAGGTTGTCGCGCTGCAGGGCGACCAGCTCCGTGCCCTGGCGAAACAGCGTGGAGTTGAGGTGGGCCTCGATGCTGTGGTCGGGCGCGATGTCGGCGCCCAGGCGCTTGATCATCTCGGCGCGAATGTCGGTGTCCGAGAACACCGCGGCGAAACGCAGCTTGGTTTGCGCGCGGGCCTGCCCGGGCAGCAGCGCCCCAGCGGCCAGGCCGGCGCCGGCGCAGAGGAGGGAGCGACGATCGATGGTGCGGTTCATGGTGCTTGTCTCCAGGGAATGGCGGTTGTTGTGAAGGAAAGCGTGTCAGGCGGTGGTGGCCGCGCGCAGTCGCTGCGCCACCGCGTGCAGCGCGAGCTCGTAGCCGATGGGTCCCAGCCCGCAGATCACGCCGGTGCTGGCCAGCGAGGTGAGCGAGTCTCTGTACGGCGCCTCGCGGCGGTGGATGTTGGTGATGTGGACCTCGATCACGGGCTGATCGAGCATCTTGAGCGCGTCCAGCAGCGGAATGGAGCGGAAGGACAAGCCGGCCGGGTTGATGACCACGGCCGCCCCCTCGGCGCGCGCTTCCTGAACCCAGTCCACGAGCACGCCTTCGTGGTTGGACTGTCGGAACACGCAGCGCAGGCCGAGTTCGGCGGACAGGGCCAGGCATCGGTCCCGCACCTGGGCCAGGGTGGTGTGGCCGTAGAGATGCGGCTCGCGCACGCCCAGCAGGTTCAGGTTGGGGCCGTTGAGGATGTGGACGGTGGCGGTCATGGTGGGGCGGGAATGTGGCGGCGGGCTTGGCCGCCAAGGGCGCCTGGCCTACAGTCGTCTCCTGTTGTCGCTTGGCGGTGAGACGATTTTTGTGCCGCCACAGGAAACACTTTCCAGGCTGGAAACGGCTTCCGCATAACAAAATCCTCGAGACATGAACCTTGCCCTGGACCGCGGCCTCTCGCTGCTCGAGCACCTGTCGCGCCACCCCGACGGCCTGCCCCTGGCCCTCATGGCCGAGGAGCTGGACATTCCGCTGAGCGCCTGCCATCGCCTGCTGGCCGATCTGCAGCAGCGCGGTTATGTGCGCCAGAAGCGCAAGCAGGGCGACTACCAGCTCACCACCAAGGTGGTCTCCATTGGCCTTGGCTACCTCAGCCACGGCGGCATCGTCGATATCGCCGGGCCCCTGCTGGAGCGGCTGGCGCAGCAGTCGGGCGAGCTGGTGCGCCTGTCCCTGGTGGACGACGACCGCCTGACCTTCGTGGCCAAGGCCCAGGGCGTGCGCCAGCAAGGCGTGCGCTACGACCCCGACATGGGCGCGGACGTGTGGCTGTCTTGCTCGGCCTCGGGCCATGCCTGGCTGCACACGCTCAGCGACGAGCGAGCGCTGGAGCTGGTGACGCGACAGGGCTTCGGGCAACCCAAGGACTACGGCCCCAAGGCGCCGACAACGGTCAAGGCGATGTTGGGCTTCCTGCACGCGGCCCGCGTGCGGGGCTACGCCATGATCGACGAGGTGTTCGCGCCGGGCATGAGCGCGATGGCCGCGCCGGTGATGCGTCGCCACGAGGCCATTGGCGTCATCAGCATCGCGGGGCCGCGCACGCGCCTGGGCGTGGCGCGCATGCAGGAGCTGGCGCCCTCGCTGCTGGCCGCGGCCGCCGAGTTGGGGCCGATCAGCAACGCGTCCAGCCTCTTCGGACGGCCACCCCTGGGCAAGGGGTGAGCCCGCGGCGCTAAGGGATTTCACGCCGCGGGGCTTCGCGGGCCTCGGCGTAGCATGGGGCAGGAGGAACCGCGATGGACCCGTTGAAACTGCCCGATCCCGAGACCCTGGCGCTCTACAAGGAAATCGCGCGGCACCTGCTCTTCGCCATGGTGGCCGGCGGCCTGATCGGCCTGGAGCGCAGCTTCCATGGCCGGCCCGCGGGCTTTCGCACCCACACCCTGGTGTGCCTGGCCTCCAGCCTGCTGATGCTGGTGACGCTGTACCAGGGGGTCTGGTTCGAGCAGGACAGCAAGGGCAACGTGACCATGGACCCCACGCGCATGGCCCAGGGCATCATGACCGGCATCGGTTTCCTGGGCGCGGGCGTGATCTTCAAGGAGGGGCTCACGGTGCGCGGCCTCACCACCGCGGCGTCCATCTGGATGACCGCCTCCATCGGCGTGCTCATGGGCATCGGCTTCTACTTCCCGGCGGTGCTCGCCACGGTGCTGACGCTGGCGACATTGGTGCTGCTGCACCGCGTCGAACGCGTGGTGCCGACGCACATCTACGCCCAGCTCAATGTGCGCTTCGACCGCTTCAAGGCCATGCCCGAGGCCGACCTGCGCCAGCTGCTCAAGGCGCACGGCTTCACCATCGCCAACCTGAGCTACCGGCTGGAGGAGGGCGACGCCTTCGAGTACCGCATGATGCTGCGCACCATGCGGGCGAAGAACCTGGGGGCGCTGGCGCGCACCTTGGGCACGCAGAAGGTGGTGGAGCAGTTCCGCCTGTCGCCCACGGGCGACTGAGCCTCAGACCCTGTAGCGGTCCCAGAAGCCGGCCTGCGGCTCGATCTGCTCGACCACGTCCACCCACAGGCCCGAGGGGTCGCGAAAGCCGAAGCGGCGCTGGCCGAAGGCCTCGTCGCGCAAGGACAGGCCCGCCACACCGCCGCGCGCCAGGAAATCCGCGTGCGCGGCGGCCGCGTCGGCCACCTGCAATTCGAAGCACAGCCCCTGGCCGCTGAAGGTTTCGGGCCCGGGCGGGGCCGAGGGGTGGTCGGGCGCCATGAAGGCCAGCGAGGCGCTGCCGTCCTCGGCGCACAGCCACACGAACCAGCTGCTGGCGAAGCCGCATTGCCAGCCCAGGCGCCGCTCCCAGAAGGCCTGGCAGGCGCGGATGTCCGGCGTCACGACGATGGGGTAGCGATCCTGGTAGCGGGCCAGATGGGTCATGGATATCTCCTTAAGAATAGACAGACAGTCGGTTTATTCAATGTAAGATACCGACAGACTGTCTGTCAATGATCTGGATGATCGAAAAGGAGCGCCCATGAAGAACGCCGAACGCGCCAGCGCCACCCGCGCACGCCTCATCGCCGTGGCCCGCCGCATGTTTGGCGAGCAGGGCTACGCCGGCACCGCCACCGAGGCGGTGCTGCAGGAGGCCGGCGTGGCGCGCGGCGCGATGTACCACCACTTCGCCGACAAGGCCGCGCTGTTCGAGGCGGTGTGCCTGGCGGTGTGCGAAGACATCGTGCCCGCCGTGGAGCGGGCGGCCGACGCGCGGCGCGACCCGCTGGACGCCTTGGTGCAGGGCTCCATCCGCTGGATCGAGAAGACCTCGGAGCCCGAGGCGCGCCGCATCCTCATGATCGACGCGCCCACGGTGCTGGGCTGGGCCCGCTGGCAGGCGCTGGACGACCGCCTGAGCCAGGCCTCGCTTGCCGAGGGCATGCAGGCCGCGATCGCGGCCGGGGCGATCCGCCTTGACTGCCGCCTGGAACTGGCGGTGGCCATGATGAATGGCGCGCTCAACGCGCTGGCGCTGCGCGTGAACGCGCCCGAGGCGCCGGTGCCGCCGCGCGAATGGCGGCGCGCGGTGCGCGCCCTGTGGGCCGCGCACGCGGTGTGACGGTCCGCCAGGCGCGCTGCGCGCGCCAGGCTCGCCGTTTGCCGGATGCCACGGCCCGTCGCTTGACGAACATACCAACTGGTCGGTAGTCTTCGCCCCCTTCCCATCAACCCCCGGAAATTGCCATGGCCACCCCCGCGCCCAGCTCCCGCGACCGGCTGCTCGAAGCGGCCATGACCCTGGTTCGCACCAAGGGTTACGCCGCCACCACGGTGGACGAGCTGTGCGCCGCCACGGCCCTCACCAAGGGCGCGTTCTTCCACCACTTCAAGACCAAGGAAGACGTGTTCGCCGCCGCCGCGCAGCGCTTCGGCGAACAGGCCGACGAGCTGTTCCGCCACGCCGGCTACATGGACAAGACCGACCCCTTGCAGCGCCTGCTGGGCTATGTGGACTTTCGCATCGAGTTGCTGCAGGGCGAGATCGCCGAGATCACCTGCGTGCTCGGCACCCTGGTGCAGGAAGTGCACATCACGCACCCCGTCCTGCGGGAGGTTTGCGAGCGCCACATCACGGCCAACGCAGACCTGGTGACCGAGATGGCTGTGGCGGCCAAGCGCCAATACGCGCCGCGTGCGCGCTGGAGCGCCGAAGCCCTGGGTTTGTATGTGCAGGCCGTCATTCAGGGCGCCTTGCTGCTCGTCAAGGCGCGCCAGTCGATCGAGCCCGCGGTCGAGTGCCTGCGCGTGCTGCGCCGCCACCTCGAACTGCAATTCCTTCCCAGCCCCACCAAGGAGACAGTGAAATGAGCTACGTCGATGGATTCATGGCCCCTGTTCCCACCGCCAACCGCGAGGCCTACCTGAAGCACTGCAAGGAGGCTGCGGCGGTCTTCAAGGAGCACGGCGCCACGCGCGTCGTCGAAACCTGGGCCGACGAGGTGCCCGAGGGCAAGCTCACCTCCATGCCGATGGCGGTGAAGCTCGAAAAAGACGAGGTGGTGGTCTTCTCCTGGATCGTCTGGCCCTCGCGCGAGGTGCGCGACGCCGCCTGGGAAAAGGTCATGGCCGACCCCCGCATGCAACCCGACCGCGCCCCCATGCCGTTTGATGGCAAACGCTTGATCTATGGGGGCTTCAAGGTGATCCTCGATGTCTGAACACACTTCATCCGCGCCCGCCAAGGCCACCAGCCGCGAATGGTTGGGATTGGCGGTGATCGCTCTGCCCTGCATGGTCTATGCCATGGACATGACCGTGCTCAACCTCGCGCTGCCCGTGCTCAGCGCCGAGCTGCGGCCCAGCGCCGCGCAGTTGCTGTGGATGGTCGATATCTACAGTTTCCTGGTGGCGGGCTTCCTCATCACCATGGGCAACCTGGGCGATCGCATCGGCCGGCGCAAGCTGCTGCTGATCGGTGCCGCCGCCTTCGGCCTGGCCTCGCTGATGGCCGCCTACTCGACCAGCGCCGAGATGCTGATCGCCATGCGGGCCCTGCTGGGCGTGGCCGGTGCCACGCTCGCGCCGTCCACCATGTCGCTGATCCGGAACATGTTCCACGACGAGGAGCAGCGCCGTTTCGCCATCGGGGTGTGGATCGCGAGCTTCTCCATGGGCGCGGCCATCGGCCCGCTGGTGGGCGGCGCGCTGCTGCAGTGGTTCCACTGGGGCGCGGTCTTCCTGGTGGCGGTGCCGGTGATGGTGCTGCTGCTGGTGCTGGGCCCGCTGCTGCTGCCCGAGTTTCGCGACCCCGAGGCCGGCCCGCTCGACCTGGCGAGCGCCTTGCTGTCCTTGGCCGCGGTGCTGGCGGCGGTCTACGGCATCAAGACCATCGCTACCGATGGCCTGGTGGCGGCCGGGCTGCTGCCGCTGCTGGCGGGCGTGGCCCTGGGCTGGGTGTTCGTGCGCCGCCAGTCGCGCCTGGCGCACCCGCTGCTCGACATCGCGCTGTTCCGCCAGCCGCGCTTCGCCGCCGCGCTGTCGGCCTACGCGCTGTCCTGCCTGGCCATGTTCGGCATCTACATCTTCATCACGCAGTACCTGCAGGTGGTGCGCGCGCTCGACCCGCTGAGCGCGGGCCTGGTCACCTTGCCCTGGGCGCTGGCCTTCGTGGTCGGTTCGCTGGGCGCGCCGCGCCTGGCGAGCTGGTTCGCGCCGGTGCGCATCCTTGTCGGCGGCCAGGTGGCGGCGGCGATCGGTTTCCTGATGCTGCTGATGGTGGACACCGGCACGGGCCTGCCTTGGCTGGTGGCGGGCACGGTGATCATGAGCCTGGGCATGGCGCCGGTGTTCACGCTGGGCAACGAGATCATCATCACCTCGGCACCGCCCGAGCGCGCGGGCGCGGCCTCGGCGCTGTCGGAGACCGCATCCGAGCTGAGCGGCGCGTTGGGCGTGGCCTTGCTGGGCAGCCTGGGCGTGGCCTGGTACCAGGCGCGCGTGGGCGCGGCGATGCCGTCGGCCTTGCCCGCCCCGGCCGCCGACGCGGCGCGCGACACGCTGGCGGGCGCGCTGCACGCGGCCAAGGCGCTGGGCGGATCGGACGGGCCGCTGTTCGCCGCGCTGGCGCGCGGCGCTTTCGTGGAGTCGCTGCACCTGGTCACGCTGGCCGGCGCGGCGGTGATCGCCTTGGCCTGCCTGACGACGGCGCTGCTGCTGATGCGGCGCCCGGCGGTGGCGGCGCCGGGCTGAAGCACGTCGCTCAGGCGGGGCGCGGGAACAAGCAATCGCGCCGCCGGTGCGTTGGATGAACGGGGCGTAAATGAAAAAAATCCGGACGAAGTCAAACAGGACAAGGTCCCGAAATCGAATCAGTGGAAGTCCCGGCTTTCGGTCGCCAGCCGGCCGAGCAGCGGGGTGAGGTCTTCCAGCCGTCCCGCGATCAGGTTGCACAGCGGGCCCTCGCGCTGCCACACGCCGTGCACCGCGAGCAGCCGCGCGTGCAGCAGCTCGGCGCGCTGGCGCTCGCGCACGTGGCGCCAGACGATCACCTGCACCGCGCCGGTCTCGTCCTCCAGCGAAACGAAGATGGTGCCGTTGGCCGTCTGTGGCTGCTGGCGCACGGTGACGATGCCGCAGGCGCGCGCGAAGCGCTTGTCGGGTAGGGCCTTGAGTTCCTCGGCCGTCATCAGGCGCCGCGCGCGCAGCTGCGGCCGCAGCAAGGCCAGCGGGTGGCGGCGCAGCGTCAGGCGCGTGGCCGCGTAGTCCCAGACAATGGCCTCGCCCTCAGGTGCGGGCGGCAGTTCGATGGGCGCCTCGTGCACGGGTGCCTGGCGCAGCAGCGCGGGCGGCGCGCGATGGCCCGCCGCGTCCCACATCTGCAGGCGCCGGTGGCCGGACAGGCCGATCAGCGCGTCGGCCGCGGCCAAGGCCTGCAGCTCGCGCCGGTCCAGGCCCGCGCGCCGCGCGAGGTCTTCGGCGTCCTGGAAAGGCGCGTCGCGGCGCGCGGCGGCGATGCGGTCCGCCGCCGCGCGCGACAGGCCGCCCACCCGGTTCAGGCCCAGGCGCACCACGGGTTCGCGCGGCAGGTCTTCCAGCGTGCAGTCCCGGTCGCTGTGGCACACGTCCACCGGGCGCACCTCCACGCCATGGCGCTGCGCGTCCTGCACCAGCTGGCTGGGCGTGTAGAAGCCCAGCGGTTGGCTGTTGAGCATCGCGGCCAGGAAGGCGGCCGGGTGGTGGCATTTGATCCAGCAGGAGGCGTAGACCAGCAGCGCGAAGCTCGCGGCGTGGCTCTCGGGAAAGCCGTAGTCCGAGAAGCCGTGGATCTGCTGGTAGATGCGCTCGGCGAACTCGGCCGAGTAGCCGTTGCCGGTCATGCCCTTGACGATCTTCTCGTGGTACTTGTGCAGGCCGCCCTTGCGCTTCCACGCGGCCATGGCGCGGCGCAGCTCGTCGGCTTCGCCGGGCGTGAAGCCGGCGGCGATGATGGCCAGCTGCATCACCTGCTCCTGGAACACGGGCACGCCCAGGGTGCGCTCGAGCGCGGGCTTGAGTTCGTCTTTCTCGAAGTGCACCGGCTCCTTGCCCTGCCGCCGGTTCAGGTAGGGGTGCACCATGCCGCCCTGGATGGGGCCGGGCCGCACGATGGCGACCTCGATCACCAGGTCGTAGAAGGTGCGGGGGCGCAGGCGCGGCAGCATGCTCTGCTGCGCGCGCGATTCGATCTGGAACACGCCGATGGTGTCGGCCTCGCAGATCATGTCGTAGGTGGGATCGTCGCCGTCGGGGATGTCCTGCAGCGCGAAGGGCCGGCCGCGTTGCTGGCCGATGAAGACCAGGGCCTTGCGCAGCGCGGTGAGCATGCCCAGCGCGAGCACGTCCACCTTGAGCAGGCCCAGGGCGTCGAGGTCGTCCTTGTCCCACTCGATCACGGTGCGGCCTTCCATGGCCGCGTTCTCCACCGGCACCAGGCGCGTGAGCGGGTCCTGCGTGAGCACGAAGCCGCCTACGTGCTGCGAGAGGTGGCGCGGAAAGCCCGTGAACACGTCGCCCGCCTTGTCCTCCTCTTGGTCGGAGGCCTCGCCCGTGAGCACGCCGACCAGGTCGATGAGCTGGCGCACGGCCAGGTCGTCGGGCCGCAGTCCCACGGCCAGCAGGCGCTCGGCCGAAGGCGTCCGGCCGTCGAACCACTGCTGCTCCTTGGCCAGGCGGTCGATCGCCTCGGCGTCGAAACCCAGGGCCTTGCCCACGTCGCGGATGGCGCTGCGCCGGTGGTAGGTGATGACGGTGGCGGTGAGCGCGGCGCGCTCGCGACCGTACTTGCGGTAGAGGTACTGGATCACCTCCTCGCGCCGCTCGTGCTCGAAGTCGACGTCGATGTCGGGCGGCTCGTTGCGCTCCTTGCTGAGGAAGCGTTCGAACAGCACGGTCTGGCGCTGCGGATCGACCTCGGTCACGCCCAGGCAGTAGCAGACCACCGAGTTGGCCGCGCTGCCGCGGCCCTGGCACAGGATCTTTTCCCCGCGCGCGAAGCGCACGATGTCGGCCACGGTGAGGAAGTAGTGCTCGTAGCGCAGCTCGGCGATGAGCGCGAGTTCGTGTTCGATCTGCGCGCGCACCTTGTCGGGCGTGCCCGCGGGCCAGCGCCGCGCCGCGCCCCGTTCCGTGAGTTCGCGCAGGTAGGACGCGGGCGTTCGCCCTTGGGGCACCACCTCGGCCGGGTACTGGTAGCGCAGCTCGTCGAGCGAGAAGGCGCAGCGCTCGGCCACGCGCAAGGTTTCGGCCAACAGATCGGACGGGTAGGTGGTGGACAGGCGCAGCCGCGAGCGCAGGTGGCGCTCGGCGTTGGGCTGCAGCTGTTGGCCGCAGTCGGTGAGCGGCCGGCCCAGGCGCGTGGCGCTGAGCACGTCCTGCAGGGCCTGGCGCGAGCGCCGGTGCATCAGCACGTCGCCCGTGGCCACCAGCGGGATGGCGCTGAGTTCGCCGGCTTCGCGCAGGCGCGCGAGCCAGGCCTCGTCGTCGAGCTGGCGCAGCAGCGTGACCGCGAACCAGCAGCGCCCGCTGAAGCCGGTGAGCAGCCAGCGCGCCAGTTCGATCAGGCGCGGCAGCGGCGTGCCGCGCTCGGGCGCGGCGAGCACCAGGCAATCGGCCAGCGCCGTGGGGTCGATGTCGGCCAGGCGCAGGCGGTACTCGCCTTTGGTCGGGCTGGCGCGGCGCAGCCGCGAGATCAGCTCGCACAGGTTGCCATAGCCGTTTCGGTTCTGCGCCAACGCGACCAGTGTGAAGGGCGCGTCGTCCACGCGGAACTGCGCGCCGATGATCAGCGGCAGGCCGCGCGCCTTGGCCTCCACGTGCGCGCGCACCACGCCGGCCATGGAGCATTCGTCGGCGATGGCCAGCGCGGCATAGCCCAGTTGCACCGCGCGCCGCACCAGTTCCTTGGGGTGGCTGGCGCCGCGCAGAAAGGTGAAGTTGCTGAGGCAGTGCAGCTCGGCGTAGGCGGGCAGTGCGGGCGTGTTCATTCGGAAACTTCCGTGCCGCGCACCGCGGTGCGAACCCCTTCGGGCGGCCGAGCGGGGTTCATGCAAACACCCCGTGCAGGTACCAGGCGCCGCCCTCGTCGGCCAGGCGTTCCTGGAACACCCAGAGCACGCCGGCCCGAGCGTCGAACGCGACGAAGTAGTCGCGCTGCGCGTGGCGGTGCTGGATGCCGTCGGGCGCGCGGTCCCACCAGCCGCCTTCCACGCGGTGTGGCCCGGCGATGAGTTGCAGCGTTTCGCGGTACACGGGCCGGTGGTCACGCACCGGCAGCCGCAAGGGCTGGGGCAGCACCCAGCTCGGCTGCGGCGTGCGGTCGGCGGCGCAGGGCGCGGGACGGGCGCGCGGCAGGGGCTCGCCCACAGGCTGCCAGCGCTGCATGTGCTCGAGCCGGTGGTCGTCCAGCGGCACGGGCCGCAGCACGCGCGCCGCGCCCAGCCGCGCCGCGAGGCGCTCCAGGGTGTCGTCCAGCGCGGCGTCGCTCGCGCCGTCGTCGGGCAGGAGCGAGGCGCTGGGCGGCGCCAGCGGCTGCGTGTCCAGGGCCTCCAGTTCCAGCTCACCCACCGGCGCCAGCAATTCGGTGCGCGCCAGGTGTTCGGCGAGCAGGCGCGCCAGGTGCTCGACGCGGCGCGTGGGCGTGCGCGTGCGCAGCACCAGTTCGCCGCCTTCGCCCGCGGCGCGCGCGCGCAGGGTGTCGTGCGCCCAGCGCAGCGCGAAGGCCGTGACGCCGCGGTGCCGCGCGCCCAGCCAGCCGCCCAGGCGCAGCAGCAGGCGGTGCGCGCCGTGCATGAGCGAGGGCGCGTCTTCCACGCGCGACATCATTTCCAGCCGCGCGCGAAAGGTCTCGGGGGGCGCGAGCCAGCCGTGCGTCTCGGGGCGTTGGCCATGGGCTTGGTCCAGCGCCTCCAGCAGCGCGGCGTCGAAGCGTCGGCCGAGGCCCGCGCGCGGCAGGCGGCGCAGGTCGCCCAGCGTGCGGCAGCCCAGGCGCGCGAGCGTGCCGCGGTGCGGGGCCACGGCCCCAAGCGTGTCCATCGGCAAGCGGTCCAGCGCGCGCGCCAGCGGTACACCAGGGTCGACGCCCTCGACACCCGCGCGCGCGAAGGCCAGCGCGGCCAGGCCGGTCGGGGCCCAGCCGATGCGGTGGATGCCGAACTCGGCCGCGGCCGCCTCGCGCACGCGCTCGCGCAGCGCCGCCTGGCCGCCGAACAGGCGTTGGCTGGCCTCCAGTTCCATGAGCGTGGCGCCCTCGACCAGGGCCACCCGCGGCGTGAACTGCAAGGCCCAGGTGCCCAGTTCGGCGAGGCGCCACCCTGGCGCTTCAGGCGCGCTGCCGCTGCCGCCGCTCGCTTCGGGAAGGATCAGTGCGGCCCACC
The DNA here is from genome assembly GCF_001777155.1 of Hydrogenophaga sp. PML113. Taxonomy (NCBI): domain Bacteria; kingdom Pseudomonadati; phylum Pseudomonadota; class Betaproteobacteria; order Burkholderiales; family Comamonadaceae; genus Hydrogenophaga; species Hydrogenophaga sp. PML113. The sequence continues at coordinate 6,031 of NZ_MIYM01000016.1, read as the reverse complement.
ACATCGGCGGCCTCCTCGTTTTCAGGGGTCCGTCGGCCCAGCGCGCGCAGACGCGGGGTGAGCAGGGCGTCCAGCGCGCCCGGCACCGAGGGCAGGCGCAATTCGCTGTCGTGCGGCGGGCCGCGGCGCTTGAGCAGGCGCACGCGCAGGGCCCAGTCGGGGCTGTGCTGCACCAGCAGGCGCAGCGGCGCGGGCGAGGCCTGGTGCCGCGCGGCCTGCGGGCGAAACAGCAGCACCAGGCCGTCGTTGCCTTGCGCGCTCACCTGCAGGCGGCGCAGGGCCTCGGGGCTGGCCTGCGGCAGCCAGGCCAGCAGCGCGCCGCAGGCGTTGGCGCGGATGAGTTGCTCGCTCGCCCACAGGCGCTCGGCCTCGCTGTCGGCTTGCACCCAGATCAGCTGGCGCGCCGGCAGTCCCAGCTGCTGCAGCCCTGGCCCATGCGGCACCCAGGGCGGTCCCACCAGGGCCAGGCTGCGCCCTGCGCTGGCCAGGCGCGGCAGGCAGGGCGCGAGCAGGCGCCACTCATGGGCGCCGGCGCGGGCCTGCAAGACCTCGGTGAGCGCGCGGCAGGGCCAGCCGCCGCCGGGCAGCTCGCGGTCCAGCGCGTCCCAGCCCGAGGGGTGCACGCGCGCCAGCGGCGCGCCGATTTCATGGCCGCGCCAGAGGGCGTCGGCCACGCGGCGCGGCCAGGGCGCCGCGGACGGGGGGAGGGCCGAAGGCTCGGCCGAGGGGGAGAGCATGGCATCTAGATACTGTATTTATGTACAGTATCACATGTGATGCTTGCCTGAAGGATTCAGGCGATGAACCGATGGCTGGCGCCCGGGCGCCTGCCCGCACGCACCTCACCAGGCGCTGCGTGGGGCCAAGGGCTTGCGTCCCCTCGGCCAGGAGACGGACCCGCTGTCTCAGCGCTTGTGCTGCGCGATCAGCTGTTCGCGCAGCCGCTCCTCCTGCTCACGCAGCTCGGGCGTGAAGGCCTCGCCGAAGTCCTCGGCCTCGAAGACGCGGCGGATCTCGATCTCCGATTCGCCGCGCATGGGGTTGGGGCAGCGCTTGACCCAGTCGATGGCTTCTTGCAGCGAGGCGCATTGCCAGATCCAGAAGCCGGCGACGAGCTCCTTGGTCTCGGCGAAGGGGCCGTCGATCACGCTGCGCTGCTGGCCCGAGAAGCGCACGCGCGCGCCCTGCGAACTCGGGTGCAAGCCTTCGCCCGAGACCATCACGCCGGCCTTCACCAGTTCTTCGTTGAAGCGGCCCATCTCGGCCAGTTCCTGTTCGGTGGGCATCACGCCCGCTTCGCTGTCGGCCGTGGCCTTGACCATCACGATGAATCGCATGGGGTTCTCCTGTGTGTTGAGTGATCGCAATAGGGCATTGCATCACCACGACGGCCCAGCCCGCGCGGCATCGACATCCCGGCCGGTGGCGCGGCCCACAAGCCGATGAACGGCAGATCCAAGAAAACCCTGGGTGGGGGCCGGTTGACATCGGCCGAATCTGGAATCACACTTAAACCTAACGAACGATTGCTTATTATATGCCGGCCGCCACCAAGACCTCTCGGGGTCCACGCTCCGACAACCGCCTGCCCGATCTGCTCGACGCAGCCGCGCGGTTGTTCGCGCTGCACGGCTACGCGGGTACGTCCATGCGCGACATCGCGGTGGAGGCCAAGATGCTCGCGGGCTCGGTCTACTACCACTTCCCTTCGAAGGACGAGCTGCTGCTGGCCGTGTACGCCACCGGCGTGCAGGCGCTTGAAACCGCCTCCGCCACCGCCGTGGCGCGCGAGGCCGATCCCTGGCAGCGGCTCGAGGCCCTGTGCCGCGCCCACCTGGAGACCGTGCTGCGCGACAGCGACTACGCGCAGGTGCTGATCCGCGTGCTGCCCGACGACATTCCCCGCATCGCCGATCGCCTGCGCGATCTGCGCGGCAACCACGAGCGCTACTTCCGCGAAGCCATCGCCGGCCTGCCCCTGGCGCCCGGCATCGACCGCCGCTCGATGCGACTGATGCTCATGGGTGCCCTGAACTGGGCGCCTTTCTGGTTCGACCCCCAAGGACGCGATACCCCACGCGCCCTGGCGCGGAAATTCGTGGGGCTGGTCAAGGAGAAGCAGGATGTTGAAACGTCCGCCTAGGGTGATCGTCACCAAGATAGGGTTTGATGGCCACGACCGTGGCAGCCGCGTGATCGCGGCCTGCCTGCGCGACGCGGGCATGGAAGTGATCTACACGCCGCCGTGGCAGGAGATTCCCACCGTGGTGAAGCTTGCGCTGGAAGAGGACGCCGACGTGATCGGCATCTCCTCGCTGGCCACCGACCACCTCATCGTGCCCCGGCTCATGGCCGCGCTGCGCGAGGCCGGCCTGGGCGACGTGCAGGTGATCGTCGGCGGCATCGTGCCGCACAAGGACGAAGGTGTGTTGCTCGAGAGCGGCGTGGCTCGGGTGTTCCACCCGGGCACCTCGCTCGACGAGGTGGTCGAGCACGTGAAGGCGCTCACGACCAAGCGCCGCGAACTGCAAGGAGCGCAAGCATGAACGCCGTCGACAAGCACCTGCACGCCGCGTCCGTGCCCGAAGGTGAGCAGCGCTGGGCCGATGAGTTCGCCAAGGCGGTGCCGGGCGATGCCACCGTGCACAACCGATCGGGCATTCCGGTCAAGCCGCTGTACACGCCCAGCGACCGGCGCACCGAGTCCTACGCGGAAAGCCTGGGCTATCCCGGCCAGTACCCGTTCACGCGCGGCATCTACTCCACCATGTACCGGGGGCGCAGCTGGTCGCAGCGCCAGCTCATCGGCCTGGGCGTGCCCGAGGATTACAACGTCCGCGTCAAGGAGATCCTGGGCCTGGGCGCCTCGGCGCTGTCGCTGATTCCCTGCAACTCGGTCTTCCGCGGCTACGACGCCGACGAGGTGCCGGCCGAGCTGCTCGGCACCTGTGGCACCGTGGTCAACAACGCCGACGACATGCAGGTCGCGCTCGATGGTGTGCCCATCGACAGCATCTCCACCGCGATGAACGATCCATCGCCGTTCACCCTGCTGGCCTTCGAGCTGGCGGTGGCGCGCCGCCGCGGCATTCCGTGGACGCGCATCACCGGCACCTCGAACCAGAGCGACTGCATCTCGCACTTCGTGGCCAACCACATGTTCTTCCGCCTCGCGCTGCAGGGCGCGCGCCGGGTCATCGTGGACCACATCCGCTTCTGCAACGCGCAGGTGCCCCACTGGAACCCGCTGTCCATCGTTGGCCAGCACATGCAGCAGGCCGGCGCCACGCCCGCCGAAGCCATGGCCTTCACGCTGTGCTCGGGCATCCAATACGCCGAGGACTGCATCGCCGCCGGCATGGACCCCGACCAGTTCCTGCCGCGCTTCACCTTCTTCTTCGACATCTCGATCAGCTTCTTCGAGGAAGTGGCCAAGTTCCGCGCCGGTCGCCGGGTCTGGGCTCGCCTGTGCCGCGAGCGCTTCGGCGCCAAGGACCCGCGCTCCTGGCGCTTCAAGTTCCACGGCCAGACCTCGGGCGTGGACCTCACGCGCCAGCAGCCGCTCAACAACATCGCGCGCGTCACCACGCAGGCCATGGCGGGCATCTTCGGCGGCCTGCAGTCGCTGCACACCGACGCCTACGACGAGGTGCTGTCCACGCCCAAGACCGAGGCCGCGCGCATCGCCGTGGCCACGCAGAACATCCTGCGCGAGGAGGCCCACCTCACCGACGTGATCGACCCGCTGGGTGGCTCGTACTACATCGAGTCGCTCACCGACCAGATGGAGCAGCGCATCAACGCCATCATCGACATGATCGACGAGGCCGGTGGCATGTACCAGGCGGTCGAGAAGGGCATCGTGCAGCAGATGATCGGCGAGTCCGCGCTGGCGTTCCAGAAGCGGGTCGACACGGGCGAGCAGACCATCGTGGGCGTCAACGCCTACCAGGTCGAGGAAGACCCGGCCACCTACCCCTCGCTCGAGTACCCGGCGCCCGAGCGCATGCGCGCCTACGTGGAACGCCTCGGCGCCTACAAGAAAAACCGCTCGAACGCCGAGGTCGACAAGGCCATCGCCGCGCTCGCGCGCTCGGCCAACGACCGCGAGCAGAACGTGTTCGAGCACGTGGTCCGGGCGGCCGAGGCCGGTGCCACCCACGGCGAGATCTGCGGCACGCTGCGCAAGGAACTCGGCTTCGGTCAACCCTTGACGATGGTGTGATCGCCTTGATCAATACCCTCAGCGAACGCATCGCCTGCGGCGACCGCCTGACCCTCGCGCGGGCCATCAGCAGCCTGGAAAGCAACGACGAGCGCGCGCACGACGTGCGCCAGGCGGTGGCCGGGCGCACGGGCCGCGCGCACGTCATCGGCGTCACCGGGCCACCGGGCGCGGGCAAGTCCACGCTGGTGTCCGCGCTCATCGTGGGCCTGCGCCAGCGCGGCCGCACCGTGGCCGTGGTGGCGGTCGATCCGTCCAGCCCCTTCACCGGCGGTGCCGTGCTGGGCGACCGCATCCGCATGGGCGAGCGCCAGTCCGACGAGGGCGTCTTCATCCGTTCGCTCGCCTCGCGCGGCCACCTGGGTGGCCTGGCCGCCGCGGCCGGCGACGTGATCGACGTCTTCGACGCCGCCGGCTTCGACGTGGTGATCGTCGAGACGGTGGGCGCGGGCCAGTCCGAGGTGGAGATCACGCGCTACGCCGACACGCGCGTCGTGGCCTGCCCGCCGGGCCTGGGCGACGACGTGCAGGCGATCAAGGCCGGCGTGCTTGAAATCGCCGACATCTTTGTCGTCACCAAGGCCGACCTGCCCGACGCGCGCCGCACCGAGTCGGACCTGAACGCCATGATCGGCCTGCGCCGCCACGCCGACTGGACGCCGGTGGTGACGAAGGTGTCTGCGCCGTCGGGCGAGGGCATGGACGCGCTGGTGGAATGGCTGGAGCAGCGACCGCAGCGCGGCCTGCGCCACGCCCCCGGTGGCGCGCAGCAGGCCCGAGCCCTGGTGACGCGCTGTCTGGGCGCCGACGGCTTCGGCCAGGCCATGGGCATGCAGTTGTTGTACGCCGCGCCCGGTGAAGTGAAGCTGCGCATGCGCGTGCAGCGCATGCACATCAACTTCAACAAGCGGTGCCACGGTGGCGCGATCTTCTCGCTTGGCGACATGGCGCTCGGCCTGGCCTGCAACACCTACGGCAGCATCGCCACGCTGGTCGACTCCCAGATGAGCATCTCCACCGCGGTGGAAGAGGGCGAGTGGCTGATCGCGCACGCCACCGAGGTGGCGCGCTCGCGAAAGATCGGCACCTACCAGGTGCGGGTTTCGCGCGCGCGCGACGACGCGCACGTCGCGCTGCTCAATGGCGTGGTGTACGTGATCGACAAGCCGGTCGAGGTGGCCGGGGACGGACCGGCATGAGACCGTCGCCGCCTTCGCCGCCCGCGCGTGGCGGGCGCCAGCAGTTGCGCACGCTCAAGCGCCAGGCCCGCCGCGGCGCCGCGCCCGGCGCCTCGCCCGTGCAGCGCGAGCAGGGCCGGCGCATCGCGCTCGACCTGCTGGAACGCAGCATGCGCTTCGGCCACGGCCGCCTGGCCGTGCAGCGCCTGTGCGAGGCCGCGAGCCTGGGGGCTCCGCTGAGCCTCGAGCACTGGTCCTATGGCGAAGGCGTGGTGGCGGGCTCCAACGACCGCCTGCTCAAGGACCGCTTCCTGGCCGCGCGCCGACAACACGTCCCTCTCTGAGAAAGCCATTCCGTGGACACCACTTTCCCCCGCCAACTGAAACGGCAGGCCGCCCGATACCCCAACCGACCCGCGATGCGAGAGAAGGCGTACGGGATCTGGCAGACGACGAGCTGGGGCGAGATGCTGCGGCTGGTGAGGTGTCTGGCGTGTGGTTTGCACGAGGCGGGCTTGAGGCGTGGGGAGCACCTGGTGGTGATAGGGGCGAACCGGCCGAGGCTGTACGCGACGATGCTGGCGGCGCAGTCGCTGGGGGCGATCGCGGTGCCGCTGTACCAGGACGC